>JABAAT010000031.1 GCA_014238615.1 Gammaproteobacteria bacterium | reverse complement strand
AGCGTTTCGGGCCGGACTTCTTAAAGCTACTTGCAAGCGAGTCGGAACCAGGCTGAGCGTACACCTTCGACCGTCCTCGTCTCCGCGGCCTCCCGAAAGCGGTGTGCCGTGTGGCAAAACGCGGCCGGGGACAGCCTGTGTGCGTGGTACACGACCTGCACCGCCGCCCGGCCACCGACCCGGCTGGCGGCATGAGCAGCGCGGGCCCTCTCAGGCGGGGCTGAGCGCCCAGGCAAGACGCCGCTCGCGAATGGGCCAGTGCAGGACGGAGGCGATGACGCTGAACAGGACGGCGGCCCACCAGATCGCCTCGTAACCGTTGCCCCAGTGGTGCAGCAGGCCGGCCAGCCATACCCCCAGGAAGGCACCCACCTGGTGGGAGAAAAACACCAGGCCGAACAGGGTGGAGATGTAGCGGGTGCCGCACAACGTCACCACCAGGCCGGAGGTAAGGGGGATGGTGCCCAGCCACAGCAGGCCCATGCCGACGGAGAAGAGAAGCACCACCAGGGGAGACGGCGGCAACAGCAGGAACAGCGTGATGATCACAGCACGGGCGGCGTACAAGGCGCAGAGCAACAGGCGTTTGCTGTAGCGGGCGCCCAGCCAGCCAGCCCCCCAGGAGCCGAAAATATTGCACAGGCCGATGACCCCTATGGCCCAGGCACCCAGGGAGGCTGTGAACCCCAGGTCAAGCAGGTACCCCGGCATATGGACGACGATGAAAGTGACATGAAAGCCACAGACAAAAAAGCCGATCAGCACCAGGCGGAAACTGCTGGAACCCAGGGAGCCGCGCAGGGCGTCGGCGAGTCTGAGGTCGGTGTCGTCTCGCGCGGCGGAAGGCGGGCGGGTGGCCTTTCCCAGGGGCAATCCCAGGAAAGGCAGGCTCGCGATGACCAGCGCCATCATCCACAGGGTGCCCTGCCAGCCCAGGCCGACGACACCGAGCTGCACCAGCGGGACGATCAGAAACTGTCCGAGGCTGCTGGAAGCGGTCGCCAGGCCGATGGCCTGGGAGCGCCGCTCCTCCGGAAAGATGCGGCCAAAGCTCGCAACAATCAGGGGTAGGCCGAAACCACTCTGGGCAACGCCGGTCAGCACCCCCAGGAGCAGGCAGAACTCCAGGGGGCTCCGCGCGAAGGAGGCGCCAAGCATCGCCAGCGCACTCAACAGGGTGCCGCCCCACATCACCCGGCTGATGCCGTGCCGGTCGGCAAGGGCGCCGGCTACCGGCTGGGCCATGCCCCAAAAGAGATTCTGCAGGGCGATGGCCAGGGAGAAGACATCACGCCCCCATCCCATGGCCGAGGACACCGGGGCCACGAATACCCCGTAGGAATAGCGCAAGCCGAAGGCCACCAGGGCGACTCCGCAGCCGCTGACCAGAACGTGCCACGACGGGTTCCGGCCGCGGCTTTCCGGCACCGTCACTGAATACGTTCCAGGATCCCCTCCAGTTCGGCCAGGGAATTGTAGTGAATCTGCAGGCTCCCGGAGCCTTTCGTCTCGTGGTGGCGGATGCGTACCCGGGCCGCGAGACGTTCGGAGAGCCGCCGCTCCTCCTTCAGTATGTTGGGATCCCGCTCGCCGCCGGCGGCGGCCGCCCCGGTGCCACTCTTGTCGCGGCCGGGCCGCGACGCGGCGCGCACCAGGCGCTCGGTCGCACGCACCGAAAGTTCCCGTTCGCTCACCGTGCGCGCGGCGGGCTCCTGGCGCTCCCGCGGCAGGGCGAGCAGGACCTTGGCGTGGCCGGCGCTGATGCGCTCCTGGCGCAGCAATTCCAGGGCGTCGGGAGCCAGGCCGAGCAGCCGCAGCAGGTTGCTGACCGCGGCGCGCGAGCGGCCCAGGGCCACGGCCAGCGCGTCATGGGTCATGCCAAACTCGCGCACCAGGCGCTGCAACGCGCCGGCCTCTTCCACCGGGTTCAGGTCGCGGCGCTGGATATTCTCCACCAGGGCCAGGCAGGCGGCGCTGCGGTCGTCCGCCTCCCGCAGCAGCGCCGGGATGGTGCGCAGACCGGCCAGGCGCGCGGCCTGCCAGCGCCGTTCTCCGGCGATGAGTTCATAGCGGTCGGTGCCAGCCTTGCGCACCACCACCGGCTGCACCAGCCCCTGGGCCTGGATCGATCGGCTTAACTCTTTCAGGCCGGTCGCGTCCAGCTCCTGGCGTGGCTGCGCGGAGCCGCGCTGAATCGCATCGATCGACAGCTCCAGCAGGCGCCCACCCTGCGTCGGAGAAGCCGCGCCGCGCGACTCTCGATCCCCGATCAAGGCATCCAGCCCGCGTCCCAGGCCGCGGCGGCGCACCATCACGATGCCTCCGGGCCTGGGCTAAGGTCGAGCATCTCCCCGGCCAAGGCAAGGTAGGCCAGCGCGCCGCGCGACTTGCGGTCGTAGTACAGCACCGGCTGGCCGTGGCTGGGGGCTTCCGCGAGCCGCACATTGCGCGGAATGGCGGTGCGGTAGAGCTTGACCCCGAAATGCCGCCGTAGTTGTTCGGAAACGTCGCAGGCCAGACGGTTGCGTGGGTCATACATGGTTCGCAGCAATCCTTCGATGCTCAACCCGGGGCTGAGCATCTCGCGTATACGGTTAATAGTCTCCAGCAGCGCACTGAGTCCTTCCAATGCATAATACTCGCATTGCATGGGAATCAACACGGAGTGCGCGGCCACCAGGGCATTCAGCGTCAGCAGGCTGAGCGCCGGCGGACAGTCGATAAAGACGTAGTCGTAATCGACGGCGAGCGGCCACAGCAGGCGCTTGAGGCGCAGTTCCCGGCCGATTTCCGGCGCCAGGCGCACCTCCGCCCGCGTCAGATCGCCGTTGCCGGGCAATAGCTGGTAGCGGTAGTCTTTGCAATCCAGCAACGCCTGCTCGAGGCGGCATTCTTCCAGCAGCAGGCTGCTCAGGGAATGTTCCAGCTCTTCCTTGTCCACGCCGCTGCCCATGGTGGCATTGCCCTGCGGATCCATGTCCACGAGCAACACCCTGCGCCGGGTGGCGGCCAGGGAGGCGGCCAGGTTGACGGCGGTGGTGGTCTTGCCGACGCCGCCCTTCTGGTTGGCAACCGCGATGATGCGGCCCTTGGGGGCGGGCGGGACTCCCGTGCCGGTTTCGACCATGCCTCAGGCTCCAACGCCGCGCGGGGCGGCCGGACGCGGCTCTAATTCCAGCAGGCAGCGGTGCGCCGCGCCGGGCACCACCAGCCTGTGGCAGCGGGCCACGCCGCTCTCCCGCTCCAGGGCGGTCCATTCAGCGGCGCCAGGCGCCATGCCGCGACACAGCAAGACCCGGCCGCCGGGCGCACACAGCGGCGTCGCCAGGCGCAGTACCTGGCGCGGCTCACCCACGGCGCGCGCGGTCACCGTGTCAAACCCCCGCTCCGGCCGGTAGTCCTCGGCCCGGCAGCGTTCCACCGTGATCCCCGGCCCGGCTCCGGACGGCTGCAATTCCATGCAGACCTGCCGCAGGAAGCGGGTCTTCTTCAGGCTGGCGTCCAGCAACACCCAGCGCCGCTCCGGCGCCGCCAACGCCAGCACCAGGCCGGGCAAGCCGGCGCCGCTGCCCAGGTCCAGGCAACTCCAGCCGCGCAGGTAAGGCAGCAACGCAAGCGCGTCCAACACGTGGCGACGGATGATCTCACCGGCGGATTGCGCGGCCGTCAGGCTGAACACCCGGTTCCAGTCCATGAGCAGGCGCACATAGGCCAGGCAAGCATCCTGGAAACCGGGCGCGGGCCGCACCCCGAGGGCGCGGACACCGGAGTGCAGGATCACCTCCGGCGGCTCCTCGAGAGACGGCGCGCGCACGCGGCCTCTCAGGCACTGCGCCGGGCGGGTGGCATGGCGGCGCGCCGCCGCAGATGCACCCGCAACAGCGAAACAGCTGCCGGGGTGACACCGGGCACCCGCGCCGCCTGCCCCAGGGTCACCGGCCGGTACTGCGCCAGCTTCTGCGCCGCTTCGTGAGACAGGCCGGTCACCGCCGCGTAATCGAAGTCAGTCGGCAAGGTAAGCCGCGCCTGGCGCCGATTCCGCTCCGCCTCGCGCTCCTGGCGCTCAATATATCCCCCGTAGCGCGCCTCGATCTCCACCTGGCGCAGCGCTTCCGGCGCCATTTCACAGGGCAGCGCACCCGCCAGGCGCCGCAATTCCGCGCAACCGACGCCGGGACGCCGCAGCAAATCAAACCAGGTGGCGGAGGGCTTCGGCGGTGCGCCCAGCACCTGCTCCAGCGCTTCCCCGGAGACTCCGGGCGCCGGTTTCAGGCGCGTTTCCCGCAGCACGCGTCGCGCGTGGTCCAGGTCCGCGCGGCGGCGCTCAAACAGCCGCCAGCGGTCGTCATCCACCAATCCCAGGCGCCGGCCCTGCTCCGTGAGCCGCAGATCGGCATTGTCTTCACGCAACAGCAGGCGGTACTCGGCGCGACTGGTAAACATGCGGTAGGGCTCATCCAGCCCGCGCCCCGCCAAATCGTCCAGCAGCACACCCAGGTAGGCCTGGTTGCGCTCCGGCACCCAGGGCGCCGCGCCGCGCGCGCGCAGCGCCGCATTCAGGCCGGCCATTAACCCCTGCGCGGCGGCTTCCTCGTAGCCGGTGGTGCCATTCACCTGGCCGGCGAAGAACAGCCCCTCCAGGTCCTTGCTCTCCAGCCAGGGGTAAAGATCGCGTGGATCGTAATAGTCGTATTCGATGGCGTAACCGGGGCGCGTGATGTCGGCCTGCTCAAAGCCGCGTATGGAGCGCACCAGCTCCTGCTGGACCTCGAAGGGCAGGCTGGTGGAAATACCGGCCGGGTAGCACTCTCCCGCATCCAATCCCTCGGGCTCCACGAATACCTGGTGCGCGGTGCGCTCCGGGAACCGCACTACCTTATCCTCCACCGAGGGACAGTAGCGCGGCCCGGCACCCTGGATGCGGCTGGCGTACATGGGAGAGCGATGCAGGGCGGCGCGGATGATATCGTGGCTGCGCTCGTTCGTATGCGTGATATGACAAGACACCTGGCGCGGGCGCCCGGGCGGCGCCCCGAGAAAAGAGAAGACCGGCGGCGGCTGTTCCCCGGGCTGCTCGGTGAGCCGAGAGAAATCGATGCCGGCGGCGGCCAGGCGCGGCGGCGTACCGGTCTTCAAGCGCCCGGTGCGCGGGCGCAACTCGCGCAGCCGCACCGCTAACGGCCGTGACGGTGCCTCCCCGGCGCGCCCTGCCCCATAGCCCCGTTCGCCGATATGAATGTGCCCGGCCAGGAAGGTACCCGCGGTAAGAATGACCTGCGGCGCCTCGAACCGCAGACCGATCCCGGTTACCACCCCGCGCACGGCGGCACCTTCCAGCAGCAGGTCTTCCACCGGCTGCTGAAACAACCACAGACCGGGCTGACGCTCCAGGGCGGCACGCACGGCGGCGCGATACAGGTTGCGGTCCGTCTGCGCACGGGTGGCGCGCACCGCCGGGCCCTTGCCCGCATTCAGTGTCCGGAAATGAATGCCGGCCTGATCGGAGGCACGCCCCATGAGCCCTCCCAGGGCATCGATTTCGCGCACCATGTGGCTTTTGCCGATGCCCCCCACGGAGGGATTGCAGGAAAGCTGCCCCAGGGTGTCCAGCGACTGGGTCAGCAACAGGGTGCAGGCGCCCATGCGCGCCGCCGCCAGGGCCGCTTCGCTCCCGGCGTGCCCGCCGCCGATCACGATCACATCAAAACGCCGCACGGACACCTCAGGGCGCCTCCTTCAACTGATGCAACAGGAACTCCGGCAGTACCTGGCTCGACTCGTGCACACGCGCGTTGCCGAACATAGCGCGGCGGCGGGTCGGGAAAACTTTCGCGGTCACCGACCACCACCCCGATAGAGCACTGCCCCGCGGATAATGCTGCAGACGCCGCGCGGACACCTTAGGGCGCCTCCTTCAACTGATGCAACAGGAACTCCGGCAGCACCTGGCTCGACTCGTGCACACGCGCGTTGTAGTAGCGGGTCGGGAAAGCTTTCGCGGCCGCCTCCTCGGCGCGGAAGCCCTCCGCAAGCCCCGCGGCGCCGGCCAGCGTCACCGACCACCACCCCGAAGGATAACTGCACTGCGGAAAGTGCAGCAGGCGCCGCACCGGGAACCCGGCTTCACCCATGGCCGTGAGTGCACCGCGCAGAAGCTCCAGGTCTAAAAACGGCGATTCGGTCTGCGCCGCCAGCACCCCGTCCGGACGCAACACGCGCCGGCACTCCCGGTAGAAAGGTGCGGAGAAGAGCCGCGCGGCCTGTCCCACCGGGTCGGTGGTATCCAGCAGCAGCACATCATAGGTGTCGGACGGCGCCCGCGCGATCCAGTCCACCGCGTCCTGAAAAACCAGGCGCACCCGCGCATCCCCCAACCCCCCGCAAAGCCCCGGAAAATAGCGCTCGGAGACCCGGGTGACCCGCTCGTCCAGCTCCACCTGGACCACCGAACGCACCGGATGACGCAGCACCTCGGAAAGCGTGCCGCAGTCGCCGCCGCCAACGATGAGCACATCGCGCGGCTCCCGATGCGTAAAGTGCGCCGGGTGCGTCAACATCTCGTGGTAGATGAAATGGTCGCGCTCGGTCAACATGGTGAGGCCGTCCAGGGCCAGCAGGCGCCCGAAACTCTCGGTCTCGTACACCGAAATCAACTGGTGGGGAGAACGCTCCTCGTGCAGCTTGCGCTGCAGCCGCAGCGACATGGCGAACCCCTGCGCCGCTTCACTGAACCAGTTTTCATCAAGCATCACGGCCACCCCCGGGCAGCGGAAAACGGGCAAGGCATCCCCCATACTCCACGCGCCGCGCGGGGGCGGAAGGCGATCATGGAAAACCGCGCTCCCCGGGGCAATCCAACCCGTGGAGCAACATCACAACCCGCCGGCGCCCGCTTCAACCCGAACATCGATGACGCTCCTTCAGCCTCACGTAATGCGCCGCGGAGTGTTCCATTAACTTCAATTCTTCGGCGCGCAGCGCGCGCGCACGGCGTACCGGCGCACCCAGGTAAAGGTAGCCGCCCTCCAGCCGCTTCCCGGGCGGCACCAGGCAGCCCGCGCCCAGCATGACGCGCGGCTCCAGCACCGCATCATCCAGCAATATGGAGCCCATACCGATCAGACAACCATCGCCCACCGTGCAACCGTGCAGCACCACCCGGTGCCCCACCGTCACATCACAACCCACCCGCAGCGGATACCCAGACTCCGAGAAAGGTCCGGCGCTCGTGACGTGCAACACCGAAGCGTCCTGGATGTTCGTGCGCTCGCCTATCGTGATGGCATTGACATCCCCGCGCGCCACCACCTGCGGCCACAGGGACACATCCGCGGCCAGCCGCACATCTCCGATCACCACCGCGGTCGGATCCACGTAAGCGGCGGCGTCCACGCAAGGTCGCACTTCCCCGTAGGCCCGCAGGGACATCACGAAACCCCAGGCACCGAATCGTCCGCAACCTACGGCAGCTGACGCCGCGCACGCAACCACACCAAGGCACCCACGGATCTCATGCCTCCTGTTCCCCCTCCGCGCTGCGTGCGCGCCGTAACCAAGGCTGCACCAGCAGCCAGTGCAACCCTATAACGTAGCGTGGCAAGGGGCGTCGCAGCCCGATGCGGAACTCACCGCGCGCGGCGGCAAGGTAAGTGCCGAAGAGCCGATCCCACAAGGACAGCACCGTGCCATAATTTCGGTCATGTTCAGCCCGCCGCACGGAATGATGCAACAGGTGCATACCCGGAGTCACCACGAAATACCGCAGCACCCGGTCCACACGGGCCGGCAGGGAAAGATTGCAATGCGTAAACAGGGAGGCCCCGGACAACATCACCTCAAAGACCAACACCGTCCAGAAGCCCACTCCCAGCAACAGCACCGTGCCGGACTTCAGAAGCAGAGACAGCAGCACCTCCAACGGGTGAAACCGCACCCCGGAGGTGACGTCCAGCTCCGGATCCGTGTGATGCACCCGGTGCACCCGCCACAGCCAGCTCACCCGATGTAGCAACAGGTGCTGCAGGTAAACAACCAGGTCCAGCAGCACAAACCCCAGCACTCCGGCGATCCAGGGAGACAGCCCCAGGACACGCAACAGCCCCAGGTCATAAGCGTCGGCGAAGGCGGCCACGGAGAGCACCGCCAACGGCGCAAACAGCCACAGCAGGAAAGACCCGACCAGGCCCAGGCCGAGATTGCCGCAGCGCCGCCAAATCCCGAAGCGCGAAACCCGGCTCGGCCACAAAAACTCGAGGAACAGCAATAAGAATAGCAAGGCCAGGAACACCCCGAAACGCAGCACGGAAGAAGATAGATCCATGGATTCCAACCTCCGGACAAAAAACAACGGATGCCCATTCTACACCGCGGCCCCGGGGGGAACCCGAAACACGGACCCGGAAAGGCAAGACCCACGGGCCGCGGCGTACCCGCTTTGTCACAAGGTGCCGCCGCCGCCTAAAATACCCCATGTCGTCCCCCCGGCCAGCATGCCTCCCCTACCGCCTGAACCAGGAGCCCGTAGCCGCAAGACCGCCCAGACCCCCGCGCCAAAGCCTGACCGGTCGCTTCATCTCCCTGGTGCCGCTCACCGAGCAGCACACGGACTTCACCGCACTCTACACGCCCACGCACGGCCATCCCGAGCGCGCGGAGACTTGGCGTTTCATGTCCTACGGCCCCTTCAAAGACCCGGACTCCATGCGGAACTTCTATCTTCGCCTCGGTGCAAGCGGCGACACCGCGCTCTACCTGGTACACCACCATGACGACAACACCCTGGCCGGCATGGCTGGCTACCTGCGCATCAAGCCGGAGGCACACAGCCTGGAGATAGGCCACATCTGGCACGCCCCGGAGCGCCGGCGCGGCCGCGCCAACACCGAGACGGCTTTCCTGCTCATGGAGCAGGCATTCCGACTGGGCTACCGCCGCGTGGAATGGAAATGCAACGCCATCAACCAACGCTCCCGGCAGGCCGCCCTGCGCCTGGGCTTCGCCTTTGAGGGCGTCTTCCGGCAACACATGATCACCAAGGGCAGGAACCGCGACACGGCCTGGTTTTCCATCATCGACAAGGACTGGCCCAGGGCGAAGCAACACCTGCAGGAATGGCTGGACCCCAAGGCGACCCCCTTCTCCCTGGCCCGGAGAAACCTCCCCCTGGTCCAGTGGTCCATCCCCGCCCACGACAGCTGGCCGACGAACTGAGCCACGCCTGGCCCCTGCCGACGCCAGGCACACGGGAGTACAGTTGCCCCCTGGAAACCAGGAACCAGCGCAACCGGGCCGCAACGCCACCTGCATCCTGCTGACATCCAGGCCGTAGCCTCACCCCATATCACGGCCCCTGGCAATTCCCTTCTTCAGTCCGGCGCCTGTTGCTCCTCAGCCGTCAACCGATCTCAAAACTCCTTTCCTGGGTAACCAGGCTCAGGGGGATAGACCACCAGATCTGCCAGCTCATCGTTGGACGAAGTGAAAAGCGCACTCCATGGCTATTCACTTGTTCATATCTCTTACCTAATGATCCCCAGTTATCGACTCTGACGTCGGTTAGGTATTTAAGATCTACATAAGATACCTGGTAAATATGTATCCTGCCCTGCTCCGCGTCTTTTTTTTCATATGGAACGCTGATTATATTCGCGCTCTTGCCCCGCAGGTAGCTTGATATCTCTTGCAGATCACCCTTGAATCGGCCAAGCCTGTGTCCGGATAGGACCAGGTATTCGTTCCCTACTTGACCCGACTTGATCTGTATCGGATGAGTATCAGGGCCCGCCTTAATTTTTATATCCTCCTTGTCATCATGCCCCATCTCTCTCCAAAGTACATGATGCTGGGCCACCGTGTCTAACTTTATAGCCTTAACGATCAACTCCTCCAGTTCCCACCCTGAACACCTTCCTGCATCTAAAAAGTTTATGGTACTCCTCAAGAGATTTCTCTAACTGCTGCAGCATTCTTGGCGTTAGTCGATACATATCCTTTCCGGGTCCACCTTCAGCCACTTCCGTGCAAACAAAACAGTCTCTGCATTGATTTCGGTAGTGAAGAAGCTGACTTTCAGCTTTCGGGCAACAACGCACTCTGAACCGGAGCCGGCAAAAGGGATGAGCGCGCCTTTACCATTGACCGTCGACAACAGGAGCCGCCGCGTCAGCTCCATGGGCTTCTGGGTCGGGTGCTTTAGAATGTTGTGCCCGTCATGACCGCTCATTTTATCCGGTGGGAACAGCCGGTTACCGCAGTCACGACAGACAAACCACCTCTCCCTGTATCCAGCCCCCCCCCGCAAGCGCCGGGACTTTCAGAACATCACGGGGCAACGCGCCCTTCTTGTGCCCATTGTATAGGCTCCCATGACCGTTTCTGTTGAAGCGGCCCCTTGTTTCCCTCCGCGGCTTCCCGATGCACCGCCCGATGCACCGCTTGTAGGCTTCCGTGTACTCCTCACGGATTAGATCGATGGAGATGCCTGGTTTTTTACCTTTCCATAGACAGAGGATTGACTCGTGGCTTCTTTGCCAGAATTTCGTCCTGGTACTGTCTTGTTCGTGTAATGCCACACCAGCCAGCGTTGTTTCTCCAGTGGATGCCTGACCGCAACGTGAGCCAGTATCTCGGCAAACCCATAAACATATATCAGGCCGTTGTCGGATAAATGATCCCTGCAAATCGACAACCATTTATCAGGCCAGGCGAGATAATCCTCCAGCTGTCGTTGGTCCGTATCGTTTCCGAAGTCCTTCCCGATGTTATACGGTGGGTCGGCTATTACAACATCGAACTTCCGCCGCCCTAACAGCCTGGATTTCTCCAGAAAGTCACCGTAATGCACCTTGTTGATAAAATCCGCGCCCATTCGTCAACACATCACGGGGTGTGAATCTTTGTCACGGGGAACGAAGATACAACACACGCCGCGCGGTTGCACCCAGGCATGTATGGACGCTGCTCAAGCCTCCGCACACCCGGGAATCTCCTCAATGCGCTCAAAAGAACCACCCCATGGAACTACTCGATCGGCCAGGAAAAGCGGACACGGCGGAGCTGTCTGCAAGGTGAACCCCGACGAGCGGGGAGACAGGCAAAGACTCCATGCCAGGATAGCCTTCCCGCGTTCCCGGACAAATGCAGGATAATTGCCGACTGACTCACCCTGACGGCTCACTGATTGGCAGTTTTCCTCCGGAACTCAGCCTATACGACAGCGGCGCGGCTTGATTGACGCGCCGGGGCCTCGCCACCTGTAGAATTCGCGCGGCGGGCGGCCTCGGCAGATCACAAGCGCCCGGGTTATATTCCGGAATCCCGGTCTCCGCAATTCCAACCGCCGCGCCGAGGCAACCTCTCCCGGAGCCCCTTAGCCGCTAACCAGCGGCGACACCGTGGTTGCCGCGCCGCAGGGCCAAACCTCGGCGCCGTCCGGCGCGCCGTTTTCTCAGCTGTGCGGCCTTATTGACGCGCCGGGGTAACCTTTTCCCCTCCAGAACGGTCATCGCTAAAACATGGGCCTGTTAATAAAACCGTAATCAATCTGAAAAAGGGCACCGGTCAAGGCAGCTCAACCAGGGCCCCTGGGATTGCATGACTTTGCGAGGGTTAACCGCTGTCAATCTTGTGGCCTGGAGTCTCCTTAAGCGGGAAGGAGAGTCGACCAGCCCCACGATGGCTTGTGTGGCTGATCTTTTGGCTTACGGTGGGAACCCGTGCTGAAAAGTGGTCCTGCTTTTGTAACTTTGTTCCCTGGTAAGCAGGCTGATGATCGTTGTGCCTTGGGTTGGGCCTGTAGGCGTTGAGTCCAGGGGGGGTCGGGGCTGTTTAGGGTTCGGCCAGGCGTGGGTCGGCCATGGAGTCCAGGAGGCGACCCTGGCTGTCGAATACCAGGATGGAGCGGCCGAAGCGGGCTGTGAAAGGGACGAACCAGGAAGCTTCCGTGTTGGGGTGAGTGCGGCGGTACTCCTCCAGCGCGGTGTGGGTACGGGGATCCTGTGAGGTGTGCTCCAGGGAGACGGCGGCCAGGACATCCAGGTACTCGGTCAGGGGGCGGTAGAGCTTAATCGTCGCCTGCGGTGCGCTCGCCGCCTTCGTGTCTTCCTGGTTCAGGGCACCGAGGAAACGCTCAACGGTGACGTCCAGTTCCGCGACATAGACCAGGGGCGGGCGCTCGGGGCTCATGGCCCGTACCTTCCCGGGATCCTCCTGCTGCTCCAGGTAGTCCGCTTCCAGAACGGCGTGAAAGCCTCCTTGCCACAAGGTCAGGTTGACCGGGCGTTGGCTGTGTACCGTAAAGACACCCCAGATGAAGGCGCTGATCTGTATGGCGGCGATGATCGCCAGGTCCATCGCGATGAGTAGGACGCGCTTGCCCGGGTTGAAAAGAATGAGGGTCATGAGCGGACCCAGCACCAGGTCCACGAACAGCATGATGCGGACGCCCTGCCAGCCGCCGGTGATGCTGAAGTGCGGCGCCGGGTACCAGGAGAACAAAATGAAGTAGAGCACCACCAGGAAAGCCAGGATGCTGAGCACCATGTGGACGCCGGCGGCTTTCAGGCGGCCACGGATGCCGAAGCGGGGCGCGGCGGGGCGCGTGTCCGCCGTGGTGGTGCTTTCCTCCGGCCGGGAGTCGCTTTGGGGTTGTGTGTCTTCAGGCACTGTTTTCAGGCACAGTGGGGCTTGAAGCTTTGGTGGTCACATCAGGGCCTGCTTCATTCAAATTCTTGATTTTCCGGGCCGAGGCGATTCGTGCGGCCTGCCGGGATGTGGTCATACCGGGTGCCGAGGCGCGTCGGTTTCTCGGACGGTTATTCCCGTGTCCGTGGCCCGTGTCCGTGGCCGGCGTTTGTCCGGCCGGGTGCGTGCCGGATGGCTTGAGACGCACACTGCGGATACTATCATGCAGTATGTGCAAACTCGCCGCAATGCCTGCTTTGGTCTGGGATCTGTGCTTTTCGGGCTTCGTGTCCGTTGTATCCTGGCCGGCCGCCGGGCCGTGCTGAGGGGTTAGCTGTCTTGTTTACCGGGATCATCCAGTCGCTGGGGCGGGTCGTGTCCGGCCGCGCCGTGGCACCGGGTCGCCTGTTTTGCCTGGATGCCGGGTCGCCCGGCCTGGACCGCTGGAAGGTCGGCTCCAGCATTGCCGTGAACGGCGTCTGCCTGTCGGTGACTCGACTGGAAGCGCCGCGCTTCTGGGTGGAGGTCACCGGGCATACCTTGTCTTTAAGCAACCTGGGCGGCCTGCGGGAGGGGGACATGGTGAACCTGGAGGGGGCGCTGGCCCTGGGTGAGCCGCTGGACGGCCATCTGCTCGCCGGGCATGTGGATGGGTCGGGAGAAGTCGTGGAACTGGAAACGGGGGCGGATGCCGGGCTCACCCTGCGGTTGCCTGCCGCACTGGAGCCTTACCTGTGCGAGCGCGGCTCCATCGCGGTGGACGGGGTCAGCCTGACGGTGGCGGCGGTACGGGGGAATTGCTTCCGGGTCGCGCTCATCCCGCACACCCTGAAGCACACCACGCTGGGCCGTCGCGCGGTCGGCACCAGGTTGAACCTGGAGGTGGACCTGGTGGCGCGCTATCTCGCCCGCCTGCTGGACGCCCGGGGCGCCGGGCGCATTCCCGGGGAGGCGCGCCATGGCACGTCGTAAGCCGATCCATGGGTCGGAGGCGCTCGCTGCTCCCATGGGTGACACCGAACTGCTGATCAGCGAGTTGCGGCAGGGACGCATGGTCATTCTTTTGGATGACGAGGATCGGGAGAACGAGGGGGACCTGGCCATGGCCGCCTGCTTCGTGAAACCCGAGGACGTCAATTTCATGGCGCGCCATGGCCGCGGCCTGATCTGCCTGACCCTGACTCCGGAATATTGCGAGCGCTTTGACCTGAAACTCATGGGGGCCGGCGCCTTTTCCACGCGCAAAACGAACTTCACGGTATCCGTGGACGCCGCGCACGGTGTCAGCACCGGTATTTCGGCGGCGGACCGCGCCCATACCATACGGACCACGGTGAACCCGGAAGCGGGTCCCCGGGACCTGGTGCAGCCGGGACATATTTTCCCGTTAATGGCGCATTCCGGGGGCGTGCTGGTGCGCGCCGGTCATACCGAGGCGGGGTGCGACCTGGCGCGCCTGGCGGGGTTGCCTCCGGCGGCCGTCATCGTGGAGATCCTGAACGAGGACGGCAGCATGGCGCGGCGCCCGCAGTTGGAGAAATTCGCCCAGCGCCACGGACTCCGGATGGGCACTATCGCCGAGTTGATCCGGTTTCGCATCCGTCATGAGAAAACCGTGGTGCGGCGCGCCGCCTGCGACTTGCAGACCGAGTTTGGCATGTTTCGCCTGGTGGTTTACGAAGACCGGATCGAGGGCGGTCTGCATATCGCACTGACGCACGGTCAGCCGCGGCCGGAGGACCTGGTGCTGGTCAGGGTGCATATCCACAACCTGCTCTTTGACTTGAGCGCGGCCCTGGGTGATCTGTTTGGCCGTCCGTTGCGCGATGCGCTGCAGCGCATCGCCGCCGCCAAAACCGGGGTGCTGGTGGTGCTCTGCAATCAATATGATCCCAATGCTCTTATCGAGCAGGTGCAGCGCCTGGACGCCGGGGGGAAACAGGAACGGGATGCCGCTCAGGGCGAGGTGGAATTACGCACCTATGGCCTGGGAGCACAGATTCTCTCCGACCTGGGGGTGCGGCGCATGCGGGTTCTGGGCTCGCCCCTGAAAATGCACGGGCTGTCCGGCTTCGGGCTGGAGGTGGAGGAATATGTTTCCTGATCGGTGCGTGTTGCCATGAGCGACGTGCGACCTCCCTCTCCCCCTCCCTCTCCCGGGGCGCGCACGGCGGACGGTGCGCGTTACGCGGTGGTCGCCGCGCGTTACAACCCGCAGGTCGTTGAGGGATTGCTGAAGGGTTGCCGGGAGGTCTTTGCCGAATGCGGTGTGGTGGCGGTGCAGGTGGTGCGTGTACCGGGTGTCTTTGAATTGCCGTTGGCCTTGCAGTGGCTGGCCCGTACGGAGCGTTTCCAGGGGCTGGTGGCGCTGGGTGCGTTGCTGCGCGGAGACACCGCGCATTTCGACCTGGTAGCGACGGCCTGCGCGCGCGGCATCGAGGTGGTGTCGCTGGAATCTTCCCTGCCAATCGGTTTCGGCGTGCTCACCGCGCACACCATGCAGCAGGCCCGGGAGCGCTCCGGCGCCGGCCCGAAGAATCGCGGCCGGGAGGCCGCCCTGGCCACGCTGGAAATGGTGCGGCTCGGGGCCGGGTTACGCGGATGAAGCGGGGCCGCCGCCGGGGCCGGCCCATGCGGGCCGTGGTGAACGCCCGGCACAGGACGGTACAGGCGCTTTACCAGTGGCAGCTGACGGACTCCAGCGTGACGCAGCTGCTGCGGCAGTTTCAGCAACGCCCGCAGGGGGGGCCGTTGGACCTGGAATACTTTCACCGCCTGGTGGAAGGGTGCGTGGGGCATGACGAAGAGCTGCGGGGCCTGCTGACGCCGTTGCTGGATCGACCCCTGAAGGAGCTGGACCCGGTGGAGCTTGCGATTTTGCTCATCGGTTCCTATGAACTGGCCCACTGTCCGGAAGTGCCTTGGCGGGTGGTCATCAACGAAGCCGTGGAGGCGGCGCGGGTGTTCGGTAACAGCGAGTCCACCCGCTACGTGAACGGGGTGCTGGATCGCGCCGCGCGCGCGTTGCGCGACACCGACGGGCCTCCTCTCCCGGGGGCGGTCGGCACCGAAGACCCGGACACTTCGGAGTGCTTGGGCGATGGCGCTGGATGAGTTCGAGATCGTACGACGTTGGTTCCGGGATGGGCCGGCGGCCGCCGGGGTAACACTGGGCATCGGCGACGACGCGGCCCTGCTGCGGCCGCCGCCCGGCCAGGAGTTGGCGGTCAGCACCGACGCTTTGCTGGAGGGACGCCATTTCCCGGCCACCCTGCGGCCCGGGGAGATCGGTTACAGGTGCCTGGCGGTGAACCTCAGCGATCTGGCGGCCATGGGAGCCCAACCGCGCTGGTTCCTGCTTTCCCTGAGCCTGCCGCGCGCCGAGGCGGACTGGCTTGACAGCTTCGCCGCCGGCCTGTTCGAGGTGGCGAGGGAATTCGGTGTCGGCCTGGTGGGTGGGGACTTGAGCCGCGCCCCGCTGGGTGTTTGTGTGACCGTGCTTGGGACCGTGCCGCGCGGCCGGGCCATGCGGCGCACGGGTGCCCGCCCGGGTGACTGGGTGTGTGTCACCGGCACCTTGGGCGATGCCGCCCGCGCCCTGCGCCTGGAGACCTGCCCCGGTGAGACGGAACGCGGCCGGGCGGCGCTGCATGAGCGCTTGGCGCGGCCGCGGCCGCGGGTGCACGAGGCCCTGCTGCTGCGGGACAAGGCCAGCAGTTGCATTGACATCTCCGACGGCCTGGCCGCCGACCTGCGTCACCTGCTGGAAGCAAGCGGCGTCGGTGCGTTTCTGAACGCGGAGCAATTGCCCCTGTCCCCGGCACTGCGCGCTTCCTGTCCCCGGACGGAAGCCCTGCAATTGGCAGCTGGCGGTGGGGACGACTACGAACTCTGTTTCACCCTGCCGCCCGCCCGCTGGACGACCCTGGACCCCGAACTGCGACGCGCCTGCACGCGCATAGGCGAAGTGGAAGCCGCCCCCGGCCTGCGCTGGCGGGATTCCGGGCGGACTTTCCAACCTCGCGCGGAGGGCTTCCGTCACTTTACAAGCCGAGGTGCGCCGCCACCGGGAGACTCGTGATTGTTGAACCCGCTGCTCCGCTTATAATGGCGCTTGGTGTGCGGGGCGCCTGGCTGAAAGCCGCTTGTCATGCGACGTGGGCTGATGCAGGCGATTTTTCAGGCTGATTCTCCACGGCCCGCTGACAGGGCGGCTCCGGGGTGAAGGTCAATGGATGGACACGGTTTGCATAAGGAGGGTGCTGCAGTGAGAGTTAACCTTTTAAACCACGTAACGGATTTCACGGCGCTGAGTACGGGAGCTATCTGTATCGCGCAGTTGCCGGACATAGGGGCAGCCTGGTGCATCAAGACCTCCCTCAAGGAAACGCGGGGTTATTCCGAGAAATTGCTGGTGTTCCGGGTGGTGCAAGCCGGTCAGCAGATGAAAGTGAAGCCGCACCTCATGGATGCCGATGCCGCCATGCTTGAGCAGCGCGTGTTGGATATCACTGCGGAAGTGGTTTTTTCCCCGATGTTTGATCTTGAGTCCGCGCTACCGGATATGCCCCTGGTACATAAACGCGCGGGCATGGTCGTCATGGTGCGCGACCAGGTGCTGCTCTGTGTGGACGCGCCGCATGACGACTCTTACGGCCAGGTCGTTTACCTCAACATCAGCAGCGGTGAGTTGTCACGCTACATTGGGGAAACCCGACAGAGCGAGAACCTGCTGCTTAAGATGGGGATGTACTATCTCACGCGGCATTGGCAACTGCGGAACAACGATCAAGACAGGGTGCTTCTGGACAGCTTCGAAAAATGATTCCAGCATGATCATTGCGGCCCCTCTCCCGCGCGCCTGATTTTGGCTGGCGGGACGACGACGCGCCGGGTGGTGTTGGCCAGCGCCAATCCGGGAAAACTGCGGGAATTCCGTTCCCTGCTGCGCGGCGCCGATCTATGCCTGGAATTATTGCCCGCGGGACGACCCGCCCCCGCGGAGGAAGGACTGAGTTTCGTTGAGAACGCGCTCATCAAGGCCCGGGACGCCTCCCTGGCCACCGGGTTGCCGGCCATTGCCGATGACTCCGGCCTGGAAGTCGACGCCCTGCGGGGCGCGCCCGGTCTGCACTCGGCCCGTTACGCAGGAAAAGACTCCAGCGATGAACAGAACCGCGTCAAGTTACTGCGCGCCCTGCGGGGTGTGAGCGTGGCACGGCGCGGTGCGCGCTTTCGCTGTGTGCTGATTTTCCTGCGCCACGCGCGGGACGCGGCGCCGCTCATCTGCGAGGGCGTCTGGGAGGGGCGCATTGCCCTGGAGGCGCACGGTTCCGGGGGGTTTGGTTATGACTCCGTGTTCCGCCCCGGCGGCGGGGCGCGTACTTCGGCCGAACTGAGCGCGCCGCATAAGAACCGCCTGAGTCACCGCGGCCGCGCCGCGCGCGCCTTGCTGCGCCTGCTCGCGCGCGGCGCGCCATGAGTTCCCCGGTGGGTGCCGCGACACCCTTGGACAACGGGAGCGGCGGCGGGAATCACAACCTCCCCGCGGCCCGTGCTGAATCCTGTTTCCCCACGCCGCGCCGGCCGGCCGGGGTGCCGCTGGGCCTGTACCTGCATCTGCCCTGGTGCCGCAGCAAGTGTCCTTACTGTGACTTTAACGCCCATGCCGCAACGCCGCGCGAGGCGGCATATTGCGCGGCCCTGGAGCGCGACCTGGAAATCGCCGCGCCGCGCGTCGCGGGGCGGCGTATCGGCAGCGTTTATTTCGGCGGCGGCACACCCAGCCTGTTCTCACCGCACGCGCTGGAGCGCATCCTGGATGCCTGTGCGGCACGGCTGTGCCTGGAAGAAAGCGCTGAAATCAGCCTGGAAGCCAATCCCGAAAGCGCCACACGGTTGAAGCTAAAGGATTACCGGCAGCTCGGCGTCAACCGTCTTTCACTGGGGGTGCAGAGCTTCTCCACGAGTGCCCTGCAGGAGTTGGGCCGGGCGCACGATGCCCGACGCGCGCGGCGCGCGGTGCGTGATGCCCGGCGCGCGGGGTTCGACAATCTGAACCTGGATCTCATGTACGGCCTGCCCGGCCGGACAGCCGCCCAAACCTTGCAGGACCTGTCCGCCGCACTGGAGTTTGAGCCGGAGCACCTTTCCTGGTATCAACTCACCCTGGAGCCGGGCACCGTTTTCGCGCACCGTCCACCGCGGGCGCTGCCGGGCGGCGGGGCCCTGGAGACCATGGAGCAGGAAGGCTACGCCTTGCTGGAGAGCCGTGGTTACCGGCGCTACGAGGTTTCCGCCTGGGCACGGCCCGGCAGGGAGTGCCGCCATAACCTGAATTACTGGCGTTTCGGCGATTACCTGGGACTGGGCGCCGGGGCGCACGGCAAACTGAGCCTGGAGCGGGCCGTGGAGCGTGAGAGCCGGCCGCCTTCCCCGGTGCGTTACATGCGTGAGGCTGGCACCGCATCAGGATGGTCGGCTCGGCCTTTGCGGGCGGCCGACCTGCGTCTCGAGTTTTTCCTGAATGCCTTGCGCCTGCCCGCCGGAGTCGCGTCCGGGCTTTGGCGGCAACGCACCGGCCTGCCGCTCTCCGCGGTGCGTGAACCGTTGGAACAGGCCCGCGCGCGCGGCTGGTTATGCCCCGCCGGTCCCCGCATCCAGCCCACGGAGGCCGGCCTGCGCTGGCTCAACGAGCTGCTGGAATTGTTCCTTCCGGAAACGCGCGCGGCGCGGCCGCGGCACGAAAAACTGGAAAATGGTTGAAGGAAACGTCGCCGGCCGCCGTGCCGACCGTGGAGCGGCCCGGGAGGCGGCCGGGAAAAACGTCAGAAAAGCAGGCCGGGAAAAATGCCGGGAAAAATGGCTGGGGGAGCAGGATTCGAACCTGCACTGACGGAGTCAGAGTCCGTTGTCCTACCATTAGACGATCCCCCAGTGGTACCCCAACCGAGGTCCCCCGTCCGCGGATCAGCGCTTGGAATATTGCAGTGCCTTACGCGCCTTGTGCAGGCCAATCTTTTTGCGTTCCACCTTGCGCGCATCGCGGGTCAGCAATCCGGCCGTGCGCAGGTCACGGGCCACCTCCGGCTTGTGCTTGGCCAAGGCGCGAGCCAGGCCATGCCGGATCGCCTCGGCCTGTCCGGAGTTACCGCCGCCGCGCACGGTGACCCATACATCCACGGAGTTTTCCAGCTTGCTGATCACCAGCGGCTGGCGCACCAGCATGCGGCGCGTTTCGCGTCCGAAATAATCGTTCAAGGTGCGCCCGTTCACCTGGATGCGACTGCCGCCCGTGCGGATAAAAACCCGGGCGACGGAAGTTTTGCGGCGTCCGGTGCTGTATTGGACGAAGTTTTGCGGCTGCGCTGTGCTCATTGCATTTCCAGGGGTGTGGGGGATTGGGCCTGTTGCCGGTGTTCAGGGCCCGCGTAAACCTTGAGCTTGCGGAACATGGCCCGGCCCAGGGGGCCCTTGGGCAGCATGCCCTTCACGGCCAGCTCCAGGATGCGCTCGGGGTGTTTCTTGAGCATCGCCTCAAAAGGGATGCCGCGCAGGCCGCCCGGGTATCCGGAATGGCGATAGTAGATCTTCTGCTGCGGCTTGGCGCCGCTCAGTCGCACGCGGGCCGCGTTCACGACAACGATGTGATCACCGCAGTCCACGTGTGGCGTATACTCGGGCTTGTGCTTGCCGCGCAGGCGCCCGGCGATAAAGCTGGCGAGCCGGCCCAGGGTTTTCCCGGAGGCATCCAGCAGACACCAGCGCCGCTCCACGGTGGAGTGAGAAGCCATGAAAGTTTTCATCGTATCGCCTAAGTCATCACAAGTAATCATCACGCATAGCGGGCCGCACCGCGCCCGCCGCGCGAGGTCTTTTGCCGCAGTATGTGCGACGCGCCATTAAACCCCGGAGCGGCGGGTGCTGTCAAGACAGCCCCGGATCGCTGGATTTTCGCCGTTGACCGCTGGCTGAGGAAAGTGCACGGAGTGCCACCCGGGGATGCCCTCCCGCCAGGCGACCTGCCCGATCCCGCGCCGGCGGCCGGGGGCCCGTCGGCGGCGGGCGCCGCCGTCCTGCACGCCGCCGCGCGGCGCCGCTCCGCCGGACTGATGCGCGTCAATCACGCCGGCGAAGTGTGCGCCCAGGCACTCTACCTGGGACAACTCGCGGGAGCCCGCTCCCCCCGCCTGCACGACCACCTGCGGCAAGCCGCGCAGGAGGAAGCGCGGCACTTGTCCTGGTGCCGGCAGCGCCTGCTTGAGCTCGACGCCGCCCCAAGCCGACTCACACCCCTTTGGTACGCGGGCTCTTTTCTGCTTGGAGCCGGTGCGGCGCTGGCCGGGGATCGCTGGAGCCTGGGCTTCCTGGCCGAAACCGAGAACCAGGTGGTGGCGCACCTGGATCGACACCTGCGCCTGCTGCCGTCCGCGGATACCGCAAGCCGCGTCGTGTTGCAACGGATGTTGGTGGATGAGACCCGGCATCGGGATCAGGCGCGGCACGCGGGCGGCACGTCGCTTCCCGGCGCGGTGAGAATGCTGATGCGCACCGCCTCCAGCCTGATGACCTTCACTTCCCGGCATCTTTAAGACACGCGGCAATGCGGCGGGCGCCGCGCTTTTCCGTTATAATTCGCTTGGTGCTTCTCGTTTTTCCCCTACCGCCGTGCGCCCGTTCGCCGGGCTTGATGGTGGCTCCTGGAGTTTTCCGCTGATGGGCCGTCACCTCTGTTTCCGCGCATTTTTGTACAGTGCGTTCCTGCTGTGTTGCACGCCCGCCGCAGCGTTGAGTTTTTTCAACTGGGGGAAAAAGGAGGAATTCGAACCCGGCCCCGAGCTTTGGCAGTCAAGGCGGCAATACATCCGCATTGAAACAAGGGTCGGGGGGGATGATGTGCCCCCCAACCAGCATCCCGCCGAGTTGGACGAGCAGGTCCTGCGGCGCGTCCTGTCCTCCTTGATGGTGCGGCACCGGACCGAGGGCTTTTTCGGCTTCGGCGAAAAGGAGGAAGACCCGCTGCCCGTGTTTACTCCCCAGATGGTTGAGCTGCTCAGCCGGCATGCGGCGGAAGCCTTCCCCAAACTGGAACCCAGCCAGGAATTGAGCTTCGTGTTGTTCGGTTATTACGGGGGGCGGCTCTTCAACGATAAAAAAGCCATCGGCGGCCGCCTCTTCTACTTGGATGATCGCCTGCAGCTGCTGTTGGGGGATGTGCATCGTTCGGTGTACTTCGGACCCGGGCGCGACTTCCGCGGTATCGAGTGGGAGGCTGATGTGCGGCTCTACCCTTATAAGACCGGGCGCCGCGGCGCGGCGCCGGCGGAGGCAGCCTGGACGATGGTCCTGCCGGAGGGAGCAGCGTTTCAAAAGGTGGGCGGAGAGGCCCGTTTCGATTGGCTGGCTATTAACACCGCAGCCTTCCCGACGCTCCCGGCCGCGGCGCTGCAACCGGCGACCGGCGCGGCGACACCCGCGCCTTCGGACGAATCGCTGGGCCGCCTGCGCGAGGAAAGCCGGCAGTTGAAGCTGGAGTTCGCGCGCCTGCGCAAATACATCAGGGAACTGGAGCAGGGCGCGAACGCCGGAGAAGCTCCTGAATTGGTGGAGAAGCGCTTGATGCTGTTACAAAAGTTGCGTGCCAGGGAACTCATCAGCGAAGAGGAGTACCAGGCGAAGCGCGCACATCTGCTGGAAGAACTCTAAGGCCGCAACTCCAAGGCCACCATTCGTCCACCCCTGTTTCCCCGCCCACCGCCTGCCCGTGCGCAATCTCTATTCTCCGCTTGAGCCTTATGCAACCTGTTACCTGCCGGTCAGCGGCGGCCATGAAATTTATGTAGAGCAGAGCGGCAATCCGGACGGCATCCCGGTACTGTTTCTGCACGGAGGACCGGGGTCCGGCGCCAAGCCTCACCATCGGCGCTATTTTGACCCGGCGCGCTACCGCGTTGTCATTCTGGATCAGCGCGCCTGCGGGCGTTCCAGGCCGCGGGGGCGCCTCCAGCACAACAACACCCAGGAACTGCTGGCCGATCTGGAGGCGATCCGCGAGAACCTGGGCATCAGGCGCTGGCTGTTGTTCGGAGGTTCCTGGGGCGCCGCCCTGGCGCTTGCCTATGGAGAGCGGCAGCCGAACCGCATCACCGGAATGATCCTGCGCGGTTGTTTCCTGGCGCGCCGCGAGGATCTGGACTGGTACCTGGTGCACGGCCCGCCGCACCTTTTCCCCGACGCCTGGCAAGAGCTTCTAAGCGGCGTGCCGCCGGCCGAGCGGGACCAGCCGGTGCCCTACCTGTTTCGCATGGTAACGGGCCGCAACCGCAAGGAGACTTTGCGGGCGGCGCGCCTTTGGGACACCTGGACCGGGCGCCTGGTCAGCTACTGCCTGCCGCCGCCCAGCGCGCCTGCGTACCAGGAAGACACCGAAAAAGAGACGCCGGATTCCGCCGTGCGGCGCGTGGGCATCGAGCTGCACTACGCCCTGAACCATTATTTCCTGGAGCCCAATCAACTGCTGCGCGACCTGAAGCGGCTGCCGCGCGTGCCTGTCACCATCATCCATGGGCGGCGCGATATTACCTGTACGCTCTCCGCCTCCTGGGAGCTGCATCATGCGTTACCCGGCTCGGAACTGCTGATCCTGGAAAGCGCCGGCCACCTGGCCGGCGGCGCGGAAATGCTGGAGGCGCTGCTCAATACCACGGACCGCTATGCGCGGATGTCCTTATGAACGCCTTGCTTTCCCTGATGCGGGAGCACCCCGGGCGGACGTTGTTGATGGGCATCCTCAACCTGACCCCGGACAGCTTCTCCGACGGCGGCCTGTTCTACGAGGATACGCGGCACGCGCTGGAACACGCCTTGCGGATGGTGGAAGAGGGCGCTGATATCATTGACGTCGGCGGCGAGTCCACCCGGCCCGGCGCCGCGCCGGTGCCGCCCGCTGAACAACTGCGCCGCGTTTCCGGGGTCCTTGCGGAGTTGCGCCGCCGCCTGCCGGAGCGGATCGTTCTCAGCATTGACACTACTTCGGCCGAAGTGGCGGCCGGCGCGGTGGCGGCCGGCGCCGCCCTGCTCAACGACGTTTCAGCCGGGCGCAACGATCCGGCCATGCTGGAGCTGGCGGCGCGCCGCGGCCTACCCATCGTGCTGATGCATATGCAAGGCACCCCGCGCACCATGCAGGAACAACCCGTATACCAGGACGTGATCCGGGAAGTACGTGACTTCCTTCTGGAACGCGCGGCGCAGGCGCGGCGCGTGGGGCTGGCGCCGGGGCAATTGATCCTGGATCCGGGCATCGGTTTCGGCAAGACCCGGGAACACAACCTGGAATTGCTGGCGCACCTGGAAGCCTTGACCGGCACCGGGTACCCGATCCTGCTGGGCACCAGCCGTAAACGCTTCATGCGCGAACTGCAAGGCGCCCGGGAAGCGCGGTACCGCATCGGCGCCACTTGCGCCACCACGGTACTGGGGGTGCAGGCCGGTGTGCGCATCTTTCGGGTGCACGACGTTCGGCCCAACCGCCAGGCCGCGGACTTGACCGGCACCCTGGAAGGCTGTCGTTAAAGCAATTGGTTGAGTCCGCCTGGTTTCGGTGCTACCCTTGGCGTGCCCCGGGCAGTGGGAATGCTCGTCTTCCCGACCCCATCCCAGGAAAGCGATAAAGAGAAAATCATGAGTCTCCCCGAATCCGTTGTCATCCTGCTGGGCAAGTCCCTGGCCTTTGCACTGCTTTCCTTCTCCAACCTGGAAGAGGGGAAACACATGCAACCCTTTGCCTATGTTCAGGCCTTGGGCGACCAGCGGGTGGATGTGCAGATCTTTGACAACTTCGCGGCGGGGGAAGATCCCGGGTACATGGTGGCCGAGAGCCGGCGCATGGTGGAAGTCTTCAAGGAAAAAAGCGCTGCCTGGGTGTTTGGGCACGAGAGCCTGTTCCAGCATGAGGAACAGGCGGGTGATGTGACTGAAACCCTGGTGCTTGATATCTGGGTGCGGCGCAACCCGCGGGAGTACACCTTGCTCCAACGCGTGCGGCGGGTGCCTGGAAGGCAGGAGTTGCAACTGGTGGGCGCCCCTGACATCTACTACGGCGGGCAGGTGTTGCCGAGGGAAGCGGAAGCGGACCTGCCGGGCAGAATACAACAGGTGACCAGGGAACAGCTGGGCGGCGGGTTGTGGGACAAATGGAACAGCACCGCGGAGCAGCCTTGAACCCTCCGCGACCAGTCCTCCGCGACCAGTCCCCGCGTTGACAGCCGCACCGGGTTCACCCTCCCCCGGGCCCTTTATGCGCTGTCTGCCGCCAGGCCGCCGCATCGGGCGCTGACAGCCGCACCGGGTTCACCCTCCCCCGGGCCGGGGCCGGAGCCAGGTCAGCTGACAGCTCCGGGCGGCTACCCGGAGTCGTCGGTGCGCCGCGCGGGGTCGTGGAGGCGCAGGCTGCCGGTCAATTCGGTGATTTTGCGGAAGTGATGGCGGCGCAGGTAGTCCAGGAGTCCCTCGTTCACGCGCCCACATAGCAGCGGGTCGTAGAAAAGTCCGGTTCCCAGGCCCACCGCGGTGGCACCGGCGATGAGGAATTCCAGCGCGTCATCGACGCCGCAGATACCCCCCTGGCCGATGATGGGAACACCGTGCGGGCGCGTCACCTGGTAAACCTCGTGCACTTTCAACAAGGCAATGGGCTTCACGGCCGGACCCGAGAGGCCGCCCTGGTTGTAGCCCAGGATCGGCCGGCGCCGTTCAGGGTCGATGGCCATGCCGGCCACCGTGTTGATGACGGCAAAGGCATCACTGCCTGCCTCCAGGCAGCGCCGCGCGTTGGCCGCGACGTCGGTTTGGTTTGGAGACAGCTTGGTGATCAGCGGTTTGCCGGTGCGGCTTTTACAGAGCTCTATCACGCGCGCGCACAGTTCCGGGTCGTTCCCGAATTCCATCCCGCCGCGTCGGACGTTCGGACAGGAGACATTGATCTCGATGGCGGAGACCGGGCTGTCGTCAAAGAGCGCGGCGAGTTCCCCAAACTCTTCCACCGTGGCGCCGGAGATGTTCGCGATATAGTGGGTCTCGTGCGGATGCAGCAGCGGCAGCAGCTTCTTCAGTACGTGGTGTGCACCCGGGTTCTGCAGGCCGATGGAGTTAAGCATGCCGGACGGCGTCTCCGCCATGCGGTGCGGCTGATTGCCAAGGCGCTCCTTCAGGGTGGTGCCTTTCAGGCAGACAGCGCCGGCGAGTGCGTTGGAGAAGCCCTGCACGCGATCATATTCGCGACCGAACCCGACGCATCCGGAGAGCAGCACCAAGGGGTTGCGCAGGCGCAGGCCGCAGAATTCCACGGCCAGCATCTCTTGATCCGAGAGGGGCGGTATGTCCAGCTCAGTAGAATTCACGTTTTGGTTTGCGCGTCAGCAGGCTGTGCACTACCTCGCGTGGTGCGATCTTCCCGGTCAGCAAGCGCGTCACCGCGCTGGTGATGGGCATGTCCACTTGTCGGTCAAGGGCCAGGGTTGCACAGGCAGTAGCAGTGTACAATCCTTCAATGGTGGCGCCGATGCGTGCGCTCGCCTCGGCCGGCGTCAGACCCTCGCCAAGCCGCCGGCCGAAGCTGTAGTTGCGGGACTCGCTGCCGGTACAAGTCAGCACCAGGTCGCCCAGTCCGGCCAGCCCGGCCAGGGTTTCGCGGGCGGCGCCCAGAACTTCCCCCAGGCGCATGATCTCGGCCAGGCCCCGGGAGATCAGCGCGGCGCGCGCGTTGTGTCCAAAGCCAAGTCCATCGGAGGCACCGGCGGCGATGGCGATCACGTTTTTCATGGCTCCGCCCAGCGCCACCCCCATCAAATCCTGCGTCGGATAGACCCGGAAATGCGTGTTGTGAAAGAGCTCACATACCACGGAGCGGCACGCGTCCTCGTCGCTCGCCACGGTCGCCGCGGTGGGTAGTTCCCGCGCCGTTTCAGAGGCGAAGGTCGGACCGGAAAGCAGCGCCGCGGGAGTTTCCGGGGCGCAGTGCCGGGCGATTTCGTGGGGGAATTTCAGGCTTTTCTCTTCAATGCCCTTGCAAGTCAGGCAAAGCGCGCGTGCGCCGGACGCCAGGGCGTGGTGCTCCTGCAGGGTGGCGCGCAGGGCCTGGCAGGGCACAGCCAGCACGATGATCCGCTCCGCCGCATCCAGCGCCCGCATGGGCAGAATCTCCAGGGTCCGGGGCAACTGAACGCCGGGCAGGCGGCGCGTGTTGCAACGCGCGCGGCGCAACTCTTCCAAGACCTCCGGGGAGCGCCCGGTCAGGGTCACACGGTGGCCGTTGCGGCACAGGAGCAAGGCCAGGGCCGTCCCCCAGGCGCCGGCGCCAATGACCAGTACCGGGTAAGACTTCATGCCGGACCGGGCTTTCCGAGGGGACGTGGAACCCGGTGCTGGAACAACCGGGAGCCGCTGGACAGCGTGGCATGCCGGGCCGGGCTTTCCCGGGACACACGAAACCCGGTGCTGAAACAGTCGATAGCGGCCGGGCGGGGTGTCATACCAGGCCGGATTTTATGAGTCCCCCGAGACAATGGGCAGGCCCGCGGTCTCCCAGGCTAAAGCTCCGCCGCGCAGGCAGTAGGCTTCACAGCCTTCCGCAAGGTGCTTACGCGATGCGTTTTGTTCCAGGGGGGTGCCGAACAGCAAAAGCGGTCGTTGGCCGCGCTTTTTTTCCAGCTCCTTGAGGCGCTTCGGCAGTTCGGTGACGGGGATGTGCAGCGCGCCTACCACGTGGCCGCGGGAGAAATTGCCCGTGGCGCGCACATCCAGAACCAGCATGTCGCGATCGTTGATCAGCCGCACCGCTTCCGACACCCCGACTTCCCCTGGCTGACGACGCAGCAGCGTCCAGAGCAAAAGCCCCAGGGAGACTAGAAACAGGCTCACCAGGAACGGATGATTCCAGATGAATTCCGGCAGGCGTTCCATGAAGTTGTGCTGCTTCAACGCGGCGCGGGAGCGCGCTTCATGGGAGAGACGGCGGCGCTTCGGCCGTGGCGTCGCCTGTGCCGTAGTATGTGACCTTCGTCTCCGCCTGCAAGGCACCCATCCACTCGTTCCAGTCGAGGACGGCGTTGAGCTGCTCCAGCAGGGATATGCCCTGGCGCAGATCTTCGCTGGTCAGTTCAATTTCCTCGACCGGGGCCACCCGCCGCAGGGCGATAAGCGCGTAACTGTCATCGCCGCGCCGCAGGCCGTCAAAGACCATTTCGCCGGCGCGCGGCCGCGCCAGCGAAAAGGCGCGGCGCAGCACGGCGCGCGGCAGCTCCGGATCGCTGCGTTGCACACCTTCACGGCGTTGCCACTCGAAATCCTCCTGTTCAGCCAGTTGCTCCGGATCGGCCCCTTCCCGTAATCGCCGCAACAGGCTCTCGCCCAGCTTCAACACTTCTTCCTCGGCGCGCTCCCGCGTCCAGTCCTCGAGCAGCTGTGCCCGCACTTCCTCCAGGGGAAGCAGCGTCACCGCCTCATGTTCAAGCACGCGCAGCACCACGATCCTGCCGTCCTCCAGGTCCAGCAAGGGGCTGTTGCGGCCTTCGCGCAAGACCGCGGGGGCAAAGGCGGCTGCGCGTATTTCAGCCCGTTCGCCGAGGCGGGGTTCCGGGTCCGCGGCCGGTGCCTCGGTGAGGCTCTCGGCGCCGGGGTCGTCTTCCGGCCCTTCCTGTTCCGGGTCGTCCCGCGCCGCTTCGGAGGTTTCCGGAAGCACCGCGTCCCGGGAGAACCAACCGCTTTCCCGCTGCGGAAGTTCCAGCGCGGCGGCGGCCTCCCGCAGGTTGTCCTGGGCCAGGTAACTGAGGTCGTCCAGTTGCTCCCGCAATTCGTCCAAAAGCCGTCCCGCCTCCGTTTCACGATAGTCCACTTCGGCGTCGTCACGGGAATTTTCGAAAGTGCTGTCCCGGCCCGTCTCGATTTCATCCAGGCGCACGAACAGGAAGCCGCGCGAATCCTCAAACACCTCGGAGAAATCCCCGGCCTGCCCCATTTCAAACAGGACCTCGGCCAGTTGCTCCGGGAGTTCACCGCGTGAACGCAAACCGAGTTCGTTGAGCTCCACGGTGTTGCCGTCCTCCGCATCCGGGGCGTCCTCCACCAGTTCGGTGAGGCTCCGCGGGCCCGTGCGGGCGGCCTCCAGGAGCTCTTCGGCGCGCTCCCGGCCCTGCTCCCGGAGCGCCTCGTCGGCCTCGGGCGCCAGCCGCACCAGCACCTGGGTGGATCGGCGTTCTTCTTCGTAGCTGTAGTCGTCCGCGCGTAATTCGTAGAAGTTGCGCAGCGCTTGTTCCTCTACCTTGACGCGCGCTGGCACGGTTTTTGGATCAAGTTCCAGGTAGCTGACCCGCACGCGTTCCGGGACCTGGTATGCGGTGCTGTGCGCGCGGTAGTACTCCTCGAGCTCCTCGTCCCCGGGCTGTAACTTCCCGTGGAACGTTTCCGGGAGCAACACCGCGTAGTCCAGGTCGCGCGCCTGGCGCTGCCGGCGCAGGCTTTGTTCCAACTCCGAGGGCATGACAAAAGAGGTGTTCAAGATCGCACCGCGTAACAGCTCCAAGGCCATGGCGCGACGCTGTTCTTCCTCGAAGTCCGGGCCGCGGCCGCCGCGGGTGCCGGAAGCATAAAGCATCTGGTCAAACTCGCCTTCGGTGTTTTGAAACCGTGCATCCTCGCGAATGTTTTCGGCAAGCAGGGTGTTGCCGATACGCAGGCGCTGTTCGCGTATGAATTCGGCCTGCAGGGCACCCAGCACCATTTCCCGCAGAATCCGGCCGCGCAGCTCAAAGCCCGCGGAGCGTTCCTGGTTGAAGCGCTCTCGCTGCACGGCGTTATCGAGGGCGACGGCGCTGATTTCAAGCTCCCCGACCCGCGCCGCCAGGCTGCCGCGGGTGTTGAAAAAGCCCACATCAACACCCCAGAAGGCGAAACTGGCGAGCAGGATGAAGATGACGACCTTGGCGATGCGGCCGCTGAGCAGCTGGCGAATGAATTCCATGGTGACTTGTTCGGTAACGGGATGGGCCGGTGCTCCGCCGGACGCCTTGGCTAAAGCCTGTCAACCCGTGAGGATGGATGGGATTGGCGGAGTGGACGGGATTCGAACCCGCGACCCCCGGCTTGACAGGCCGGTGTTCTAGACCAGCTGAACTACCACTCCCGAGACTGTCCGCCACCGACTGGTGGGTGCTGAGGGTGTCGAACCCCCAACCTTCGCCTTGTAAGGGCGACGCTCTACCGTTGAGCTAAGCACCCAGGCGATGTCACCGGGCCGGACAACGGCACCGGGATTTTTAGTTTAATCGGTCGCGCAGGCCCTTACCCGGCTTGAAGGCCGGCACGTTGGAAGCGGCGATTTTAATCGTCTCGTTGGTTTGGGGATTACGCCCGGTGCGCGCCGCCCGTCTCCGCATCGAGAAAGTGCCAAAGCCGGTCAAGGTGACCTTTTTGCCCCTGGCAAGCGCCTTGGTCACCTGTTCGATGAACGACTCAATGGCTCTGGCCGCATCCGTCTTGGACAAACCGGTGTCCTTTGCGAGTTTTTCGACAAACTCAAGCTTTGAAATTTTGTCACCTTGTTTCATTAAACCTACTCCTGAATACTGAATATGTACTAACCCGATTGGCATCCCACGGGAATAATCGGCATCCCATGGGAACAAAAGAACCACAGATGGCCACCCCCCTGCGCATTTTAGCCCCTCCCGCTACAGGCAGCAGTGCGCAAACCCAGAAGCCTTTATACAAGCCAAGACCGCTAACGTCAAGCAGCGGCGATTAAGCGTCTCCCGCAACGGGGGATGCCGCGGGGGGTTTTCCCGGATTGTAGCGCGGGAACAACACCAAATGCTCTATTTCCAGGCGGATTCCGATCGGCTGACCGATGGCGTGGTCGTGGTGGCTGGGCACCAGGCTAAGCACCTGCTCCGCGCCCGCCAGGGACAGAGTATATAGGAATTGCGCGCCGCGGAAGGCCTTGCCCAGGACCAGGGCGGTGCTTGGGCTGTCGTCGTCATGGAGAATGTCGTCCGGCCTGACCAGCATGTCCACCGGCGTGCCGGGGCGGTGGCCGTGGGGCCGGGAGCCCCGGATGATGCCCAGCGCGGTCTCCACGGAGCAGGCGTCCAAGGTGCACCCCGGGAGCAGCACGCCTTCACCGATAAAGCCTGCCACGTAACGATCCCGCGGCCGGTGATAGAGTTCGAAGGGCGTGTCCCATTGGCACAGCCGACCGTTGTGCAGAACGCCGACGCGGTCCGCCAGGATGAAGCTTTCGGCCTGGCTGTGACTGACCGTCAAGGTGGTGGTGCGACCGCGTTCCAGCAGCAAGCCGCGCAGGTCGCGGGCCAATTGTTCGCGCCGCTCCGGATCCAGACCGGAAAAAGGCTCATCCAGCAACAGCAGGGCGGGTTCCGGCGCCAAGGCGCGGGCCAGGGCGACCCGTTGCTGTTGGCCGCCGGAAAGTTCGTGCGGGTAGCGCCGCAGCAATTTGCCGATCCCCAGCAACTCCGTCAGACGCCGAACCCAGGCCGTCGCCTTCGGGGCGCCGAAGAAGATGTTTTCACACACCCGCAGGTGCGGGAACAAGGCGTAGTCCTGGAACATCATGCCCACGTTGCGCTGTTCCACCGGGATGCCGCCGCCGGCGTAGGCCAGGACCAGGCCGTTATGACGGATTTCCCCGGAGCGTGGGGTTTCCAGGCCGGCGATAAGACGCAGCAAGGTGGTCTTGCCGCAACCGCTGGCGCCAAGCAGGCAGCCGCTGCTTCCGCTCTTCAGGCGCAGCGAGATACCGTTCAGCACCAGGTGCCGGTTGTAAGCGGCGCATACGCGGTCCAGTTCAAGCATTATCGGCGGCCCACGAGGTGCGGGTCATGGAAAGGTAGAGCAGCAGCACCGCCGGGATGCCGGCGCCCATGATGGCCAGCGCCGGGGCCGCCGCCTCCACCAGGCGCTCTTCGTTGGCCAGTTCGTAGGCGCGCAGAGCCAGCGTGGTGAAATCGAAGGGCCGCAGCAGCAGGGTCGCCGGCAGTTCCTGGAGCACTTCCACGAACACCAGGAGCGCGGCGGTGGCCAGGCTGGGGCGAATTAACGGCAGGTGCAGGCGCCGCAGGATTCCGCCGGCGCTCGAGCCGAGCAGGCGCGCGGTTTCTTCCATGGAAGGGCGCAGGCGCTCCAGGGCGCCCTCAAGCGTTTGCAGGGCCGGCGCCAGGAAGCGCACCAGGTAGGCGAACACCAAGATCCCCGCGGTGCCGCTGAGCAGCGCCCGGCCGTCCGCCAGGCCCGGAAACCAAGCGTACAGACGATGGTCCAGCCAGACGGCGGGAATCAACACACCGATGGCAATCACCGCGCCGGGCGCGGCGTAACCCAGGCGCGCCAGGCCGGTCGCCAGCAGGATAGGCGGGCGCGGCGCCAAGTGGCGCGCGTAGGCCAGCAACAACGCCAACGCCACCGTCAGGCCGGCGCTCCCCGCGGCCAGCAACAGGCTATGCACCAGCAATACACCAAAGCCGTCGCGTTGGATCGACGCAACGTTATCCAGGGACCAACCGGCCAGCAGGATACAGGGCAGCATGAAACCACATAGCGGTGGCAGGGCACAGGCGCCGCAAGCGAGCCAGGCCCGTGCGCCGCGCAGGTGGACGCGCGCCGCACCGGCGTTTGGCCCGGCGCCGTCCTGGTGGTAGCGGCGCCGGTAGCGCGTGTACCGTTCCAGGAACAGGCACAGCGCGGAGGCGCCCAGCAGCAGCGCGGAAAGACGCACCGCGGTGCTCGGGTCGCCGAAGCCTTGCCAGGCTTTGAAGATGCCGGTGGAGAGTACCGGCAAACCGAAATACTGCACGGTGCCGTAGTCGGCCACCGTTTCCATCAGCACCAGGGCCAGGCCGGTCGCAAGAGCCGGACGGGCCTGCAGCGCGCGCACCCGGAAGAATGCGCTGACGCGCCCGCAGCCCAGGGTGCGGGCGGCCTCTACCTGGCAGGGGGATTGTTCCAGCAGGGCCGCGCGCAGCAGCAGGTAAACATAGGGATACAACACCAGGGAAAGCATGCACACCGCGCCGCCCAGGGAGCGCACCGGCAGATGCGGGAGTGTTGCGTCGAACCAGGTCCGCACGAACGCATAGACTGGACCGGAGCTGTCCAGCAAACCGGTATATGCGTAGGCGATCACGTAACCCGGCAGGGCGAGCGGCAAGACCAGCGCCCAGCCCAGTACCCGAACACCGGGAAAATGATAAGTGCTTATCAGCCAGGCTGGAATGACGCCCAGCAACAAGCTGCCAAAAGCCACACCGCAGGCCAGGCGCAGGGTATTCAGCAGGTAATCAGGTAATAATTCCCGGCTCAGGTGCGGCCAGGCTTCCCCGGCCGGCCCCAACGGCGCCAACACCACCACCAGGACCGGAAGGGCGAGCGCCGCGGCCACGGGCAGGGCGGCGGCCGTCCAAACGCGGCGGCTGAAGCGTGGCCAGGGCATTGCTTTAGGCGCCGCCTGGATCACCCTTTACCGGGTGTCACGTCTTCAACGCCATTCGGCCTGGTCCATGAGCCGCACCGCTTCGGCGTTGTACGCACCCAAATCCGGCAGGGCATCCAGGTCCAGGGCATGTTCCTCCAGGGAATCGCCGCCCGGCCCGGGCAGGCCCGCACGCACCGGGTATTCGTGGTTGTGCTCAACAAACCAATCCTGGGCTTCAGGCTCGATGAAAAATTCCAGCAGCCGCAGGGCCGCTTCCGGGTTGCGGGCGTGGCGCGTGATGCCGGCACCGCTGAGGTTGATGTGCCCGCCGCCTGGCAGGCGCGGCCAGTGCAGGACGACCTGGGACACCGCCTGCCGCTCGCTTTCCGTCCCGGCGTGCAGCATGCGCGCGTGGTAATACGTGTTCACCAGGGAAAGATCACAAATCCCGGCCGCGATGGCGCGGATCTGGTCGCGGTCCCCCCCCTGCGGCGGGCGCGCCAGGTTGCGCATCAGGCCGTGCAGCCAGTCCGTGGTGCGCACGTCTCCCCAGTGGATCAGTAGCCCGGCCACCAGGGATTGATTGTAAGCATGGTCCGAGGAACGCAGGCACAGGCGCCGGCCGGGCTCGGCCAGGGCCGCGTAGCTATCCAGCGACCGCGGTGTCACACGCTCCGGGGCGTAGGCGATCAGCCGGGCGCGCACGGTGAGTCCGTACCAGTAGCCCTGTGGATCGCGGAAAGCGCGTGGCACGCCTTCTTCCAGGGGCCCCGAGGTGACGGAGCGCAGCAGCTCCCACGTGCGGGCGCGATGCAGGCGCGCCGCGTCCACGGCCAGGAACAGGTCAGCCCGGGTCAGCTTGCCCTCCAGCTGCAGGCGCCGCAGTAGCGCGTCTCCCTTGCCGGCCAGCAATTTCACTTGGATGCCCGTGGCTGCCTTAAATTTTTCCAGCAGCGGGCGGAGCAGGGTCTCTTTGCGTGCCGAATAGACATGCACTTCTTCGGCCGCCGTCGGCGGAGCACCGGGCGGCAGCATCCCCAACAGCAGCAATCCCGGTGCAAAAATCCGGAGCAGCCGCCGTGGGCGGCAAGGCGGGGAGACGGCGTGCGGCACCTTGGGAAAAGGCTGAATGGGTTTCAAATGCGGGAGCTATACATAGAAGATGCGATTGATTCTTGTTTATCTTATTCCAAGGCACCGGGCCACGCAAGCTCTTCCCGGGTCGCTTGCCATCCAGGGAAGAAGGCTCCCGGAGCCCCTTCCAGGCGGCTTCGCGGGCACTTTCCTCCCGGCACGGGATGGAAGCCGGTACCCGGGCGATCCACTTGAACCAGGAGTCAGTATGCGCCGGGAGCGGTACCGCTAAAGCCATCCCGGCGCCCGACCGGAAAATCAGCCCCGGAAAATCAGCCCCAGGGAAGCACCCAGACAGCAGGCCCAGACAGCAGGAACCCAAGGTGAAGTTGCTGAATTTGCCTGGCGGCGAACAAACCTCGATGCTGTTGGCTTAGGGCTAAGCTTCATTATGTTTTTCCCCTTAAAGGATTGGGCTGGGGGTTGCCTCGGCAATCCAGCACGGATCACAGCCCGGTTTACCTGTATATACTGACCGGGGCCGTCTAACGCCGGGGCTTCAGCAGCGTGTTCCAGGGCGGACGCGCGCCCCGGAACCAGGGCACAGTGACATGGCTTCCCTGCACCGTTGCCCGCCTCACCAGGAGCCCGGGTGGCGGAACCGCTTATGCTAGAATCAGGGCGATTCGCTCCCGTGCGTTTGCTTATCCTGGTTCAGTTTTCCAGAGGTCCGCATGGACTTCGTGAAGGGCCCGTAGCTCAGGTGGTAGAGCAGCTGACTTTCGTATGGGAGCCCCGCCCGGTAACGGGCGTGTGGAAAAGGCGTCAAACTCGGGGAACCCTCAGCGGCTCAAGCCGGTGGCAATCCCGAGCCAAGCCCCGGACGGCGGTGCTTCCATGAAACGGCGCCGCGCCGACGGGGAAGGTGTAGAGACTGTACGGCGCCCTCCCGGACAGCAGCGAGCGCGGCAGCGGTCGGGGCCTGCTCCGGGATGAAGAGACAGTCCGGGCCACAAAGCCCCCCGACCACCGATGCATCGGTTGACGGAGGCGGCGGTGAAAACCGTAGTGGTGGAGTAATCAGCAGGTCACAGGTTCAAATCCTGTCGGGCTCACCATGGCGGGTGCCGGGCGGCAGCGGCGGTCGCGCCCCGGGCGGGCGCGACCGATCACGCAACCGGGCGCGGTACCAATCCCAGTCAAAGTGCGCGTAGGGATCCTGCTTGCGCTTCGGGGCGATGTGGCAGTGCCCCACGACCCGTTCGGGGCTGATGGCAGGATAGGCGCGCATGAGAAGGCGGCTCAGCTCCACCAGGCGCAGGTATTGCACCTCCGCGTAGGAAACCTGGGAGTCGCCTTCCAGCTCCACGCCGATGGAGTAATCGTTGCAACGCGGCCGCTGCTCGAAGACCGACTCCCCGGCGTGCCAGGCGCGCCGGGACAGGGACACGTACTGGGTCACCCCGCCGTCACGGGCAATCAGCAAATGGGCGGAGACGCGGAGTCCCCGCAGGGTCTCAAGGCCGGGATGCGCCCGCGGTTCAAGGGTGTTGGTAAACAACCGGTCGACATGCGGACCGCCGAAGCAGCCTGGCGGCAGGCTGATGGCGTGCACTACCAGCAGGTTGACGGTCGTACCGGAAGGCCGCGCGTCCTGGTTGGGCGAACGGCAACGGCGCACCGTGCCCAGCCAGCCGTCGGCTTCCAGGCGCAGCCCCGGCCCCGCCGTGTCAAGCGCTTGCATGTGCTACTCTTCTCCTTCAGGGGAACGAGTGAAAAATGGCATCTTCAACCATGGCCCGTTTCAAGCGCTTGCAGCTGCTGCTCTTCATCCTTCAGGGGGTTCCGGTTTGGTGGATGGGACGCGCCGTGCAGGATCTCGCCATGCCGCCGTTTTGCCGCTTGCGCCAAATGCACAGTCGACCGCACAAGCCCGCGGCGCTTCCAGTATAGCTTTTCGCCGCTCGCACGCATGTGCCGTTTTGCCGCTTACCTGGGGCCGCGCATCCGCCTGGAAGACTTTTTGTGCCGCCCGTCGCACAGCCTGTTGCAGCAGTCCTGGGCGCCGCGTGAGATGCACGAGGCGCGGCTCAACGCGGATGGTTACGGCTTTGGCTGGTACGGCGCCGCACGGCGGCCGTTGGTTTACCTGAGCACGCGCCCCATATGGAACGATTGCAACCTGGAAAGCCTGGGACGCGGCCTGCGTAGCACCTTGTGGCTGGCCAACGTGCGCAGCGCAACTTCCGGGCAACCGGTCACCGAAAGCAACACCCAGCCTTTCCGGAACGGTTCCCTGATGTACCTGCACAACGGCTGCCTGCAGGCTTTCGGCTCCGGGATGGCGGGGGAATTGCTGGAGCTGCTACCGCCGGAGCGGCGAGGCGAGGTGGCGGGCAGCACTGATTCCGAGTACATCTTCGCCCTGCTGCGGGAACAGTGGCGTCGCCACCGCGACTTCCCAGGCGCCCTGCGCGCCGTCTGCGCACAGCTGCACCATTTCCTGGGGCGGCGCAAGGGGCTTTTGAACCTGCTCTTAAGTGACGGCCGGTCGGTCTGCGCCCTGCGCCACGCCGTAAACGATCGCTGTCCCTCGCTGTACTACAGCGAGCGCGATCCAGGTTATCCAGGGGCCCTGCTGGTCGCCTCCGAAAAGCTGACCCGGGCGCGCGGCTGGCGGACGTTGCCTCCGCATTCCCTGTTACTGGCGCGGCACGGCCATCCGCTCTTGCTGGAGAAGCTTTGAAGCCGCAGTGTCCCGGTACGGCGTGCCGGTCGGTGGAGGCACCGCCGCACGCGCGGCGGGATTGAGCGCATGTCGCTGGAAACAACGCAGCTGCTCAGTGCCTTGCATGAACTGCAGGCCCGCCTGCGCAAGGCGGTGGCGCTTTTTGGAGAGACCGGTTACCGGTGCTGCTGGCACGAAGAGTTGAGCCCGCCAGGCTGGCACTTGGCGCATTGTGTGCACGTTGAGGCGCACTGGATAAGGGAAGCCGGGTTGACGCGATACACGGGGGCGCGGCCAGGCATCGACTGGATGCCCTGGAGCTTACCGAAGCAAGAACGCGGAGCCATGCTGCCGCCGTTGCGGTCATTGCTGCGCGAGTGCACCGCCCGCCAGGCCCGACACCGCCGCCTGCTGGGACGGTTGCCGGCACAGCACCGGCATGCTTTGCTGCAGGACCATTACCTGGCACGCTTCTTGATCCAGCACCACGCCATGCACCTGGAGAGCCTGACCCTGGCGCAGGCACAACGCGCCCTGCGTGATGCGTCGCCGAACGCCGCGGTCGCGCCCGCGCCGCGCGCGGGGCCGCGCTGTCCGGCGGCACACCACAGCCTTAGTCTGCCAACCGGCCGTTATTCCATAGGCACCGCCAATGCGCGGGGGGCTTTTGACAACGAATGCCGCGCCCACGAGGTGTACCTGGCGGGATGCCGCGTTGCACGCCGGCCGCTGAGTTGCGCCGAATACCTGGCGTTTATGGAGGAAGAGGGTTATCGGCGCCCGGAATACTGGAGCCGGGAAGGCTGGGAATGGCGCTGCCGGAACGCTTGCGAGGCGCCCGGGTATTGGCGGCGGGACGTCGCGGGGCGGTGGCGCTGGCCGGACGACAAGCTGCACCGGGCCGCGCGGCGTCCCGTCTGGGGCATCAGTTATTACGAGGCGTCCGCCTGCGCCGCCTGGGGCGGAGGCCGCTTGCCGCACGAGTACGAGTGGGAGGCGGCGCGCCGCCTGGGTCTCCTTGAAGGATGTGGACAGACCTGGGAATGGTGCGCTAACCCCCTGCACCCCTACCCCGGATTCAAGGCTTATCCCTACGAGGAATACTCCACTCCCTGGTTCGACGGCCGCCACTATATCCTGCGCGGCGGCAGCCGTCTTTCTGGAAACTGGTTGCAGCGTCCCAGTTTCAGGAACTTCCACCCTCCCGGTCATCGTCATCTGAATGCCGGGCTGCGTTTGGTTTACGATGCCCCCATGAGGAAGCACCATTGAGCACCGAACGGCTCGGCGGGCGCATGCTCTTCATTGCCTGCGTACTTGGCATCGCCCTGCTGACCGGGTTTTTTCAGCTCTTGGTGGAGCGCGACGAAAATCCGAATCGGCAGGTGCGCAGCCGCACCGGGGAAGGGACCACCCGGGTGCTGCTGCAGCGCAATCGCATAGGACATTACGTGGCCACCGGCTCCATCAATGGAAGGCAAGCCAGGTTTCTGCTTGACACGGGGGCCACCACGGTTAGTGTGCCCGAAAAACTGGCGCGCACACTCGAGTTGGAGTACGGCCCGGAACTCGTCGTCCAGACCGCCGCCGGACCCGCGCGCGCCTACCATACCGTGCTGCGCGAGGTGCGCCTGGGCGATATCGTGTTGTACGATGTGGCCGGCACCATCAACCCATACCGGGGAGCCGAGGTTTTGCTGGGCATGAATTTTCTCGGACGCCTGGAATTCAAGCAGCAAGGCGACACTTTTGAACTGGTGCAACACCACGACGGCGGTTGAGGGAGCGGCTTAGCGTGGCAGACAAGCTGGGGGACTGGCTGGGAGCGCTATCCAGCCTGTTGTGGGGACATCCGGTCACCCTCTATGGCTTGCTGGGTGTGGGCCTGTTCCTGTCCCTGCGCCTGTTTTTCGTGCAGTTGCGCTGCTTCAAGCTCTCCTGGCGCGTGCTGTGGCGCGGAACGGGGCGCGGCGCCGGCGAGATCTCCGGTTTCCAGGCGCTCGCCACGATGCTTTCGGCCACGGTGGGTACAGGGAACATCGCCGGGGTGGCGACCGCGCTGACCCTGGGCGGCCCCGGGGCGCTGTTCTGGATGTGGGTCACGGCCTTCCTGGGGATGGCGACCAAATTCGCGGAATGCACCCTGGCCGTGCGTTTCCGCGAGCTGCGGCCGAATGGCGAGGTGGCCGGCGGTCCCATGTACACCCTGGTGAACGGCCTGGGTTGGCGGCGCATGGCGTTCTGTTTTGCGTTGTTCGCCATGATCGCCTCCTTCGGCATCGGCAACATGGTGCAGGCCAATTCCATCGCCGATAACACCGCCTACATGTTCCCGAGCTTGCACGATAAGCGCTGGCTGCCGGGCTTGATGATGGCGCTGCTGGTGGCGGTGGTCATCTTGGGTGGAGTGCGCCGCATCGCCGTGGTGGCAGCTGCCCTGGCGCCCGCCATGGCGCTGCTCTACGTGGGAGGGGCGCTGTCCATCCTGCTGACGCGGTCCGGCGAAATACCGGGCCTGGTCAGCGAAGTAGTGCGGAGTGCTTTCAGCCTGGAGGCCGCGGGCGGCGCGGTTGCCGGCGAAGCCCTGCGCTGGGGGGTAGCGCGCGGGCTATTCTCGAACGAGGCGGGCCTGGGTTCCTCGCCCATGGCCATGGCGGCGGCGCGCTTCCGCCACCCGGTACAGGGGGGTCTCGTGGCGATGCTCGGCCCCTTCATTGATACGCTGGTGATTTGCAGTATGACCGGACTGGTGCTGTTGGCCGGCGGCGTCCTGGAACGGCCCCCGTTGGACCCGGACGGGGCGGCCCTGACCGGAGCCGCCTTGACCTCCCACGCCTTTCAGCTGCAACTCGGCCCGGCGGGCGCGACGCTGGTACAGGTCTCACTTTGCCTGTTCGCCTTCTCCACCATGCTGGCCTGGTCTTACTACGGGGACCGCTGCGCCGACTTCCTGTTCGGAGCACGCGCCATAAGGCCCTACCGGCTCATCTTCGTGGCGCTGGTGTTTGTTGGAGCGATGGCGCCCCTGCGGTTGGTCTGGGACCTTGCCGACATCACCAATCTCCTCATGGCCGTGCCTAACCTGCTGGCGGTGCTGGCGCTTTCCGGCCTGGTGTGGCGCCTGACCCGCAAGTACACGGCGGCCCCGAACGCTCCCGGGGCGCGGGAACCTTGAGCGCACCCGCCACCGGCCCGCCGCCCGAGGATTTAGAGCAACAGGTACGCCGGACGCTGGAGGAAGACCTGGGCGACGGCGATTTAAGCGCGGCCCTGGTGCCGTCCTCCACCCAGGCGCGCGCCACCCTGATCTGCCGCGAAGCGGCCGTGTTGTGCGGCTCGCCCTGGTTTGATCGCTGTTTCAGCCTGTTGTCTCCGGCCGTGCGCTGCTCCTGGCTGGTCCGTGATGGTGCGACGTTGCGCCCCGGACAGACCGTATGCCGCCTGCGGGGACCGGCGCGGGCGCTGCTCAGCGGCGAGCGCACCGCCTTGAATTTCCTGCAGCTGTTGTCCGGCACCGCAACCGCCACACACCGTTTCGCGCAACTTGCAAAGCAGGCTGGCGCGGTGCGCCTGCTGGATACACGCAAGACCCTGCCCGGGTTGCGTTCGGCACAGAAATATGCGGTACGTTGCGGGGGCGGCTCGAATCACCGCATGGGACTGTACGATGCGATATTGCTCAAGGAAAATCACCTGGCGGCGGGCGGCGGCTTGCGCGCCTTGCTGCGCCGCGCCGCACGCCGCGGCGTGGAGGTGCAGGTGGAGGTGGAGAGCCTGGAGCAACTGGAAGAGGCCCTGGAGGCCGGAGCCCGCTCCATCCTGTTGGATAATTTCAGCCCGCGCCGTGCCCGTGCCGCGGTGCGCCGTGCCGCGAAACGGGCGGTGTTGGAAATCTCAGGTGCGGTGAGCCTGAAAAACCTGCCGGGATTGGCGGCGAGCGGTGTGCAACGCATCTCCGTCGGCGCCCTGACCAAGCACCCGCGGGCGGTGGATTTTTCCTTGCGTATGGAGCCGGCGGTGCAGCGCGGTGCGCGGCCGGCCGGTGCTCAGGCGCCGGGCAGGCGCACCCGCACCGCCTGGTAGTCCGCTTCCAATCCCTCACCCAAAAGCAGGCATTCCTCCAGGCGCTTCGCACTGCTCTCCGCGAGCTCGGCGTCTTCCAGGCCGCCCAGGTTGGTATAGACATTCAAGGCGGCGGAGCGCATCCCGCCGTAGGCGGCTAACAGCGCCACGCCGGCGTCGCTGATGACGTTGCGATTGCCGATTTCGGAGATCTCGCGACTCAACGTGAGTAGTTCGGAGCAGAGTTCGGCGCATTGCAAGGGGGTTTCGGTCGCCAGGCGCAGGGTGCGCTGCACGGCCGTCTTGCGCGCGAGCTTTTCGGCCTCGTCGGCGCGCGGCATACGATAGGCTTCCATGAACGCGGCAAAAGCCTCTTCATCTTTGCTCATCATCTCCAGGCATCGTGCGCGGAAGCGATCGGCCTGTTCCAGGATGCGGCGGCAGTCCTGCTCCACCGCGGCATAGTCCTTCTTGCCGATGGTCAGTCGGCAGACCATGGCGATCAGGGCGGCCGCCAGTGCACCCATGAGCGCGGCGGCGCCTCCTCCTCCCGGCGTGGGACTGTCGCTCGCCAACTGTTCCAGGAAAGAGTTTAAGGTGGTTTCTTGCATTGCTTGTCGTCCCCATTGGTGATGGCCTGAACTGTGGCCTGGGATGCGGGCTGAGACACGTTTGCGCGCGGTCTGCGGTGTGCGGACTTCCCACCGGGAGTTCATGGGGCGCGGATCGAAGAAAGTCATTTCATCTTATAGTAAAATCGCGCCTCGGTATTGTTTCCTCTGGGACACTGCGTGTCAACCAGTGCGGCATGGAAAGACCGCCCCGATACGAAGCGAGGGTGGAGACACCATCACTTTTTGATTACCTGCCTGCTGCACAACGGGCCCGACAGGAGCACTCAACCATTATGAAAAAGTTGCTGTTACAACTTGACCCCGACTCTCACGCTTCGTTTTTTGACACCGTAGTCGGGTATGACGGCGGCGCCGATGAGGTCATCGGTTACTCCGGGGTGACCACGGAAAACGTCCGGGCCCTGGTGGAAGGCGCCATTTTCACTCGTTCTCCGAAGGAAAAATGCAACACGGCCATCTTCGTGGGCGGCAGTGACCTGGATAAAGGAATGGCCGTATTTGAGGCGGTTCAGTCGTATTTTTTCGCTGACTTCAGGGTTTCGGCCATGCTGGACAGCAATGGCTGCAATACCACCGCGGCGGCCGGTGTGGCCTGCCTGGCACGCACCACCAGCCTGACCGGCAAGCGGGTCCTGGTGATGGCGGGCACCGGGCCGGTCGGTCAACGCGCGGCCTTGATGTTGGCGCACGAGGGGGCCGAGGTCAGCATCAGTTCACGGCGCATGGAGAGAGCGATGCTCTGTTCTGAATTGTTGGAGAAGCACTACGGAATTCACGCGGCGCCGATCGAAGCGGCCACCAACGCGGCTCGTGCCCAGGCGTTATCCGGCTTCCAAATACTCTTTTCCGCGGGGGCGAGCGGAGTCAACCTGCTCGCCGAGGAGGCTTGGCGGGTATGCCCGGAACTAGAAGTCCTGCTGGACGCCAACGCCGCTCCACCGGCCGGCCTGAAAGGCGTGGACATTCAGGACCGCGCCAGGGAGCGGCACGGCAAGAAGGCCTGGGGGGCTATTGGTTTCGGCGGCATGAAGCTGGCGTTGCATCGACATTGCATCGCCCACCTGTTTGAGCGCACCGATCATGTGCTGGACGCACTGAACATTTATGAGCTTACCTCCCGGATGTCCTGAAGCGACGTTCCCGGCACCGCGGGCTTTGCGAAGCCTGGGCCTGCTGGCGCCGTTGTTTTGCGCCGCGCTGTTAGCAGGGGTTGCCGCCGCCGCGGATTTTGAAGAGGGCGAGGCGGCCTACCAGGGTGGTGACTACGAAAGTGCTCTCAGCATCTTTTCGGAACTGGCCGAGCGCGGCGAACTGCGCGCCCTGCGCCGCCTCGTGACGATGTATGAGCGCGGCCTTGGCGTTTCCCGCAACGAACAGCAGGTGCTGCGCTACCTGACGCGGGGCGCCGGGTTAGGAGCGTCCGACCTGCAACAGCAACTGGGATTGCGCTATTACTACGGACGCAGCGTGGGTCAGGATCCGGCCACCGCGGCCGAATGGTTCACGAAAGCGGCGGCACAAGGTTTGGACGAGGCCCAATACAGCCTGGCCGTGCTTTACGCCTTCGGTAAAGGCGTGGACCAGGATTACCAAGAGGCCTTGCGTTGGTTCAGGGACGCCGCGACCCAAGGCAACGCCGCGGCCCAATACAACCTGGGTGTTTTCCACGAACGCGCTTACGGCGTTCCGCGAGACCTGGAGGAAGCGCGTTCCTGGTACCGGCGGGCGGCGGAGCAGGGATTACAGCAAGCCCGGGAGCGGTTGTTGGAGTGGGACGGCGAGGCGCCGCCGGGGCCGCCTGCAGCCCCGGAGCTCACGACGACCCCGGAGCCCGCCGCGCCGGCGGCACCCGCCGCGCCCCCGGAGGCCGTCCCGGCCCCGGAGTCCAGGACGGCGGCGGCACCCACCCGTCACCCGGACAGTATCATCCGGCGTGCGGACTGGGTCAGGGAACGCCCCCCCGCGCACTACACGCTGCAATTCATCAGCGCCCTGAATGAAAACGAGGTGCTGAGAATGATTACCGGCCATACATGGGAGCGGGAAGTCGGCTATGTCAGGCTTCTGGTCCAAGGGCGGATCCGCTACAATGGCGTGTACGGTTCCTTCATCGACCAGCAAGCGGCACGGGCCGCGATCTCCGAATTGCCACCGGAAGCAGCTGAAAAAAAGCCATGGCCGCGGCGTTTCGAAGAACTGCAGCAACTGCTGCAGGAGTCAACCCCCTGAACGATATCGCAACGCCTCGTTGCGCTGAACCTTGCCCGGGATCTGACGAAACGCCCTGTGAAGGGTCGTATGGTTGGACTTGCAAGCACCAGAAGATTAAGGAGTTCATAATATGAAGACCATCCTGCCTTTCCAGCCTGGTAACGGCTTGGCCTCCGTGCGCGGCGACGGCCTGAGAGGGATATTACCTGGAGCGCTGCTCGCGCTATTGTGTAGCGTGTCGGTCCAGGCTCAGGAGCAGGCCCGGGAAGAGCAGGGGCCGGCAGTGATGGAAGTGATCGGCATTACCCCGATCCAGGGTGCGGAGTTGCCGGAGACGCAGTTGCCTTTTCACACGGAACGGGTTAGCGCGGACGACCTTGAGGTCGGCCACGGCCTGGATATCACGGATTACCTGAACCGCCGCCTTCCCGGCGTCAACATCCAGGAAAACCAGGGCAACCGCTACCAGCCCAATATCCAGTTCCGCGGCTTCACCCTGTCGCCTTTGCTGGGCCTGCCGCAGGGCCTGTCCGTTTACCAGGACGGCGTGCGCGTCAACGAAGTGTTCGGCGACACCCTGAACTGGGACCTGATCCCGGAGGAAGCCATCGCCAGCCTGGACCTGGTGAGCGGCGCCAATCCGCTGTTCGGCCTGAATACCCTGGGTGGGGTGATTTCCCTCACCACCAAGAATGGTTTCGACTATCCCGGGCACGGCGTTGAACTGCAGGGCGGTTCTCACAGCCAGTTGACGACACAGGTGGAAAGCGCCATGCACGGGGATTTGTGGGCCTACTACGGGCACCTGAACTACCTGGATGAGGATTCTTGGCGTGACCTGACTTCCTCCGGGCTCAAGAATTACTTCGGCAAGCTGAGTTTCCGGGACCCTGAAGGCCGCACCGACATCCACCTCAGTCTTTCCTACGCCGACACGGAACTGACAGGGAACGGGCCGGCCCCGGCGGAGCTGCTGCGCGAAAGCCGGCAGGCGATCTTCACCGCACCGGATATCACTGACAACGAACTGCGTTACGCCAACCTGCAGTTCTCGCACTATGCGAGCGATTTCGCGCAGTTCTCGGGCACCGGCTACTACCGGGAAACCCGTACCGATTCCTTCAACGGCGACTCCACCGAATATGAAGCCTGTCCGGCACCCGACGCCGCCTTGCTGTGCGAAGAGGATGAGGATGACCCGCTGGAAGATCAGAACGGCGATTCCCTGGACGCCGCCCTGGATGCCTTGAACAATCTCAGTGAGCGGGAACAGTCCGCTTTCGGCGGGACGCTGCAGGGCTCCCTGTTTTTTGATGGAAACCTGCTGGACAACCATTTGACCGTGGGCGGCTCCTACCAACACGGCGACGCGAAGTTCCGCTCCTGGGTGGAGGCTGCCCGGCTGGCTGATGACCGCACAACGGTCGGTACGGGACTCTATATCCCCGGGGAAGGCGTGGGGCTGGAGACCACGAACCGCACCTGGTCGGCTTATTTCAGCAACACGCTGACCCCTTTCAGCTGGTTGCACGTGACTTTATCCGGGCGCTACAACTCCACGCGCCTTACCCTGGACGATACCGGGGGCAATCACCCGCTGACCACGGCACGCCCGGACTTAAACGGCATGCATGACTACCAGCGCTTTAACCCGGCCATCGGCTTCAGCATCGAGGCGAATCCCCGGGTCTCCATCTACGGCAGCTACAGCGAGTCCGCACGCGCGCCCAGCCCGGTGGAACTGGCCTGCGCGTCCCCCGAAGCCCCCTGCCTCCTGCCCAATTCTTTCCTAAGCGATCCGCCGCTGGAACAGGTCGTGGCCAAGGGTTTCGATGCGGGCGTACGCGGCCGCCAGGGGAATGACCTGCGTTGGCGGCTCAGCGCTTTTCGCTTCATCAACAAGCAGGACATCATCTTCCAGGCGACCGGGGGCACGAGTTCCAACCGGGGGTTTTTCAGTAATGTCGGGGATACCCGTCGTCTCGGCCTGGAAGCGGGCCTGGAATACGCCTTGCGCCCCCTGGACCTGAACCTGAATCTAAGCTACAGCTTCGTGGAAGCCACTTTTGAAACCACTTTCCCATCCTTCAGCCCCCATCACCCGAACGCCGGCCCGGACGGCCGCATCCTGGTCGGCAAGGGCAACCGCATTCCCAGCATACCGCGCCACACCGGCAAAGCCGGCCTGGACTGGCATCCGCATGAGCAGCTCTTGTTGGGCCTGGACTATATCTTCAACTCCGACCAGCTGCTGCGTGGCGATGAAAGCAATCAACTGGAACCGATTGGCTCCTACGGCGTGCTGAACTTTTACGGTGAAGTGCGTTCTCCCAGGACCCTGGCCCTGGACCTGCGCTTCCATGTCCGGGTGGACAACGTGTTGTCCAAAAACTACGAGTCCTTTGGACTGCTGGGTGACCCTGCTCCACGGGGCATCGACAGGTTCAGCGGTTACAGTGATCCGCGTTTTCTTTCCCCGGGCGCGCCGCGCGCCGTCTTTGCGGGTATCAGTTTGTCTTTCTAGAGCAACTCCGTACATGCCCACTTACGAATATTACTGTGAAGCCAACAAGCAGCGTGTCACCGTGCAGCATCCCATGGATCTGCATGTGCCTGACTGGGGCATGCTCTGTTACCTCTCGGGCACTTCCCTCGGCCCCACCGATCCCCAGGCTTCCGTGCGGTACCTGCCCAGCGTCCCGGTCGTGCACCGGCGCGTGGGTGACAGCGAGTTAAAAGAGCGGGGCTTCACCAAGCTGGTGCGGCGTGATGTCGGTGTCTATGAGAATGTCACCGCGCTGGACAAGGAAGCCCGTTATTTCGTAGCCGGGAAACCGGAAACCGCGCCGCATCTGAACAAAAAAATTGGTGATTAAGGAACGCCTGTTTCGGCTTTCCGTGCTGTTGCTGCTTGGCGCGGCGGCGGGCGGCGCCGGCGCCCAGGTCCAGGCGCCGCGCCCGGAGCTGGCAGCGGCCCTGGAGCAAGCCATCGGCGGGCCGCACCGCGACCCGGCGAACACGGCCCGCGACCGTTACCGGCATCCGGGCAGGACCTTGGCCTTCTTCGGCCTGCGTCCCGATATGCGGGTTCTGGAGATCCTCCCAGGCGGCGGCTGGTACACCGAGATCCTTGCGCCCCTGCTGCGGGAGCACGGCAAGCTCACCGTGGCCAGTTTCGGGTCGGATTATTCCAACCGTGCCCTGGCCAGGGTCCACGACAGGTACGTCCTAAAAATGGCATCCGCACCTGACATTTATGACCGGGTGCGCGTCATCAATTTCCAGCGGCCCGGCTACCTGAAAGAAATGCCGGACGCCGAAACGGACATGGTGGTGACCTTCCGCAACACGCACAATTGGATCCACTACGGCCGTGTGGAGCGCAAGGTTTACCAGGAGTTCTACCGGGTGCTGCGACCGGGTGGCATCCTGGGGGTGGTGCAGCATCGCGCCGCACCCGGGTCCGAGGTCAGGGAGAGCGCGAGCCAGGGCTATGTGACGGAAGCTTACCTGGTCGGCATCGCGGAACAGGCGGGCTTTCAACTGCTGGAGCGCGCCGAGTTCAACGCCAACCCGCGCGATACACGGCGCCACCCCGAGGGCGTGTGGACCCTGCCGCCGACCCTGCGCCTGCAGGACCAGGATCGCGATCAGTACCTGGCCATCGGCGAAAGCGATCGCATGACGCTCAAGTT
>JABAAT010000045.1 GCA_014238615.1 Gammaproteobacteria bacterium | reverse complement strand
CCGCGGAGACGAGGACGGTCGAAGGTGTACGCTCAGCCTGGTTCCGACTCGCTTGCAAGTAGCTTTAAGAAGTCCGGCCCGAAACGCTTGAGCTTGGTTGCGCCGATGCCGCTGATGAGGCCGAGTTCCTCCAGGGAGCGGGGACGCGCCCGCAGCATCTCGATCAGGGTGCGGTCGTGAAAGATGACGTAGGGCGGTACGCCCAGTTTCTTGGCAAGGATGAGGCGATGCGCGCGCAACCGGTCGAAGAGTTGCTCCTCGTCCGGTCCCAGGTTTTCCCGTGGAGCGGCGGTCGGGGCCGCGCGCTTGCGTTTCTGTACCGGCCCGGCCGGCCGGGCCGCCGGGACACGCAACTCCCAGCGCCGCCCGCCCTTCAGCACCGGCTCGCTGAGCGGGGTCAGGCGCAGCCCGCCGTGTTCGCTGTCCACCGCCGCCAGTCCGGCCGCGATCAGCTGCCGATAAACCGAGTGCCAGTGGGAGACGCTGCGATCGGCGCCCACGCCGAAGGTCTTGATGCGATGGTGGCGGAACCGGAGCAACCGTTCGTCCTCCCGGCCCCGCAGCACGTTGACCAGGTAGGCCACGCCGAAACGCTGGCCCGTGCGGTACACGCAGGAAAGAGCTTTCTGGGCGTCCAAGGTGCCGTCTTCGGTGCGTGGCGGCGTCAGGCAGTTGTCGCAGTTGCCGCAGTCGGTCTCATGGTTTTCTCCAAAGTAGGAAAGCAGCACGCGCCGCCGACACCCGCCTGATTCGCAGAGTCCAAGCATGGCCTCCAGCTTCTGGCGTTCAATGCGCTTGCGCTCGTCACGCAGGTCCGATTCCTCGATCCAGCGGCGGAATTGAATGATTTCCTGCAGGCCGTAACAGAGCCAGGCCTGCGCGGGCGCACCGTCGCGCCCGGCACGCCCGGTCTCCTGGTAGTAGGCCTCGATGCTCCGGGGGATACCGAGATGGGCGACAAAGCGCACGTCCGGTTTATCGATGCCCATGCCGAACGCGATGGTAGCGGTCATGATGACGCCGGTCTCGTTCTGGAAGCGAGCCTGGTTCTCGCGCCGCAACTCGTTCGGCAGCCCGGCGTGGTAAGGCAGCGCCGTGCGGCCCCGGTCGGACAGCCAGGCCGCCGTGTCCTCCACCTTTGCGCGGGTCGGGCAATAGACGATCCCAGCGTCTTCCTCCGGGTGCCCGTCGATGAAACGCCACAAAGCTTCGCGCATGTTGCGGTCGCCCGGCAACAGCCTGTAGCAGATGTTGGGGCGGTTGAAACTGGTGATGAAGTGCTCCGCCCCGGCCATGTCCAGCACCTCGAGTATCTCTTCCCGGGTGCGCGCGTCAGCGGTTGCCGTGAGCGCGGCGCACGGCACCCCGGGGAAGCGTTGTCGCAGGGTCGCCAGCCGCAGGTAATCCGGGCGGAAGTCGTGTCCCCAGCGGGACAGGCAGTGCGCTTCGTCAATGGCGAACAGGAGCAACGACAGTCGTGCCAGCAACGCCAGCCCGGCGGCGCTGAGCAGGCGCTCGGGGGCGATGTAGAGCAGATCGATGCGGCCGTCCACGGCGTCTTTCTCGACGCGGCGGCGTTGCGACGCCGCCATGCTGGAGTTCAGGAAGGCCGCGCTCACACCCAGTTGCCGCAGGGCCTTCACCTGGTCCTCCATGAGCGCGATGAGCGGAGAAACCACGACCGCGCAGCCGGGCTTGAGCATCGCCGGAATCTGGTAGCAGATTGACTTGCCGCCGCCGGTCGGCATCAACACCAAGGCGTCGCGCCCGGTGCACAGGCAGTCGATGGCCGCGCGCTGGTGGGGCCGAAACGCCGCGTGCCCGAAACAGCCGCGCAGGAGTTCGAGCGGATCGGAACCGGAGGCGGGTGCGTTCACCAGGCGCCGTGCCGGCCCCGGGCGCCGCCGCCGCCGAAGCTGCGCAATAAAACCTTCAACATCGCGTCCTCCTTTTTTGCTACCATAGACCAGCCGGAGCCGCCCATGGGTTTCGGATTGGACCCATGCATAAGAAATCCTCTCCCCACGTGGCTCGACTGCAGCCGAGCCGCACTTTGCCAGAATCTCTGGAAGAGTTGCGGGCCGGCCTGCTGGGAACCCCGCGCTCTATTCCTCCCAAGTATTTCTATGACGCGCGCGGCGCGGAGCTGTTCGACCGCATCTGCGAGGCACCGGAATATTACCCCACCCGGACCGAGGATGAATTGCTGCGGCGTCATGCCGCCACCATGATGCGCGACTGCCGCCCCGGGGAGCTCTTTGAACTGGGCTCCGGCAACGCCCGCAAGACCCGGCGGCTGTTTGACGCCTGCGAGGCACAGGGCCACAGCTGCGACTACGTGCCGATGGACGTGTGTGAGGCCACCCTGGAGCAACTGGGCTCCGAGTTGCAGCGCCGCTACCCGTGGCTGAGCGTGAGCCCGATGGCGGGCGACTACAATGCCGGCCTGGCCAACCTGCCCGCTGCCACGAACGGCGCCGTGAACCGCCTGGTGCTGTTCCTGGGGGGCACCGTGGGCAACCTGTCCGAGGAGCACGGCCGCCTGCTGCTGGGCGAAGTGCGCGACCTGATACCGGCGGGCGGCCACCTGCTGCTGGGAGCCGACCGGGACAAGGAGCCGACCCTGTTGGAGGCCGCCTACAACGACGCCCAGGGCCTGACCTCCGAATTCAACCGCAACGTGCTGCACGTACTGAATACCCTGCTGAACGCGGACTTCCGCCCGGAGTACTTTGAGCACCACGCCCCGTATCTTCCGGAAAAGGGCCGCGTGGAGATGCGCCTGGTTTCCACGCGGGCGCAGCAGGTGCAGCTGCCGCGCCTGGATGCCACCCTGGAGCTGCGCGCCGGGGAATATATCCTGACCGAGATCAGCCGCAAGTTCAGCTACCCGGAGCTGGAGCAGATGCTGTTCTCCAGCGGCCTGCGCGTGAAGACGCATTACGAATCTCCGGATCCGTGTTACTCACTGCTGCTGGCCGAGTCCCGGGCGCGGACCCCGGCGGAGGAAGAGCGCAGCGCTGCCTCCCGGGGTTGAGCGCCGAGCCATCCCCCCAGGCGGCGCGGCGGCCCCGCCGCTGCTTAGCGGCCCCGGTCTCCTGGCCCCGGCCTCCTGGAAAGACACCACGCCACGCCGCGCCGCCCCACCGCGCCTCCGACCGCGTCCCGCGGGCGCCGCGCCCGAGGCACCCGTACCGTTTCCCTGTAGCTCCCGGGGCGGCGCCCGGTGCCTGTCATTTCACATGGTATTCATCCATAAAAGGATGAGATTTCACCTATTACCACTATTTCATTCACATTATTTACCCACATTACTGATATAAATATCCTTATATAAACACTTTTACCCCTATTTCTGCGAAAGCTTGTGTATGAAGACGGCCATGCAGCGCCACATGTTTTTTTTCACCCTGATCGCGTTCCTGCCGCTTGCCGTGCCCGGCGCGGCGCAGGCCGGCGGCGTCTCCGTGGACGCGGAGTTACCGGTTTACAACAAGGCTGGCGGTGTCTCCGGCAACCTGAGCAGCGCCGGCTCCGACACCCTGGCGAACCTGGTGACCCTGTGGACGGAGGAATTCAAGCGCTTCTACCCGAATGTCAACATCCAGGTGCAGGCGGTCGGTTCCTCCACCGCGCCCCCGGCCCTGACCCAGAGCACCGCCAACCTCGGGCCGATGAGCCGCAGGATGAAGTCTGGCGAGGAGGCCGCCTTTGAGAAGAAACACGGTTACAAGCCGACCGCGGTGCCGGTGGCCATTGATGTGCTGGTGGTGTACGTGAACAAGGACAACCCCATAGAGGGACTGGCCTTGAGACAGGTGGACGCTATCTTTTCAGCGACCCGTAGCTGCGGCGGCGTCGAGGACATCACCTACTGGAGGCAGTTGGGCCTCGCGGGCTTCTGGAGCACGCGCTCGATCCAGCTCTACGGCCGCAACTCGGTCTCCGGCACTTACGGCTACTTCAAGAAGAAGGCGCTCTGCAAGGGGGACTACAAGGACTCCGTGAACGAGCAACCGGGCTCCGCCTCCGTCGTGCAGGGGGTCAGCATCTCCCTGAACGGCATCGGCTACTCCGGGATCGGTTACAGGACCTCGGGGGTGCGCGCCGTGCCCCTCGGCAAGGGAGAAGGAGCCTTCGTGGAGCCGCGCGCGGAGAACGCCCTGAACGGCAGCTACCCGTTGAGCCGCAATCTCTACATTTACGTCAACCGGAAACCAGAGCAACCGCTGCCGCCGCTGGAGCGGGAGTTCCTGAAGATGGTGCTGTCCCACATCGGCCAGGAAGTGGTGGTGAAGGACGGCTATATCCCCCTGCCGGCGTTTGCGGTCAACAAGCTCCGCGCGGAACTGCTGCTCGACAACTGAACCGGCTTGTCCCACGCGAGCGGAGCGGGGCGCCGGGGCGGGGCGCGCCGCATCCCCCCGGAGGTGGCTTAGAACAGCCCCGTGATGCCGCCTTCTTCGTTTACGCCGATGGACTCGGCAGATGGTTTTTGGGTAGTCCGGGCATGGTCATTGCCGGCGATGGCCACCACCTCCGCGCGGAACTGCTGCTCGACAACTGAACCGGCTTGCCCCGCGCAAGCGGAGCGGGGCGCCGGGGCGGCGCGCCGCGCCGCATCCCCCCGGAGGTGGCTTAGAACAGCCCCGTGATGCCGCCTTCTTCGTTCACGTCGATGGACTCGGCGGCTGGTTTTTAGGCAGTCCGGGCATGGTCATTGCCAGCGATGGCCACCACTTCCGCGCGGAACTGCTGCTCGACAACTGAACCGGCTTGCCCCGCGCAAGCGGAGCGGGGCACCGGGGCGGGATGCCGCGCCGCGTTCCCCCCGGAGGTGGCTTAGAACAGCCCCGTGATGCGGCCTTCTTCGTCCACGCCGATGGACTCGGCGGCTGGTTTCTTGGGCAGCCCGGGCATGGTCATCATGTTGCCGGCGACGGCCACCACGAAGCCGGCGCCGTTCGCCAGGCGCACCTCGCGGATCTGCACGCTGTGACCCTCCGGCGCCCCGCGCGCCTGCGGATCGGTGCTGAAAGACATCTGGGTTTTG
>JABAAT010000044.1 GCA_014238615.1 Gammaproteobacteria bacterium | reverse complement strand
CCCGGATGTTTTGCAGAAACAGGTAACGTTCCCGTTCCAGCCCGGCGGAGTTGACGAAACCGTGCGGGCGCTTGAGGCGCACGCATAAGCGCCAGCGCTCCCCGGCGCGTGGCGCTTCAGGGAAGTTATACCAGCTGAGCAGCAGGCGGCCGGGCAGCGGCGTTTTCCCCGCGGGTGCTTCCATGCGCGTCGGCAGAAACACGAAGCGCACGCGCCGTTGCGAGTCCTCTCCGTAGATGCGGGGCAAGGACAGTACGTGCCCCTCCACCTGAAGCTCCAGACCCTCCAGATGCCGTGGCAGGGCGCCGTCCAGGATCAGGAAGGTGCGCCATGCGGCCCAGAGAAAACCCGCCAGGCAACAGCAGCAGAGTCGCGTCCGTAGGCCGCATGCCTGCAATCCGAACAGTAGCCCGCACAACGCCAGGAAGGGCAGCAACCCAACCAGGGCGGGCGGCATCTGGGGCAGGGCCGTGCAACGCAACAGCACGCAGACCCCGAAGAGAAAGGCGATCGTCCCTGAACGCATGCGAACCCCGCCTCCCTGCGGAGCGATGGCACCGTCCCTTACTCGAGGGCCGGTGCGCCGGCTGGGCTAATTTCCGGAGAACGCGCCGTTTCCCGAAGCGCGGTCTTCATTCTAACGAATCCGTGGGAGGCGGGAACCGGTGGTGCCCGGTGGGCCGCCTCCGCTTTATGTCGTGGAGGGCTCGTGGGATGTCCGTGGTGCTTCGTGTCCCGAAGCGCCGAGGTAAATGAGGTAGCAGCCGAGAAGTGGGATCAGGGCGGTGATCTGGAAGGTGAGGGCGCCTCCCAGGTGCTCCCAGGCGATACCGCTCAGGAGGTTGCCGACGGAGAGGCCGGCGCCGAAGCTGAGACTGCTGTAGAGCGCCTGGCCGCGGCCCTGCTGCGCCGCCGGGAAATAGTGGTGGATCAACAGGATGGAGGCGGCGTGGTAAACCCCGAAGGAGAGAGCGTGCAAGAGCTGGCAGAACAGCAGGACGGACAGGTATTGAGCGAATGTTCCGAGCAACAGCCAGCGCAGCGAGGTGCCGAGGAAGCTTAGCAGGAGCAGGGTGTGGGCATTCCGGGTTTTAAAAATGTGGTACATGAACAGGTAGACGGCCGCTTCCGCCAACACCGCCAGGGCCCACAGGTTTCCGGTGTGAGCGTTCGAGTAGCCCAGTTCCTCGAGGTAGATGGAATAGAAAGTGTAGTAGGCGCTGTGGCTGAGCTGCATCAAAAAGCAGGCGCCCAGAAGGGTGATGACCCTGGGCTGTAGCAGGGTGGCACGCAGGGAGCCCTGGGCGGCGGCCACCGCCGCGTCCGGTTCCCTCGCGCGGGGCAGGAGGAAACCAGCGGCGGCCATGCACAACAGGAGCGCGAAAATGACCCACGGGATTTGCCCGATGTTGCCGCCGGCGATCAGGAAATGCCCCCCTAACCAGACGCTGGCGATAAAGCCCAGGGAGCCCCACACGCGGATGTAGGTGTAGCTTTGAGTCTGCTTTCCAAGGCGATTCAGGGTGACCACCTCCACCTGCGGCAGGGGGCCGGTCCAGAAAAAACCGAACAGCAGCAGGGCGGCGGCCAGTGCGCCGAAGCCCGCACCCGTTACGAGCGATGCGAGGACCCCGGCGAAGCTTAAAAAAGCTCCCGTGGAGAGGAGACGCACCACCAGCAGGCGGTCCAGGTAACGGTCGCTGATCCAGCCCCAGAAGGTTGGCGCCAGGAGCTTGGCCAGCATCATCAGGGCGGTGAGCTGGCCGATGGCGGTGGGGGTGTAGCCGCTGCCGTGTAGATACAGTGGCCAGTAGGGCATGAGCACGCCGAGCACGGCGAAAAAGCTCAGGTAATAGATGGACAGGCGCCAGAAGCCTGTATGCCCAGGGCGGTTTGGCGCCGCCGCCTCTGCACCGAACAAGGAGATGCGCTTCAGTCTGCGCCCTTGCGGGGCGCGGCGGCACGGGCGGGAAGCGTTGGCGTGGTGCTTTGTACTTCGGCGTTTTGAGCGCGGTGGCGCAGCAGGTGATCCATGAGCACCAGGGCCAGCATGGCTTCGGCGATGGGCACGGCGCGGATTCCCACGCAGGGATCGTGGCGGCCGGTGGTACTGACCTCAACGGGTTCGCCGGCGGTGTTGATGGTGCGGGCGGGGGTGGGAATGCTGGAAGTGGGCTTGAGCGCGATGGTGGCAAAGATGTCCTGGCCGGTGCTGATCCCCCCCAGCACGCCGCCCGCGTTGTTGCCGATGAAGCCCGCGGGCGTGAGTTCGTCCCGATGTTCGCTGCCTTTCTGCTCCACCACCCCGGTGCCGACCCCGATCTCCACGGCTTTGACCGCGTTGATACTCATCAGGGCCTTGGCGATGTCCGCGTCCAGGCGGTCAAACACCGGTTCTCCCAGGCCCGGGGGGATGCCTTCTGCGATGACTTTCACCGAGGCGCCGACCGAGTCGTGCGTGCGGCGCAGGTTTTTAACGCAGCGCTCCAGTTCCGGAACCTGCTCCTGGTTCGGGCAAAAGAAGGGATTGCGCTCCACCTCCTCCCAGTCCTTCAGCTCCAGGCGGATCCAGCCCATTTGTGCGAGGCAGGCGCGGATGCTGACGCCGTGTTTGAGACGCAGGTATTTTTTAGCGATGGCACCGGCTGCGACGCGCATGCAGGTTTCGCGGGCCGATGCACGGCCGCCGCCGCGCGGATCACGGCGCCCGTACTTCTGCTGATAGCTGTAATCGGCATGGCCGGGGCGGAAGCGGTCGGCGATCGCCTTGTAGTCGCGCGATTTTTGGTCCTCGTTGTGGATGAGCAGGCCGATGGGGGTGCCCAGGGTGACACCTTCGTACACGCCGGAGAGGATCAGCGCCCGGTCCGTTTCCCGGCGCTGCGTGACGTGCATCGATCGGCCTGGGCGCCGCCGGTCCAGATCGGGTTGCAGATCGGCTTCCTCCAGGGGCAGTCCCGGGGGGCAGCCGTCCACAATGCAGCCGTAGGCCGGCCCATGACTTTCCCCGAAGGTGGTCACGACAAAGGAATTGCCGAAGGAGTTACCGGACATGGTGGATATTCTAGTGGGTAGTCGTCGGTTGCTCCGAAGGCGGCTCCCATCTATCCAGGAAACCGTCCCGGTTCGGCATGCGCAGGCGCGGCAGGCGCGCGGCGTCGAGAAATTCCTCCTCCCCCAGCAGGCCGTTCAAATGCAACAGGTAGGCGGTCAAGGCGTAGGCTTCTTCATCGCTTAATAAACCCGGTTGTTCCATGGGCTTGCTGCGTTGGATGAAATCAAACAGGGTCACGGCGGAAGGCCAGAAAGTGCCGATGGTTTTCTCGGGGTGGGCATCGCTTAGTTTCTGGG
>JABAAT010000043.1 GCA_014238615.1 Gammaproteobacteria bacterium | reverse complement strand
TCAAGCGTCCACACGACGCTCAAACGTCCACATGACGCTCAAACGTCCACACGACGCTCAAGCGTCCACACGACGCTCAAACGTCCACATGACGTACAAGCGTCCACACGACGCTCAAACGTCCACATGACGCTCAAGCGTCCACACGATGCTCAAGCGTCCACATGACGCTCAAGCGTCCACATGACGCTCAAGCGTCCACATGACGCTCAAACGTCCACATGACGTACAAGCGTCCACATGACGCTCAAGCGTCCACACGACGCTCAAGCGTCCACGACGATTGACGACGCTCAAACGTCCACAACGTCTTTTTGAAGGAGAAACCGCCATGTCTAAAAAAATCATCCTGGTCTGCCTTTGCAGCCTCTGGTTTTTGCCGCTCGGGAGTGCGGCCGCGGAGCCCACCGGACATATCTTCGTCAGCAACGAGCGCAGCAACGACCTCAGCGTCATCGATGCAAAAACCCTCAAACTGCTCCGTAACGTGCCGGTGGGCAAGCGCCCGCGCGGCATCGGGATGGCGCCGGACGGCAGCGAGCTCTACGTGGCGCTCAGCGAAGAAAACCGCATTGCGGTGCTGGATCCGCGGAGCCTCGAGGAATTGCGCTCCCTGGAAGCCGGTTCCGACCCCGAGACCTTCGCCGTCCATCCCAACGGGAACATCTACATCTCGAATGAAGACGACGCCAAGGCCAGCGTCCTGGATCCGGAAACAGGCGAACTGCTGGCGCAGCTGCAGGTCGGCCTGGAGCCCGAGGGTGTGGCCATCGCGCCGGACGGCCGCTACGTGGTCGTCACCAGCGAATCAAACAGCATGCTGCACGTGATCCAGGTTCCGGAGCACGAAATCGTCGCGAATATCCCGGTGGGCTCGCGACCGCGCGCTGCCACTTTCACCGGGGACGGCCGCTATCTCTATTGCACCACGGAGATCGGCGGCGAGGTGGCGAAAGTGGATATGCAAAACTTCCAGGTGGTCGACAGCGTGACCCTGGCCGGCGACAAGGCCAAGCCCAAGGACCTGTTGCTCTCCCGTGACGAGCGCCTGCTCTTCGTGGCCGCCGGACGCGCCAACCAGGTGATGGTGCTGGACGCACAGAAGCTGAAGGTACTGAAAGGCATCCCGGTGGGCAAGCGGGTCTGGGGCCTGGCCATGTCCCGGGACGGCCGCCGCCTCTATACCACGGACGGGGTCAGCGGCACCATGTCGGTGATCGACACCCAAAGCCAGAAGAACATCGCAAGCGTCGAGGTGGGCAAGTTCCCTTGGGGCGTCGTGGTGGATGACTGATGCTGCTCCGGTGCCGCCTCCCGGGCGGCCGCCGCGCGGCGCAGGCGTGGCTGGCCGCCATCCTGCTCCTGCCCTGCGTTCCGCCTGGTGCGGCGCTTGGTGCGGCGCCTGATGCGGTGCCTGATGCGGTGCCTGGTGCGGTGCCTGATGCGGTGCCTGATGCGGTGCCTGATTCCACGCTGGAGCGGGCGGTCCAGAAACGTCTTGAAAGCGATCGCCTGGATCGGGCCAGCGAAAAGCGTATTGAAGAGCTCAGCGAAGAGACGCTCGCGCTGCTCACGGAATACCGCGAACTGCGCGGACTCCTCGCGACCGCCCTGGAACGCAACGAGCAGCTGGAGAAAGAGATCGCCGCGCAGCACCGGCGCATGGGTGTGCTGCAGGCGGACGCCAGCAAGATAGAGACCATCCAGCAGCGCTTCTCGCCGCTGTTGCGTGAGATGGCGGAAACCCTGCGGGAATTCGTACTGCTCGACCTGCCCTTTCAGCACGAGCAGCGCCTGGAGAAGGCCGAGGCCCTGTTGGAAACGGTGGAGCGCGGCGACCTGGAACTCCCCGAGAGGTTCCGGAGCGTGATGGACGCCTACCGGGTTGAAGCGCTCCACAACAAGACGATCGCCGCTTACCCCGACACGAAACTGGAACTGCAGGGCCGGCGGGTCAGCGTGGAATTGCTGCGGGTGGGGCGGTTGATGCTCTATTACCGCAGCCCGGACGGCAGCCTGGTGGGATACTGGGACAGGGAGTCCCGGCGCTGGCGGCCCCTGCCCGAGGCGCAGTGGCCGACCCTGAAACGGGCGTTGCGGGTGGCGCGCCGCGAGGCCGCACCGGAACTGCTGCCATTGCCGGTACCGGCTGTACCACGCGCCACGGCGCACCGGTGAGCGGGCGGCAGCGCTGGCGGCGCCCAGGCCCGGGCGTCGCGGGATTCCTGACCCCCGGGCTGACCTTGGCGCTGACCCCGTGGCTGACCCTTGGGTTGATCTTGACCCTGGGGTTCTCGGGCGGCGTTGCCACGGCAGCGCCGCCGGAAGCGGAGCCCGCCGCGAGCCTGGAGGAGTTGCTGCGCGAGGTGCTTGAGCAGGGCGGCGAAGAAGAAAGACTGCGGCAGGAGCGGGAGCAGGATTTCCTGGCGGCGCGCGACCGCCGGCGCGCGCTGCTGGAAGCACTGCGCGAAGACATACAGGAAGCGAAGGCCCACACCAGCGAGTTGCAGGACAGGAAGAACGAGAACCTCGATGAGTTGGCGCGCCTGCAGACGGAACTGGAACAGCAATCGGGCAACTTGCGGCAACTGGGCGGAGTGGTGCGCAGGGTGGCCGGAGACACGCACGCCGCGCTGCGCGACTCCCTGGTCAGTGCAGAGCACCCGGAGCGCGAAGACCTGGCGGAACGCCTGGTGGTGACCGAGGGGTTGCCCGCCTACGGGGAACTGCGCCGACTCTGGACGATCCTCCTGGAGGAGATGGTGGAATCCGGACAGAGCTCCCGCTTCCGGGCCCGGGTGAGCGGCCCGGACGGCCTTTCACGCAACCGGGAAGTGCTGCGCGTGGGCGCTTTCAACGTCGTCTCCGGGGGTCTGTTCCTGCGTTACCAGCCGGAAACCCGCAGCTTCCTGGAGCCTGCGCGGCAACCGCCGGCGGCCCTGCAACGGCAGGCCCTGGAACTGGAAAAAGCCCCGCCCGGCGCCGATCTCCACTTGTTCCCGTTGGATCCCACGCGCGGCTCCGTGCTCTCCCTGCTGGTGGAACGGCCCAACCTGGTCGAGCGCATCCATCAAGGGGGCGTGGTGGGCTACGTGATCATTGCGTTAGGTGGTCTCTGCCTGCTGCTGGCGGCGGAGCGCTGGCTCCTGCTGGCGCTCACCGGACACCGGATGCGCCGACAGCAGCGCAACGCGGAGGCGGTCGCGGATAATCCCATGGGCAGACTGCTACGGGCCGCCGCGGCAGGCGCCGGCGACCTGGAAGCCCTGCAACACCGCCTGGACGAGGCCGTGCTGCGGGAAATCCCGGCCCTGCAACGCGGCCTGGGCGCCCTGGCCCTGATCGCTTCGGTGGCGCCGCTGCTGGGTCTGCTCGGCACCGTGGTGGGCATCATCGAGACCTTCCAGGCCATCACCCTGTTTGGCACCGGCGATCCGCGCGTCATGTCAGGCGGCATCTCCGAGGCCCTGGTCACCACCGTGCTCGGCCTGGTGGTCGCCATCCCGACGCTCTTCATCCACGGCGCGCTGCTCGCCAGGAGCCGCCGCCTGCTGCATGCCCTGGATCAGAAGGCGGCCGGACTGACCGCCGCAGCCGCCATGGCTTCCACGGCGTGAGCGCGAGATTGCTTGACCTGTTCGCGCGCGGCGGCCTGCCCCTGACCGCCATCGCGCTGGTCTCCACGCTGCTCTGGCTGCTGGCGCTGGAACGCTACTGGTACTACGCGCGCGGCTGGCGTATCCAACTCGCGGAGGAGCTTCCGGGGCCACACCCGCGGGCCGTTCTGCTGCCGGTGCTGGAAGCAGCGCTCTACCGGAATTTCGAGCTGATCCGATCCTGCCGTCGCATGTTGCCTTTGCTGGGTCTGCTCGGCACCGTAAGCGGCATGATCCTTGTCTTTGATGTCATGAACGCCTTCGGCACCGGCAACCCGCGCGGCATGGCGAACGGCATCAGCCGCGCCCTGCTGCCGGTGCTGGCGGGTCTGCTCACCACGCTCTGCGGCCTGGCCCTGGAGGCCGATCTGCGCCGCCGCGCGGCGGCCTGCCTGCGCCGCGTGCGAGCGGCGCTGGCAGACGCCTAGGAACCCCACGGCGATGCGCAGGCGGCACGAAGTGGAAGCGGGTGACACCACCTCGGTAAACCTGACCCCCCTGATCGACATGGTCTTCATCCTGCTGATCTTCTTCCTGGTCACCGCCTCCTTCACCAAGGAGACGGGGATTGAGATCAACCGACCGACGGCGGTCGGCGCCGTACGCCAGGAACAGGCCAGCCTGCTCATCGGCATCGATGCCGCGGGTCACGTGTGGATGGATCAACGCAAGGTGGCATTGCCCGACCTGCGCGCCGAGGTCACGCGCCTGCATTCACAAAACCCGGAAGGCACCGTGGTAATCACGGCCGACCGCGCCGCACCCAGCGGCCTGCTGGTGCGGGTCATCGACCAGGCCCGGCAGGCCGGCGTACGCAATATCGCCGTGGCCGCGACGCGTGAATGAAAGGTCTGCAACCCATCCGCACCCCGCGCTCCGGGGCGCCTTCAAAGCGGCGGCGCGGAGCAACAACGGCAAGGCGCGCCTGAAGCGCCTCCGGAGCATGCCCCGTGCGTTACCTGCTGCTGCTGCCGCCGGCGATCCTGGCCAACCTGCTGCTGCTGCTCTGCATGCAATCCCTGGTGACGCGTGCCGTACAGTCCTATCCGTCCGGGCCGCCCGCCCTCTTCATCCAGTTCATCGAGCCTCCACCCCCCGCACCCGAACTCACACCCGAACCCGAGGCGGCGGAACCGCCGCCGCCACCGAAAGAGCGCCCGCCGCCTTTACCCAATCTGCGTGCCGCCCTCCCGACGAGCGCGCCGCGCCAGGCGCCGCGGCTGGCGCCGCCGCCGCCGCTGCCGATCCCCGGCGGCCTTCCCTACCTGGGCGAATACCAGCCTCCTCTACCCCAGGCGGCACCGGCCCGCGCCGCGGAAACACCCAGGGCCGCGCCGCAACCAACGCTGCGCATTCCTCCCCTCTATCCCCTGCGCGCCCGACGCGAGGGCATTGCAGGCCGGGTCCTGGTGGAATTCCAGGTGGACGAACAGGGCCGGGTGCAGGATGCGCGGGTGTTGGAAGCCGAACCGGAAGGGGTCTTTGAACGCGCGGTGCTAAGCGTGCTGCCACGTTGGCGCTACGACCCAAAGGCCTTCGGCAACCAGCGGCGCCGCCAGGAAATCATCTTCCGCCTGGAGGATCGCTGACGATGGGCCGCGCTCTCCTCGGCCTGGGACTCGCCCTCGGCGTCTATTGCAACTGCCTCGCCCAGTCCCAGGGCAAGGACACTGCCGCTCATTCTCCCCAGTCCCCTCCTCCCTTAAGTGCCGCGACATACGAATTGCTCCAGGCCGCCCGCGCGGCATTGAAGGAAAACCGGCCAGAAGCGGCCCGCACCATGCTGTCCGAATTTCCACAAGCATCCGAGGAGCCCATGGCCTACGAGACGGCCCTGGTCCGGCAGGCCCTGGGTTACGCGCTTGCCGCCCTGGAGCGACCCGCCGACGCGGCCCTGGCCTTCCGGGAAGCCCTGGCCTCCGGACAGCTCCCGGAGGAGGTCAACCATGAATTGCGCCACCGCGCCGGTGTCGCCTTCCTGCGGGCCGAGCGGCACGCCGAGGGCGCCGCCATGCTGGAACAATGGCTGGACGCAGAGCCCCGGGCGGAGCTGGAGCTGCGCCTGGCCCTGGCCCTCGCCTACTACCACCTGGAACGCTACGACGAACTGTTGCCCTTGCTGGAGCAGGCCCTGCGGGAGGACCCTCCCGAGCGCGAGGATTGGTTGAGCCTGCTGCTGCAGGCATACCTGCAAAAGAAACAGCACTCAAAGGCGCTACCCGTGCTGCGGGAACTCCTGGCGCTGGCCCCCGGGAAGCGCGACTACTGGCTGCTGCTGGCGCACTTGGAACAGGCCTTGGGCCGCGCCACGGCATCCCTCGCCGCCTACGAACTGGCCTATCAGCAGGGCGTGCTGCAGGCGGGCGACCTACTGTACCTGGCCCAAGGCTACCTGGAGCGCCGCCGTCCCCACGCCGCCGCCCGGCTCCTGCAAAAAGAAAGCGGGCGCCTGCTGCCTCGGGACCGGGCCACCCTGGCCTTGCAGGGCGAAGCCTGGCGCCAGGCGCGCGCGCCACGGGACGCGATAGAAACCTGGCAGGAACTGCTCCGCCTGGAACCAGACGACCTGGACACCGGACTGCGCCTGGCACGCCTGTACATGGAGCAGGAGCAATGGGACAAGGCCCTGGAGTTACTCGACGGACTACCCGGGGGAGAGCCCCCGGCAAGCGCCGAACGCCAACTATTGCTGGGGATCAGCGCCGTGCGCGCCGGGCGCAACACCAGCGCCCTTGCCGCCCTGGCACGGGCCGCGGCGCACGACCACACCAGGAACACGGCCTGCGCCTGGCTTGCAAGCCTGGAGCCCGCGGCAACCTCTTCCCACGCCGCGGCCTGCGGCGCGCCTCAATGACCTGGGACCGCCGGAGGCGCGCCCTCCAGGCGCCCGCCGCGCAATTCCAGGACGCGATCCGCGCGGCGAGCGAGCAACGGGTTGTGCGTCGTCACCAGCAGGGCCGCTCCGCACTCCACGCGCAGCGCGGCGAATTGCTCAAAGACTTCAGCCGCGGTGGCCTCATCCAGGTTGCCGGTTGGTTCGTCGGCGAGCACGCAGACCGGTCCATGCACCATGGCCCGCGCGATCGCCACCCGCTGCCGTTCACCGCCGGAAAGCCGGCCCGGCCGATGATACAGGCGATCCTCCAAACCCAGGCGGCGCAGGCTGTGCACCGCGGCCGCACGCGCCTCGCGCACCGGGCGGCGGGCGATAAGCAGCGGGATAGCGCAGTTTTCCAGGGCATCCAGTTCCGTCTGCAGGTGATGAAACTGGTAAACAAAACCAAAATAGCGATTATGCAACTTGGCCCGGCGCCGCTCCGACAGACTCCAGAAGTCATCCCCACCGACCAGCAAGGTTCCGGAATCAGGCCGGTCCAACCCGGCCAGCAAGTGCAACAGTGTGCTCTTACCGCTGCCAGAGGCACCGACCACGGCCGTGAACTCGCCAGGCCGCAATTCCAGGTGCACGCCCCGCAGCACCTCGATCCGGCCGCCGGGTCCCTCCGGGTAGGACTTGCGCAGTTCCCGGCAGTTCAGGACAAACGTTTCACTCATGGCGCAGCGTGTCCGCCGGATGCAGGCTCATGGCGCGCCACGCCGGCACCGCCGAGGCCAGCAACCCGAACGCCAGGGTCAGCAGGTTGACGACCAACACATCATTCCACAGCAGTTGCGAGGGCACATTGTCCAGCATGTAAACCTCGGCGGACATGAAGTCCAGGCCCAGGCGATTTTCGATGGCCTGCACCAGGGCCGTCACGTGGCGCGCCAGCAGCACCCCCCCCAGGGTGCCCAGGACACTGCCCGCCAGGGCGATCATCATGCCCTGCGTCAAAAACAACGCCAGGATACCGCCGCGCCGCGCGCCCATGGTGCGTAGCACGGCGACGGCGGCGCGCTTGTTATCCACCGTCATCACCATGATGGACACGATATTAAACACCGCCACCGCGATGATCAGCGCCAGGATAATGGACATGACCCGCTTCTCGGTGCGCAGCGCGCTGAAAAACCCGCGGTGCCACTCAGTCCAATCCTGGAGCAGGTACCCACGCCCCTTGAGCTCCTGGTTCAGCCGCGCGACGACCAGCGGCGCACGCAACGGGTCGCGCAGCAGCAAGCGCAGGCCATCCGGGCCGGGCCGGCGAAACACGCGGGCCGCGTCCTGCATGTGGACATAGGCCAGGCCATTGTCATAGCTGTACATGCCCGCGGAGAAGACGCCCAGGACGCGCAGGCGCTTGAGGCGCGGCGTGAAGCCACTGATATTGAAGAAGCCGGAGGGGGCCAGCAAGGTCACCGCGTCGCCCGGAGAGACCCGCAGCCCGGCGGCCAGGCGACTGCCCAGAACCACCCCGTAGGAGCCCGGCCGCAGCAACGCCAGGTCACCTTCCACCATGTGTCCGGCGATGCGCGACACCTGCTGTTCGCGCTCCGGCAGAACGCCCCGCAGCAACGCGCCCCGTATCTGGCCGCGATGCATCAACATACCCTGCTGCTCCACGAAAGGCGCGCTGCCAAGCACTTCCGGAGCATCGCGCAGTTCCTCCGCCGTCGAGGACCAGTCTTGAAGCGCTCCGTCCACCTGCCAGAGATTGGCATGGGCGACCATGTCCAGAATGCGGGTGCGCAGTTCCCTCTCGAACCCGTTCATCACCGAGAGCACGACGATCAGGGCGCAGATTCCCAGGGACAGCCCACACACGGCGATCACGGAGACCAGGGACAACCAAGGATGAAATTTGCCGGCCAGCAGGTAGCGCAGGGCCAGGAAAAATTCGTAAGGATGAAACATGAGCGCGTATTATAGGGGCCACACCGGCACGCTCCACGCCAAGCGACGAACCACATCGGAAAGACGGACAAAACTCATGAGGGAAACCATCACTCCGACACCCCGCAAGGCGGCCCGGGTCCTGGCCCTGGAGACTTCCACCGCGGATTGCAGTGCAGCGCTGTACCTCGGCGGCGAGCTCCGCGAGCGCCTGGCACCGGAACCGCTGGCCCACAGCCGCTACGCCCTGCGCCTCTGCGAGGAACTGCTGGCCGAGGCGGGCCTGCGGCTCAACGACTTACACCTGCTCTGCTTCGGGTGCGGCCCGGGCTCCTTCATCGGACTACGCGTCGCTGCCGGAGTGGCGCAAGGCCTGGCCTACGCCACCGGGATTCCATTGGCGCCGGTTTCCTCCCTGGCCGCCCTGGCCCAGGCAGCGCCGGGCGAGCGATTGCTCTGCGCCACGGACGCCCGTATGGGGGAACTCTACTGGGCGGCTTACCGCCGCGGCCCAAACGGCGCGGTACGGGTACAGGGCGAGGAAGCGTTGCTTTCCCCGAAGGACGTACCGCAACCCCCGGGCCGGAATGCCTGGCTCGGCGTCGGCGACGCCTGGGAAGAGCACGGCCGGATGCTACGGGCCCGCCTGGGTGAGAGGCTGGGCGGCGTGGAGACGCGCCACCAAAGGCCACGGGCCGCCGGCCTGCTGCCGCTGGCCCTGGAGAGCCTGGAGGACGACACCCCGCCTCCCCCGGAGCAAGGATTGCCCCGCTACCTGCGCGATCAGGTCGCACATCCCCCGGGACGAATCCAGGCTCACGACCCCAGGCTCGCAATTCCAGGCTCAGCGTCTTGGACGCCTGGGAACGGAAACGTGGGAAACAGTGACCCCGCATAAAGAACCCCCATGTCACGCGAAACCCTAAGGCTCACCAAGACCATCCGCCGTTACCTGCTGGACATGTCGCCGCCAGAACCCCCCGTGGCGGCGCGGCTGCGCCGGGAAACCAGGAAGCATCCCAAGGGATTCATGCAAATCGCCCCGGAGCAGGGCCGATTCCTGGCCTGGCTGGTCGCCCTCATGGGCGCCCGCTGGATCCTCGAGGTAGGTACCTTCACCGGCTACAGCGCGCTTTGCATGGCCTCCGCCATGCCTGACGGAGAAGGCCGCCTGCTGAGCTGCGACATCAACCCGGATTACGGCAAAATCGCGCGCCGATACTGGGGCGAGGCCGGTCTACGGGAACGCATTGAACTAAGGCTGGGTCCCGCCCTGGAAACCCTGGGTGCCCTGCAGAGCGCCGGTGATGAGCCCCTCGACCTGGTTTTCCTGGACGGCGCTAAAACCGACTACCTGGAGGCCTACGAGTACTCCCTGCGCCTGCTGCGTCCGGGCGGAGTGGTCGCCGTGGATAACGTGCTGTTTTCCGGGAAACCCGCAGACCCAAGGGAAAAGGACCCCGACACCTCGGCCATACGCGCCTTCAACGAAGCCCTGCGCGACGACCCGCGTATTCAGCTCTGCATGCTCCCCATCGCCGACGGACTCAGCCTCGCCATGAAGCGGGACACTGCATGAAGCGCACTTCTCCCAGGAAGATAGACAGAGGACATGGGCTGAAACATGGAAACAGGGCACATTAGAAACAGGGCACGTTAAAGACCCCGAAACAACCGCCGTGAGCAGGGCGGGGGCCAGGCGGGAGCGGGGGGGGAGGAACCCATCCCCTTCCGGGGAAACAACGCTCAGCCGGCGGCGCGCGCTCCGTCCAGCTCCGCGCGCGGACGGCCCCCCTCACCGGCTTTTCGCGCCTCCAGCGGCGCTTGATCACCGACCGGCTCCACGGCAGACTCCAGGCTTGGGAAATCCTCGGGGTCAAAGCCGTCGTCTTCCTCCTCCAAACCTTCCGGCGCGTCCAGGCCCATGAAAATACGCAGTTCCTTCATCAACACCTGCGCGCGGCGCAAACGCAAACCCAACACCTCGGCTTTCAGGCGCGCCTCGGTGCTCACTTCCACCGCCAACGTCTCCAACATATCCCCCAGGCTTTCTATCAACTCCTCCAGCTGTTCCAGGGTCACCGTCGGCACGCAACCCTCCACCTCCTCGCACTGCGAATAGAACAGGGCCAGGCCCGAACCCTCCAGTCCGTACAGGCTCAATTCCTCCACGAACAGACCCAGGTCCAGGTACAAACGCCCTATTACCGTCGATAGCTGGGTGGTCGGATTGAACAGGATCACCACGAACTCCGCTGCGTCCAGGTTCAATACATTCAGGTAGTTGCGCAACAACTCCGTGAGCCCCTCCGGCGTCACCTGGCTTTGCAGACTCGGGTTCGAATCCCCGCTCTCGCTCGGACTCACCGCCGTGCGCAACACGCCACCATCGAAATTCAACACCAGCGCATCCGCATTCTGGATGCCATTGTTCGCAATCAAATCTCCTAAACCCGCGTAGATGGTGCGCTCGATCTCGTCGTCGCCCAACTCCACCACGATATCCCCGGGATTACGACCGGCCTCATCGTCCACCTGGTCCGCCGTCCCCACTGCTACCAGCACCACCTTGGCATCACTCCCGGCCGCGCTCCCCAGGTCACCGGGCGTCGTAACCCCCACTCCGAGATCCGCCGCCAACTCGATGTCGCTCCCTGCCAGGTACAACTCCCCACGCGTCTCCAGATCGCCCTCTATGCGCAGTCTGTTCACTTCCACTCTACGTTCCCGCGCCGCCGGATCCGACTCCGCCAATGACGGCTGCAGCGACAACGGCAGCTCAGACTCCACCGACACGTCCGTATCCGAGATACGCTCCTGCGCCGGGAAAAGCGTCCCTCCGATCAGCACCGGGCCCAAAAATTCGTTCAACGTCGGCAGTAAATTTCCGGCCCCATCCCGCGTCAGACTGACCAGGTCCGCTCCATCGGGCGGATTATCCAGGGTCGACTGCACGGGATTCACCACCAGGTCTCTTCCGTTTGGCCGGTTCGGTGCGCGCACCGAAACCCCGCTCCCCTGCACCACCAGGTGCGCCAACTCTCCCCCCTTGTAGCTCTCTATCCTCGTGTACCTGACCAGCTCCACCGGGGCCTCCCCTCCCGGCACGGCCGCTCCCATGTCAACCGAACCGTAGTAACTCAACACGTCCCCCGCCCCTTGATCCTGGGCCAGGGAGATCGTCAACGGACCCTGCAAGGCACTCACATCCAGCAGGTCTTGCAATGACCCGCCCTCCAGCCGGTTAACCCCACGTAAACCCAGGCTTACTCCTCCCGAGCTGTAGCTGACCGTTCCCGGACCGTTCAAAACAAAGCTTCCAGCCGCATCCACGCCACGCAGGGCCACCAGCTGCCGCGGTGACGGCTGCCCCCCTTCTGATAACCGCACTTCGTCTATCCCCGTGAAAGCCCTCCCAGCCTGTGCATTAACGAAAGAAATCCTGAGATTACCAGGCTCTCCTGCATCGACCGCCCCCTGGCCATACGCCCCGCTGAAGCCCATGCCGGGAACCGCTTCTTCTAAGCTCACCAGCCAGGTGGGGGCCCCAGGTTCGACCAGTCTACTCAAGTCCAGCAAATCCGCCCCGCCGCCTCCCCGCAGCTCACCGGGCACCCTGGCGGCAAGGCTCCCCACCCGGAAAGTATCCGCGCCGCCCCCCCCCTCCAGGTGCTCAAAAGCGCTGAAGTCAAGGCTTCTCAACGTTGGACCCGGGCCTTCCAGCAAGCCAGGATTTGAATACGTCCCCGTGGCACCGGCACCCGTCAACTCGAAAGTCCCACCCGTTGCAAAATCCCCCGCGGACAACAGATCCATGCCGCCGTTTCCTCCACGCACCTCGGCAAAGTTCTTGAAAGACGTAATGTAACTCGCACTCCCTCCGAATCCGGATGCCGAATTCTCCTCACCCTCGTTGTCACCACGGCTCCGACCCTGGCTCCGACCCTGGCTCAGGCTCACCATCACATCGTCAGTGACCCCGGCGCCATAGCGCAAAATGTTGCTCACACCCCCGGTGCCCTCCAGGTGCTCCATACCGCTGAACCCCAGGTTCATGCCGTCGCGCGCCAGGCTCCCCGTGCCGAGCGCACTTAAAACAAAGTCGGCCCCGCTGTTACCACCCTTGAGGATCAACCAGTCCTCGCCAGCTCCGCCCGCCACCTGGTTACGCCAGGAACCCCCATCCAAAACAATGAAATCCTCGTTGCCCGCCCCGCCGCCCAGGCTCTCGATCCGAACAAATGCGAAATCCCGATCCATCGATCGATAGCTCCCGGCGTCCTCACCGTCGACCGTGAACACCCCTTCCGCCTCGAAAACCACCTCCAGGGTCTGGCTGACGCCGGCCACACCCAGCACCCCGGGACTGTTGACGAAACGGCGCACCGGCGGCTCCGTAACACTGCCATACACCTCTCCGTCAAAATACTTATCCCCGTCCTCCCCGGGGGTCGCACCGGTCAAACGCACAACCAGTTCCGTCATCCCCAGTCCTATCCGAAAACCATCCAACACCCCAAAGCCGCTGTAACCCAGCCTGCGCTCAGTCCCGCTCTCCACGTTGTAAACTATTTCGGCTCCGCGATTCTCCAGGTTCATCACGCTGCCCGGGGAGAGGGTATTCCGCCCGCTACGCTCTTCGTTGCCACGTAGCTCATCGATCCCGGTAAAGTACGTACCGCCGCTCTGACCCACCGTCAGTATCCCGGAAAAACCTTTCTCGTTCGGCCGCTCCAACGGTGCCTGAAGCGCCGGAGACGAGTCCGGCATGTCTTTAAAGGTCACCCGCATCCCACCATCAGCCGGCGGAGTCACACCAACCAGATCCAGCACATCCGCGGCGCTCTCTCCAACCAGCACGCCCATTTCACTGAAATCCATCAGTTCCATATCCTGCTGGTCTAACAGCGTCCCCACGCCCAACCCGGTCAAACGGTACGTGCGCGCCCCCGCCACGCCGGTACCCGTCAGCGAACCATACAACACCTCGCCGCCACTCCCCCGCAGATCTTCCAGGCTCGAAAATTCAAAGGAAGAACCATCCAATTCGTAACGGCCGACTCCCCGGGCCGTCACCCTGAAATTCCCGCCCCGCACATCCGTATCCGAATCCGACGACAACGTCAGTATGTCATCCATGGATGTGCTTCCCGTGATCCCCGGACTCGCGAGAAACGAAACCGTCGCGCCCCCCTGCTCGTACCTGCCGTCGAAAGCAGCCCCGCTCCTCTTGCTCAGGGTCACCACGACCTGGGTTGTCCCCCCCACGCTCAACGCCAGACCCAGGAGCATCCCAAAACCTTCGTAGTCCAGGTCAATATTCGGATCCCTCCGGTAGATAATCTTCCCACTGTTGGGATTCATCGCATCCGGGGTGCCCTGCAAATCCAACCCTCCCGCACTCATTTCGTTCCGCACCACATGATCCAGCGGCCCCTGCAGCATGTTGATATTCCGAAATGTCACCAGGACGGGCGATGGATCCACACCGCTCGCCACGGGGCGCACATCCCCGGAGTAACCGTCGGCGTCCGGAGCCCGAAAGGGCACGGGAGAGGTTCGGAAGGTGACCCGCAAGGCCTGGCCGAGTGCCCCCATACGCAGACCGTCATCCATCATCCCACCCACCAGGTTCTCTATTTCGACGAATCCAGTGACCTCATTCGAAGTGGCTCTACGAGACAAAATCCCGTTGTCGACAAGCAATACATAGTCGCTCGCGACATCCCCACCGGTCAGGGTGTCTTCGCCGGCTCCCCCGTAAACCATGCCCGTAGCGTCAAAGCAAACACCTCCACTGTTCACCACGCAACCCCCGGGAGACAGGGTGAACCAATCATCTCCCGCGCCCCCTCTCACGGCTCCCTGCACCCTCGCACCGATAGTGAAAATGTCGGCTTCAGTACCCCCACTCACATCCCCCGTGAAAGCCTCGTTGATGATGAATTCGTCGGACCCCGGGCCTCCATCCATGTTCCCACTCGCCGCACCGCTCACCGTAAAGATGTCATCCCCCCCCTCTCCACTCAGCATCCCGCTCACCGACGCGCCGACCCCGAAGGTATCCCTGGCCGCACCGCCGAGCACATTCCCCGTCACCTCCGCATTGATGGTGAAAGTGTCCGCCCCGGCACCTCCACTCATATCCCCCGTGAAAGCCTCGTTGATGGTGAAAGTATCCGTCCCTTCCGCACCCCGCAGATCTCCCGCGTGCGCGATATCCAGCGTGAAAGTGTCCGTTCCCGCCCCCCCCTGCAGGTTCTCCATCCCGCTGAAGAGGAAGCCCATCCCACCTCCGACGGTATAGCCGTGGTAGTCACCGCTCCCCAGGTCGAACGCCGCCGCCTCCGTGGCGCTTGAGAGCCCGGCCTCCAGGGTATCCCCGGCCGCGGGCCTCCCCTTGACCCCCAGCAGCCTGTTGAATCGGCCGCTGTCCGCTCCCGCACTGTACGAACCACTGAAACCACCGCCACTACTCATGCCGCTCAAGGTCACCGTCAAGGCAGCCGAGAGCCCGCTCAAATCCAGGATGAAGAACTCCTTGTCCCTTTCCCCGAAGTTGCTATAACCAAGCTGGCGCACCGGGGTCCCCGGACGGCTTATGGTCCCGGTCCCGGCATCGGCCCCCTCCAGGTTTTCCAACCGCTCCAGGACCCCGTTCGACCGCAGGTTGTTCCTGAGCACACTCCGACCGTCTCCAGCCGCGTCCCCGGATACCACGTCGACCCCGCTGAAGGCGATCCAATCCACTTCCTGACCGCCGTCACGCCTCACCACCTTCCCCTGGAAGCCATCCGCGTCCGGCGTCCCCTCCAGGCGCACCTCCACCTCTTCGATCGTCAAGTCCAGCTCCAGCGTGTCGGCGGCAGCGCCGCCCTCCAGCCGACCGATCATGCTGAAGGGCAAGGACCCCCCCTGCTCCTGGGAGAATGTACCCCCTCCGGCGCTGTTCACGGTATACCTGGCAGCGCCAAGCCCGCCCCCAACGAGCACACTCCGGCCAGCTCCAGCCGCATCTCCGGATACCCTGTTGATCCCGCTGAAGGCGATCCAATCCACTTCCTGACCGCCGTCACGCCTCACCACCTTCCCCTGGAAGCCATCCGCGTCCGGCGCCCCCTCCAGGCGC
>JABAAT010000059.1 GCA_014238615.1 Gammaproteobacteria bacterium | reverse complement strand
GTTGCCTTGGGTTCCTTCGTTGCCTTGGGTTCTTTCGTTGCCTTGGGTTCTTTCGTTGCCTTGGGTTCTTTCGTTGCCTTGGGTTCCTTCGTTGCCTTGGGTTCTTTCGTTGCCTTGGGTTCTTTCGCTGCCTTGGGTTCTTTCGCTGCCTTGGGTTCTTGCGTTACCGTGACTTCTTCGGCCGCCGTGGCCTCGCCTTCCTCCTCCTCAAACCAGTGCGCCCTGGCCTGCATGATCAGCCGTTCGGCCTGAGCCGCTTCCATCTCCATAAGCTCCAAGAGCTCATCCGTGGCGAGTTCCGCCAAATCGTTGCGGGTGACCACCCCGCGGCTCGCCAGCCGGTAGGCCAAGTCATGGTCCACGCCCTCCAGCGCCAACAGGTCGGCGGATGGACGCGCCTTCTGTAGTTTCAGTTCCTCGATGAGTGCTTCGGTCAGGAGCAGATCCTTGGCGCGCCGCCGCAACTCGCCCACCAAGTCGTCATCAAACTCCTCGATGCCAAGCAGTTCCTGCTCCGGCACGTAGGCGACTTCCTCAATGCTGCTGAAACCCTCCTGCACCAAGATCATGGCCACCGTCTCCTCTAGTCCCAGGCGCTCCATAAACAGGGACTGCAGCTTGCCGACCTCCTCATCCTGCCGGGTACGGGCCTGCTCCAAGGATACCACGTTCAGTTCCCAGCCGGTCAATTCGGCCGCCAGTTTGACGTTCTGCCCTCCGCGCCCGATGGCCTGAGACAACTGCTCCTCTTCCACCACCAGGTCCATGCTGTGCCGGTCCTCGTCCACCAATACGGAGATGATCTCCGCCACACCCATGGAGTTGAGCGCGTACTGGGCCGGGTTTTCGTGCCACAGGATGATGTCCACCCGTTCCCCCGCCAGTTCATTGGACACCGCCTGGACCCGCGAGCCGCGTATCCCGACGCAGGCGCCGATGGGGTCCACCCGCGCGTCGCGCGCCCGCACGGCGATGCGCGCCCTAGAACCCGGCTCGCGCGCACCGACCACGATTTCCGCCAGGCCCTCGCTGATTTCCGGCACTTCCAGGGCAAACAGCGCAACCAACAGCTGCGGCGCGGTACGGCTGAGCAACAGCTGCGGGCCATGGGCCTGCTGCTCACGCACCTCCAGCAGATGCGCGCGCAGACGATCACCGGTACGTACGTTCTCACGGGGAATGAGCTTGCTGCGTGGTATCAGCCCCTCGGCGTTGGCTCCCAGATCCAGCACCACTCCGGAGCGTTCCACTTTCTTGATGACCCCGCTGACCATGCTGCCGAGCCGCCCTCGATAAGCTTCCATCACGCGCGCGCGCTCCGCTTCGCGCACCTTCTGCACGATCACCTGGCGCGCGGCCTGCGCCGCGATCCGACCGAATTCCACCGATTCAGTGGCTTCCTCCAGGTACCCGCCTGGCTCCACGTCAGGGTCACGTCGGCGCGCCTCGGTCAGGCTGATCTGCCGATCCGGAAACTCCAGTTCCTGGTCTTCCGGCAGCACCTCCCAGCGCCGGAAAGTTTCGTAGGCACCGGTTTCACGGTCAATCCCGACGCGCGCCTCGATATCCAGGCGGCTGCGCTTGCGGGTGGCGCTCGCCAGGGCCGCCTCAATCGCCTCAAAGATGGTCTTCTCACTGACTCCCTTCTCATTCGAGACCATCTCCACAACCCGCAGAATTTCGTTCATGGGGATGCCTTCCCCCGCCCGGAAACAGGCCGTCGGCCGGACTCGCTGGAAACCGCCAGTTCCGCGCGGCGCACCAGGGCCATCGGCACCCGCATTTCACCCTCGGGGGTGTGAAGCAGCAGTTCGGCGTCAGACACGGCACACAACTCCCCGGTAAAGCCGCGCCGCCCTGAAAACGGCGCGCGCAGACGCACACGTACACGCCGCCCCAAGTGGCGGCGACACTGCGCGGTATTGAACAGCGGGCGCCCGGCCCCCGGCGAACTCACTTCCAGGCGATACGCGGCGGCGGGCAACCCGCGCACCGCCAGCACTCCCTCCACCTGCCGCCCGATACGCGCACAATCATCCATGCGCACCCCGGAAGGGCGATCAATATAGAGCCGATGCAGGGGGACCCGGCCCCCTGCCCGAACGATGCCGAGTAATTCGCAACCCATCGCTTCAATCACAGGTTCCAGCAACACCTTCCAGGGGTGTTCCTCGTTGAACACTGGACTATCTCACCTCCAGAGGTCCAAGACCACAGAGACTGCCAAAAGTAACCAGGTTAAGGTCACAACAGGCAATAAAAAATGGGCCGAAGCCCATCCTGCACCGCTTTATGGCGCGGCACCACCCGGTGGCTAATATAGCACAGGGCACCGCGGCTGTGAAGGATACGCCGGCGCGGCGGCAGATACGTCAGCGTGCCGGCGGCTCAAGAACCACGGAACACTAAAGGAAAACGAGGCGGGAGGAACGAAACAGGGCGAAGTACCGGCCGCCGGCCCCCGCGCCTACCGAGGGCAAAGAACGGGGTGACGCCAGTGCGGCGGTGACGCCTCCAACCGTGGGGGAGGAGGCATCCGCGGGCCTCTTGAAATCCGGCGGCGCCTGGAAAGCCAGGGAACCAGGCCCC
>JABAAT010000068.1 GCA_014238615.1 Gammaproteobacteria bacterium | reverse complement strand
GTAAGCTGGCCGAGCGCACGCGCGCGCAGTCGCTGGGCGAAATGCGCCACGCGGATCGGCTGCTTGAGCGGATCCTGTTCCTGGGAGGGACGCCCGAGATGTCGGACGCCGTGCCGGTGCAGGTGGGGAAGGAGCCGCGCGCCATGCTGCAGTCGGACCTGAAGCTGGAGCAGGAGGCCTTGCCCGTGCTGCGCAAGGTTGTAACGGACTGCGAGCAGCAGGAAGACTACGTTTCACGGGAGCTGTCGAGCTCTATCCTGGCAGATGAGGAGTCCCACCTGGACTGGCTGGAAACCCAGATTGGGCTGATCACTTCGCTTGGCCTTAAGAATTACCTGCAGTCGCAGACTTGAAGAAGCGTGCGCAGCGGCGCGCGCCTCCGGAAGAATCATGAAAGAGAAGATCCATCCTGAATACAGCAAACTGACTGTGACCTGCAGCTGCGGGGAGAGTTTTGAAACCCGTTCGGCCTTGCGAGAAGCGGAACTGCATGTAGAGGTTTGCTCGGCCTGCCATCCTTTCTATACCGGCGACCAGAAGCTGGTGGATACCGAGGGCCGGGTGGACAAGTTTCGACGCAAATATAATTTGCAGTGAGGGCGCCCGCTTTGCGGTTGCCGAACCGTCCTGGGGGCTGCCGCGCGGCGGGTGGGGCGGCGGGTGGCTGAGGAGGACTCTCCGGCGGCGGCGTCTCCGGGGGGGAGGATGCCGCAGGTCAGGCGGTGGTTGCAGGAGCTGCAGGAGCGTCTTCTGGGCGCCTTGGGGGAGGTGGATGCGGACTTGAGTCTGCGGCGTGATGCGTGGCGCCACGAGGGCGGTGGCGGCGGGGTGAGTTGCCTGCTCAGCGGTGGGGCGGTGTTTGAACAGGGGGGGGTGAACTTTTCCCATGTGCATGGCGCGCGCCTGCCGGAGGCGGCCCTGGTCGGGCGGCCGGAACTGGCTGCCCGTGGGTTTCAGGCCGTGGGGGTGTCCCTGGTGCTGCATCCCTGCAACCCGCATGTGCCCACCAGCCATGCCAACCTGCGCTATTTTGAGGTGGCGGCGCCTGCCGGGGAGGGGGGGCCGCGCTGGTGGTTCGGGGGGGGCTTCGATCTGAGTCCCTGCTATGGTTACGAGGAGGATGCGCGGCATTGGCATACCGTGGCGCGGCGCGCTTGCGAGCCCTTTGGGGAGGAGTTTTATCGGCGCTGTAAGCGCAGCTGTGACGAGTATTTCTTTCTGCCGCACCGGGGGGAGACGCGCGGCGTCGGTGGATTGTTCTTCGACCAGCTGTGCGAGCCGGACTTTGCCCGCTGCTTTGCTTTCCTGCGCAGCGTCGGGGATCACTACCTGCCAGCCTACCTGCCCATCGTGTCACGCCGCGCTGCTACTCCCTTTGGGGAGCGTGAGCGGAGTTTCCAGCTCTATCGGCGTGGGCGCTACGTGGAGTTCAACCTGCTGTTCGATCGGGGCACCCGCTTCGGCCTGGAAAGCGGCGGTCGCACCGAGTCCATCCTCATGTCCCTGCCGCCGCTGGCGCGTTGGGAATACGGCTGGGAGGCGGAGCCGGGCAGTCCCGAGGAGCGCCTGGTGAAGGATTTTCTGCGGGCGCGCGAATGGCTGTAGGGCGGCGTGACGCGGGAAAGGCTGGATTCAGGGTACGCGGCGCGTGGTAGGTCGGAGTGGGGATCAGCGCGCCCCCTGTCCGCTCCGGGCTTTTTCGTATTAAAATGCTGCAGTGCATTAATTGCATGCCCGCTGTGCGGGCGCGTGGGGTAGGGGCGAGAGCTGCGCATGCTCCGCTTCGACCTTCCTGGCGGTTTCGCTTGCAGAGCCGCCCCCCGGGGTGTGTGTTTCCCCTTGCGCTCTGTAACTTGCGGTGTGCCGGCCTTTTCAATCCCGAAGATTCAATCCCGGTAGAGTAACCTCATGGCCCTGACGAATACCCCAATCTGTGACTTCGGTCAAGCACCGCCGGACTTTGCGCTGCGGGGCGTGGATGGGCGGGACTACAGCCTGGAGCAGTGCCGCGCCGCGAACGGTCTTTTGGTGATGTTTATCTGCAACCACTGCCCTTATGTACAGGCCATGCTGCCGCGGCTGCTGCGTGATGCGCGGACCCTCTCCGGGCATGGGGTCGGTAGCGTGGCCGTGATGCCGAATGATACCGAGAGCTATCCCGAGGATGGGTTTGAGAAGATGCGCGAGCTGTCCATCAGGATGGATTTCCCCTTCCCGTACCTGTTGGATGCGGAGCAGACTGTAGCGCGTGCCTACGGGGCTGTCTGTACGCCGGATTTCTTTGGTTATAACGCCTCGTTGGAATTGCAGTACCGTGGGCGGCTGGACGTCGGGCGTTTGGAGGCGCCTCCTGAAGATGCGCCGCGCGAGTTGCTTGAAGCCATGCTGCAGGTGGCGCGCACCGGGCGCGGGCCGCGTGCACAGGTACCGAGCTCCGGCTGCTCTATAAAGTGGCGGACGTGAGTTTCTCTACTTCTCTCCCGGCTTTCGGCAGGGGTGCGTCCTCCGCGGGTGAACGGCGCGTGCTGGCCAACGCTTTACGTATGCTGAGCGTGGATGCGGTGGAGCGGGCGCGCTCCGGACATCCCGGGATGCCTTTGGGCCTGGCGGACGCCGCGGAGGTGCTGTGGAATGACTTTCTGCGGCATAATCCGGCGCATCCAGACTGGCCGAACCGTGATCGCTTCGTGCTTTCGAACGGGCATGGTTCCATGCTGCTGTATGCCCTGCTGCACCTGAGTGGTTATGACCTGTCTTTGGATGAATTGCGCCGCTTCCGCCGCCTGGGTTCGAAGACTCCGGGGCATCCTGAGTACGGGGTAACGCCCGGGGTGGAGGTGACTACGGGGCCGTTGGGGCAGGGATTGGCGAATGCCGTCGGTATGGCCATCGCCGAGCGGGCCTTGGCCGCGCGTTACAACCGGCCCGATTTTCCGATCATTGACCACCGGGTTTATGTCGTGGTGGGTGACGGTTGCCTGATGGAAGGCATCTCGCATGAGGCTTGCTCGCTGGCCGGGGTGCTGGGCCTGAGCAAGCTCATCGTGCTCTACGACAATAACCAGGTATCCATTGACGGCGATGTGCGCGGCTGGTTTGCCGATGACACCGCGGCGCGCTTCCGCGCCTACAGCTGGAACGTGTTGGAGGCCGTGGACGGTCATAATAGCACTGCCGTCGGTGCGGCCCTGCGCGCCGCCCAGGCCGAGGAAGATCGCCCTTCGTTGATCTGCCTGGAGACCGTGATCGGCTGGGGTGCGCCGAACAAGCAGGGCACGGCCGCTTGCCATGGGGCGCCGCTCGGCGCCGAGGAGGTGGCCCAAACACGCCGCCGCCTGGAGTGGCCGCGGGCGCCCTTTGAAGTGCCCGCTTCCTGCTACGCGGCGTGGAACGCGCGTGAGTGCGGGGAGCGTTTGGAGGCTGCCTGGCGTCAACTTTTAGCCGACTACACCAAGCAGTATCCCGGCCCGGCGTCGGAATTGGAGCGCCGTCTGCGCGCGCGGCTGCCCGCCGACTGGTCGGAGACGGCAGAGCGCTTTATTTCCTCCGTTGCGGCGCAACCGGGCGCGGCGGCGGCCACCCGCGCACATTCCAAGACCTGCCTGGACGCCTACGGACCGGTGTTGCCCGAGCTGCTGGGCGGTTCAGCCGACCTCACCGAATCCAACCAGACCTTCTGGTCCTCCTGCAGTGTGCAGGACGCTTCCCGCCCGGGAGGCAATTACCTGCATTACGGTGTGCGGGAGTTCGCCATGGCCGCGATCAACAACGGCCTCGCGTTGCATGGCGGTTTTATCCCCTACGGCGGGACTTTCCTGGTGTTTTCCGACTACGCGCGCAACGCTTTGCGCATGGCGGCCATCATGGGGTTGCGCAATATCTTCGTATTCACCCACGACTCCATCGGTCTGGGGGAAGACGGTCCCACCCATCAGGCGGTGGAGCATGCGGCCTCCCTGCGCCTGATGCCGAACCTGGACGTGTGGCGTCCCGCCGATCTGCTGGAAACGGCGGTGGCCTGGCGTGCGGCCCTGGAACGCTCTTCGGGTCCCAGTGTGCTGTTGCTCAGCCGACAAACGCCGCTCCCGACACCGCAATCGCCTGATGCCGCCTTGGTGGGGCGCGGCGGGTACGTGCTCATGGACTGTGAGGGAGAGCCGCGGCTGATCATCATCGCCACCGGCAGCGAGGTGGGCCTGGCGGTGGCGGCGACGAAGCACCTGCACGCCCAGAAGCGGCGGGTGCGCCTGGTGTCCATGCCCTGCGCGGAGCTCTTCGATCGCCAGCCGGCGGCCTACCGTGACAAAGTGTTGCCGCCGCATTGCCGGCTGCGTCTCGCGGTGGAAGCCGGGGTCAGCGACTATTGGCGCCGCTACGTGGGGTTGCGCGGTCGGGTGCTGGGACTGGATCGCTATGGCGAGTCCGCTCCGGGAAAGGAGCTTTTTGAGCATTTCGGATTTACCGTGCAGCGCATCTGCGAACTGGTCGAGCAGCCGTGGGAAGGGGAGCAGGCTGTCCCGGAGGAGCCGCGGCGATGATCCGCCTTGGCGTCAACGGTTACGGTCGCATCGGCCGCAACATCGTCAGGGCCGTCTACGAGGCCGGACTCAACGACGAGTTCAGGATCTGCGCCGTGAATGACCTGGGGGATGTGTCCAGCCTTGTCCATCTGACCGCCTTTGACAGCGCCCACGGACGCTTTTCCGGCACCGTGGAGGTGCGGGACGGGAACATGATGGTGATCAACGGTGAGCCGATCCGGGTGCTGGCCGAGCGTGATCCGGCGGCCCTGCCCTGGGGTGAGTTGAATGTGGATGTCGTGCTGGAATGCACCGGGCTCTTTACCAGCCGCGCCGCGGCCGCTGCGCATCTGGAGGGGGGCGCGCGGCGCGTACTGATCTCCGCGCCGTCCGGTCCGGATGTGGATTTCATGGTGGTTTACGGAGTCAACCACGAAGACTTGCGTCCTGAACACCAAGTGGTTTCGAATGCCTCCTGCACCACCAACTGCCTGGCGCCCATTGCCAAGGTACTGCACCAGGGGGTGGGCGTGGAACACGGCGTGATGACCACCGTGCACGCGGTGACCAACGACCAGGTGGTGACCGATTCCCTGCATTCCGATGCCCGTCGCGCCCGTTCGGCCCTGCAGAACATGGTGCCGACGAAGACCGGCGCCGCCGCCGCGGTCGGCAGGGTGCTCCCGGAGTTGGACGGGCGACTGGACGGTTATGCCGTGCGGGTGCCCACCGTGAACGTCTCCATGGTGGATTTCACCTTCCGCAGTGAGCGCGCCACCGACCGGGAAGAATTGGATGGGCTGCTGCGCGCCGCCGCCGAGGGGGAACTGCAGTCGATCCTCTACTATTCTGACGAGCCCTTGGTTTCGACGGATTTCAACCACCATCCGGGCTCCACTATCTACGATGCCGGGCTGACCCGGGTGCTGCAGGGGCGGTTGGTCAAGGTGGTGGCCTGGTACGACAATGAATGGGGCTTCTCGAATCGCATGCTGGATGTGGCGCGCGTCCTGGGCGGCCTGGACCGGGACGCATCCCCCATGGAGGGAGCGGCCATGGAGGGAGCGGAGGGAACCGCGCTGTGAAAAAAAGCCCCCCGGGAAAAGCCGGCAGAGAGTCTGACAACGGCCTCCCGCGCCTGGAGAACTTCTCCCTGGAAGGGAGCCGCGTGTTGTTGCGCCTGGACCTGAACGCGCCCCTGGCGGCAGCGCCGGAAGGACGGGAACAGCGCGAACTGCGTGATGACACCCGCCTGCGGGCGGTACTGCCGGGGCTGCGCAAGCTGCACGCCGCGCGCGCCGCGGTGCTGATCATATCGCACCTGGGTCAGCCCCGGACTCCCGAGTCGTGCGCTGCGTGGTCGCTGGCCCCGGTGGCGCGGCGTTTGTCTGAACTGCTGGGCTTTGAAGTGCCACTGGCGCACGAATGGCTGGGTGGCGTGGCCTGGACCCCGGGCGGGATACTGCTTGCCGAGAACGTACGTTTTTTGGCCGGCGAAACCTGTAACGATGACGATTTGGCGCGGCGCATGGGTGCGCTCTGCGAGATCTATGTGAATGACGCCTTTTCCGTCTCACACCGTAAGCATGCTTCCACTTATGGCGTCGTCAAGTACGCACCGCGTGTTTGCGCCGGCCCCCTGCTGCTGAGTGAACTCAGCGAACTGGGCCGGATCTTCAAGAACCCGAGGCGGCCCTTGCTGGCGGTGGTGGGAGGCGCCAAGCTGGAGAGCAAGTTAGGCGTGTTGCGGAGTCTCCTGGGCCAGGTGGACCGGCTGCTGGTGGGGGGCCTTGTCGGCGCTGCCCTGCTCGCGGTGGCCAATCGTTCCGCCGTGCCCGGGGTTTCCCTGGACGCGGAGCAGGAGCAGGGTGCGCGGGAATTACTGGAAGCCGGCGGTGAACGCCTGCTGCTGCCGGAGGATGTGGTTTGTGCGACCGCCCCGGATGCGCCGCAATCCCAGGTCAGGAAGCGCGACGAATTGCGCCCGGAAGAGTGCGTGCTGGACATCGGGCCGGCCACCGCGGCGCGCTTCGCCGAGCTGGTACACGGCGCTGGTACGGTGCTGTGGAGTGGTCCGCTTGGACTCTATGAAGCGCCGCGCTTTGCCAATGGAACCCGCACACTGGCGGCCGCCCTGGCCAAAAGCGACGCCTACTCGGTGGCCGGCGGCGGTGATACCCTGGCGGCCCTGGCCGGGGTCGGATACCCCGGAATTGTCTCCTTCGCTTCCACCGGTGGCGGTGCTTTTCTCTCCTACCTCCGAGATCGGACGTTGCCGGCCCTGGAAATATTGCATGAGCGGGTGCGGGCCCTGCGTGCCATGGAGCGGGCCCGTGACTTCTGATCTTTCCTGCTTTCCCCCGATCCCCCCCTCGCTCTTTGCGGGGGGTTGTTCCTGATGCGCCGCACCAAGATCATCGCCACCCTGGGGCCGGCCACTGACCCGCCCCGCGTTTTGAAGCAGATGCTGGAGGCGGGCGTCGATCTGTTCCGTCTTAACTATTCGCACCAGAACCGGGCAGAGCACGGCCTGCGCTTAAAGGAAGTGCGCGCCGCCGCTTCTAAACTGGGACTGGAAGTGGGTGTCATCGCGGATCTGCAGGGGCGGAAGATCCGTCTGAGTCGTTTCCGCGAGCATAGCGTGCAGATCAAGCGGGGCAATCTCTTCGTGTTGGACACTGAATTGGAGGGCGCCGCCGGCGATGTCACCCAGATTGGCGTCAATTACCGGAACCTGACGCGTGATGTGCGCCCGGGTCATGTCCTGCTGCTGGATGACGGCCGCGTCGTCCTCAAGGTGGAAAACGTGATCGGCTCCCGGGTCAGCTGCAGGGTGGTGCGTGGGGGCAAGCTGTCTGATAACAAGGGGGTGAACCTCAGGGGCGGCACCCTGTCGGCCGGCGCCCTGACGGCCAAGGACCGTAGCGACATGGCGCACGCGGTGCAGGCCGGGGTGGACTACATCGCCGTTTCCTTTCCCGGTTGCGCGGCTGATATCGGTGAGGCGCGTCACTTCCTGGCCAAGTGCGGCGGTGAGGGAGTCGGTGTCATCGCCAAGATCGAGCGCGCTGCGGCCCTGCATGCGGTGGAGGAGATCACCCGCGCTTCCGATGCCATTATGATCGCGCGCGGCGACCTGGGTGTGGAGATCGGCGACGCCATGCTGCCTCCCTTGCAGAAGCGCTTGATTAAGCTGGCCCGCTCCATGCACCGCGGGGTGATCACGGCCACCCAGATGATGGAATCCATGATTGATCAGCCGATACCGCTGCGCGCCGAAGTGTTTGATGTTTCCAACGCCGTATTTGACGGGGTGGATGCCATCATGCTGTCCGCCGAGACCAGCATCGGGAACTTTCCGGGCGAGGCGGTGCGGGTTTCCTCGCGCATCTGCGTGGAGGCTGAAAAGCAGCGCAGTACGCGCGTTTCCGATCACCGCATCCATGAGCACTTCAACGAAGTGGACGAGGCTGTGGCAATGGCCTCCGTGTACGTCGCGAATCACTTGGCGGTGAAGGCCATCGCGGCGATCACCGAGACCGGCTCCACCTGTATTTGGATGTCACGCATCAGCTCGGGCACTCCAGTGTTTGCCTTAAGCCGACACGTGCGCACCCGCCGCCGCATGCGCCTGTTTCGCGGCGTTTACGCCATGCCTTTTGACGTGACCCAGGTGCCCCCGGAGCAGGTGCATCGGGCCGCGGTGGAGCTCCTGGAGCAGCGTGGCTGGGTGCGCCCTGGCGATCTGGTCATCGTGACCAGCGGTGACCTGCGCGGCCTGCGCGGCGGTACCAACACCATGAAAATCATGCGTTGCGGCGCGGCGGCGGAGTCACCGAAGTAAAGTTTGTCCCAGAGATTATGCTTCTGCGAGGTCCTCATCCATGAACACCCGGAAATTACAGGAAACGGCACACGCCCTGGTTGATGCAGGCAAGGGTATTCTCGCCATCGATGAGAGTTTTCCGACCATCGCGAAGCGTTTCGCCTCCATCGGCCTGGAGTCCAGTGAGCAGCACCGGCGCGATTACCGGGAGTTGCTGGTCAGGGCGCCCGGCGTGGAGCGCTATGTCAGCGGCATGATCTTTTTTGATGAAACCCTGCGCCAGAAGAGCGCCGCCGGGAGGCTTTTCCCGGAGTTGCTGCGGGAACGCGGCATCCTGCCCGGCATCAAGGTGGACCTGGGTGCCAGGCCACTGGCCGGCCACCCGCATGAGACGGTCACCGAGGGTCTGGACGGCCTGCGGGAGCGGCTGCGGGAGTACCGCGAACTGGGGGCGTGTTTCGCCAAGTGGCGGGCGGTGATCCGCATTCAGGCGGAGCAAGGTCTGCCCAGCGCCGCATGCCTGGAAGCGAACGCCCAGGCGCTGGCTCGCTATGCGGCGCTCTGCCAGGAAGCAGGGCTGGTGCCCATCGTGGAACCCGAGGTGCTGATGGACGGTGCGCATGACCTGGCCGGCTGCTACCAGGTGACCGTGCGTACCTTGCGCGCCGTGTTCGAGGCGCTGGCCGTGCAGCAGGTGTTCCTGGAAGGAGTACTTCTGAAGAGCAGCATGGTGTTGGACGGCGCCGATCTGCAACAGCGCGCGGGCGTGCCACAGCGCGCGGGCGTGCGCGAAGTCGCGGAACAAACCCTGCGTTGCCTTCGTGAAAGTGTCCCCGAGGCCGTGCCGGGCGTGGTCTTTTTGTCCGGAGGACAGAGTGCGCGCCTGGCCACCGAGCATCTGAACGCCATGAGTCTGTGCACTGCGGAGCAGCGGCTTCCCTGGACCTTAAGTTTTTCCTATGGCCGCGCTTTGCAGGAACCCTGCCTGCGCACCTGGGGAGGTGATGCCGCGCGGCGTGAGGCGGCGCAACAGGCCCTGCTGCACCGCGCCCGTTGCAACAGCCTGGCCTGTCTTGGCCGCTACAGTCCGGAGTTGGAAGAGGCCGCCTGAGTGCCGCGCGGCGGGCGTGCAATGTCCGACGGTTCCCAGCAATTCATGCCATCGCACGCGGCCCGGGAGACGTGGCAGGCCTACCTGCACATGGAGGATGGCAAACGCCGCTATTTCGACTTGCTGAAGGCCGTGGATAGGGCCGAAGATGGTGGCGTGCCGCCGTCCCTGGTGGATCGGGCGCGGCTGCGGGAACTGCTGGACGAGCATGGCCGTCGGGTCCGCGAATTCGGCCGCCGGGCGACGCAACTGGCCCGTACCGACGCCCGCGCGCATGCCTGGCTGATGGATCACCTGCGGGAGTGGATCGAGCAGGCAGCGGAGGATGGGGAAGGGCGGGAGTCGTGCACCGACTGAGTATTGCCGTCCGCCGCGCCCGCGCCGTTTCCGTGTCGGTGGAGGTGGTGGAGGTGGGGGGAGGCTGATGGTGGGGGAGGTTGATCCCCCGGGGTTTTCCCGGGCAGCGCTGCCAGGGGGCGATTAGCGGGGGCGGCGGGTCCCAGGC
>JABAAT010000035.1 GCA_014238615.1 Gammaproteobacteria bacterium | reverse complement strand
TGACTGGCTTGACTGACTGGCTTGACTGACTGGCTTGACTGACTGGCTTGACTGACTGGCTTGACTGACTGGCTTGACTGACTGGCTTGACTGACTGGCTTGACTGACTGGCTTGACTGACTGGAGTGAGTGTCTGGGAGTTGTCTATCACAAGGCTGGGGTCTGGATGCGCCTGGATGCCTTGGGTAAAGCGGCGCAGGGTTCAAGTGCCCGCGCCACCTTCACCGCTTTCCCGGGAGCGGCCGGCGGGAGCGATTGGGTTCGTGCATCTTTTGATAAATCCCGCCATGCACATGACTCAGAAACGTATTTCAAGATGCCTCCTGTTGACAAGCGTTACGCCCCGTGAAGAGCGCCGACGCGTGGAGAGCGCATGACACCTAAGGCCGCAAAGCTCGCTATCATGTTTGCGGATGTCAGCGGCAGCACCCAGCTCTACGAGAAACTCGGGGACAAGCATGCTCAGCGGTTGATTTCCGCCGTGCTGCGGGCGATTTCCGGGATCATCCGCAACCACGAAGGCAAGATTATCAAGACCATCGGCGATGAAGTGATGTGCATATTCACCGGCGTTGAAAAGGCCGTTAACACGGCTACGCAGGTACATCGGAAATTCCATGATCCTTCGGCCACCTACGAATTCCTCCCCCTGCAAATGCGCATCGGGATTCACTACGGACCCGCGCTGATTGAGCAGGGCGACGTTTACGGCGACACCGTCAACATGGCGGCGCGCATGGCCGCCCAGGCCAAGGCCCGGCAAACGGTCCTTACCGAGGACACCCTGAAAATGCTTCCGCGGGACCTGCGGGGGTCGTGCCGCATGCTGGATCGCATCATCGTCAAGGGAAAGAAAGAGTTGACGTCTATTTACGAAGTCCTGTGGCAATCCGAGGATGCGACCTGCCTGGCCCCCAAAACGCGCGTGAGACAGACTGGCAGCACCCGCAACCTGCAGGTGACGTACCAGGATCAAAACCTCACACTGAATCGCTCCTGCCATACCCTGGTACTCGGCCGCAGCAAGGACTGCGACATGCCCGTCGATGAGGAGCTCGCCTCCCGCTATCATGTGCGCCTGGAGATGCGCCGGGATAAATTCTTTATCATTGACCAAAGCACCAACGGCACCCATGTACGCAGCAACGGACAGCTTTCCTACTTGCATCGGGAGGAAGGACTGCTTTCGGACAGCGGGGAAATCAGCATGGGACGCCCGTTCAGCGATAATCCCCCAGCGCTCGTGCGGTTCTCAGGAAAACGCGGCGCATGAGCGTGGTCAAGGCGCAACCGCTCGGCGCGCCGCATCTTTACCCGCCGCCGCGACTCGCCCTGAACGGGAAGCGGGAGGCGCCGTTGCGCTGGACTTCCCACGCCATCACCGATATCGGGAAGGAACGCAAGCTGAACGAAGACTGCTTCCTGTGTCGCGGGGAAGCGGGCATCTGGGTGGTCGCAGACGGCATGGGTGGACACGTCGGCGGCAACATCGCCAGCAGGATCGTCACGGATGTGTTACGCGCCCTGCCTGAGAAACGGTCCCTGGTCCAGCTGCTGGATGAGGTAGAGAGCCGCATCGGCCAGGCCCATGCCTACCTGCGCAGGGTCGCACTGGGATACAACAAATGTCTTATTGGAACCACGTTGTTGGTGCTGCTGCTGCAGCAAGGCCACGGGGTGTTTCTGTGGGTCGGAGACAGCCGCCTGTACCGCTTTCGGAATAAACGGTTGTGCCAAATGACCCTGGACCACTCGACAGTCTATGAGTATGTCAGCGCCGGCCTGCTTTCTCCCGAGGAGGCGCGCAGGCACCCCCTGCGCAACCGCATCTTGCGCGCCGTGGGAGGCCCCGGCGAACTGCATCTTGATTTGGACATGATCACCCTGCGGCCCGGAGATCGTTACCTGCTCTGCACCGACGGCTTCACCAATGAAGTTTCGGACGCTGAAATCTTCGACCTGCTGGCGGCGGGCGAGGCCACCCGACCGACCTGTGAAAAACTGATGCAAAAGGCCCTGGCGGGCCGCGCCCAAGACAACATCACCGCAATCATAGTGGACCTGCACGGGGACGACAGGGTGCAGGCTCGGAAGAACAGCGGTACAATCTCTGGAGCTTAACAACCTAATGTTCCGCTCTTTAATTCATCAGGGGGGGGGAGCGGCGGCCCAATACCCTGGGCCTTAACAACCTGTATGCTTCAAACTGAGGAGTTAAACCGGCTTGGCTAACTTCAAGCAAGCACTGCAAGCAGTCGTTCGAGGCAAACTGGAAGAAATCAAGTTCAGCAAACGCCTGGACCTGTTGCTGCGCCAGTCTCCACAGGTCGCGGATGAAATACTGGAAGAACTGGATAATGCCCATACCACGCAGCACCTGGAGCGTGCGCTATACACCCGCCTGCGCGGCAAGGTGGCACGCGTGGCAGAGGAAACCCGCGCCCTGACTGCAAGGAAATCAGCCGATCCCATCGCGCAGGCGCGAGAAACAACGGACGATGCGCCGAGTCCCGCGGAACCTGGTGTCCAAGATAACATGGACCTCACCCTGGATGATCCGGCCCCCCTGCCCTCCGTCCACTCCCTGCCGGACGCGCCTGGGCCAAGCGCCTCCTCCAGCGGCTGGACGGATGCCTCCGCCACAGAAGAGTCGGACGGCGAGCAGCTCGGCGTGGGATCGGTCATCAAGCACCGCTTCAAATTGCTGGAGGTACTGGGCGAGGGCGGCATGGGCAGGGTGTACAAGGGGATTGACCTGCTGAAACAGGAAGCCCGGGACCGCAACCCTTACGTGGCTATCAAGTTGCTGAACGAGGACTTCAGGCAGCATCCCGAAGCTTTTATTTCCCTGCAGCGTGAATCCAGCCGCCAGCAGAAGCTCGCGCACCCCAACATCGCCACGGTCTACGACTTTGACCGCATCGGCACCACCGGCTCGCAGGTTTACCTGACCATGGAGTTGCTGGAAGGCGTGCCGCTGAACACCTTCATCAAGGAAAAGACCCGCCCCCAGGGCGGCCTGCCTTTTGAAAAGGCTTTCCCCATGATCCAGGACCTCGGGCTGGCCCTGGCCTACGCCCACAACCAGAACATCGTGCACTCGGATTTCAAACCGGGAAACTCCTTCCTCTGCAAGGACGGCAACGTGAAAGTCCTGGACTTCGGCATCGCGCGCGCCGCCAAGAATCCGATCACGGGAGACAGTGAAAAAACCCTCTTTGACCCGGGCAAACTGGGCGCCCTGACGCCCGCTTACGCCAGCCTGGAAATGTTGGAAGGCGAGGAGCCGGATCCACGCGACGACATCTACGCCATGGGATGCGTGGCCTACGAACTACTGACCGGCAAACATCCTTTCAACAAAATGCCGGCCACGGTCGCACTGGAGAACAAGCTGTCGCCGCCCATGGTCAAGGGCCTGAAAGGCAAGCAGAACCGCGCCTTAAAACGTTCCGTGACCTTTCATCGCAAGGATCGCTCACCCACGGTGGAAAGCTTCGTCGAGGAACTGGAAGGCAAGGCGCACTGGCAGAAGAATCCGGTGTTCATCGGCATCATGGTTCTCTTTTTGGCCGCGGGTATCGCTTTCTTCCCGGTGCGGGATTACCTGCACACGGAAGAAGTCAGGAAAACCATCGCCCAGATGCAGGAAAGCCAGGACTACGTTGGAGTAGTGCTTGAGCGCTTGCCCTCATACAGTGAGCAGGATCGAAAAACCATTCTGGACGAAGCGCGTATGGCCATCCAACAGTCTTATGAGAACAAGGTAAACTACGCGATCCAGACCACGGAAGGCCGCTACAACTTCGGCCGGGCCGAAGCCCTGCTGACGCAGGTGCGCATGCTGTACCCGGACTCCCGGTGGCTGAGTAATTTCGCACAGAAGGTACAAAGCCGCAAGGACCAGCTGCTCTACGAACTGAACAAGCGCTACCTTGGGTTCCTGGAGGACCCCAGCGGGGTGCTCGAAAACCAGGACCAGATCAGCGAAATACTGGGCAAGATCGAACAAATTTCACCCGGCCACGCGCTTCTCAAGGATCAGCGCCGGGTCATCGCCTACTGGGAAGTGGCCAGGGGCGAGCTCAACAAGGGCAACTATCAGCTGGCCTTGCAAAGCGTGGATTCCGGGCTGGAAATCGCTCCCACGGAACGCACCCTGCTGAACCTGAGGGGCAAAATTGAGCGCGACCGGAACATCGCCGCGCTGGAGAAGAAAATCCTTGACGCCCAGCCGCATCTAAGGCGACTGGAAGATTACAGGGCCATCGAAAAAGACGTAACGGAATTAGTCTCGCTGGCGCCGGGCAACGAGGCGGTCGCCAGGCTGGCCCTGCAAACCCAGGATGTCCTGCAGGAGAAAGTGAGCGAGATCCGCACCTCCGGGTCCCGGGCCGACGCGCAAAAGGTGGTGGGCACTTACGGGAATCTGCTCAGCGCTTTGCAGTTCGGGCGTGAACTCTCCGAACTCAAACTGCTCCACCTCTCCGGACCTGAACGCGGTAAGGTCATCAAGGAGATCCTGGGAGAAAGCCAGGATAATATCAACAGGTTGTTGCAGAACCCCATGCTGAATGACCCCGATTGGCAGAGTGATTTGCGCGCCTCCCTGCAGCAGTTGTCGGCCCTGTTGCCCCCGGACGACTCCCTGCTCTCCAAAACCCATAAAACCATCGCCTCGATCCATATCAGCGCTGCCGATAAACTGCTTGAGGAGCAGCGTTTCGAAGAGGCTATCAACCTGATTCAGGGTGCCGCCCTGCTGGCCCCGGACGTCGCCGTACTGAAAATCAAGGAGCAGGAAATCAGGGCCGCCGACCTCGATTTTCATCGCCAGAAAAAGGAAGAACAGCGCCTGGCCGAGTTGGAAAGCAAAAAACAGGCACTGCAAGTGGCCCTTCAGGCCAAAACCCCCGAATCGGTGATGGAAGCCAGGGGCATCCTGAAAGAACTGAAACGGGAATTACCGGCCGGGGACCCCTACCTGGGCGACAAGGCGCCCGGTCTGTTCGAGACGGCTTATCTCGGCCTGGCCAAGGCAGACGCTAAAAACCGGGACTTCACGGCGGCCCTGCAGACGATACAAAAGGCCCTGGAAGTCGCCCCCGATTCGGCTAACCTGAAACAGTTGGAGCGCGCATACCGTATTGAAAACGACATCGCGAAACTCGGGGGAATCTTCCGCGAGGGCTTCGACTTTTCCGCGGCGTCCATTCAGGAAACCATTCAGTCCCTGGAGCAGGAAGCACCTTCACGCTATGCCAAACTGCGCTCCGAGTCCGTGCAAATTCTAGAGCAGCGTGTACAGGCCCTGCTGGAGCAACAACCCGCGGAGGCCGGCGATCTACTCCAGCAGGCACTGACGATCTTCCCGGGCGCGTCTGCCCTGACGGCCTTGCGTGACTCTTTTGCGAGCACGCCCTGGGAGAACCAGGAAAAAGCCGAACTGGCCCTTCAGCACGGCAACCTGAGTGAGGCCCGGGAATTGCTGGGCCAGGCTCCCGAGGATAACCCTGGGGTCGATCCTTTCCGGGAACGCCTGGAAGACAAAATCCAAGAGGCCAACAACGCCAAGGACGAATTCCTGAGTCTCCTGGGCCAGGCCGGAAATAACCAGGAGAAGTTGAAAGAGGCCAAGTTGAAGCTGCAAATCGCCAGGCTGATCTGGAAGGACAATCCGGCGTTCAGCAAGGAGTGGGTTGACTTGGGAAACAGGATCCGCGGCCTCAGTAACCGGCCAACCGGCATCAGGCGGCAGGAAGGGGATCTTTTTGAGCAAGCGGAACCCGCGCCAGCGTCCCCCGCGCCGCGCCCCGCGCCTGAGGCGAGACCAGAGACGAGACCCGAGGCGGGCCCCAGTCCAGCGGAGCCGACCTCCGCCCCCTCGCACACACGGGACCCTGAAGCCGCGTCAGGCGCTGCACCCACCCCCTCCGAGGCACCCGCAACCCAGGCTGACAACCAGGCGGTAGCCACACTCCGCGAGCCTGCTCCCACCCCGGAAACCCCCGCCCCCTGGCAGCCCATCCCATCACCCGCTGAGTGCAACTCCCGCCTGGCGGGATACGGCAAACGCGTGCGCGCCGTCTGCTATGACATGATCTCCGACAGGTTTCGCGGGCCGGACCTGGTGGTGGTACCCGCCGGGGGAAGCTTCACCCAGCCCTTCGCGATCGGAAAATACGAGATATCGATCCATGATCACAATAAATACTGCGTGTTCTCCAAAAGCTGCAAGGTACTTTCCGGGGATAAGAACAACCCGCTGACGGGAGTCTCCATCCAGTTTGTGGACAATTACTTGAAATGGCTATCTGAACGCTCCGGGAATCATTATCGTCTGCCCACCTCGACCGAATGGGAATACGCCGCCCGGGCCAACGGCATGACCGACACCCAGGTCTCGGCGGTGCGCCGGAATCTAAACTGCCAGGTGGTGCAAAACAACCAGGTGCTCAAAGGCATGTCGGCGCTTAGCGTGCGCTCCGGAACAACCAACGCCTGGGGTTTGAGCAACTACCTGGGCAACGTGCAGGAGTTGGTGCGAGACTCCGACAGCCTGAGCGCCCGCGGTGGTTCACACAAAGATTCCCTGCAGGACTGCCAGGTCTCGCTGAGCCATGCGCAAGACGGCACACCGAATCCGATCACCGGTTTCCGGGTGCTGCGAGAGGAGGTTTATTGAAGGATCGGTCGATGCCATGCCCAGCGAGCGAATCCTCCCTTTACCAGCTAAACCTTCTGTACACCCAGGGCCTGTTATCCAAAGAAGAATATCTCGAGCGGCGCCGTGCCCTGCTGACGGCCGTTCTGAGCAGCGCCCGGTCCCTGCCTGAGCAAATCTACCCTTACCTGGAAAGTTCCGAGAACAGCACCGTGACATGCAACGAACTGCGACGGCGCCGGGCCGACGCCGCCAGCCAACTACGCATGTTCAAGCAGCAGGGAGCAGCCTTCGCGGCACGGCAACGGCACCGGACGCTGTACTGTCGGGGCGCGGTCTTGCTGCTGCTGGTGTTGCTCAGCGGGGGCACGGCGTTGCTCTTCTGAATCAATCCCGGTCAGTTCAGGCTCAAGGCAGGCAGGCTCAAGGCAAGTGACGCACTCTCAAGGCTTCAAGCCCTGGAAGGCCAGGCACCAACATCCCCACCCATGACGGATTTCAACCTGGGTGCAGCCGCTTGGTGGGAGCCGGGCGGCGCCTATACAAGCCTGGCAGCCATCAACCCGGCGCGCCTGGCCTATCTTGAGTCCCGAGCGCCGCTGCGCGGCCTTTCGGTGCTGGACGCTGGTTGTGGGGGAGGCATCCTGGCCGAGGCCATGGCCCGGCGCGGGGCGCGGGTGACCGGCCTGGACACGGCGCCGGAGGCGATCCAGGCGGCGCGCGACCACGCCCGGCGTTCCGGGCTTGAGATCGACTACCACTGTCGCTCTCTCGCCGACCACGCCGCGCGGGAAACCACCGACTACGAGCTGGTCACCTGCATGGAAATGCTTGAGCACTGCGCCGATCCGGCGACGGAGGTACGCGCCTGCACGGCCCTGCTGCGCCCCGGCGGCGAACTCGTTTGCAGCACCCTGGATCGCAGTCCGACCTCCTGGCTGCTGGCGATCCTGGGAGCGGAATACCTGTTGCGTGTGCTGCCGCCCGGTACGCATGATTACGTATCCCTGCTGCGCCCGGAAGAGCTGGCGGCAATGGTGCGCGCGGCAAACCTGGAGGTATTGGAACTGCGCGGCCTGCTCTACCTACCCGGCCTGCAGCGTGCTTTCCTGACCCGGCGCCCCGGGGTCAACTACCTGCTCGCGGCACGGCGCCCGGCCCACGAGCACGGCAGGGAGTTTGTCCATCCGCGGAATCCACCGTGACAAGGTTCACAATGCCCCGGGTGCCTTCCCCCGCTGCCCCTGCCCCGAGCGATGCGGCCTACTGTCGCGCCCGCTGCGCGCCGCTCGGCTCCAACCTGTATTATGCGCTGCTCTTTGAGACGGTGCGGCGCAAACGCCTGCTCCACGCCCTGCATGCCTACGCCTTGGAAGTGGGGGAAATACCAGGGCTGCAAAAAGACCCCGGCGTGGCCCGGCTCAAGCTGCAGTGGTGGCAAACGGAACTGGCGCGGGCGCGTCTCGGGGAGGCCGGGCACCCGGTCGCGCGGGAATTGCAGAAGATGCTGGCGGTGCAAGCGGCCGCCTGGGAACAACTGCTGCAGCTGGCCGTGGCCTGCGAAAAAGAATTGGCGGCTCCAGCGCCCCTGCCGCCGGACGCGGCGCGGTGCGCCCACTGGCTGAGCGAATCGGCCGCGCATACCACGGCCCCCCCTCTCGTCAGCCCCGGGCTGGAAAAGCTGGCGCGGCTGCTGACCTGTTATGAAATCATCCTGGTGCTGCCGGGCGGCCGCTCGCGACCGGAGCATGGGCGGCTGAAGGAATTGGCGCGGGATTTGCGGGAAGCGCGCCTGCGTGTGCCGGCCACGGAGCGCCGGAGACAACTACCTGGCCTGATCATGGCCCGGCTGGCAGAAACCACTTGTTTGAAGCCTGCCGCGGCTGACCCGGAGCGGGCCCAGGCTCACACCGTGCCCGGTCCCGTGCGCAAGCTTTGGCTGGCCTGGCGGATCTATAACCAGAGCCGCCGCAGCGGCCGCTGAAACGGAAAGGCCCAGCCGCACGCGGAGCCGGCGATGCAGGGCAACCGCCCCCGGAGCGGGTGGCAAAAACACCGTGTGCAGGCCGCCGGCATAACGCAGATACAGCGTTGTCAGGCGGGGATGCAGGCAGGAGCCGGGTAACAGGCGCGCAGGCAAACGGTGTCCAGCGGCATCCAGCAGCCAGCAGTGTGCGCGATCCTGGACTTCCAGGGCGACAAAAGGGGCGCTGCGCCGACGGTACTCTCCAAGCAGCAACAGCAAGGCCAACCCCGCCAGCAGCCACTGAAAAGGGGGCTTGAGCAGCAACGCGGTGGGTAACAGGCCGAACCGCAGCAACAGGCTACTGAAGCGCAAACCGGACGATGCAGACAAAGGCAGGCGTAGAATCCCGCCGCCGAACTCCATTTGCCGCAACAAAAAAACCTCCGTGTTTTGATGTCCAATAAGCGCCACCGCCACACCCCGAACGCCTGCAATTCGCCGCCAGCGCTTGCATCGGCTTATACTCTGCCGGATAATAACCGGGTCATGTCCAACCGCGAAAAATTGAATCCGCGTACGGTGCTTCGGTCTGCTGAGAATTATCCACGGAAAGCAGGGCAGGAGCAAGAGCAAGCGGTTCCGCATGGACGCCCGCCGCACACGACAGCCCCCCGGACAGCCCCCGAAACGGGCACCGAAGCAGCCACCGAAACGGGGGCCGAAACAGCCGGGATCCACCCTGCTCAGCAGCGCGGGCACAACGGCCCCCAGGGGATCGATCCATGCCGCTACGGGGATTGGGAACGTAAAGGTAAAGGGCGCTGCATTGACTTCTGAGCAGCCGCGGCCGCCCACTCGGCCCCTCACCCAAAGCAGTGCAGGTGAAACCGCCCGCACCCGCCGCCTGGAAGAATCGTTGAAGGAGTCATGGTAAAACACGCCCGGCCGCTGTCACCACACCTGACCATCTACAAACCGCAACTGACCTCGGTGCTATCGATCCTGCACCGCATCAGCGGCTTCGTGTTGTTTTTGGGCGGTATCGCCTTGGGTTTGTGGCTGCTGGCCCTGGCCTCCGGGCCTGAGGTTTACGGGCGCCTGCAGCTGCACATGCAGTCTTGGTACGGTGAAAACCTGCTGATCCTGCTGTTGTTCGCCCTGCTCTACCACCTGTGCAACGGCATCCGCCACCTGTGCTGGGACGCCGGCCTGGGTTTTTCGCTGCCGGCCGTTTACCGCTCCGGCGCCGCCGTGCTGGCCGCCACCTTGGTGCTGGGCGTACTCTACCTGCTGTTGTTTTATTCCGGGGCGGCCCGCGCGTGAGCCTGAAGTCAGCGCTGGGCCGGGCGCGCGGCCTGGGCGCCGTGGGACATGACGCCACCCGGCATTGGATATGGCAGCGGCTCACCGCCGTTGCCCTGCTGCCCCTGAGCATCTGGTTCCTGCTCACGCTCTGCGGCCTGGAGAGCCTGGAACACCAGGAGGTATTGGCCTGGCTGCGCAGGCCCGTGGTATCCACGCTCATGCTGATGTTCACCATGAGTCTCTACTACCACGGACATTTAGGGGTGCAGGTCATCATCGAGGACTATGCCGAGGAAGGTTGGGAAAAAATCACATGCATCGTATTCCTGTATCTCATCAGCTTCTTCATCGCCATCGCCACCCTGATCGCGGTGCTGAAGATCGCCGTCACCGGCTGAGCGACGCTCCATGACCGCTTATCCCATCGTGGAGCACAGGTATGACGTCGTGGTCATCGGCGCCGGCGGCGCCGGCCTGCGCGCCACCATGGGAATGGCGCTCAAAGGCCTGAAGACCGCCTGCGTCACCAAGGTTTTCCCCACCCGCAGCCATACGGTAGCGGCCCAGGGCGGTATGAGCGCCGCCCTCGGCAACATGGGCGAGGACGACTGGCGCTGGCACATGTACGACACCGTCAAGGGCTCCGACTGGCTGGGCGATCAGGACGCCATTGAATACATGTGCCGTGAAGCCATGTCCTGCGTGCTGGAGCTGGAACACCAGGGCGTCCCCTTCTCGCGCACCGAGGACGGGCGCATCTACCAGCGTTCCTTCGGCGGTATGAGCACCCACTTCGGCAAGGGTACCGCGCAACGCACCTGTGCCGCCGCCGATCGCACCGGCCACGCCATCCTGCACACTCTCTACCAGCAGTCGCTGCGCCACCAGGCTCACTTTCTCGTGGAATACTTCGCCCTGGACCTGCTCATGGACGAGGAGGGAAATTGCCGCGGTGTACTTGCCTGGAACCTGGACGACGGCAGCCTGCACTGTTTGCTCGCGCACACGGTGGTGCTCGCCACCGGCGGTTACGGACGTACTTATTTCTCTTGTACCTCCGCTCACACCTGTACCGGAGACGGCGCCGGCATGGCGGCGCGCGCCGGGTTGCCCCTGCAGGATATGGAATTCATCCAATTCCATCCCACCGGTATCTACGGAGCCGGTTGCCTGATCACCGAAGGCGCGCGCGGCGAGGGCGGCTACCTGAGCAACTCCTCGGGGGAACATTTCATGGAACGCTACGCACCCAGCGCCAGGGACCTGGCCTCGCGCGACGTGGTCAGCCGCGCCATCACCATGGAGGTGCGCGAAGGCCGCGGACTGGGTCCCGAGAAAGACTACGTACACCTGCACCTTGAACACCTGGACGCGGAACTCATTGAGAAACGCCTGCCCGGCATCTCCGAGACCGCGCGCATCTTCGCCGGGGTGGACGTGATCCGGGAGCCGATCCCGGTGCAACCCACCGTGCACTACAACATGGGTGGCGTACCCACCGATCTGCACGGCCAGGTTCTGACCCATGCTGAAAACGGCATGCGGGTGGTGCCCGGACTGTATGCCATCGGCGAGGCGGCCTGCGTCTCCGTGCACGGTGCCAACCGTCTCGGATCGAACTCGCTGCTTGACCTCATCGTGTTCGGGCGCGCCGCCGCTGAACACTGCGCGGCGCGGTTACGCCCCGGCGCCCCCCACAAGGCCATGCCCAAGGGCCTCCTGGACCCCATCCTGGAAAAATTTGACAAGCTGCGCAACGCCTCGGGAGAAATATCCACCGCCGAGCTGCGCCGGGAAATGCAGAAGATCATGCAGCAGAACGCCGCTGTCTTCCGCAACCGGGAGATCCTGCGGGAAGGCATTGAGAAACTGCGCCGGCTCTGGGAGAATATGGATGACATCAAGCTCACGGATCGCTCCCTGGTCTGGAACACGGACCTGGTGGAAAGCTGGGAACTGGGGAACCTGCTGGCCTGCGCCATGGTCAGCATCCACTCGGCGGACAACCGCACCGAAAGCCGCGGGGCACACGCTCGCGAGGACCACCCGAAGCGCGATGACCAAGACTGGTTGAAGCATACCCTGTGCTGGATTGATCCGGAGAGCGGCCGAACGCGTTTCGCCTACCGCCCGGTGCAGTTGCAACCCGCTGAAATAGACAGCATCCCCCCCGGAAAGCGGGTATACTGAGCAATTGTCATGGCATCCCAACTACCCCATAAAATCAAGATCGGGCCCGGGAAAACCGTCTGTGCGGCGGACGGCGCCAAGCATAAGAAACGCTTCATCGTGTACCGCTGGAACCAGGACGAAGGCGACACCGCGCGCCTGGACACCTTCGAGATCCCCGTGGACGCCTGCGGCCCCATGGTCCTGGACGCGCTGATCTACATCAAGAACCGCATTGATTCCACCCTCACCTTTCGGCGTTCCTGCCGGGAGGGCATATGCGGCTCCTGCGCCATGAACATTGATGCCACGAATACCCTGGCCTGCATCAGGACCATCCAGGAATGCCCCGAGGAAATTCGCATCTACCCTCTGCCCCACCTGCCGGTGATTAAGGACCTGGTGCCGGATATGACGCACTTCTACGCCCAGTACACATCGATCAAACCCTGGCTGCAGACTCACACCCCGGCGCCGCCGGATCGCGAGCGCCTGCAGTCTCCGGAGGAACGGGAACGCCTGGACGGCCTTTATGAATGCATCCTTTGCGCCTGCTGCTCCACCAGCTGTCCCAGCTATTGGTGGAACGAAGACCGCTACCTGGGACCGGCGACGTTGCTGCAGGCTTATCGCTGGATCGTTGACAGCCGTGATGAAAACACCGGCGAGCGCCTGGATGACCTGGAAGACCCCTTTCGCCTGTTTCGCTGTCATACCATCATGAACTGCACCAGCACCTGTCCCAAGCAGCTAAACCCCGCACGGGCCATCGCCGAAATCAAGCAACTGATGGTCAATCGCACCTTGTAAAAACCGCCGCCGTAACAGCATCACACCCTACTCCAGATCTTCACTGGACGCCTTGAGCATGGCCATGACGAGTCACAACGCCGCTTCTCCCTTCAAGGACGACTCCACCCACGTCCTCCCGAAAATCCACTCGCGCCTGCGCTGGCGCTGCCGCCGCGGCACACGCGAGCTGGATTTGCTGCTGCAGGCCTTTCTGAGGGAGTCCTATCACGGTTTAGACGAAGCCGGGCAACAGCGCTTTGCCGAATTGCTAGAATATTCCGACCCTGAGATCATGGATTGGTTGATGCGGCGTTCCGTTCCACCCTGTCCGGAATTTCAACTCATTCTGAGCCGACTGTGCGGCGCCTCGCAGTCTCCGGAGAGTGATTCCCAATGAGCTATACCGGCCTTTCCCGCCGCGCCCCTTTCGTCGGCGCCTTGCAGGTCAGCGGCAACGACGCCGAGGCTTTCCTGCAACGCATTCTGACCGGAGACCTGGGGCAACTGGAACCCGGCATGGGACAAATCAACTGCAGCTGCTCAGTGCAGGGCCGGGTGATCGCCAACTTCTACCTGTGGAGACTGGGGGCGACTTCCTACATGCTGCTGCCGCCGCCGGAGATGACCGACTTTCTGCAGCAGCACCTGGCCACCTACGTGCTGCGCGCTGATGTGCAACTGGAATGCATGGAGTACGAGTGGAGCGCCTGGATAGGCGGCCCGCCACCCACCCGCTTCCAGGCCGGTGCACCTGAAAACATTCTGACGCAGCCCTATACCGGGATGGAGCAAGGCGAGAGACTGCTGCTGCGGTTTTCTGGAGAAGAACCGCGCTTCCTCTATGCGATCGGCCCCGACATCACCGTCCGAACCCCCCCGGAGCAGCCGGACAGCAAGGCTCACAACCTGACCCCAGAGCAATGGGCGCTGCTTGACGTGGAAGCCGGCTTGCCTTGGATCGGTACCGAGAGCAGCGGACAATTCCTGCCCCAGATGCTGTACCTGGAGAAATTCAAAGCCATGGCTCTGGACAAAGGTTGCTACCCCGGCCAGGAAGTCATCAACCGCCTGCAACATCAGGGCGTCCTGAAACACCGCCTGTACCGGGTACGCAGTGAGGAAGACCTGGAATCGGGATGGAAACTGTTGGACGGAGAAGGCACGGCGGCAGGCCGGATGCTGAATTGCGCCCCCACCGAAACAGGCTGGGTTGGACTGGCGGTGGTAAAAATCGGTGCTGAGAGTCTGCACCCCATGGATATCCTGGAGCAGGAATTGTTTATAGAGGAACCCATTCCCAAGGGACCCGCCGGCGACGCCACGGCACGGTGAAGCGCCGCCTGCCGGCCGAGTGGGAGCCCCAGGAGAGCCTGCTGCTGTGCTGGCCGGGGCCCGAGGGGACCTGGGGGGCGGACCTGGAGGCGGCCCGGCAGGCTTGGCTGTGCCTGGCCCGCGAGGCGGCCGAGGTGCAACGGTTGCAGGTGGCCTGTGCGCCCCGGGAACTGCACACCGCGAAACAGGCCCTGCGCTCGGTGGGCGAAGCCGCGGAGCTTTACGCCTGCCCCGTGGATGATTGTTGGATACGTGATTTCGGTCCCATCACCGTCTTGCAGGACGACGCGCCGCTGCTGTTGGATTTCTATTTTGACGGATGGGGCGGGCAACATCCGGCGGCACAGAGTAACGCGGCCACGGCCCGGCTGCATGCGGGCGGTGCTTTCGGCGACACACCCTTGGAGCGCGTGCCGCTCACCCTGGAAGGCGGCGCCATCGAAAGCAACGGACTGGACACGCTACTCTGCACCCCCTCAAGCATGCAGGGCGGCTGCCGCAACCCGGGCCTGGAACGCAACACTCTGGAACAAATCCTGAAAACGCGCCTGGGATGTCAGCGGGTCATATGGCTGGAACACGGTGCGCTGAGCGGCGACAGCACCCACCGCCACGTGGACATGCTGGCGCGCTTCGCCGCTCCCGGCACCATCCTGTATGCCGGGGCGGAAGACTCGGAACACCCGGACTACGCGGAATTGGCAGCCTTGGGCGAGGAACTGCGCTCCCTGCGCAAAAGCGACGGCGCCCCTTACGAACTCCGCCTGCTGCCGATTCCGAACCTGCGGGAACAAGCCGCTTCGTTACCGGCCAGTTATTTAAATTTCCTGGTGCTGGAGAAAAAAGTTCTGGTCCCCGCATACGGCGTGGCGCGCACCGACACCACCGCCCTGGGCATCCTGCGCGAAAGCTTTCCCAATCATTTCTGCAGCGCCATTGACTGCCGACCGCTGATACGCCAGGGTGGCGCCCTGCACTGCCTCGCCATGCAGTTGGCGCGGGGAACGTCGGCATGAGCCGGCTCCTGCGTCTCGCCGTCTGCCAATACGAACCAGGGCAGGACCTCGCGGCAAACCGCACCGCCTGCCGCGCGACCCTGGAAGAAGCGGCCCGTGCCGGCGCACAACTTGCCCTGCTGCCGGAACTCAGCCTGCTGCCTTATTTCTGCGCTGTCCAGGACCCCCGCCACTTTGACCTGGCGGAGACCATCCCGGGTCCGGGCACGGACTTCCTCGCCGAGGCAGCCAAAAGCCTGGGGCTGGTCATTGTCGGCACCCTGTTTGAGCGCCGCGCGGCCGGCCTGTATCACAACACGGCGGTGGTGCTGGAGCGGGACGGCAGCCTGGCCGGCTGTTATCGCAAACTGCACGTACCACAGGAGCCTGGTTACGAGGAAAAATACTACTTCACACCCGGATCGGCCGGCTGCACCCCCATCGATACCAGCTGTGGGCGCCTGGGCGTACTGGTGTGTTGGGATCAGTGGTTCCCGGAAGCGGCCCGCCTGCAGACCCTGGCCGAGGCGGAGCTGCTGCTTTATCCGAGCGCCATCGGCTGGGACCCGGATGAACAGGAGGCCGAACGGAATCGACAGCTGGAAGCCTGGATCACCGTCCAGCGCGGCCACGCGATCGCCAACTGCCTGCCGCTGGCGGCCGGCAACCGCATCGGCCGCCAGGCGCGTCCCGGCGGCTCCTGCCTGTTCTGGGGAAGCAGCTTCATCAGCGGCCCGCAGGGCGAACTGCTAGCCCGGGCTTCGGAGACCAGGGAAGCGGTCATCCTCGCGGAACTCGAGCCGGGGCGCAGCGAGCAACTGCGCCGCACCTGGCCTTTCCTGCGTGATCGCCGCGTAGATGCTTACCAGGACCTGGTGCTCCGGGATACGGTGCACGACCCAGGCTGAGGCCAGGGAACACCGCCGAGCCGACCCGCTATAATAAGCCTGCGCTGAAATTCCGCCGGGGTGCCACACCGGGGCGCCACGGACTCCGTGTCAAGGCCTCCCCAAGTGGAAAACCGCCCCAGGCGCGAGGCGCACCCAGAGCAACCGACTCACCCCCCATGAAGCTCTTCCCGTCATCGAGGAGCCCCGCAGCCATGAAATTCATCACTTTGAAATTAACGCACCCCCGCGCCCTCCTCCCCGCACCGCGTCCCGCCGCCTGCCTGGCACTACTGGCGACACTGGTCCTGGCCCCCGCCTGTTCCTTATCCAAACACGACCCGGAAAAGGTGGAAGTGGAGGATCGAAGCGGCGCCATGGAACAGACATCACCCGACGCCCGGGACGGCATGGACGACATCAGGACCCAGGGGTTTAAAGAAGATAAGATCCAGGTCGCCGGGTTGGATCAGAAACGAGAAAAACTGCTCAACCAGAGCAGTATCTATTTCGAGTTTGACAGCGATGTCATCCAGCCCGAATACCGCGAGATCCTGGAAGCACACGCCGACTACCTGACCAGCCACCGCAACCCGTCGCTGATCCTGGAAGGCCACGCGGACGAACGCGGCACGCGCGAGTACAACCTGGCCCTGAGCGAACGCCGCGGCATGGTGGTCAAGCGCCTGCTCAATCTGCTTGGAGTACCGGCCGCCCGGATGCGCGTCATCAGTTACGGTGAAGAACGCCCCTATGGCCGCGGTCACGATGAGGAATCCTGGCGCCTGAACCGCCGAGTGGACATTGTCTACTGAGACTCCCGTCCCCTCCCGGTACAACCCTCACGTGCCCGGCGGGCGCGTGCTCCTCCTGCTGGCCGGACTGGTCAGCGGGCTGGCGCTGACGCCGCCGCACCAGGCGGCGGCGCAAGCAGATTCCAACGGGGATAAACCTTCCTCCGAAGCCCCCGAAGCGTTCCCCGGGGAAACCTCCAGGGTGCCCCCCGGAAGCACTCCCTCCTGGGAGCGGCGGCTGGAGCAGCTGGAGCAGCAAATGGGCAGCGACGGCCTGCTCAACCTGGCCCAGGAACTGGCGAGCCTGCGCGAAATCATGCACAACCTGTACGACCAGGTGGAAAAATCCAACCATGAACTGGAACGTCTGCAAAACCAGCTGCGCCAGGTTTACAAGGCCTTGGATGAGCGCCTGCGGCGTGTCGAAGTCGCACGCCGGAACACATTCCAGAACGAAGAGCTCTCGACATCGTGGGAAGAAACACCGGCCGACCTGCTTGGCCTGAACCACGCGGGCGAGGCACCCTCCCGGAATCCTTCCGAGAATATCTTATTCCCGGAACTCCCCAGGGGACCTGCGAACGAGCCAGGCGGGCGGCAACTACTTCCCTCCACGGGCGGCAACGTCCCAACCCGGCCGCCCCCGGAGCAGCCTGGAGAAAATCTGCGCCCACTCCCCCCCCTCAACGCAACAGCCGCGCCGGAGAACTCAACGCCCGATACCCCGGCGTCCCCCGAAGCCGAGACATCGCAACCCGATTCGCCCGCCCGCCAGAGAGCAGCCGCGCCGAAGAGCTCAACGCCCGATACCCCGGCGTCCCCCGAAGCCGAGACACCGCAACCCGATTCGCCCGCCCGCCAAAGAGCGGCCGCGCAGGAGAACTCAACGCCCGACACCCCGGCACCCCCCGAAGCCGAGACACCGCAATTCGACCAGCTCGCCCGGTTGGAAGCGCAGCCCTCCACACCTGGCCTTGTCTCCCCGGTGAACAGGCAACAGCCGGAAAGACCCGAAGGACAATCCGCGGGGCCGTCCGAACCGGAAGCGGAACCGGATCCCATCATGGCCAAGGCCGACTATGACAAGGCCTTCAACCTCCTGCGCCTGGGCCATTATCAGCAAGCCGTCGGCTCCTTCCAGGAATACCTGCGCCGCCACCCGCGCGACCCCCAGAGAGCCAACGCCGAATACTGGGTGGCAGAGGCCTACTACGTAACGCAAGACTACCGGCAGGCTATCCGACACATCGGCGCCTTCCTGGATCGCTATCCCAAGAATAAGAAATACCCACAGGCCCTCTACAAGCTGGCCAGGAGCCACCTGCTTCTGGGTGACCGGCAGAGCGCGCAACGCATGTTCCGGGACGTACAACGCCGCTTCCCCGATTCCTCGGCCGCTCGCCTGGCGCGGCGGGAAATGGAGCAGATCGCGAATTCTAATTCCGAAAGTTCACGGAGCGACGCCTCTCCCCCATGACCCCGGCCCCTTTCGCCGCCGCCTGCGGGGAGCATGAGCCCGATGAGCAGGCGGCCGGACTCAGGGTCACCGAAATTTTTCACTCCATCCAGGGGGAGAGCACCCTGGCCGGCCTGCCCACCGTATTCATACGCCTCACCGGTTGCCCCCTACGCTGCCGCTACTGCGACACAAGTTACGCCTTCAGCGGCGGCGAGCGCATGGACATCCCACAAATTCTCAGGCAAGTGCGCGGCTACCCGGCCAGGTACGTCACCGTCACCGGCGGCGAGCCCCTGGCTCAACCCGCCTGCGACGATCTGCTCAGCGCACTCTGCGATGCCGACTACCGGGTTTCCCTGGAGACCAGCGGCACCCTGGACATCGCCCGGGTGGATGAGCGCGTGGTACGCGTACTTGACCTTAAGACCCCCGGTTCCGGCGAAGCCGCCCGCAACCTCTGGGGAAATCTCAGGCTGCTGCGCCCCACGGACCAAGTCAAGTTCGTGATCTGCGATCGGCGGGACTACGAATGGGCGCGCGCCAGGCTTAGGCAATGGCGGCTGCAGGATCGCTGCGAACTACTGTTCTCCCCCTCCCACGAAGCCCTGGAGCCGGCCGCACTGGCCGACTGGATCCTCCGAGACGGCTTACAGGTGCGCCTGCAGCTCCAACTGCACAAGCAAATCTGGGGAGATACGCCTGGGCGCTAAGGCAAAGGACGCCGTGGTTCTGGTCTCAGGCGGCATGGACTCCGCTCTCACCCTGGCCATCGCCGGACGGCAGGGATTCAGCTGTCACGCCCTGAGCATCGACTACGGCCAGCGCCACCAGGCCGAACTCAAGGCCGCGGCCGAAATCTGCGCCACGCTCCGGGCCAGGGAACACCGCATCATCCACCTGGAGTTAAGCGGCATCGCCGCATCCGCGCTCACGGACTCCAGGCAGACCATCCCCGAGCAGCCCACGACCGGCATCCCCCCCACCTACGTCCCAGCCCGCAACACCCTGTTCCTGGCCCTGGCCCTGGGCTGGGCCGAGACCTTGCGCTGCGACGATCTGTTCATCGGTGTGAACGCCGTTGACTACTCCGGCTACCCCGACTGCCGCCCCGAGTTCATCCAAGGCTTCCAGGAATTGGCCGGACTGGCCACAAAGCGCGCCATGGAAGGACACACACCCCGCATCCACACACCCCTGCAGCACCACTCCAAGGCAGACATCGCACAACAGGGTGCCCGCCTGGGCATCGACTTCTCGCTCACCGTTTCCTGCTACCAGGCCACCCCGGACGGCGCGGCCTGCGGCCGCTGCGACGCCTGCCGCCTGCGCCGGGACGGTTTCACCGCCGCCGGCATCCCCGACCCGACCCGCTACCACGGCACCCCCACGACAAGCTAAAAGGCTTGCTCTTTCAAGACGAACCCAGGCAGCCGCAAGGCGGAAATCGTGCTGTCCTTCTGCCTCGGAAAAATTCCCCGGTCCTGTTGCCTGTGTCCATGGGTCATTTTCGCTCCCCGGGCTGGTGTTGCGGCCCACGGGGTGCCTTACAGCGATGAAAAGGCGTCAATGCGGGGTTTTTCAGCGCGGATAGAACACACCCTGCATTGCCTTACCCGACAGTCTCGAATGCCGGGGATCAGCGGGCCGCTCCCGCTGAGAAGCGGCGGCGCAGGGCAATGAGGCGCTCCGGGGCGCCCAGGTCCACCCAGACGCCTCGGTGGAGTTCGCCCTGGAGACGGCCAGCCGTGGCGGCGGCGCGCAGGAGGGGGGCGAGATCAAAGCGGGGGCGTGGTGGACAGACCCGAAACAGGCTGGGGCGGCACAGGGCGAGTCCGGCGTAGGTGAAGGGGGTGGGTTGCTCCAGGGTCACCTTGCCCCGCCGGAGGCTGAAGTCACCCTGGGGATGCTGAGGGGGGTTGGGAACCAGGACCAGTCTTGCCTGGTACTCCCGGTTCAGGCCACACAGCCTCTCCAACGGGTAGTCGTGCCAAAGGTCGGCATTAATGATGAGGAAGGGCTCTCGGCCGAGCAGCTTCAGGGCGCGCCGAACTCCAGCGCCGGTGCCCAAGGGCCTGGGGCCCTCCCTGGAATAGCGCACCCGCACCCCAAAACAACCGCCGTCCTTCAGGAAGCCCTCTACCTGTTCGCCCAGGTAGCCGTGGTTGATGACCAAATCGCGTATGCCGGCCCTGTACAGGCGCTCCACCTGGTACTGGATAAGCGGCTTACCGTTGATCCTCAGCAAGGGCTTAGGGCGTCTGAAGGTCCAGGGGCGCAGGCGGACGCCGCGGCCGGCGGCCAGGATCAGGGCGCGCATGGGGGGTGTTTAAGGGCGGGGAGGACTTCCGTCTCCAACCATTCGGCGAAGTCTCCCAGGGCGGGGCGGCGTTCCTTCAGCTTGACGATGTAGCCCAGGGTACGCGGCAGGGCATCCAGGTAGTGTGGCTTCCCGTCGCGCAACCAGAGACGGCAGAAGATGCCGGCGGCCTTCAGGTGGCGCTGCGCGCCCATCAGGTCAAAACGCAGCAGGAACTCCTCCGTGTCCATGCCTGGTTCCGGCCCGGCCTGCCGGACCTGGCCGAGGTAGTCCAGCGCCCAGCCGTGAACGCGCTCCTCGGGCCATTCCAGGTAGCAGTCCTTCAGCAGGGACACCAGGTCATAGCTCAGGGGGCCACGTACGGCGTCCTGAAAATCCAGAATACCCGGGCCGCCGGGCAGGCCCGGGCTACCGGGCAACTGCAACAGGTTGCGGGAATGGTAGTCTCGATGGACGAAGACCTGGGGCTGAACCAGGGCCGAATGCACCAACAGGGTCTCTGTATCCCGCCACAGCCTGGCGCGGCCGGGGTCCAGCTCTTTCTCCAGGTAGGCGACGAGCAGCCAGTCGTGGAACAGGGCTGTCTCACGGCGAAGTTCCCTGTCGTCGAATGCGGAGAGTCCGGCGCTGTCGGCGCGGCGTTGCATGCGCAAAAGCGCCTGGATGGCGGCGTCGTAGTACTCCGTGGCGTTTGCGACGTTCAGTTCGTTGAAATAGACGCGATCGCCCAGGTCGCTGAGCAGCAGGAAGCCCTGCTCCCGCTCGCAGGCCAGTATTTCGGGCACACGCAGACCGGCGGCCTGGAGGCGCCCGGCCACGTCCATGAACGGACCCAACGGCTCCCGTTCGGGAGGGGCGTCCATGACGATGCGGGTCGCTCCGTCGGGCAGGCGCAAGCGCCAGTAGCGACGGAAACTGGCGTCGCCGGAGACGGTTTCCAGTTGCCTGTCCCCCCCGGGCAAGCCGTGCAACTGGCTCAACCATGCCTCGATTTGTGATCGCCGGTGCTGCATTCTTTTTCTTCTCCCGCGCACTTCGGGCGCGCCGCGGGCGGGGCGCCCTGGAGACGTTCACTGTAACCCAGCGGGAAATTCTGGCATTATCACATCCTCCAGACACTTATTATCCCGTGCACCCCACCCCTTTATTTCATGTTCCTGCAAATGCTGTTTATTGCGGCCGGCCTGGTCCTGCTCGCCGGAGGCGCCAACCTCTTTGTGAACGCCGCGCTCGGGCTGTCCATGCGCTTCGGCGTTCCACCGTTGCTGGTGGGCGTGGTGCTGGTCGGTTTCGCCACTTCGGCGCCGGAGTTGATCACCGGTGTCCTGGCGGCCCTGGATGGGCGCACCTCCATCGCCGTGGGCAACGCGCTCGGCTCAAACATCACCAACCTGTCCCTGGTGCTGGGTGCCACCGCCCTGTTGTTGCCTTTCAACGTCTCGGTGCGGGCCGTGCGGCGCGAATATTGCATCGGGCTGCTGGCCATCCTGCTGGCGCTGGCCGCCCTGTGGAACGGGTTGCTCAGCCGCTGGGATGGACTGTTGCTATGCGGCGCGCTGCTGCTGATACTCTCTGCCAGTGTTCTGATCAGACCCGGCGCCGCGGCGGCGGAGCCGCCGGAACCGGCCGTGCGGCGGGCCCGCCGGGGGATGTCCTTGCCCAGGCTGCTGGTGCTGTTCTGCCTTGGATTGCTGCTGCTCCTAGGCGGCGCCCAGCTGTTGCTCTCCGGAGCCGTGAAGCTCGCCCATTGGGCAGGACTCAGCGACCTGGTCATCGGGCTCACCGTGATCGCGGTGGGCACCAGCCTGCCCGAGTTGGCGGCTTCCCTGGCCAGCGCCTTCAAGCGCGAGACGGCGCTCTCCATCGGCACCATCCTGGGTTCCAACACTTTCAACGCCCTGGGCTGCATCGGGTTGCCCGCTCTCCTGCATCCCACCGCCGTGGAAAGCGCGGTGCTGATGCGCGACTTTCCAATCATGGCGGCACTCACCCTGCTTGTCGGGGTGTTCACGTTCGCGCTGGGACGGACGCTTATCAGCCGCGTTGAGGGCACCGTGCTGCTGCTCTGCTTTCTCGGCTACCAAGGCTTGCTGCTGCTGAGTGCCCTGGGGGCCACGGCTTCGTGAGCGGGCGGCCGCTGCAGGTTTCGGACCCCGGCTTCCAGGCCCTGGGGGACGCGGTGCTGCGCACCGAGGGGGAGGCCCTGCTGCGCGCGGCCGAGCGCCTGGACGAGCGTTTTGAGCGGGCCTGCCGGCTGCTTCTGGAATGCGGCGGCCGCGTGGTCGTGCTCGGCATGGGTAAATCCGGGCATATAGGAGGGAAAATCGCCGCCACCCTGGCCAGCACCGGGACGCCGGCCTTCTTCGTACATCCCGGGGAGGCCGGCCACGGCGATCTCGGCATGATCCAGCCCGGCGACGTGGTGCTGGCCATTTCGCATTCCGGTGAAACCGAGGAGATACTCACCCTGCTCCCCCTGGTCAAGCGCCTGGAGGTGCCGCTCATCGCCCTCAGCGGCAAGCCGAACTCCAGCCTGGCCGGGCACGCCGAGGTGTGCCTGGACACCGGAGTAGAACAGGAGGCCTGTCCGCTGGGCCTGACGCCCACCGCCAGTACCACCGTGGCCCTGGCCCTGGGGGATGCCCTGGCCGTCGCGCTGTTGTCAAAGCGCGGTTTCAGCGCCGACGATTTTGCCCTCTCCCACCCCAGCGGCAGCCTGGGGCGCCGCCTGCTGCTGCGCATCGACGATATCATGCACCGAGGCGAAGAAATGCCCTGCGTCGGCCCCCATACCCTGCTGGCAGAAGCGTTGGTGGAGATCACTCGCAAGGGGCTGGGCTTCGCGGTGGTTCTGACACCGGAGCGACGCGTCGCCGGCATGTTCACCGACGGCAACCTGCGGCGTTCCCTGGAAGCAGGGGCCGATATCCGTCGGGTCCGCATCGGTGATCTGATGACCGCAAACTGCAAGGTGATTAAGGCCGGGCGCCTGGCCGCCGAGGCGCTGGCCATGATGGAGCGCTTCCGCATCAACGCCCTGCCGGTGGTGAACGAGGAAGGCCTGTTACAGGGAGTGCTGAACATGCATGACCTGTTGCGCGCCGGCGTGGTCTAGGCCCGGTGACAGACCCGGTGTCCCAGGAAGTACGTCAGCGCGCAGCCGCGATCCGGCTGGCGGTGTTTGACGTAGATGGAGTGCTCACCGACGGCCGTCTCTACCTGGGTGAAGACAACTCCGAGGCACGCGCTTTCCATACGCGCGACGGTCTGGGACTGATCATGTTGCTGGCCGCCGGACTGCGGGTGGCCGTGATTTCCGGGAAAAAATCCAACGCCCTGGAGCAGCGCATGGGGAGTATGGGGATACAGGATGTGCTGCACGGGCGCAACGACAAACTTCGGGCCCTGGAGGAATTATTGGAGCGCACCGGCCTGCGGTCGCAACAGGCATGCTTTACCGGGGATGACATACTGGACCTGCCGCCGATGGCGGCGGTCGGCCTGGCGGTGGCCGTGGCTGACGCTCATCCCAGTGTGCGGCGCGCGGCACACTGGATCACCGGGGAATGCGGCGGGCGTGGTGCGGCGCGCGAGGTTTGCGACCTCCTGCTGGAAAGCCAGGAACGCATGGTGAGCACACTGCGAGCCCTGGAACAGCGCATCGAGAGCGCCGCAAACGCCGCGCCGACCGCCACGTCAACCGCCACGTCAACCGAGTAGCACACCCATGGCGGACAGGAAAAGAGCATGGTGGCGCACGGCGCGTTTCGGGCTCACGGGAAGCACGCTGCTGATGCTGGCACTGGCCGCGTTCAGCACCTGGGCGGTGCGGTACCTGGAGGCCCCGCCGGGAAACGGGCGGCTTCCGGAAGCCATTGCATCGGAGAGCAGGGATCTATACATGCTGCAGACCGGGCCGGACGGACAAGCGCACAGCAGCCTTGAAGCCACCCTGCTGCGGCGTTCTCCGGACGGCCACGCAGTGCTTGATACGCCGTTGCTGAACCTGGTCGACATGGATATCCCCTGGCGCGCCCGGGCGCGCCGGGCCCTGGTCCAGCGCGGAAACCAGGAAGTGCGCCTGGAGGGCGAGGTGCTGTTGACGGCGGAGACCCGGCAGCCGTTACGCATCAGCACCGAATGGCTGCTTGTGAAGCCGCGCCTGCAACACGCCGAAACCGCGGCCCCGGTGGTCATCCGACACGCCGACATACTCCACCGGGCCCACGGCGGTCTGCACGCCGCCCTGCGACAACAGCGCGTGGCCCTGTACGGAGGAATACACAGTGTCTTCCACAATCCAACGCTTCCTGAATAAGCAGCTCCCGTACTGCCTGGCATGCTGCCTGGCGGGCGGGGCGACGGCTCAGCAGCCCTCCCCTCCGCCTCCCCTGGAAGTACAGGCCGAACAGGGCGAACTGGACATGCGGAAACGCATCGCTGTCTATACCGGCAAAGTCATCGTCACCCAGGGCGAAATACGGCTCAGCGGGGATCGCCTGCAGATCTACTACGATGCCAGTCAAAGGCCGCAAAAACTTCTCTTGGAAGGCGCGCCCGCGCACTACCGCGGCCGCGTTCGGAAAACCGGTGAGGAACACGCCGGCATGGCCGACGAAGCCGAAGCGCAGCACGTGGAATACCGGGTCGGCGAGGATTTGCTGCTCCTGGAAGGAAAGGCGCGGATCAAGCAGCCCGAATTTATCCTGGAAAGCGCGCGTATTGAGTATGACATCCGCCTGGGCAAGGTACGCATGTCCCAGGGGCAATGGAGTCTTCCCGGGCCCCCGGAAGACTTGTGGCAATGAGCACCGTCGGCGCAACGACGGAGCGTTTGGAAGCCCGCGGCCTGGCCAGGAGTTACCATGGCAAAGCGGCGGTGCGCGACGTCAGCCTGATGCTGGCGCAAGGGGAAATCGTCGGTCTGCTGGGACCCAACGGAGCCGGCAAAACCACCAGCTTCTACATGATCGCCGGCCTGCTTCCCTGCGACCGGGGCAGCATCCATATCGGCGCCGCCGCAGTCACGCGCCTGCCCATTGAAAGCCGCGCCGCACTCGGCCTGGGCTACCTGCCGCAGCATCCCTCCATCTTCCGCGGCCTGTCGGTGCGCGACAATATTGCGGCCGTACTGGAAACCAGGCGCGGCCTGCAGGCCGCGGAGCGCGCCCATCGCCTCGGCGAGCTGCTCGCGACCTTCAAGCTGGAAGCGCTGGCCGCCCAGGTCGGGCACACCCTCTCCGGGGGGGAACGACGGCGCGTGGAGATCGCCCGCGCCATGGCCATGGAGCCGCGTTTCCTGCTTCTGGACGAGCCTTTCGCCGGCATCGATCCGATCACCATCCAGGAATTGCAGCAGGTCCTGACGCACCTGGCTCACAACGCGCGGGTCGGACTGCTCATCACCGACCATCATGTGCGGGAAATCCTACGCCTCTGTGATCGCGCCTACATCGTGGATGAAGGACAAGTCATCGCCCACGGCGATGAGGCAAGCCTGTTGAACGACGCCAAGGTATGCGACGTTTACCTGGGCGATCGCTTCAGCATGTAGCGGATGCGCGGCGTGCACCCCGCGGAAACCCGGATCATGCCGCACCAACGACGAGACAATCATCATCCTCCGCGGCAGCCGGGAGAAGCGCCGGGAGAAGCGATTGAACAACATCCGGGCACGTGACCTCTGTCCGGGCGGCCGCATCGATTAGGAGCGGCTGGGCGCCCGCGACGGCGGTCACCACGCATGCAGCGCGAAAAAATGCGCTTCTCCGAAGAAAAAGTACCGCCCAAGGCCGTCTTTTTGCATTGCAGCATCCGCTAAGTTATTGAGTATATGGAATAATCTCATGTAAAGTGGACGCTTCCCCTGGAATTCACGAAACAATGGCATTCCCGTGAAGTTAAGTTAAACTCTAAAGTCATGATGAAACCCACGCTGGAGCTAAAACTCTCAATCGGGGCACGAGTCAGCCAGCGTTTGGCCTTGACTCCGCAAGTACAGCAGGCGTTACGCCTGCTGCAGATGAGTTCCCTTGAGTTGCTGCGGGAAGTCGGTGAAGCCCTGGAATCAAACATCATGCTGGAGCGCGTCGAGGACGGCGCCGAGAACAGCCTGGGGGAAGAGAGCGGCGGCCCCAATGAAGTAGAAACCGAAATAGAAACCGACGGGGAAACGGCCCACGCCGCCGAAACGGACGAGCTTCCCAGGGAGGAAAGCGACCCGCCTGAGAACGAGCAGCAGGAACTCACGGACATTCCCCGGGAACAGCCGGTTGACGTTTCCTGGGATCAGAACTACGACGATCCGGTTGGTTATCCAGTCGGGCGGGCAGCCGCTCAAAGCAGCGGCCCGGACTGGACGGAGTGGACGCCTACCGCCGCCCCCGACCTGCGCGGTCGGTTGCTGCGCGAAGTCCCCCTGCTGAACCTGGATCAGCGGCACCAGTCCATGGCCACGGTCCTGGTGGACGCCCTGGACGCCCACGGCTGGCTCAGTGAAGACCTGGAAACGCTGGTGCAGGCGCTGGAGCCCGAGATCAAGACCGACGTCAAGGAGTTGGAAACGGTGCTGCGACGCCTGCGTGAACTGGCACCGGCCGGGGTCGGCGCACGGGACCTCAGCGAATGCCTGATCCTGCAATTAGAGCAGCTCCCCGGCACGACCCCCTGGCTGCGGGAATCCCGCCTGCTCGTCCAGGAACACCTGAAATTGATGGGCGACGGCGAGCTCCCCAAACTGGCCCGTCGACTTGGCGTCTCGGCCGGGGCCCTGCAGGAGATCATGCAACTGGTGAAGTCACTGGACCCGCAGCCGGGACGGACCTTGGATCCGTACACCCCAGAGGTGCTGCTCCCCGACATCATCGTGCGGCGCACCACGCACGGCTGGCTGGTGGAAAACAACCCCGAGGCCCTGCCGCGGGTGCGCATCAACAGCCATTACGCGAAACTGGCGCGCGGCTTGCAAAAATCCGCCGACGCCAAGACCCTGCGCACACACCTGGTTGAAGCCCGCGGATTGATGCAAAACCTGCAACGGCGCCACTCCACCCTGCTGCGTGTCGCGCGCAGCATCGTGCAGCGTCAGCAGGGTTTTTTAGAGCACGGCCCGGAGGCCATGCGCCCGCTGGTACTGAGGGAAATCGCCTCCGAACTGGAACTCCACGAGACCACTATCTCCCGCGCTACCATCGGCAAGTACATGGCCACTCCGCGCGGCACCTTTGAACTGAAATATTTTTTCACAAGCCAGGTGCAAACCCATAACGGCGGCCAGGTGTCTTCCACCGCCGTGCGGGCGCTGTTGAAAAAACTCATCGCGGAGGAGCCGCCGCGCCACCCCCACAGCGACGCCTGGTTGTCCCAGTTGCTGGACAAGCAGGGCATCAGGGTGGCGCGGCGCACCGTCGCGAAATACCGCGATTCCATGGCGATCCCCGGCTGCCAGCAACGCCGCCGGATGGCTCGCCTGAACGGCAGCCAGGCTTTCATCAAAAGGACATCACTATGCAAATAGATGTTACCGGCAAGCACATTGAGATCACCTCGGCGATTCATTCCTACGTGGTCAAGAAGCTGCAGCGGCTGGAGCGGCACTTTGACCATGTCACCCACGGTCATGTGATCCTGGAGATGGAGAACGGGCTGAGCCATGTCTCGGCCACGGTTCACACCAACGGTGCACAGCTGTTCGCCACCGCCCATCACGATGACATGTACACCGCGGCGGACCACCTCGCACACAAGCTGGACCGCCAGATCCTCAAGCACAAGGAAAAACTGACCGACCATTCGCGCGAGCGGCGCATCCGTCCCAAGGACTGAAGAAGCCTCACCCATCACCGACACCGTTCGCGGGAATTCCGGCGCACGCCGGAGTACCTGGAAGCCACCTCATGATTTCACTTCCCGAAGCATCCCATCCCCCGGGCGAGCAACGCGGTGCGCTTGATTTAAGCACCATCCTGCGACCTACGCGCGTGTGCAGTGGGATCCGCCCGGCCAGCAAGAAGGCCCTCCTGGAACAACTCGCCAATCTCCTCACCGATGGCGAGGAAAACCTTTGCGCGCACCAAGCCTTGGATTCCATGGCGGCCCGCGAGCGTCTCGGAAGCACCGGGCTGGGCGGCGGCATCGCCCTGCCGCACGCGCGGCTGGACGGCTGCCGGCGCTTCATCGGCGCCTTCGCGCACCTGGCGCAGCCGTTGGAATACGACACCCCCGACCAACAGCCCGTGGACCTGGCTTTCGCCCTGCTGTTGCCCCCCGGAGAGCATCCCGAGTATGTCCAGACGCTGGCCGCAATCGTCGAGCGGCTGCGCGACAAGGCCTTTTGCCAAGAACTGCGCAACACCGCCCGACATCACCCTGAACAGGTCTATTCCCTGCTCGTCCGACCCCCGGCATGAGGTGGGGTCCGGCATGAACAGCCCCCCGCCGCCGCGCCTGGTGATCATCAGCGGACTCTCGGGGGCCGGCAAATCCATTGCCCTGCACACCCTGGAGGATTTGGGTTTCTACTGTATCGACAACCTGCCGGTCCGCCTGCTGCCGCACCTCGGCAACAGTCTGCAGCAAAATTCCGAGGCGGCGCGGGACATCGCCCTGGGCATTGACGCGCGCGGCCCGGGGGCCGATCTGAAACTGCTTCCCAAGGCTTTGCAAGAATGGCGCGCGAACGGTTTCGATACCCGCTTGGTCTTCGTCTCCGCGGCGCGCCACGTACTCACCGAACGCTTTGTCGAGACCCGCCGCCGCCATCCCCTGCTGGAGACGAAACAGGGACTGGAAGAAGCCTTGCGAAATGAACGGGAAATGCTCGGACAGCTGGCCGAGCAGGCCGACCTGTGCATTGATACCTCGCTCATGACCCTGCATGAACTGCAGCGCCTGGTGCGCATCCAGATCGCCGAACGAGAGAGCATGGAGTTGGAGCTGGTTCTGATCTCCTTCGGTTATCGGCACGGTCTGCCGGGCGACGCCGCCTTCGTCTTCGATGTGCGCAGCCTGCCCAACCCGTATTGGAACAAGGAGTTGCGCAGCCGCACCGGGCGGGACCCGCAGGTCGCCGAATTCTTAAGCCGGCAGCCGCCCACCAGGCTCCTGCTGGAGCACATCCGTACCTTGCTGCAATATTGGCTGGAGCAGTCGGAGCACGACAATCGCCCCCTGCTCAGCGCCGCGCTGGGCTGCACCGGCGGGCAGCATCGATCGGTGTACATGGCAGAGCGGCTCGGAGAGATGTTCCGCGCCACGGGCCGCCGCGTCAGCATACGACACCGAGAACTGGAGCGGGGGGCGGCCTCGTGAGAGTACGCCCTCGATGAACCCGGCGCTGGAGCGCCGCTGCCTGCTGCGCAACCGGCTCGGACTGCACGTCCGCACAGCCGGGCTCCTGGCGCACACGGCGAGCCGCTTTCAAAGCCGGATCCGGGTCGCACACAACGGTCGGGAAGTGGACGCCGAAGACATCATGGAATTGCTGATGCTGGCCGCCGGCCGCGGCTCCACCCTGCACCTGCACGCCGCCGGCCCCGACGCCGAACAAGCCTTGGAAAGCCTGGAGGAATTGATCTCCACACGCTTTGGAGAGCAGCCATGACCATGCTCCTGCTTGGTACTTCCATCATGCCCGGAGTGGCCCTGGGGCCTGTCCACAAGGTGGAACACAACAGCGGCAAGGTGGAGTATTGCAAGCTGCAAAACACCGGGGAGGTGGAAAGCGAAACGCGGCGCCTGGAGGAGGCCGTGGAAACAGCGCTGGCGGAACTGGAGCTGATTCGCGTCCGCTTCCTTGATGGTTCCGACGAATTAGCGGCGCTCTTCAACACGCATCTGCTGATGCTGAAGAACTCCAGCATGGTGCGGGCGTCCCTGCAGCTCATCCGTGATACCTACTGCAACGCCGAATGGGCGCTGATGCAGCAGCGCGATGAACTGCTGCGCCGCCTCGACGTCATGAACGACCCTTACCTGCGCGGCCGCCGGGACGACGTGGAGCAAGTCTGCGACCGGGTGCAGCGCATTCTGCTGCGGCAGCCGCCCCCGCGCCACGAAAGAGCGAACGCCAATCCACTCGCAAAACGCATCATCCTGAGTCACCAATTCAGCGCGGCGGACATCATCATCCTGCAGCGGCAGGGCGCGGCGGCGTTACTCTCGGAGCGCGGCGGCATCACCTCGCACAGCGCTATCCTGGCCCGTAACCTGGGATTACCCATGATCACCAACCTGCACCGCGCGCGCCACTACCTGCAAAGCGGCGAATTCATCATCATGGACGGGGAGCAAGGTCTCGTGCTGGCCAATCCGAACTCCGAACTGCTGCGTCGCTACCGTCGCACACGGCGCCGGGCCGGCTGGCGGGAACGGCGCGGAGCCCGGATGCCCGGCGCGGACGCAGTCACCCTGGACGGCACCAAGATCCAACTGCGGGCCAACATCAGCAATCCGGGAGACGTGGAATCGGTTAAGCGCTTCGGCGCGGACGGCGTCGGCCTGTACCGCACCGAATGGCTCTACATGAACCGGGAACAGGCGCCCGACGAAAACGAGCACTACCGCGTCTACAGGCAGCTGCTGGAACGGCTGGAAGGCCGCGTCCTGACCATCCGCCTGGCCGAACTGGAGCCCCACCAACTCCCGGAGCGGGACCCCGCCGCCGCTCCCGGTAACCCCGCCATGGGCCTGCGCTCCCTGCGCCTCGGCCTGAATGAGCCGGAGATCTTCGCGCCCCAGTTGCGGGCGATCCTGCGTGCCGCGACCCTGGGGCCCCTGCGCTTGCTGCTCCCCATGGTCACCAACATCCAGGAACTGAATCGCTTCCTGGAGCTATACCGCAACGCCGCCGACGTGCTGGAGCGGAACGGTCAGCTGCATGAACAGAACGTGGCCATGGGGATCATGATCGAAGTGCCGGCGGCCGCGGTCTGCGCCGACCTGTTCGCGAAACGCCTGGACTTCCTTGCCATCGGCAGCAACGACCTGACCCAGTACACCCTGGCCGCGGACCGCAACGACGGCGAACTCTCCCATGTCTATGAACCTCTGCATCCATCCCTGCTGCGCCTGATCAAGGGAGTGCAGAAAGCGGCTGAACAGGCGCGCATCCCTGCCTACTTGTGCGGCGAATTGGCCGGAGAGCCTGAATGCCTGCCCCTGTTGATTGGACTCGGCCTGCGCGAATTGAGCGTCACGCCCTCGAAACTGCCCGGCATGCGCCGCGCCTTGGCGAAATTGTGGCTGAAGGAAAGCGAACAGCTCGCCGCCACCGCCTTACAACAGGAAACCGCCCTCGAAATCAATACCCTGCTGCGCAAAGCCGCCGCTTCCTGAAGCGCCACGCCCACCGCCGGAGATTTCCAGGGCCGCCCGCTTCCGGCTACACTGTTTCTTAATCCGCACCCCCGCCCCGCGCCTCAAGGCGTCAGTCAGCGAGGAGGCGGGATCATGCTCATCCTCCTCCGCGCGCGCCGCGCTCCAGGCACCCCGCAAGCACCAGCATGTCTGAACAGAACAGCCCCACGAAAAAGCAGTCCGACGACCTCCTGCTCAGGCATCTGGACATCACCCGGCCGGAGCAGGTAAGCGCCCGGATAGAGGGCATGGAGCCGGCGGCCCTGGCGCAGTTGCTCAGCACCCTGCCTCTGCGGGAACGCGAAAGGCTTTGGGTGCTGATCCCCGAGGAACTGCAGAGCAAGGTACTGCGCCTGGTTCAGCAGGAAGTGCGCACCTCCCTGCTGCACACGATGCAGCCCGGGAAAGTCGCAAAGGTCGCCAGCAAGTTGGATGGCGACGACGCCGCGGACCTGCTGCAGGAACTCCCCGAAGACCTGGCCGACACCGTGCTCTCAGCCATGGATGAGCAACATCGACGCCGCCTGGGATCTCTGCTTTCCTATCCACCGGACAGCGCGGGCGGCCTGATGGACACCAGGATCGTCCCACTGCGCTCCGAGATCAACCTGAGAGTCGTGCAGGAATACCTGCTGCGCCTGGGCGATTTGCCATCCGGCACCGACCGCCTGATGGTGGTGAATCGCGCCGATTACTTTCTCGGCACCCTGGAACTGAGCAAGATCCTGACGCTGCCCTCCACCATCAGGGTCAGCGACTGCATGGACACCGAGACCAAGGCCTTTAACGCAGGCATGCCCGCCTCGGAAGTCGCGAGACGCTTTGCCCAGCAGGACCTGGTCTCGGCCCCGGTGGTGGATCAAAGCGGGCGCCTGGTGGGACGCATCACGGTGGACGATGTGCTGGACCTCATCCAGGAACAGGCCGACCAGCGGCTGCTGAAAATGGCCGGCCTGCGCCGGGGGGAAGACATCTTCTCCTCGGTGCTGCACAACGCCAAGCGACGCATGCTCTGGCTGGGCTTGAACCTGCTCACCGCCTTCCTGGCGTCCTGGGTCATCGGCCGCTTCGAGGACACCATCCAGCAGTTGGTGGCCCTGGCCGTACTGATGCCGGTGGTGGCAAGCATGGGCGGCATCGCCGGCAGCCAGACCCTGGCCATCGTGATTCGCACCCTGGCGGTGGGACAACTCGGCTACACCCACGCCATCCAACTCGTCAGGAACGAACTGCTGGTGGGCCTGCTGAACGGCATGCTGTGGGCCGTGCTGGTGGCGGTGATCGCCGGCCTGTGGTTCCAGCACTACTGGCTGGGGGTCATCTTCGGCATCGCCATGCTCGTTAACCTGAGCGTCGCCGCGCTTTCCGGAACCATCATCCCGCTGTTGCTGCATCGCATGGGCATCGATCCGGCCCTGGCCGGCGGCGTGATCCTGACCACCGTCACCGATGTCATAGGCTTCATGACCTTCCTCGGCCTGGGCAGCATCTTCCTGGTGGGATGAGGAACCGCAGCCGCCCGGGCACGGCTTCCGGGGGAGGGAACGCCACCGCCTGGTTGATTAGTCGGTTTTTCCCTTGTTCCCGAATGAGTCGGTGGTGTCCTCGGAAAAATCCGCATCCGTGGTGGTATCTCCCGTGAGACCCTGTACTGTCTGTACTGTCGGCAAGGACTCCCGGTGGCCCCGCTTGCGCCGCCGCCGACGGCGTTTTTCGTTGAGCGTAAGCAGGACTCCAGAAAACGTATAAGCCAAGGTCAGAAGAAACAGCACCAGGGGAGGATCGAGAGCGATGAGAGCCAGGGTCAGGGCGATGGCGGCCACGGTGAGAAAGCGCACCCTACCCGCAAAGTCAAAGGATTTAAGGCTGTAGTAACGGAAGGTGCTGACCATGAGGGCGGCGCTGCCCAGGGTCAGGGTGAATACGACCACCGCCAGGGAATACCCGGGCAGACCCTGCCTGGTAGCCAGCCATATGAAACAGACCAGCAAAGCGGCGGCCGCCGGACAAGGCAGACCCTGGAAGTAACGTTTGTCGGCGCTGCCTACTTGAGCGTTGAAGCGGGCCAGGCGCAGGGTGGCTGCTGCGACGAACAGAAAAGCGGTTAACCAGCCCAGCTTACTGAACTCCCGGAGCAGGAACTGGTGTACCAGCAGGGCCGGGGCCAGGCCGAAGCAAATGACATCGACCAGGCTGTCGTAATGCATCCCAAAGTCGCTCTCAGTACGGGTCATGCGGGCGATGCGCCCATCCAGGTTGTCCAGCAGAACACACATCAGGATGGCCATGGCGGCGTGGGCATACTGGCCGCCGACGGCGAAAACAATGGAGAGAAATCCGGAGAAGAGCGAAGCGGTGGTCACCAGGTTCGGGAGCAGGTAGATGCCGCGCCGCCGACGCGGTTCAGTCGCCTGGGGCACGTATCAGGCTCCGCCGTACACGCCCACTCCGGGCAAGGCGCCATTGCCGCAGCGCGCCCCGTTCGTGACGGCGCTCACCGCTTCTTTGTGCACAAAAAAGCCGAGCAGCGTGCTGCCAGCCAGCACCCGTTGCCCCGGCTGCACCTTGACGTTGCTGTTCACAGGCAGATAGAACTCCACGGCGGCGGCCAGCGGCAGGAAGCCGCAGCGCTGGCCCTGGCCGAGACGCTCGCCGCTCTGCATGTAAAGGCGCAGGCGCTGCGGGAAACGGCGCAGAACGACAACCCGCACCACGGCATCACCCTCGTCGGTCTCGACCAGGGTCAGGCAGCGCCAGCCGCCGTTCTCCAGGTGGCTGATGCTCTGCTCACGCACCCTACCCTCGGTGGAACTGCGAAGCGCGGAAGGATCGAAGGCGGACTTCCGGATGGAGATCCGGATCATCTCGCAATCCAACATGGGGGCGCGGGTTTTCTCCACCGCGCTGACGCGGCCGTCAACCGGGCTGACCAGGCCCAGCGGCTTATTCGGTATGATGCGCCGGGGCTCGCGAAAAAAAACCCAGATGAACAGGACCGCCAGCGACAACACGAGCGGCACCCAAAAAGACCCATAGAACACGAACGAAAGGAGCCCGAGCAGCAGCAGACCGAACACCCAGGGCAGGGATTCGGGAGCGAGGATGCGCCACGGGGGACTCACGACCCCCGCCTGCCTGATCGTCTCGCGCCACTGCAACTGCACCATATCGACTACTTCTATTCCTGGTCCACGAGGCGCCGTTTACCCAACCACGGCATCATGCCGCGCAACCGGCTCCCGACTTCTTCCAGCAGGTGCTCCCCGGAGCGCCGGCGCCGCGCCTGCAGCACGGGGCGGCCGGCGCGGTTCTCCAGGACAAACTCGCGCGCGAATTCGCCGTTCTGCACCGCCTCCAGGATCTCGCGCATGGCTCGCTTCGATGCCTCGCCGATAACCCTCGGGCCGCGCGTATAGTCACCGTATTCGGCCGTGTTGGAGATTGAATAACGCATGTTCACCATGCCGCCCTCATAGATCAGATCGACGATCAGCTTCATCTCGTGCAGGCATTCGAAATAGGCCATTTCCGGAGAGTAACCGGCCTCCACCAAGGTCTCAAAGCCAGCCTGCATCAGGGCGGTGACGCCCCCGCAAAGCACGGCCTGTTCACCAAACAGGTCGGTTTCGGTCTCCTCCCGGAAGCTGGTTTCGATGATTCCGGCGCGCCCGGCGCCCAGTGCCACGGCATAGGCCAGGGCCAGGGCACGGGCCTCGCCGGAGCGATCCTGGTGTACGGCAATCAGGGTCGGTACACCCTTGCCCTCCACGTAGGTGGAGCGCACCAAGTGGCCGGGGCCCTTGGGAGCCGCCATGAATACGTCCAGATCCCCACGCGGCGGCACCTGGCCGTAATGAATGTTGAAACCGTGGGCGAACACCAAGGCCGCTCCCTCGCGCAGGGCAGGCTCCACCTCCCGGTAAACGGCGGCATGGGCTTCATCCGGCAGCAGCATGCAGACCAGGTCCGCCCCGGTCACGGCCTCGGCCACGGGCAGCACTCGCAGACCGGCTTTCTCGGCCTTTGCGGCGGAAGCAGAACCGGGGCGCAACCCGACCAGCACCTCAACGCCGGAGTCGCGCAGGTTGAGGGCGTGCGCGTGGCCCTGGGAGCCGTAGCCCAGAACGGTCACACGACGCGACTCCAACAGGGACAGGTCGGCATCCTTGTCGTAATAGACTTTCATCGACATCGCGTGGTCTCCTCGGTGTGCCGTGGCCTGGCCGCCGGCCTCAGGCGGCTTTTTCACCGCGCGCCATGCCACAACTCCCGGTGCGCGCAAGTTCCAGAATGTGACGCGCGTCCAGCGCTTCCAGGAAGGCCTCCAGCTTGTCCGCGGTGCCGGTCAGTTCGATCACGTAGCTGGATGGCGTCACATCCACGATCTTGCCGCGGAAGATATCCACCAGGCTGCGCACCTCGGGCCGATTCTCCCCCCCCGCCCGCAACTTAACCAGCATCAGTTCACGCTCCACGTGGGGAGACTCGGTGAGATCCACCACCTTGATCACGTCAATCAGCTTATTGATCTGCTTCAGGATCTGCTCCACCAGGTGTTCCGAACCGCGCGTCACGAGCGTCATGCGTGAAACACCCCGGCTTTCCGTGGGTGCCACGGTGAGCGACTCAATGTTAAAGGCGCGCGCGGAAAACAGGCCGGCCACGCGGGACAGCGCGCCGGCCTGGTTCTCCATGTGCAGGGTCAGGACGCGGCGCATCGCGGGACGGCTCAGGCCAGCTCCCGGTCGGGGGAAATCTGCTCGGGCGACAATTCCATTTCGTGCTGTCCCTTGCCGGCCGCGATCATGGGATAGACGTTTTCCTCCTGGTCGGTCACGAAATCCATCAGCACCAGGCGATCCTTCATCGCGAAGGCGCGCTCCAGCGCCGGCTTGATCTCGACAGACTCTTCAACACGTATGCCGACGTGGCCGAAACTCTCCGCGAGCTTGACGAAATCCGGCAACGCGTCCATGTAAGAGTGCGAATAGCGCCCGGCGTAGAAGAATTCCTGCCACTGGCGTACCATGCCCATGTAACGGTTGTTGAGATTCACGATCTTGATGGGCAGACCGTACTGCAGGCAAGTGGAAAGCTCCTGGATACACATCACCAGGCTGGCCTCGCCGGTGATACACACCACGTCTCGCTCCGGGCAGGCCAGGTATGCGCCCATGGCGGCCGGCAAACCGAAGCCCATGGTCCCCAGGCCGCCGGAACTGACCCAGCGCCGCGGCTGGTCAAACTTGTAAAACTGTGCGGCCCACATCTGGTGCTGGCCCACGTCCGAAGTCAGGCAGGCGCCCCCGCCGGTGATCTCATAAAGGGTCTCGATCACCTGCTGCGGCTTGATCTTCTTGGCGTCGCGCTGGTAGCCCAGGCACTGTTGCGCGCGCCAGGTCTCAATGCGCTTCCACCATGCCTGCAGCGCCTCGGCATCCGGTTTGCGGTCGCTTTCATCCAAATGCTGTTTCATTTCCTTCAGGACAAGCCCCACGTCCCCGACGATGGGAATATCCACATCCACGTTCTTGGCAATACAGGAAGGGTCAATATCGATATGGATGATGCGCGCCTCGGGACAGAACTTATCCAGGTCACCGGTGACGCGATCGTCAAAGCGCGCACCCACGGCCAGCAACACGTCACAATGGTGCATGGCCAGGTTGGCTTCGTACGTGCCGTGCATACCCAGCATGCCGAGGAACTGGGAATCGGTGCCCGGGTAACCGCCAAGCCCCATCAGGGTATTGGTCACCGGGTAGCCCAGCAGGCGGCTGAAATCGGTCAGCACCTTGGCGGCCCCGGAAAGAATCACGCCGCCGCCACTGTAAATCATGGGGCGGCGCGCCGCCAACAGCAGCTTCACGGCTTTGCGGATCTGGCCGGCGTGACCGCGTGTCACGGGCTTATAGGAACGCATGTCCAACGTCTCCGGGTAGCTGAAAGGGCATTCCGCGGCGGTGATATCCTTGGGGAGATCCACCACCACCGGGCCGGGACGTCCGGTCGTTGAGATATAGAAAGCTTTCTTGATGGTCAGCGCGAGGTCTTCCACTTTCTCCACCAAGAAGTTGTGCTTCACGCAGGGCCGGGTAATCCCGACCGCGTCCACCTCCTGGAAGGCGTCGTTACCGATGAGCGCGGTCGGCACCTGCCCGGTGAATACCACCAGGGGGATGGAATCCATGTGGGCCGTGGCAATGCCGGTGACGCAGTTGGTGACCCCGGGCCCGGAGGTGACCAGCACGACGCCGGGCGCACCGCTGACCCGTGCGTAGCCGTCCGCGGCGTGCGTAGCGCCCTGCTCGTGGCGCACCAGGATATGCTCCAGCCCTTCCTGCTTGAAAAGCTCGTCGTAGAGATGCAACACCGCGCCGCCTGGATAGCCGAACAGGTAGCGTACACCTTCGGCCTTCAGGGCCTCCACGAAGATGCGGGCACCCCGCATCACTTTGCTTTTTGGCTCGTTCATAAATATCAGTTATCTCTGGATCTTCAGCCCCGCACACCCGGCAACACGGGTCGCCGCAAGCACCCTGAAACACCGCCGTGAAGCCTCGGCGGGCCCTTAAGAACGGTCCTGACATACGGCCATGCCCACGGTCCCCCCGGGGGCGAACGAATCTTCCCTGCCCAAACGATCTTCATTTGCCGTTTTCCGCGCCAGCCTCTTCCCCGACCCCCGGAACACCGCGGCAACGCCGGCAGCGCCCGGCCCACCTGGGTATCACGCCCGGAATCCCGCCCAAACATCCCAGGCCAAGTATCCCGGCTCGGGCCAGGGAACCAATTTATATTGCATTGCGAAAAAAGGCAAGAGCCCCGTGGGGTGGGACGCCTTGGCGGTCCTCCCGGAAGGCATGCGGGGAGGCAATTTGCCCGGTTCCAGCCGAACCGTCATAATGGCCGTGCGTGAACCGCCGCCGCGCGGCCCTTTGCCGCGGGCGCCTGGGACCGCCAGGCACGCTTTCACCACTGGATTTGTACCATGCGAACTTCTGAATTCCTGCTGCTGACCCTGCGCGAGGCCCCGGCCGAAGCCGAAACGGCCAGCCACAGGCTGCTGCTGCGCGCGGGCATGGTGCGCCAGCTGGCGGCGGGTATCTACAACTGGCTGCCGCTGGGTCTGCGCGTCCTGCGCAAGGTGGAAGGCATCGTGCGCGAGGAAATGAACCGCGGCGGCGCGCAGGAATTACTCATGACCGGGGTGCAGCCGGCTGAGCTGTGGCGTAAATCCGGACGATGGGAGGAATACGGGCCCGAGCTGCTGCGCTTCCGGGACCGGCACGAGCGCGAGTTCTGCCTGGGACCGACGCACGAAGAAGTGATCACGGACCTGGCCCGCGGGGAAATCCGCAGTTACCGGCGGCTGCCGATCTGCCTGTACCAAATCCAAAGCAAGTTCCGAGACGAGATCCGGCCGCGCTTCGGGATTCTGCGCGGCCGCGAATTCCTGATGAAGGATGCCTATTCCTTCCACCTGGACGAGGACTGCCTGCGACGCGGTTACAAGAACATGCGCGCGGTTTACCACCGCATCTTCAGCCGTCTCGGCCTGACCTTTCGCGTCGTGACGGCGGACAGCGGCAATATCGGCGGCAGCGTCTCGGAGGAGTTCCACGTGCTCGCGGAATCCGGGGAAGACCAGATCGCGCTAAGCGACAGCAGCGACTATGCGGCCAACCTGGAACTGACGCCGCCGCCGCCGCCCGGGGCGCGCCCGCCGCCCGTTGTGCAGCGGCGCGAGGTGACCACGCCAGGCGCACACAGCATCGAGGAGGTGGCGGCCCTGCTCGAGATCGAGGCGCGGCAATGCCTGAAATCCCTGGTGGTACAAGGCTCGGACGGCGGCCTGATCCTGCTGGTGCTGCGCGGCGACCATCAACTGAATCGCCTGGCCGCGGAAAACCGGCCTGAAGTGGCCAAACCACTGCGCTTCGCCACGGAAAAGGAAATCCGGGACTGTTTTGCCTGCAGCCCCGGTTCCCTGGGACCGCGCGGGTCGCCGCTGCCGATCCTGGCCGACGAGGCGGCCGCGGCCTGCGCGAACTTCTGCTGCGGCGCGAACCTTGAGGGTCGGCATGACACCGGCGTCAATTGGGTTCGGGATCTACCGGAACCGCATACGGCCGTGCTGCGCCTGGCCCAGGCCAACGAGGCGGCCCCGGGGGGCGGGCGCCTGCGCATCACGCGCGGCATCGAGGTAGGACATATTTTCCAACTCGGCTCCAAGTACAGCGCGGCCCTGGGTGCCGTGGTGCTGGACGCGGCCGGCAAGCCTCGTACCTTGGAGATGGGTTGCTACGGCATCGGCGTAAGCCGCGTCGTCGCGGCCGCCATCGAACAACATCACGACGCGCGGGGCATCCGCTGGCCGCTCCCCATGGCCCCCTTCCAGGTGGTGGTGGTGCCGGTCAACCAGCACAAATCCGGACGGCTGCGCGCGGCCGTGACGCAACTTTACGAACGGCTCCTGGAACTGGGCGTGGAAGTGCTCTACGACGACCGTCATGCGCGGCCGGGCGTGCTGTTTGCCGATGCCGAGCTCATCGGCGTCCCCTACTGGCTGGTGCTGGGTGAACGTGACCTGGACCTGAACGAAGCCGAATTCCGCATCCGGGACACGGACGAGCGCCTGCGCTGGCCGATCCCGGAAGCCGCGGAACGGACGGCACACCACATCGCCGGGCAATTTTCCCGAAGCAGCAGCGTCCCGGATCGCACAAACGTCACCGATGCTGTTAGAATGTAGCGAAATCGCGAAAGGGTTCGGCTTCGGCAAGCCGCCCGTGAGAGGACGGACCATCCGCGGATTCCCCTGAGGATGGGGAAGTGATGATGGGAAATGGGGCTTACTAAGGTAGCTTACACGCGGGGTTTACTACGGGGGGCTTAAAGGGAAGCACGGCGGCGGCGCGACTTTCGTTCACTTGCTGGAGACAGCGGGTGCGGAGACAGCGGGTCGTCTCCGCATGACTCCAGCCCTTTCCAGCCTTTCCGGAGGGCTTTCCTCCCCGGGAAAGCGTCTTGGAAGCTGAGAGGCCACCCACCCATGAATTCACAAGGCGATTCACAGTACGATCCACGGTGCACTTTGGGGTACCGTCCGTATCCCGGATTTTTGCTTTTTTGTAAGGAGGCTGCAGCGTAATGGCTGGTAGAAATTTCCTGTTTATCCCCGGACCGACGAATGTTCCGGAACGCATTCAGAACGCCATGCATATCTCCCAGGAAGACATGCGGGCCAGTGACTTCCCCGAATTCACGCTCTCCCTGTTCGCGGATCTGAAACAGGTGTTTCGCACCAAGCACGGCCGAGCTTTCATCTTCCCTTCCTCCGGCACCGGCGCCTGGGAAGCGGCGATCAGCAACACCCTGTCGCCCAACGACAAGGTGCTGATGTCGAGCTTCGGGCACTTCAGTCACCTCTGGGTGGACATGTGCCAGCGCCACGGCCTGGACGTACATGCGCTGGAAGTGGACTGGGGGGAAGGCGTGCCGGTGGAGGAATACCGTCGCATCCTGGAAGCGGATAAGAACAGGGAAATCAAGGGCGTCTTCGCGACCCATAACGAAACGGCTACCGGGGTCACCAGCGACGTGGCCGCGGTGCGACGGGCGCTGGACGAGACCGGGCACCCGGCACTGCTCTACGTGGACGGTGTCAGTTCCATCGCCAGCATTGATTTCCGGATGGACGAATGGGGGGTGGATCTGGCCGTCAGCGGCTCCCAGAAAGGCTTCATGATGCCCACCGGGCTGGGGCTCCTGGGAGTCAGTCAAAAAGCGCTGGAGGCCATGGCCTCGGCACGGCTGCCGCGTACCTTCTTCTCCTTTGAAGACATGATGCGCGTGAATGACGATGGCTATTTCCCTTACACGCCGGCCACCATCCTGCTGCGCGGACTGCGCGCCTCGCTGGACATGCTGCTGGAGGAAGGCCTGGAAAACGTCTTCCGGCGCCAGCATCGCATGGGCGAGGCAGTGCGCAAGGCGGTGCAAGCCTGGGGCCTGCGCCTGGTCGCAAAAGAGCCCAAGTGGCATTCGGACACCGTGAGCGCCATCTATGTGCCGGATGGGTTTGACGGCAACGAAGTGGTACGGCATGCTTACCGCCGGTACAACCTGGCCCTGAGCGTCAGCCTATCCAAGATCGCCGGCAAGGCTTTCCGCATCGGCCACCTGGGAGACCTGAATGAGCTCATGCTCCTGACGCCCATCACGGGGGCGGAAATGGCCATGAAGGACCTGGGAATTCCGGTGGAACTGGGCAGCGGCGTGGCCGCGGCCCAGGAATACCTGCGGAGCACCTCGGCCCAGATCCGTAACTAGGGCGCAATCAGGCGCAATCAACTGGGGCGCAATCAACCTCGCGGGGACACCTGGAGATAAAGACATGAGTTTCACCCAATATGAGCCGGTGCGGATACGCCTGCAGCGCAGCACCCTGGCGGTGCCGGCGACGCAACCCAAGATGTTTGAGAAAGCCGCCGCGTGCGCCGCGGACTACATTTTCCTGGACCTGGAGGATTCGGTCGCCCCCCCGGATAAGGCCACGGCCCGCGAAAACGCCGTGCGCGCCCTGCGCGACATGGATTGGCGCAGCGGCGGCAAAAGCATCTGCGTGCGCATCAACGGTCTGGACACGCAGTACATGTACCGGGACGTGGTGGACCTGGTGGAACAGGTCGGGGATCGTATCGACACGCTGCTGGTGCCCAAGGTGGGAGTGCCTGGAGACATCTACACGGTGGAGTGCCTGGTCAGCCAGATCGAGCAGGCCAGGGGCTGGAAGCAGCCGATCGGCCTGGAGGCCCTCATAGAGACCACCCTGGGCATGGCCAACGTGGAGGAAATAGCGCAATGCAGCCGGCGCCTGGAAGCCCTGCATTTCGGCGTCGCCGACTACGCGGCCAGCTGCCGGGCGCGCACCGTGAACATCGGCGGCCTGCACCCCGATTACCCAGGCGACCAATGGCACGCCAGCCTGCAGCGCATGCTGGTGGCCTGCCGCGCCTACGGCCTGCGTGCCATCGACGGCCCCTTCGGCGACCTGCGGGACGAGGAAGGCTACCGGCAATCCGCCCTGCGCGTCGTCACCATGGGCTACGACGGCAAATGGGCCATCCACCCCAGTCAGATCCCGATGGCCAATGAAATCATGTCCCCCAGCGCGCAACAGGTAGAGAAAGCGCGCGGCATGCTCACCGCGCTCGCCGAGGCCGCCGAACGCGGCCAGGGCGCCGCTTCCCTGGATGGTAAGATGATCGACGCCGCCACCGAGCGCATGGCCCGTAACATCGTGCAACTGGCCGAGGCCATCGAGGCCCGGTCCGGCGCCCACTGAAGAGGAGTTATTCCAATAGACATCCATGAATACCAGGCCAAGGAATTGCTGGCGCGCTTCGGTGTGGGCACGGCGCCCGGCGGGCTGGCCTACAGCCCGGAACAGGCGGTTTACCGGGCGCGTGAGATCGGCGGCTCCCAATGGGTCGTCAAGGCCCAGATACACTCCGGCGCCCGCGGTAAAGCCGGAGGCGTCAAGGTCTGCTCCTCCTTCGATGAGGTTTCGGAGACCGCCGACGACCTGCTGGGCCGCAAGCTGGTCACCCAGCAGACCGGGCCGCGCGGCAAAACGGTCTCGCGGCTGTTCGTGGAAGCCGCCGTGCCGATCCGCAACGAATATTACCTGGCCCTGGTGCTGGATCGGCTCTCGGAACGGGTCATGGTGGTGGCTTCCGCCGAGGGCGGCATGGAGATCGAGGAGCTGTCGGTACAAAAGCCCGAATCCCTGATCCGCAAAGCGGTGGAGCCGGCGGTGGGTATGCAGTCCTTCGAGGCGCGCGAGATCGCCTTCAAACTGGGACTTGATTACTCGCTCATCAGCCAGGCGGCGACCACCATCCTGGGCTGCTACCGGGCCTTCCGCGACCTGGACGCCACCATGGTGGAACTGAATCCCCTGGTGGTCACCGAAGACGGCCGCCTGCTGGCCCTGGACGCCAAGATGTCCTTCGATGAAAATTCCCTGTTCCGGCACCGCGACGTCTCCGAGCTGCGCGACAAAACGCAGGAAGACGAACTGGAGATGAAGGCCGCGGACCGCGGCCTGAACTACGTGGGACTGGACGGCGAAATCGGCTGCATCATCAACGGCGCGGGCCTGGCCATGGCCACCATGGACATGATCAAGCACGCCGGCGGCGAGCCGGCCAATTTCATGGACATCGGCGGCGGCGCCTCGCCCGATCGGGTCGCCAAGGCGTTCCGGCTGGTGCTCTCGGATCCCAAGGTGAAGGCCATGCTTGTGAACATTTTCGCTGGCATCAACCGTTGCGACTGGGTGGCACAGGGCATCGTGCAGGCGGTCAGCAAGATGGAGATGAAGATTCCCCTGGTGGTGCGTCTGTCCGGCACAAACGTGGAGCAGGGCCGGAAGATCATCGCCGAGAGCGGCCTGCCCGTGATCACGGCCGAATCGCTGGCCGCATCCGCAGACAAGGCGGTGCAGGCCTGGCGCCGACACACCGCATCCTGAATCAACCCGCCGCGCCCGCCCGCGCTCTTTAGAGAGACCTAAATCATGGCGATCCTCATCGATCAAAACAACCGCGTCATCGTACAAGGCTTCACCGGCCAGATTGGAACCTTCCACGCGAAGGAAATGCTGGCCTACGGAACCCAAATCGTGGGCGGCGTGACGCCCGGCAAAGGCGGTATGCAACACCTGGAACGGCCGGTCTTCAACACCGTCAAGGATGCGGTAAAGGCCACCAACGCCGATACCAGCATCATCTTCGTACCGGCGCCATTTGCCGGTGACTCCATCATGGAAGCCGCGGACGGCGGCATTCGATACTGCGTGGCGATCACCGACGGCATCCCGGCGCACGACATGATTCGCGTGAAACGCTACATGCGCCGCTACCGACGCGAACAAAAGATGATCCTCACCGGACCCAACTGCGCCGGCAATATCAGCCCGGGCAAAGCCATGCTGGGCATCATGCCCGGGCATATCTACATGCACGGCCGCATCGGCATCGTGAGCCGTTCCGGCACCCTGGGCTACGAGGCGGCGGCGCAGATGCAGGCACTGAACATCGGCATTTCCAGCAGCATCGGCATCGGCGGCGATCCCGTGAACGGCAGTTCTTTCCGAGACATCCTGGAGTTATTCGAACAGGACGACGAGACCGACGCCATCGTCATGATCGGTGAAATCGGCGGCCCCCAGGAGAGCGAGGCCGCGCACTTCGCCAAGGAGCACATGAAAAAGCCCGTGTTGGGCTACATCGCCGGACTCACCGCGCCGCGCGGGCGGCGCATGGGGCACGCCGGCGCGATCGTTTCCGCCTACGGCGAAAGCGCCGCGGAAAAAATCGAGATCCTGCGTGACTGCGGGGTGGAAGTCGCGCCGAACCCGTCCATGATCGGCGCCTCCGTGGCGAAGATCCTCGGCTAAAAATAACTTCGACGGGAGGAAGCCACGACGGCGGAAAGTAACGGCGGCCTCACAGGCCCACCTCTCCCCTCACTCCCCTCGCGGAGGCCACCCTCCGGACTGCTCCGCGGAAACCAGGTAACAAGGCATGAGTAAAAAACACGTAGTCACCCTGACCCGCCGCTGGCCCGGGGAAGTAGAGGCCCACCTGGCGGAACTCTACGATGTCCACTTGAACGGAGACGACCACCCGCTCAGCGTGGCTGAGCTGCAAGGCGCCCTGGCCGAATCCGATGCGCTCTGCCCCACCGTCTCGGATCGCATCGATGCCGAAGTCCTGGAAACCGAATCTTGCCGCGCCCGTATCCTCGGCAACTTCGGAGTCGGCTTCAACCACATCGACCTGAAGGCGACGCGGCGGCGCGAACTGGTGGTCACCAACACTCCGGAAGTATTGACCGACTGCACGGCCGACCTGGCCATGGCCCTGCTGCTGGCGGCCGCACGCCGCCTCGGCGAAGGCGAACGCTGCCTGCGGGCCGGGCAATGGGGCGGCTGGCGGCCCACACACATGCTGGCCACCCGGGTAAGCGGCAAAACCCTGGGCCTGGTCGGCTTCGGCCGCATCGCGCGCGCCGTGGCGCGGCGCGCACACCATGGTTTCGGCATGCGGATCCTGTTCCACGATCCGCAGTCACCCTCACCCGAAGCCATGGCCGAGGTACAAGCCGAGGCCCGTGACAGCCTGGAAACGCTGCTGGCAGAAGCCGACTTCGTCTCCCTGCACTGCCCCGGCGGCAAACAGACCCGCCACCTGATGAACGCGGACCGGCTGAACCACATGCAACGCGGCGCTTTCCTGATCAACACCGCGCGCGGCGACGTCGTGGACGAAGCAGCCCTGGTCGAGGTACTGCGCAAGGGTCACCTGGCCGGCGCCGGCCTGGACGTCTACGAGCAGGAACCAAGGGTACACCCGGAACTGGTGCACATGGAACAGGTGCTGCTGGCGCCGCACCTGGGCAGCGCCTCGCGCGAGACCCGCGTCGCCATGGGGATGCGCGTGCTGAGCAACCTGCAGGCCTTTTTTGAGGGCCGTCCCCCCCCCGACCGCGTCGCGTGAATTCACCGGACCCGGTCGCCGATCTCCCCCCGCTTTACGGCCTCAGGAATCCCACCACCCAGCGTCTGGACGCTGTCGCGGCGGCTTACGCCAGCCAGGTCATCGACCTGTTGCGACGGCAATTCCGCTCCGTGGTCAGGGAGCACTGCCCGGAAATCCTGGAAGCCCTGACCCAAGGCCCGGTCCAGAAGGCGCAGGCGCCGGCACCGAACGACCCGGGAATGCTACGCAAGCTCATGCAGGCATGGGGCATCTGGTTCCAACTCCTCAACATCGCGGAGGAAAACACCGCCATGCGCCGCCGCCGCCAGACCGAGACTTACCATGGCCTGGAGAAAGTCCCCGGTTCCCTGGCTTTTGTTCTGGGCCGGGCGCGCGCCGCAGGCGTCCCCACTGCAAAGCTCCGCGACTTGTTGGAAAACACCCGCGTCACGCCGACCCTGACCGCCCATCCGACCGAGGCCAAGCGCATTACGGTCATGGAGATTCACCGCCGCATCTACGTGCTGCTCTACCGCCTGGAAGGCAGCCGCTGGACGCCGCGCGAACGGGAGGATTTCGCCCAGGAACTGCGCGCCGAGATCGAGCTGTTGTGGCTAAGCGGCGAGCTGCGCCTGGAAAAGCCAAGCGTTCCCCAGGAAGTCACCTGGGGCCTGCACTTCCTGGAACAAAGCTTCTACGTCTGCGTGCCCGAGGTCCTGGAGCGACTGCGCTCCGCCATGGAGCAGAACTATCCGGACGAGGAAGCGCCGCCGCCGCCGCTGCGGGTGGCTTCCTGGATCGGCGGAGACCGGGACGGCAATCCAGCGGTGACTCCACAGGTCACCCTGGACGCCCTGCGCGAATATCGCTGCGCCGCCATACGCTGCCACCACGCGGGCCTGTTCCGTGTCCTGCAGCAATTGAGCATCAGTAAACACGCGGTGGCAGTGGCGCATCAATTCAATGAAACACTGCAAAAACGTTTGCGGAAGCTGCCGAACGCAAAAAGCATCGTAGCGCGCAATCCCAACGAAGTCTTTCGGCAATGGAGCGCCATCATGCTGCAAAGACTGAAGCACACCCTGGATGACGCGCACGGCGACCGGCCCGGAGTGCCGCGCCATCAGCTCTACACCAGCGCCAAGGAATACATTGCGGATATCCGCACCCTGGAACAGGGTCTGGAAGAGTCCGGCTGTCCACACCTGGCGCACCGCTGGATCAGCCCCCTGCGGCGCCAGGCGCAGACCTTCCGCTTCTGCTCCATGCGCTTGGATCTGCGCGAGAACACCTCCGCCATCCAGCACACCCTGAACCAGGTGCGGCGCAGCCTGGCGCTGCCTGGCGTCACGCCCGGTGATCCGGCCTGGAAAGACTGGCTGCTGCGCGAACTCGCTACTCCCATACGCTCTCTGCCGCGCCTCTCCGGGATGGATGAACGCTCCAATAGCGTCCTGGTGCTGCTCAGGAACCTGGCGCAACACCGCAACCACCTGGACGACGAAGCGATCGGCGCCTTCATTCTCAGCCTGACGCGCCGCGCCGATGATGTGCTCGGTCTCTACCTGCTGTGCAAGTACACCGGGCTCTTCACCGACCGCCAGGGAATGGAAGCCTGCGCCCTATCCATCGTGCCCCTGTTCGAGTCCATCCGCGATTTACAGGAGGCGCCGCGCGTGCTCCAGGAACTGCTGGAAGTGCCGGTGGTGCAAAACAGCGTGCGCTACCACGGCGTTCAGGAGGTCATGCTCGGCTACTCGGACTCAAACAAGGACGGTGGCTTCTTCACTTCCCACTGGGAGCTCGCCAAAACGCAGCGCCTGCTCATGGATGTCGCGGCGCGCACTGGTACCCGCATCGTCTTCTTCCACGGCCGCGGCGGCTCCGTGTGCCGGGGCGGTGTGCCCACCGGACGCGCCATCGCCGCCCAGCCGCCCGGCTCCATAGACGGCCGCCTGCGCATCACCGAGCAGGGCGAAGCCGTCTCTCACAAGTACGCCAACCAGGGCACGGCAATCTACAACCTGGAACTGCTGTTCGCAAGCGTTCTGGAACACAGCCTGCGCTCCATGGAGGAACAGGAGTTGCGCCCCCGCCCGGAATTCAACGAGGCCATGGAGGCCCTCTCCGGTACGGCCTACGTACGCTACCGCAGCCTCCTGGAGCGCCCCGGACTGGTGGAATACTTTACGGCCGCCAGCCCGGTGGAGGAGCTGAAGCAACTCAACATCGGCTCACGCCCGGCGCGGCGCTCCGGCCTGCAGACCCTGGAAGATCTACGCGCCATCCCCTGGGTCTTCGCCTGGACCCAGAACCGTCACCTGGTACCCGGCTGGTACGGCATCGGCAGCGCCCTGCGTGACTTCCTGGCAGGCCGCGCCAAGGCGGGGCCGAGCCGCCGCACACTGCTGAAAGACATGTACAAGGAGCACCGCCTGTTCCGCCTGATCATCAACGAAGTCGAGAAAACCCTGGCCCTGGTGGACCCGGAAGTCGCCCAGAGCTACGCCGGCCTGGCCCCCCCGGAGCTGCGCAACACCTTCTACAAGCTCTTTAAGGAAGAGTACCTGCTGACCCGCAAACACATCCTTCAGCTCAGCGGCCACAAGCACCTGGCGCGGGGATTTCGCAAGTACAGCCGCAAGCTGGAACGGCGCCTGCCCATTCTGCGCGCCGCCGGCCTGGAACAGGTGGCGCTCATCGAAAAGTTGAGGGAAAAACGTGACCCCGCCAAGCTGGAAGCCCTGCTGCTCTCCATGAACTGCATCTCCGCCGGCCTGGGCTGGACCGGCTGATATGCCTTAAAAAGATCGGATTTAAGAAGACCGATTTTCGCTATACTGGAGCGCTGTCGCTCTCCCATGCCTCTCCGCGCACCGCCGGGGGAAGAGGGCGGCTTCACTCATAACTCAGAAACCTTCCCGGACGCAACGCGGGCAAACCGTCCCTTGCCGGAGCACTTCCATACCATGGGCCTGGATCAGGACACACGCACTCCATCACCTCCCCCAATGGCGCATTCCGTGGTGCCAGGTCTGCCCTTGCTCCGCCAGGGAAAAATCCGCGACATTTACGCCATCGGTGAAACACAATTACTGATTGTCACCACCGACCGTATCTCCGCCTACGATGTGGTTTTGCCCCAGGCGATTCCCGGCAAAGGCCGGGTACTGAACCAACTGTCGCTGTTCTGGAGCCGCACCTTGCAGCTTCCGGTGCCCGACCACTACCTGGCCTCCCCCACCCTGCAGCAGCTGCTGCCCGCCGGGAGTGCAGCGCTTGCGGCACTGCAGGGCCGCTCCGCCGTGGTGCAGCGCCTGCGGCCTCTCCCCATAGAGGCCATCGTACGCGGTTACCTGAGCGGCTCCGGCTGGCGGGAATACCAGGAAACAGGCGCCGTCTGCGGCATCCCGCTGCCACGAAACCTGCAACACTCCGAGCAGCTTCCAAAACCGATCTTTACACCATCCACGAAGGCCGCGCCCGGGGAGCACGATCGCAATATCAGCCAGGAAGAAGTCGAGAAGCTGCTGGGTAAAACCCTGGCGGATCGGGTGTGTACGGCGAGCCTGGATATATACCGGCAGGCGGCCGCATACGCTGCCCAACGCGGCCTGCTGCTCGCCGATACCAAGTTCGAGTTCGGCTTGGATGAAGCCGGGGAGTTACACCTGATCGACGAACTGCTGACTCCGGACTCATCGCGCTTCTGGGCGGCCGACGGTTACCAGCCGGGCAGCGAGCAACCCAGCTTTGACAAGCAGTATGTACGCGACTACCTGGACCGTTGCAACTGGGATCACAGCCCGCCGGCTCCGAATCTGCCCGCCGAGGTCATTGACGCAACCAGTGCCCGCTACCTGGAAGCCGACAGGCGCCTGCGGGGAGCGGCCGGACGACAAGAGCATCCCAAGGACCCATCCTGAGAGCTTTCCCATGAGAGATTCCCCCTGAG
>JABAAT010000027.1 GCA_014238615.1 Gammaproteobacteria bacterium | reverse complement strand
GCACTGTTTAGCAAAAAGTCCACTGCCTCCGTGGGCGTGTAAACGATTCCGAGCTTCTTCGCGTCTTTCTTGAACGCCCGCTTGAAAAAGTCCTGGTACAAGCGCTCCATGATATTCTGCCGTCCTTCCAGGCTTTCGATCCCCTCTGCCCTTTTGACCACATCCTCGTAAAATTCCTGCAGGGCCTCCAGGTTCCGTCCTATCCCGGTGCCTTCCATTGCCTGGAAAACTTTATCAATGTTCCTGGAAACAGAGTTTCGTGTCGAGAACGAATCATCCTTAAACAGTGCATCAAAGATAGGCTCCGTGATCCAATGTTGCGCCAGCAGCTCCATCGCCTGCTCTTCCTGGATGCCGGGATTGATGATCTCCCGCAGGCTCCGCAGGAAGCGATGAAAGGTCTTCCCGAAGGCCTCGTTTTCCCTGCTCTTCTTCTTGATTTCACCCACCACCTCTCGGGCAATGCGGCCGACCTCATCCGCCCAGTCCGCCCAGTAGGTCCTGTTGCCGCAGCGCTTTAACAATTGGACACGGAGCGCATCCCCTATTTTCTTGAGATGCTCCGGAAGCAGGTACTGCTGAGATACTTCCGCATCCCGCACGCCTTCGCCGTCAAGGATGACGCTGATCTGCTCAGGCAACCGCCTTTCAAATTCCACCTGGTTGATCCGCGCCTCAAAGCGTTCGTCGTGCGCGCGCAGGGCGGCCAGTACCTGCCAGACGTGCTTGTATTCCTTGGATTTGCCCATGATGTCTTCTTGTTTTTCCTCTGGCGGGATGGCCACGGGCAAGATGATGTAACCCATTTCTTTCCCCTCGGTCTTGCGCATGACCCGCCCGACAGCCTGGACGATGTCCACCTGGGATTTCCGGGGTGAGAAGAACACCACCCCGTCCAGCGCGGGGACATCGATCCCTTCGCCGAAGCAACGCACATTGCTGATCATGCGACATTTCCCTTCCGGCACTTCTCCCCGCAGCCAGTTCAGCAGGCTGTTCCGCTTCGGGGCGTTCATTGCCCCGTCGACATGCTCGATTTCCAGGTCGTCCGGGCGCTCGGCATCGGCGGCCCTCAACAGGGTTCCAAAGGAGTTCGTGAGTTGCTTCGAGCCTTTGATCGTGCCGGTGAAAGCCAGTACACGCTTCAGCGAAATGGGTGCTTTCTTGCCGTCGTCTTCCAGGCCGTCGTCTTCCAACGGTTTAGCGGCGAGATGAATCCGGGAGCGGTCTTGTGTGCGCGGGTCAAGCACGGCCTTCCAGCAACCCAGCATCTTTACAACGTCCGGCAGGGGGATCGACTTGTCTTCCCTGTCACGTTCCTGCAGGAAATTCGACAGCAGCTCCTGCACCTGCTTGCTGTACATGCAAAACGCCACCACCCGGTAGTCGCTTAAGTATCCTTCCTTGACGGCGTCAGAGAAGGAGTATCGATACAGCTCTTTCCCGAAGACGGCCTCGTCGTCCATGGAGTACACGGCCAGCTGTTCATCACTGGCCTTTTTCTGTATCTCCGAACCATAGATTTTCGGTGTGGCCGTCATGTAGAGACGCTTTTTCGCCTGTACCGCCTCGTTCGAGTGGATGCGGGTGAAAAGCGATGTCTTCTTTGTTCCCGTACCTCCTTCGCCAGGCTTCCATTCGCGCTTGTCAGTCCCCGCCGTGCGGTGTGCCTCGTCCGCGATCACCAGCTCAAACTCGCAGGGAAGGTTCTTTCGCCGCAGGATGCGCTGTGCTTCGTGGACCACGTCGATCGATTGGTAGGTTGCAAAGATGACCGTGAAGGGAGCCTTGCTTCTTCTTCGCGGGGCGGGCTCCTGCGCCAACACGCGCGCAAGGTCTTTCGCGTTGGTGGTCGGCGGGAGCGGCATGTCCACCGGCAGGATGTCTTCTTCGTCCTTGCGGTGTACCTGTTTGTCCGAGCAGATCGCAAACGGTCGGAGCGGCAGCTCGCTGTCAGCCGCCCACTCGATGAGGGTTTGCGAGAGCAGGGAGAGGGACGGTGTCAGGTGCAACACCCAACCGCCGGCTTTCACCTGCTTTTCGGCAAGCCGCAGGCTTACCAGGGTTTTGCCTGTGCCGCAGGCCATGATCAGCTTGCCCCGGTCGGCCCCGTTGTGGAAGGCCTTGTGGACAGTCGTAATCGCCTTCCGCTGGTATTTCCGCAGGTCTTTTTTTACCTCCGGCCTGTTGACTTTTGGGTTCAGTAGGTCCCGCCAGTTGACCTTGAAGTCCCCCAGTTTATTCAGGTCCAGGCGCTGGACGTGGGGACGAACGCCGGAGATGGCGTCCTCGGCGTGAGATGTCCAGTCAGGCAGGGTCGTAACGATGATGCGTTCGGCGAAGGTAAAGGGCCTGTCCTGGAGGTCCAGGAATTCCCTGGAGGAGGCCGTCAGGAACGAATCAATGCCTTGACGGGAGATCGAACGGGTCTTGGCTGGATCGTAGAATTTGCATTGGATGGCCGCGTACCCGCCTCCCTCGGCGAGCTCTCCGACCAGGTCGATTCCCGTGTCCTGGGTTCTTGCGCCGAATTCGGCCGCCCATTCCTTCCATCGCTGGATGTCTGAGAAGCGTTGCTGCTGCACGGGGTCGGCCAGCAGGGCCGCCCGGACCAGCGACTCGAAGGAGCGCCCCTTGTCAGACTGTGAATGACTCTGCCTTCTCAAGAGCCCCAGGATCTCTTCCAGGGTCATTTCTCGGTCCACGAAATTATCCTCCAGACTGATACCTTATGAATGCCTGCTCATAACGGGATTCCAAGTTCAGGGAAAAGTGATGTCAGTAATCTTTCACATCACCTGATTGTTTTTTCTTCTCTTACGAAGTCGATATTTTGAACCCCATGTTACGCTTTTTAGGGATAAATGGTACATAAGCGGTTAAATCATGCGGCCGGCTTGAACGGGGAGGCGCTTTCCGCGCCGGTTCCGGCGGCGCGGCGGCGCGCCTTCGTGCAGCGCCTGTTGCGCTGGGGGCGTGTGCACGGTCGTCGGGATTTTCCCTGGCAGCAGCGGCGCACTCCTTACCGGGTGTGGGTTTCAGAGGTCATGCTGCAGCAGACCCGGGCGGTGGTCGTGGTGCCCTACTTTCAGCGCTTCATGCGGCGTTTCCCCGGAGTCATCGCCCTGGCGCGTGCGTCCGAGGATGAGGTGCTGCGGTTGTGGGCCGGCCTGGGATACTACGGTCGCGCCCGGAACCTGCACCGCAGTGCGCGGTTGCTGCGGGAGCGACATGGGGGCCGCTTCCCGCGCCGCCTCGAGGAGTTGCTGCGCCTGCCCGGGATCGGCCGCTCTACCGCCGGGGCT
>JABAAT010000029.1 GCA_014238615.1 Gammaproteobacteria bacterium | reverse complement strand
GGCCGGCAAGAAGAAGGCCGGGAAGAAGAAGGTGACCCGCAAGGCCGGCAAGAAGAAGGCCGGGAAGAAGAAGGTGACCCGCAAGGTCGGCAAGAAGAAGGCCGGGAAGAAGAAGGTGACCCGCAAGGTCGGCAAGAAGAAGGCCGGGAAGAAGAAAGTCATACGCCGGACGGGCAGGAAGAAAGCGGCTAAGAAAAGGGCCGCTAAAAAAAAATAAGCCCCAGGCAGGTATGATTTTCGGCAGGCGAAGCCAACAGGAAGAAGTCCGTCGGCGGATAAAAAGTAGGAAGCAGCGACGCCGGGGCATGGTGATGCGCCATAAGTTGCGGAGCGCCACCTAGCTGAACCGCCGGTAGCGCCCCACCCCCCGCCAAGGGGGATGGGGGGTTGCCGTGTCCAGCCTTACTCGCCAGCCTTATTCACATTAATCCGCCTCCCGGTGCGTCCTGACCGTGAAGCTCCAGGCGTGCAGCAGGGGCGTGGTTTCCCCCAGGTTTCCCTTCTCTCGGAGTCGCTGAAGAAACTCGGCGTCGGGAAACTGCCCCCAGACAGAGGGCAGAAACAAACTGCTGCCGGTGGCGGTCTTGATGAGCAGGCCGTGGTGCCGTGGTTCGAGTTGCTGCAGCAGTTCCTCATCGGAGGCGCAGGGCAGCTCCCGCAACGCGGAAAGCAGGGAAACATGAATGCGCAACTCGGGCAATTCCGCGGCTTGCAGCGGCGGAAAGCGGGGATCCTTGAAGGCGGCGCGGCGGGCGTAGCGGATCAGCGCCCTGGCCAGTGGCAACCGGGCCCGTGCGGAGCCAACGCAGCCGCGCAGGCGCCTGGCCTTGTTGAGGGTCACGAAGAGGGCGGATGGACGCTGCCATGCCGGGTCGTCGGCAGGGATTGGACATCTTTCCCGGTGCAGCGCGAGCTGAATGCTGACCCGCGCCAACCGCAGCAAGTAGCGGGCTTCGATCACGCCGCGTGGAAAGCGAAAGCCCCGTACCCGACGACGCGCTTTTTATCGCCCGCCGTGTCGCCGGAATTGCGCAGATCCAGCAGGCGGCCCTGCAATCCATGTCGCCGCGCGTAGCGCAGCAACCCCCTGATCCCCAGCCACCCGCAGGCGCGTTCAGGACTCAGCAATTCCTCGTGGCCCGCGACAATGACCTCCGCGGTGGCCGTGTCAAGAGCCTGGGCGGTGGCGTAATCATGGTAATGGCTGAGATCCGAACTGACGAGAACCAGGTTTCCGGGCAGGGAGTGCACGGCGTCCAGCACCTCGGCCACCTGTTCCGCGCTGCTGTCTCCCACGGTTAGGGCCAGGATGCGGGGATTGGGCAGCAGGCGCTGCAGGAAAGGCAACTGCACTTCCAGGCTGTGTTCGCGCGCGTGGGCTTCGTGCGAACAGCTGACCCGGTGCAGGCTCAATAGCCGTTCGGCGAGATCGCAGTCCACGTTCACCGCTCCCAGGGGTGTGTCATGGTGCCGTGCCGGGGCCAGGGCCAGACCCTGGTGCGGATACCAGTGCGCGGGTCCCAGGAGGATGACCCGTTGTATGCCGCGCGCCGCGCCGCGCAGCAGGGCATAAGCCGATGCCGCCACGGGCCCCGAATAAATATAGCCGGCATGCGGCACGATGAGCGCACGGAGTTTTTCGGGAGCTGTTTCGCCTGGCGGCGCGGCGTCTTGCAACAACTTGTCCAGGACCGCGCGCAGCGCGTCCCGCCGCGCCGGGTAGAAGAGGCCGGCCACCGCCGCCGGACGATGCTCATTCCAGGATTGAGTCTGCCGGGATTGCTGGGGTTGCCGAGGTAGGATCTGCATGGATACTTCCCGCGGCTGTATGCCGCGTGCCGCCTGGTCTCTCAAAAAATTCGGTGGATGCCTGCTTACCATGAGCCGCCCGGCGCGTGTCGGCAGGCGGCCACACGCAAGTCGTCCGCGGGCAGCCGGCATGGTCTCATTCCCCCCCTCCAGCCGCTATCAGCAAGCTTACAACGTTCAAGTACCTTGTAAGAAACGCTTCCAACCCGTCCCCTGAGTATTCCGGGGGCGGCTCCGAGTACAGGGTTGACGCCCCCCCGTTCGCCGCATGGATGAGCGGCGTCCAGCCGTTTTTATCATCTCGCGCGTTCGGGTCCGCCCCGGCGTTTATCAGCAAGACCACGGCTTTCACGTGCCCTCCGTGCGCCGCGGACATCAACGGCGTCACTCCGTCTTGCTTTCGCACGTTGGGATCTGCGCCGACTTCCAGCAGGCGTCCTACCCACTCCGCTTCCCCGTGCCGGGCCGCATACAGCAGCGGCGTCCCGCCTTCTTCATCCCGTGAGTTGGGGTCCGCGCCTGCCTCCAGCAACCGGTCAGTCTGCTTGTAGTCCTGCTTGCTCAGAGCAACAACCAGCGCCTGGCCGCGTTCAACGGAAGCCTGTCTTTCCGCCGACTTCTCTTCTTCCGCCTGTCCGTATCCGCTCAGCAGCAGGCTGATCATGCAAACGCGCGGAAAGTTTCCTATGCTCATCGCTCCTTCAGGGGATTCAAGCCGATACATGGCATCACCCCCATGGCCAAATCGCACACCTCCAGGAAAGCCTGCCGCGGCATCCACCGAATGCCTGGGAATCCAGGCGCGCCATTTCCGGGGGCTTGATTTTTCAAGGGCTTGATTATAATGGAAACCCTCCCATTGGGTTTCGGAGTCGAGCGTGACGGAGGGGGAATAAATGTTCCCACATGAGAGTTCATGGAGTTGTTAAAGCAGTCGCCCGCGGCGCCCCGGGTTGAGCTGAAGGCGCCTCCGGAATACCTGCCCACGCGTTACTGGCACGCCCTGGAAGACGGGCGCGTGCAGTGCGACCTTTGCCCCCGCGCCTGCAAATTGCGCGAAGGCCAGCGCGGCTTGTGTTATGTCCGCGCCAGGCATGGGGCGGGCGTGGTGCTCACCAGCTACGGACGCTCCAGCGGCTTTTGCATAGACCCCATTGAGAAGAAGCCGCTGCATCATTTTCTTCCCGGCACCCCGGTCTTGTCTTTCGGCACGGCGGGCTGCAACCTGGCCTGCAAATTCTGCCAGAACTGGAGCATCAGCAAGTCGCGCGAGATGGACAGCCTGGGCGCCGCGGCCATGCCGGAGCACCTGGCCGCCGAGGCGGCGCGCCTGGGGTGCCGTTCCGTGGCTTTTACCTATAACGATCCGGTGGTCTTCCACGAGTACGCCATCGACGTGGCGCTCTCCTGCCGGGAGCGCGGCCTGCGCAGCGTGGCGGTGAGTGCGGGCTATGTGAACGCGGCTCCCCGGGAGGAATTCTACAGGCACATGGACGCCGTGAACGTTGACTTGAAAGCCTTCGGAGAGCCTTTCTACCGCCGGGTGGTGGGTGGTTCCCTGCAGGCGGTGTTGGAGACGCTGCGTTACCTGCGCCATGAGACCGATGTCTGGCTGGAGATCACCACCCTGTTGATCCCGGGGGAAAACGATTCCGACGCGGAGTTGGAGGCGCTGACGGCCTGGGTGGTGGAGCAGTTGGGCCCGGAGGTACCGTTGCATTTCACCGCCTTCCATCCGGATTGGCGGATGCGCGACAAGCCGCGCACCCCGCACGCCACCCTGCGCCGCGCCCGCGCCATCGCGCTCCGCAACGGCATGTGCTACGTCTATGTCGGGAATGTGCATGACCCCGAGGGCGCCACCACCTGGTGCTTCGATTGCGGGGCGGCGCTGGTGGTGCGGGACTGGTTTGACCTGCACTCCTGGGGGTTGGATGCGGCGGGAGCCTGTCGCCGCTGCGGCCGGCCCTGCCCCGGGGTGTTTGAAGCGCAGCCCGGTGCCTGGGGCCGGCGGCGCCGGGCGGTGTCTTTGTAAGCCGCGTTCAGGCGGGCTTTCGACCGTGGCGCAGGCGCAGCGCCGTGATGCGCAGGAAACCTTCCGCGTCCGCCTGCTGGTAGTCGCCGCCTTCCTCGAAAGTGGCCAGCTCCGGGCGGTATAAACTGTGCCGTTCGGAGCGGCGCCCCAACAGCGTGAGATTGCCCTTGTAGAGTTCCAGGCGGGCCGTCCCGTTGACCTGCTCCCGGTCGCTGTCGACCAGCTTTTGCAGGGCCAGCCGCTCCGGACTCCACCAATAGCCGTTATAGACCTGCGCGGCGTAGCGCGGCATGCACTCATCCTTGAGGTGTGTGAGTTCCCGATCCAGGGTGAGGGACTCCACGGCGCGGCGCGCCTTCAGGAGGATGGTGCCGCCCGGAGTCTCGTAGCAGCCGCGGGATTTCATGCCCACGTAACGGTTCTCCACCATGTCCACCCGCCCGATGCCGTGCCGGCCGCCCAATTCGTTCAGCCGGGTCAGCAGGGCGGCCGGAGTGAAGGGCGCGCCGTTCAGGGCCACCGGGTCACCGTGCTGAAACTCCACATCCAGGGTTTCAGGTTGATCCGGTGTTTCCGGGAGCGAACACGTGTGTTTCCACATGTGTTCTTCCGGCGGCTGCCAGGGGTCTTCCAGCGGCCCCCCTTCGTAGGAGGTATGCAGGAGATTGGCGTCCACGGAGTAGGGCGAGCCGCCGCGCCGCAATCCCTCGATGGGAATGCTGCGCCGCTCGGCATAGGCGAGCAGCTGCTCCCTGGAGTGCAGGTCCCATTCCCGCCAGGGGGCGATGACACGCAGCCCGGGATGCAGGGCGGCGGCACCCAGTTCAAAGCGTACCTGGTCGTTCCCCTTGCCGGTGGCGCCGTGCGCGATGGCGTCCGCACCCAGTTCACGCGCTATCTGCACCATGCGCAGCGTGATGAGCGGCCGCGCGATGGCGGTGCCGAGCAGATAGGTGCCTTCGTAAAGCGCGTTGGCGCGCAGCAGGGGGAACACGTAGTCGCGCACGAACAGCTCGCGCAAATCTTCGATGAAGATGCGTTGCACACCGAGCTTTTCCGCTTTACCGCGCGCCGCCTCCAGGTCTTCCTGTTGTCCCAGGTCGGCGGTGAAAGTGATGATTTCGCAGGCGAATTTTTCCCGCAGCCATGAAAGGATCACAGAGGTGTCCAGGCCGCCGGAATAGGCGAGCACGATTTTGGTGGGCGGCGGACGCATGGGGATGTATGGATGGCCGTGTGTGGGGGGGCGGAGCCATATGCCGCGCCGGACGCTTCAGCTGCGGGTGGCGCAATGGTACCATAAACAACCAATGTGTCCCCGACCAGACCCCGTCAGACTTTGCAGATGAAGCACCTCGCTCCTGGTGCATCCCCGCAACATTGAAGACAACATCCAGATTCCTCAGCGCCATGACCGTGTGCGCCCTGGAATGGCTCGGCCGCCTGCCCGTGCGTGCGCGCACGCTGCTGGGAGACAGCCTGGCTTTCTGGGGCACGCTGCTGCCGTGGCGGCGGCCAGCGGTCGCCGCGCGCAACCTGGAGTTATGCTTCCCGGATGACTCTCCCGCGCACCGCCGGCTTTTGCTGCGCCGTCATTTTCGGGAAATGGGCCGGGGACTGTTGGATCTTTGCTGGTTGTCCCGTGTTTCCCCGGGGGAACTGCGCCGCAGGGTGTGGGTGCAGGGACTCCAGGAGCTGCAGGACGACAGCGGCCGCGGCGTGATCCTGCTGGCCCCGCATTTCCGGGGCATGAGCATCGGCGGCGTGCGAATTTCCCTGGATCACGCCCTGGCGGCCATGTACCAGGAGCAGCACAATGCCTTGGTGAATCGCTTCATGCTGCGTCTCCACGGGCGTTTCGAAGCGAAGATGTTCTCCCATAATGCTTCCACGCTGGAAGTGTGCCGTTGGCTGAGGCAGGGGAAAATCCTGTATTATTTACCGGACCTGGACCTGGGAGGCAAAGACCGGCCGACCTTCGTGCCTTTCCTGGGAGTACCGGAAGTTTCCACCGGTACCGCCCTGCGACGCATTGCCGCGCTGGGTCGGGCGCGGGTCATCCCCTGTGTGACCCAGGCCTTGGATGGGGGGCGCTACGTGGTGCGTCTGTACCCCGCCTGGAAGGATTTTCCTGGTTCCGATGCGCGCGCCGACGCCCGCCGCATGAATCGTTTTATCGAAGACCAGGTGCGGCAGATGCCGGAACAGTATTATTGGCTGCACCGGCGTTTCAAGACGCGCCCGCCGGGCGCCCCCGGCCTTTACGAAAATTCCACCTGAGTTCCCACCTCCAACCGCAAGAGACAACACGCAATGCCGATTTATGAATATGAATGTAAAGCCTGCAAGCATCGCCTGGAGAGCCTGCAGAAGATCAACGAGGAGCCGTTGCGGGATTGCCCGAAGTGCGGCCGCCCGGACCTGCGTATCCTGATCTCGCAGAGTTCTTTTCGCCTCAAGGGCAGTGGTTGGTATGTGACCGACTTCCGCGATCCCAGGCCTGATCCGGGGAAGCAAAAGAAGCAGGAGAAAGACACGGCGGCAGGCGAGGCAGCCGCTTCTAAAAGCGAAGGTCAAGGCAAAAGCCAGGGCAAAGAGCAGGGCTCGGACAAGAGCGCGTCCGG
>JABAAT010000030.1 GCA_014238615.1 Gammaproteobacteria bacterium | reverse complement strand
GTCAACATGAAGGGGGTCGCCTGGCTGGTCCCAACAACAAGTTCTTCCCCTTCTCCCGGATTATCCAGCCTAAGGCTGTAGTCGGTGCCGAAAATGCCGGTGGAGGGGTAGTGATAGATCGCAGAACCCGCGGCGGAGAACCGCACCGTGAGCGTCCGGGCTCCGCTGGTGGTCGTGTTTGAAGAAAAATCCATGTTGAAGGTGATCTTGCCATGCTCCGCGTCGACCCCGGTCTCCACCACGCTGGCCGGCCCGGTGATGCTTATTATCGGCAACTCATCGGTCTCCCTGGTGACCGCAACCATGAAGGTCAGAGACATGCTCTGTGGACTCTGTGGAGAAGGCGGTGTATCCGTCACCATATAGGTCAGGGTCAAGACACCAGTCGTGACTTCTGTCGGCGTCCCGCTCAGTGTCCGCGTCGACTCGGTAAACATTAAGCCCGCGGGCAGCGGCTGCGGCTGCGGGGTCAGAGTGTAGGTCAGCTTCCCGGTGCCGCCTGTCGCCTCGGGCAAGACCAGGGAGACATCATCGTCCACCGTGTAGGTGTAGGTCTGGTTTTCCACCGTGGCGGCGTTGACAAAAATCAAAGGCACCGGGTTGACCGTGACCGTGAAGGTCAGTTCCGCGCTCTGTGGGTCAGGGGTGGTTTGATCCACCACCTTGTAGGTCAGGGTCACGGCACCATCAGTGGGTGCTGTAGGCCTTCCGGACAGGGTCCGCTGGCTGGCAAGATTGTTAAGGTCCGGGTCTGCCGGGAAAGCCAGGCCGTCCGGAATTTCGCCTGTCAGGGTATAGACATGGGGTGTGATGCCGATGTTCCTTGCCTTGGGCAGGACCAGGGAGACCTCATCGCCCACCATGTACTCTTGGGGGGCCACCGTCTCCGTTCCAGTGACAAAACCAAAAGTCGTCACAGGATCATCAGTGATCCTGATGTACAACGATTCGCCCTCAACCTGGTTCGGGCTTGATGTTACATAGTACCTCACCCTTACGTCGATTCCGTCCTTGTTGATTACGCCAGACAATAATCTATTATTCGGGTCAAGCATCGCATATCCGGGTTGAAGTTCACCGCTTAGATCTTCCAACCCGTAACTCAATTCCACGCGCGCGCCACCAAGCGTTGCTTCGGGAAGCTCCACGCTGTATTCAATATCCTTCGTGTAGATCACGTCCGGAAACGTATCTACGTCGAAAATTGCGGCGGGGAGACTGGTGATTCGATAGCTATTTACACCCGCCATCCCCGTGGTGAGGCCGCCTGCTCCTGATTCGATGGAAGCTCCCCCCGTGGTGCAACGGATTTCGTTGCTGCTGCCGGCGCCTGGATTTGGGCTGGTGTAACACCCTTGAGTTTGAGAGCCTTCGGGTTTCCGGACTAAAAAGACGCGCCTATAATTAGTCCTGTCGGAATATGCACACCTCTCACCAACTGGCACATCTCGATCAATCTCGCATTGTGGCGGTGTTGCGGGGAGCTTGGTGACTCGATAATAGCTACTCAAACCATCCAATACGTAGCTCGCCGCAAGTCCGTAGGCTTTATCCCCGGTTAGCGGCGCATTAATGCCTGAGCAGGCTTGCGGCCCCCGTGGCGCTGGTAGATAGCGGTGCCAACACGCCGTCCTTTTCGAGCTAGCACTGGGGGAGATATCGTTAACGGAAAAAAAGTTCTCATATAAAAGATTGCTGGTATATGTACAATTCTTGGAACGGCCAAGATCTCTATTCTCCCGAGCGTATACTTTCATACCCACCGTGCATCGCACTTGCGCCTGCGCCCACGGTGGTACCAGCCAGGTGGTTACCGCGAGGGCCACAAGCGCCAGCCCGCAAAGCACCGGATGTACGAGCGGCGAGGACTGCTCCCCGTCCCCGGGCGGCAGACCCTGTCGCCCGGCCGATCTCATGTCCACGGTTGCCGTTGCACGTCTTGCAGGCTTGCCCCAGGCAAGCGCTCTCTGCCGCTCTATTTTTCTGCTGCTCAATGAAGGTTCGCTCTCATCGTGGGTTTATGGTGTTCCGGCGTGTGCACTTAAGGTTACGCAGCTACCGTGCCAGGGTGTAGTGCCGGAAGGATGAAATCCAGGCAGGCATCTCCAACAATGTCCTTAAAACCTGGCTTGGCAGGATACCACATCACCTCCGCGGAGCGCAATTGTATCAGCCGTGAGACGGCGCCTGCGCAATGGCCCGTGAAACGGCCCGGCGGCGGGGACGGGAGCGCGCCCGGAAGCCCCGCCCACTCCGGCCCGCCGACCGTCTTCCAACAGGCCGCCCGGCGGCCACGGCTGCTTCAGGCTCAGAGTTCCAACTCCATACCGTCGTAGGACACTTCCCATTCGTCCGCACGCACCGCGCGCCGCTCCGGGCTGTCCTCCAGCAGAATGGGGTTGGTCGTGTTGATGTGGATGAAAATTTTGCGCCGCACTTTCAGGCTGCGGAACGCTTCCAGGGTCCCCTGTTTTCCGGACAGGCTCATGTGTCCCATGCGTCGGCCGGTTTTGATTCCGACTCCGTCACGCACCATTTCGTCGTCTGTCCACAAGGTGCCGTCGAAGAACAGCAGGGGCGCGCCGCGCAGGCGGGCGGCCAGTTGCGGGGTCATGTCCGCACAGCCGGGAATGTAGAAAAACCGGAGTGCACCAGAGGCGGCGCGCACTTCCAGGGCGATAGTGTCCTCCTGCACGGAACCGAAGTCGGCGCCCTTGCTCTCGTCTTCCAGCCACAGGGCCACCTTGCCGGGCACGGCGAAGGGCACCACGACCAACCCCGTGTCCCGGCCCTCGGTGGTAAGAAGGGATTGGGGTTGCTCCAGGGTCAAGCTTTCGCGCCGTACGAACCTGGGATTCAGCACGTTGAATACGGTATTCGAGGCCAGCACCTCCAGCACCCGGCGGGTGCCGTACAGCGTGAGCGGCTGGGATTCCCGCAGGTTGAGCAGGCCGGCGATGTGATCCACGTCGGCGTTTGTCAGCACCACGCCCTGGATGGGGCTGTAACGCAGCGGGTCGTCGGCATGCGGCTGCAGTACCGGGTTGTCATCGATTTGGCGGCGCAGGTCCGGGGAGGCATTGAACAGGAACCAGCGTTTGCCGTCAGCGCTCACCGCCAGCGAGGATTGGGTGCGCGGGCGCGCCTGGGGTGTGCCGGTGCGTGCGCGGCGGCTATTCGGGTGGTTGCAGTTCCATTGCGGATAACCACCGCCGGCGGCGGAGCCCAGAACCCGGATGTACATGCCTGCTTTACTCAGCCGGTGTGGTGTGTTGAGGGCGCCTGGGGCGCCGGGCCGCCTGGCGTCACCCATGCGTTTCCGTCAGGGCCGAATTCCTTCTTCCAGAAAGGCGCACTGCGCTTCAGCTCTTCCATGAGAGACCGGCTGGCGGCGAAGGCGGGCGCGCGGTGTACGGCCCACACGGCGACCAGTACGATGGGGTCACCGACCGTCACCCGGCCGACCCGGTGCAGGATCAGCGCCGCCTCGAACTCCCAGCGCCGCCGCGCCTCCTCGATGAGCCGTTCCAGGTGCCGCCGTGTCATGTCCGGGTAGTGTTCCAACTCCAGGGACTCCACCTCGCGACCGGCGTTGTAATCGCGCATGGAACCGACAAAGGCGGCGCAGGCTCCGCAGCGACCGACCGGCAGACGCGCGGCCGTGGCGGCCAATTCCGCCCAGGGGTCAAAGGAAGCGTCAAGCAGCCGCACGCTCACGGGGTCAGCCGCCGGTGACCGGCGGGAAGAAGGCCACTTCGTCCCCGGCGCGCAGCAGGCGCTCCGCGCGGGCGTACTCCAGGTTGACGGTGGCCAGTATTGCTCCGGGGGGCGGCCCGGCGGCGCCCGGGGCGCCCACGTCGGAAGCGACCCCGCCGCGGACACGTTCCCAAAGGGCCCCGACGCTGGCCTGTTCCTCCACCTCAAGGCGATCCTCGGCGCGCCCCAAGCGCTCGCGCAGGCTGGCGAAATACTTCACTTTAATCGTGATTCTGGACATACGGATGTTTAAGAAGGCGAATGTCTTAAGGATGATGCCTGTTCATGGGCGCCGCCGGGCCCCGGCTCGCATGCGGGATGCGCTCCGCGTACGGTCTCTCATTTTACTCCATCCGCGGCCCCGCGCAGCGGCTCCCCGTGATGCCTGCCGTGGCGCCCCCGCTGTATTGCCCCCGCTGTATACTGGGAACATGGTCGTTTTCGCCGTCACGCTCGTTCGGGGTGTCCGCATGAGACCGGTGCGGGAGACATGCGCCGCCGCACGGCGCGGGCGACGGTGAGCGCCATGGATGACGCCGTGGATAAACTAAGCCACCTTGACGCGCACGGCGCGGCGCACATGGTGGATGTGGGCGGCAAGGAGGAAAGCCGGCGCCGCGCCGTGGCCGAGGGCTGGATCGAGTTGCGCCCCCGCACCTTGGAACTGCTGCTTGAGGGTGGGCATCGCAAGGGAGATGTGCTGGGTGTGGCGCGGGTAGCCGGCATCATGGCGGCGAAGCGCACTTCTGAACTGATTCCCCTCTGTCACCAGCTGCCGCTCTCGCATGCCAGCCTGGAGTTTGAGACGGAGCGCGCCGCCGGCTCCGCAACGGCGCGCGTCCGTTGCCAGGCGCGGGTGGAGACCTGGGCCCGCACCGGTGTAGAAATGGAAGCGCTGGCCGCCGTCCAAACGGCCCTGCTCACCATCTATGACATGTGCAAGGCGGTGGATCGCGGCATGACCATGAACGGCATCCGGCTGCTGGAAAAAGCCGGCGGCCGCTCCGGACGATGGCGGCGCGGCGCGGACGGAGGCGGCGCCTGAGCGGGCGCGCTCAGCCGTACTTCAGGTATTTGAAACGCGGATCATCCGGGGTGCCTTCCAGGGCGCTGTCCGGGTCGGTGCCCGGTTGCCAGCAGATCACCTCCTCGATTTTCCGCGCCAGTTCAAAGTCCTTGTCCGTCACGCCCTTGGCGGCGTGGTTCACCAGCTTCACGATGACGAAGGCATAGGACGCGGCCAGATCCGGGTGGTGGAAGGCGGCTTCCGCCAGGTGGCCCACCGTGTTGATCACCATCAAGGTGCTTTTCCAGCCGGATGTCTTGTACTTGCGCCGGATCCAGCCGTCTTCGTAATACCACTTCGGCAGTTCTTCCGCCAGGCGTGCCTTGATTTCCACTTCTTCGTAGGGGGCGTCCTTCTCTTTCTTACGCCATTGCGTCATGGAGAATCTCCTCCGGCAGTGCCGGGGTACTCATGGAGGATTCGCCGTCTTTCAGCAAATCCGTCTCATGCGCGCTGAGACATCGAGAACCTTTCATTTCCGATGCCATTGTTATTTCCAGTGCCCTTGCTTCCAGGGCACCACGATGCTTCAAGGCGCCATGCTCCACGTACCCCCGCGGGAACTACCTTGCCCCACACTCCCCTTGGACAGGGGACGGACGCGGGTTCGCTGCCCATCTGCTTGTCAACCAGGGTGGCATTGTAACCCAGGTTCAAACGGCTTGACCTTTTCATTCAATGCCGTGTTTTCGCCTGAATCCCGCCGATTAAGAATAACTACCAACATTGGGGGCCATATTGGATGTTTGACTGTATCTTGAGCCACTCTTGAAGGTGGCCAAGACGTCCGGGCTGTTCTTGACGGTGCTCCAGACCACCTGGTTCATAACAGGAGCAGGCTTTTCGTACTTGATGACGAGGAAACGGTGGGACAGGGATATCTCTGAAACCTCTGGAAAGCGGAATAACGGCGCTGCTGGTAAGGAGAATTTATTGAAGACAGTGGAACGTTGGAAGGAGCGGCTCTACCAAGAGTAATCTAATAACAGAAGGCGCAGGGGGAAAGGGGAAAGCCAGTAGCCGCATCATTGTCGGCCAGGCCGGACGGGTGGGTAGAAGCGGGGGGCCGGCGGAAATTTAAAAGATGTGATGCGGAAGGCCGGCCTCTCCTTCCCCCGATGACTCAGCCGAACCGGGGCGGTTCCACCTGCTCTATAGGTTCCACCTGCACCGCGGGTATGGGCGCACAAACTCCTTGCAGGCCCCTTGGCTGTCCCCGCACAAGCGCATTGCGTTGGAGTGCCGCCCTGGAGTTCAGCATTTCACCTTGCAAACTTTTGCAGTAATGTTACGGCAGGCGTCGAACAGACACCCGCGGGTGCTGTTGTCGCCGCACCTGGCCGGCACCTGCCTGACGCCATGCTGAGTGCACGCGGGCGCCACGCGCCGGTGGGCGCCACGCGCCGGTTGAGGCTAGTTTTCGGTCACCGCCTTCATGCTGAGGCGGACCCGGCCCTGCTTGTCCACCTCCAGGACCTTCACCTTCACCACCTCGCCTTCGCTCAGACGGTCGCTGACCTGCTCCACGCGTTCGTGGGAAATCTGCGAAATGTGTACCAGGCCGTCGCGCCCGGGAAGAATGTTCACGAAGGCACCGAAATCCATCAGGCGGCAGACCCGTCCCTCGTAGATGCGGCCCACCTCGATGTCCGCCGTGAGGCGTTCAATATGGTCGCGGGCGGCTTCACTGGCGGCCTTGTCCGAGGAGAAGATCTTGATCATGCCGTCGTTGTCAACGTCGATCATCGTGCCGGTTTCCTCGGTGATCGAGCGGATGGTGGCACCACCCTTGCCGATCACATCACGAATGCGGTCCGGATTGATCTTGATGGTGGTGATGCGCGGCGCGAATTCGCTGAGCTCCTTGCGCGGTGCGCTCAGCACGCCGTGCATATGCTCAAGAATGTGCATACGCCCGGCGTGCGCCTGGCGCAGCGCTTCACGCATGATCTGTTCGGTGATGCCAGCCACCTTGATGTCCATCTGCAGGGCCGTCACACCCTCCCTGGTGCCGGCCACCTTGAAGTCCATATCGCCCAGATGGTCCTCGTCGCCGCTGATGTCGGAAAGCACCATGTAACGTTCACCCGCCTTAATCAGGCCCATGGCGATGCCGGCCACCGGCGCCCGGATGGGCACACCCGCGTCCATCAGCGAGAGACTGGCGCCGCACACGGTAGCCATGGAGCTGGAGCCGTTCGATTCGGTGATCTCGGAAACCACGCGAATCACGTAAGGGAAATCATCGTGACCTGGCAGCACTCCCTGCAGGCCGCGTTTAGCCAGGCGGCCATGCCCGATTTCGCGGCGTTTAGGCGGCAACATGCGGCGCACCTCACCCACGCAGTAAGGGGGAAAATTGTAGTGCAGCATGAAGGATTCGCGACGTTCGCCTTCAATCGCGTCAATGACCTGGGCATCGCGATCCGAACCCAGGGAGGTCACCACGATGGCCTGGGTTTCACCGCGGGTGAAGATCGCCGAACCGTGCGTGCGGGGGAGCATACTCACCTGGCTTTCCAGGCCGCGGACTTCGTCCGGGGCGCGGCCGTCCAGGCGTTTGCCGTTGTCCAGGGTGGCGCCGCGCACCTGCTCCGATTCCAGGGACTTAAAGGCATCCCGTATTTCGGTCGGGCTCCAGGACGACTCCCCGTCCTCGGCGTAGCGCTCCAGGCAATGCTGCAACAGCTCCCGCAATTGACCGCGCCGCTCCAGCTTGTCCGTCACCTGGTAAGCGCTCGTTAACCCGGCGGCGCAATCTTCGCGTACGTGTTTCGCAAGCCCGGGATCGGCCTGCACCGGCTGCCAGTCCCAGGGCTGCGCGCCGGCCTCCCGGGCCAATTCCCCGATGGCACGGATGACCGGCTGCATCTCGCGATGGCCGTACATGACAGCCCCCAGCATGACATCTTCGGGCAGCTGCGCGGCTTCCGATTCCACCATCAGGATAGAGGACTCGGTGCCGGCCACCACCAGGTCCAACTGCAGGTCGGCGAGTTGCTCGAAAGTGGGGTTAAGCAGGTATGCGCCGTCGTGGTAACCGACACGGGCCGCGCCCACCGGGCCCTGGAAGGGCACGCCGGCCAGCGTGACGGCCGCCGAAGCGCCGATCAGGGCGGGGATGTCCGGATTGATGCCCGGGTCCAGTGAGAGCACGGTGGCCAGCACCTGTACCTCGTTCATGAAGGACTTGGGGAACAACGGCCGCAGGGGACGATCGATGAGCCGCGCGGTCAGGACCTCCTTCTCGCTCGGCCGCCCTTCGCGCTTAAAAAAACCGCCGGGGATTTTGCCGGCGGCGTAGGTGCGTTCCTGGTAGTCCACGGTCAATGGGAAAAAGCCTCGATCACCGTCCGCTTCCCTGCTGGCGACACAGGTGACCAGCACCACGGTATCGCCCAGGCTGACGAGCACCGCGCCGCCGGCCTGGCGGGCGATACGGCCGGTTTCCAAAACCAGAAGATCTTTGCCATATCTGAGTTCCTTGCGTGCTGGATTCATTAACGGAGTACCTCAAAGTGGGAAAAGTCAGAAAAGGGATCGCAGCCCCCGGGCGGGGGCCGTGAAAGCATCCGCCGCGGTGTGTCCGCGGCGGCGCGGCTCACCTGCGCAGACCCAAACTGTCAATCAGTTTTCGGTAGCGCCCCACATCCACACTCTTCAGGTAGGAGAGCAGGGAGCGGCGGTGATTGATCATGCGCAGCAGCCCCTGCCGGGAATGCAGGTCTTTCTTATGTTGTTGAAAATGCCGCGCGAGGTCTAAGATGCGCGCGGTGAGCAGGGCTACCTGCACCTCCGGAGAACCGGTGTCCTGTTCGGTTTGCCCGTAACGGGAAACGATATCAGCCTTGTTTTCGGTAGTCAGTGTCATGTCTTGCCGTGCTTCCTGTCGTCAAAGATGTGAGGTGCGATGTGGAACCGTCCCGGCGGTTTCCCGGGGCGGCGGAGAGACCGCCGATGGAGCGCGAAACCAACTGAAGCAGCCTCCAGGGGGAATCTGCGCCGGTCAGGCGCGATGGGCAGGCGCCTTGGTCAAGCGCGATAGTCAGGCACCTTGGGTCAAAACACCCAAAACACCCGAAACGCCTGGCAAAATGCCTGGACAAAAACGCCTTGCGAGCGCCCCCACCAACACTTTCCGGCAGTTCCCATGCCTTCCCACGAGCTTTCTCCCCGGGCTTCCCCCGAGCTTCCCCAAGTGTGAGAGCCGCCCGCGCGGAACGCTTATGGTAACACTGTCGGCAACTTTTGTCAGTGCCGCCGACCGGCAGGCCCAGCCGTTACGTTAAGTGTTGATTTTGCCACAGACCGGGTGCAAGGCGAGCAAAAGAGCTAACGGAGGTTGAGAGGATGCAGAAAAGGCAGAGATCCACCCAGGGGACCACGCAGAGGGTGGCGGAATTGAGGCGCCTGGCGGGCTTGACGCGGGAAACGGCCGCCAGGGGGAGGGAGATCGCCTGCCGGATTCGGGAGAGAGCGGACCTGTTGAGACGGAAGGCCAAGGAACTAAGGGACGCCCGATCTGTTGGAAAAAAGCATCAACACTGAACGTAACGGCTGGCCGGCACGCCTCGGGCTGCCTGCACGGCTGTTTGCCCGGCCCCGGAATGCCGCGCATAATAGTCAGTCTTCGTTCCTCGTTTTGCGCGTCGGCACCGGCCGCCGCGTCCCGGAATCGATTCAATGACAGCGGAAATCCTGGTGAGCGTTCAGCGGCTGGGACGGCGTTTCGCCGCGCACCACGCACTGCAGGATGTCAGCTTCGAGTTGCGCCGCGGTGAGACCCTGGGCCTGCTGGGTCTGAACGGTGCCGGCAAAACCACGACCATGCGCATCCTCTGCGGCACCCTGGCGCCCAGCGCCGGCCGGGTGCTCATCACCGGGCACGACATGCTCGCCGCACCGGAGGCGGCGCGGCGCCGCATCGGCTACCTGCCCGAGCGTCCCCCTCTCTACCCGGAGAGCAGCGTGGACGAGTACCTGGCCTATTGCGCCCGGCTGCACGGCCTGCGCGGCGCGGCGGTGCGCGAGGCCCTGGCCTACGGCAAGCGGGCCTGCGGCCTGGAAGAGGTGAGCGGGCGCCTCTTGCGCAACCTCTCCAGGGGTTATCGTCAACGTGTCGCCATCGCCCAGGCCGTGCTCCACAAGCCGGATGTCGTGGTGCTGGATGAGCCCAGTCTCGGCCTGGATCCCGTGCAGATCAGCGAGATTCGCGAACTGCTGCGCGCCCTGGGCAGGGAGCACAGCGTCATCCTGTCCACGCACTGGCTGGCGGAAGTGGATATGCTCTGCAACCGGGTGCTGATCCTGCACCAGGGGCGCCTGCGCCTGGATATGCCGCTCCGTGACGTGTCCGGCGATGCCTGGCTGGCCTGTTTCAGAAACCCGCCGGAGCCGTCCAGGCTCCGCGCCCTGCCCGGCCTGGCGCGGGTGGAACCGGGCGGGCGCACCGGAAGCTGGCGGCTCTTCCCCGGGCCGACCGCGCAACAGTCACAGCCGGCCCTGGAAGCACTGCAACGCGCGGCGCTGGAGAGCGGCTGGGGTCTGTACGAGTTAAGCCCGGTGCGGCCCGACCTGGAGCAGATTTTCCTCGACCTGGTGCGCGACCGCGCGGAGGGTGAGCACTGATGTACCTGTTACTGCACATCACACGCTTTGAGATCGGCCGCCTGGCGCGCACGCGCTCCTTCTGGCTGCTTTGCGCGCTGTTGCAGGTCTTCCTGGGTTGGCAATTCTTTTCCAACGCACTGCTGTACACACGGGCCGGCCAGGGCGGCGGTCTCACCCTGGCGGTGGCGGCCCAACTCTACTATGCGTATTGTTCCCTGCTGCTCTGGCTCAGCCCCTTCCTGACCATGTACAGCTTCAGCGAGATGCGGCGCGGCGGCGCGCTGGAATTATTGCTGGCGGCCCCGGTCAGCCTGCGCAAGCTGGTGCTGGGCAAGATCCTGGGACTCTATGTCTGCCTGCTCGCGCCGCTGGCACTGCTCTCCCTGATGCCGATCTGCCTGCTCTTCGGCGCTGTCCTGGACGGCCTCCTGTGGGCCGGCATGCTGCTCGGCGCCGCCCTGCACGCCCTGCTCCTGGTCTGTGTCGGCGTCTTCTTCTCCGCCAGTTGCAAGCAGCCGGCCACCGCCGGCTTCCTGACCTTGACCCTGTTCATGCTCTCCACGCTCAGTGGTTGGGTCCCGGCGTTCAGTGACAGCAGCGCCGCCTGGATCGGGATCTTCAACTACCTCTCGATCAGCACCCACTACGAGCGTCTCGCGAGCGGCATGCTGGACAGCGCGGACCTCTGCTTTTACCTGTTCACCTGCGCCCTGTTCTACCTTTGCACCCTGCTCCGCCTGGATTACCTGCGTACCCTGGATTAACGGATGCCATCTTCCACCACAGCGCCCGGGGAGAAGCCGCGCCCCGCCGCCGGGCTGACCCCCTGGCGCCGCCTGCGCGCACGGCTCGGCCTGCTGTTCGTCATGCTGCTGCTCCTGCTGCTCTGGGCCATGCTGGGCTGGGCCGGCCACCACTGGAGCCTGCGCCTGGACCTCAGCGCCACGCGCGCCCATTCCCTGGGCGCACCCAGCCGCGCCGTGCTGGAGCGCCTGGAAGCTCCCCTGCGGGTGCTTGCCTTCGTGGCAAGGCCGGAAGCGCGTCGTGCCGTGCGGCGCTTTGTAGGGCACTACCAGCGCCTCTCCCCCTACCTGGAACTGGAGTTGGTGGACCCGCTGGTGCACCCGGACCGGGTCCGCGAGTACCGCGTGCAAACCCCCGGAGAACTGGTCCTGGAGTACCAGGAACGGCGGGCCGGTGTACGGCCCGGCCAAACGGTGCGTCACATCCCGCGATATTCAGAGCAGGCATTCAGTAACGCCCTGCAACGCCTGGTGGAACCACGCCGCCCACTGCTCGGCTTTCTCTCCGGCCACGGGGAACGCGACCCGCAAGGCCGGGCCAACCACGACCTGGGAGACTGGGCCGCCTACCTCGGGGAACACGCTTACCGGGTGTCCGTGCTGCCAACCCTCGGGCGAACCTCGCCCATCCCCGGCAACCTGGAACTGTTGGTGATCGCCGGGCCGCGCGTGCCGCTGGAAGAGACGGAGCGGCACCTCCTGGAAGCCTACCTGGAACGCGGCGGCGGACTCCTGTGGCTGATGGACCCTGAAACACCGGACAGGAGCGGCCTGCGTGAACTGGCCCGGGAGCTGGGCGTCGCTGTCGCAGCCCGGCCCATGCGCCAGGCCCGCGGCGGCGGACAGGCACCGGAAACCATGGTGCTGACCACCCCGGACATGTACCAAGCGCACCAGGCGCTGGAGGGCTTCGACCTGCCGGCCCTGTTTCCCGGGGCGGCCGCCCTGGAGCAACTTCCGGAGAGCACCCCGGGGCACGAGCCGGGCGACACTGGAGCCGGCTGGCGCCGACGGGCGCTGATTACCCCCGTGGAGGACACCGGGGAAGGCGATGCGCGGCAGCGCTACCGGCAACACAACATCGCCCTGGCCCTGGAACGCGACCTCGGCCCGGCGCCGGCGCGTCCCCAGCGCGTCGTGCTGATCGGCGACGGTGACTTCCTGTCCAATACCTACCTGGGCAACGGCGGCAACGCCGAACTCGGCCTGCGCCTGGTGAATTGGCTGTTAAGCGACTCCGGGCGCGTGGTAATCCCCATCCCACGGCCACCCGACGCGAGCCTGGACCTGGGGGGCGCTACCCTCTCCAGGCTACGCACCCTGTTCGCCGTGATCCTGCCCGCCCTGCTCCTGCTTGCCGGTTTCCTGCTGGAAGCCAGACGGCGGCGCCTTTAAGGACACGTCGCCACGTGCACACCCCGGCATGCGCCCTTACCCGCGGATAATCCTGTCCTTGCTGGGCATCCTGATCCTGCTGCCCGGCGTCGCGCTGTTCCAGGAACGGCAGCGCGAACGCGCGGCGGCGGAGCAGGCACCGCGTTTCGCGGAGCAACCGCGCAGGCTTGACATCAGGCAACGTGATGGAACACACCTGCTGCTGCTGCGTGATACGGGGCCTGGTGCGGTTTGGCGCATGCGAAGTCCGCTGCAGGGACCTGCCGACGCGGTGCGCATAGAGCACCTGCTTGAGAATCTGAACGACCCCGGGTGGAAGAGCATCGTCACGCCGCGAGAGCTTGCCGTCTATGGTCTGAACGAACCGCGCCTGACCATCGAGGTGGACGGCGAGCGCATCGAGCTCGGCGACCGGAATCCGTTCACCGGCGAACGCTACCTGCGCCGGGCGGGAGGCGTCTTCCTGGCCCAGGACCTCGTGGCGCCGCAACTGGAAACCGAGCATCCCGAGCTCATCCTGATCTCCCAGGAGCCCGTGCCCGCGGACTTTCCACTCCAGTCCATCCGCACCGATCTTTTCCACATCATGCGCCGACAGGGACATTGGCATTTTGAGGCCGCGGCCGGCGGAGAGACCCCGGACACCCGCCGCCCTCCCGGCGCCGCGCAAGCTATCGCCATGGCCTGGCTGAACGCCCGCGCCGTCACCGTGAGTTATTGGACAGGGCCGCAGGAGGGGCGGGTCAGTGGCGGCGAGAGCATCGACCAGCTCTCCACGCATCATGGGACAGGGCCGGAGGAGGCGCGGGAGGAGCCGCCGCGGGCCACGGCGGAACATGCCACGGGCGCCGCGCACGGCGCGTGGGCCGACGACCCCGGGCAAGTGCTTCTTTCGGCCGCGGACGGCCGGCGCCTGCGTTACCTGCGCTTGAGCGAACGCGCCGCGCCGCTCATCCTGAGAGATCCGCAAACCGGCCTGCTCCTGCATTTTGACGCCCGGAGCAGCGCGGCCATGTACGGCGAAACGGCAAGGCCCGCGCGGCGGGCGACTGATGCCTGAACTGCCCGAAGTCGAGACCACTCGCCGCGGCATCACTCCCTACCTGCTGGGCGCGCGCGTCACGCGCGTCGTGGTGCGTGCGCGGCGCCTGCGTTGGCCGGTGCCGGAGAAGTTGGAGCAGCTCCTCCCCGGGCGCCGGGTGCACCGCGTGGAACGGCGCGGTAAATACCTGCTGCTGGAGATGGAGGGAGGCTGGTTGATCCTGCACCTGGGCATGTCCGGCAGCCTCTGCGTCTTTCCCCTCGGCACCCCGCCGCAACGCCATGACCACCTGGACCTGGAACTGGCCGGCGGCGACTTGTTACGCCTGCGCGACCCGCGCCGCTTCGGCTCCATCCACTGGAGTACACGGCCCCCGCTGGAACATCCCCTGCTGCGTACCCTGGGTCCCGAACCCCTGGAGCGCCTGCACCCGGATCACCTCTACCGGTGTACCCGCGGCCGCGGCACGGCCATTCGTAACCTGCTTCTGGACGGCCGCGTACTTGCCGGCATCGGCAACATCTACGCCAACGAAGCGCTGTTTGAGGCCGGCATTCATCCGGGGCGCGCGGCCGGACGGATCAGCCGGGAACGCTGCCGCCTGTTGCAGCGATCCCTGCGCGCGGTGCTCAGACGCGCCCTGGCCAGGGGCGGCACCACCCTGCGTGATTTCCGGAGCAGCCGCAACCAGCCCGGCTACTTCCGGATGCAGCTCAAGGCCTACGGCCGCGCCGACCAACCCTGCCGACGCTGCGACGGGGCGATTCGCGGCCTCCGCATCGGGCAACGCACCGCCTACTACTGTCCGCGCTGCCAGCACTGACGGAACGCCTTGCCCCGCCACGATGCCGGATGCGTTGCATCAGCATTGCAACACAGCCCCCCTGCAAAGATGACCTCCCCTGGGCCGTCCCCCTTTGAGCCAACCCCTCTGATCCAGCACATTAACAGCCGACCTGTGTCCCTTGTTCGTGGCGGTCAGCTTGTAGGACGGGTCGCGTGCGCGCAGCAGAAATTCCGGTCTGGCCGGGATGCCGATTGGAGACCCCTCTCGTCGATCCCAAGCAGCAGATAGGTCAAACAACAGATAAAGATTACGCTTCAGTCGGACCTGTCAGCACCTTAAAGTTGGTACTACCGGGCTTGTTTTTGTTGAGGTCAGATTCCATGGGGAGCACCCTAACCAAGTACGCCTTAATACCTTGGAGAGAGTGCCTTTCCCATTGAAATATTGTAGTGCTTGTATTTTCCCCTGTTGTCGGCTCGCGCCGCCGCCGCCAAGGGAAGTTTTCTCCGATGCAGCATGGTGTGCGCCTGGACTCATTCATGCATCGGGGAAAACGTATCATTCACCGCTTGCAAGTACTCCCGGAGCCTGTTTTTTCATCCTCCCTCCAACCAGGATTTCTGCCGGGCGACTCCCTGCGGAAACTTCCTTCTTTTAACACTCGCGCCGCCTGCTCCTTGATGTCTATGACCTCGCTGTTCTTGTCGGTGGTGACGAAAGCCATCACCCTGTTGGAGCATGGCCCTGCTGGAGACTGGCCCTGTTGGAGCATGGCCCTGCTGGAGACTGACCCTGTTGGAGCATGGCCCTGCTGGAGACTGACCCTGTTGGAGCATGGCCCTGCTGGAGACTGACCCTGTTGGAGCATGGCCCTGCTGGAGACT
>JABAAT010000038.1 GCA_014238615.1 Gammaproteobacteria bacterium | reverse complement strand
CTTTTGTGCGATACACCAGGCGACGCGGTGGGTCAGCACCCGGGTTTTGCCGCTGCCCGCGCCGGCGGCCACCAGTACGCGCCCCAGGGGGGCGACCACCGCCGCGCGCTGCGCTTTGTCCAAGGCTTGCAGAATCCGGGCGGGGTCCATGGCTGCGACTATTGTAAGTCCGTCCCTGCTCGGCCCGGCGGCGTTGTGTGCCGGGACGGCTAAAATAAGCTGCATGCAAGATGACGGGAACATGGCCGTGGAATTGCCGAACGCCGGCGAGGGGTTGCGCGAGAAAGCGCGGTGGGTGGTGCGCGAGGCCCGGCGGCGCGGCGCCGATGGGGTCGCGGCCGAGGCGGCCGCCGGCCTTGGACTGGAAGTACGGGTGCGGTGCGGGGAACTGGAGACCCTGGAACACCATCGCGACCAGGAACTCGGTGTCACCGTGTACGTGGGGCGGCGGCGCGGCGGCGCGAGCACTTCCGATCTGAGTGCCGAGGCGCTGTGCGAAACTGTACAAAGCGCACTGGATATCGCCCGCCATGCCGGCGACGATCCCTGCAATGGATTGGTGGAGGAGCGCTACCTGCCGAGCTCCTCTCCGGAACTGGATTTGCATCATTCCTGGGGATTACGACCGGAACAGGCGGTGGCGATGGCGCGGGCCGCGGAAGCGGCGGCGCTCAATGCCGACCCCCGCATCCAGAACTCCGAGGGGGCGGCCGTGCGCAGCAGCGAAGGGTTCACCGTGTATGCCAACAGCCATGATTTCAGCGGCCATTGGAGCTGGAGTCGGCATGGTATCGATTGCGCGGTGGTGGCCCGGGACGGCAAAGGCATGCAACGCGACAGCTGGTACGACAGCCGGGTGGCGCCCGACGAACTCGCCGCGCCGGAGGACATCGGCCGCACCGCGGCGGCGCGGGCCTTGGCGCGGCTCGGCCCCCGAAGCCTGCGCACCTGCAACGTGCCGGTGCTTTACGAAGCGCCCGCGGCGGAGCACCTGTTTGAGATGTTCGTGCGCGCCGTCTCCGGCGTCAATCTTTATCGCGGTGCGAGTTTCCTGCGGGGACAACTTGGCACCCAGGTGTGGGCCGAGGCGTTGCGCATCCACGAGCAACCGCACCTGCCGCGCGCGCCGGGCAGTGCTCCCTTTGATGAGGATGGGGTCGCCACCCGGAACCGCGACCTGGTGCGCGGCGGCGTTCTTGAAGGCTACCTGCTCGGTGTTTACGCGGCGCGCCGACTCGGCCTGGAGCCTACCGGTAATGCCGGTGGTGTCCATAACCTGTGCGTGGAGGCGACCGCGGGCGGTCTCGAGGAATTACTGGGCGGCATGCACCGGGGGCTGTTGGTGACCGACCTCATGGGCTCCGGCTGCAACCTGGTGACCGGCGATTACTCCCAGGGGGTCGCCGGCTTTTGGGTCGAGAACGGGAAGCGGGTGCACCCGGTGGAAGGCGTCACCGTGGCCGGGCGCCTGCAGGACATGTTCCGGGATCTGGAGGCCACCGGCAACGATCTGGACACGCGCGGCGCCATCCGCAACGGCAGCGTGCTGATTCCCAACATGGTGGTGGCCGGCAACTGACGGCGCCGGTCTCAAGCGATTCCCGCGGCGTTCAGTCCGCCCCCTGTTCCGGGGTGGTTGCGGCGGGGCGGCGGCGCGCTACGAGCGCGCGCAGGTCGTCGGCGACCAGGCACAGGCAGGGTAGGGTGAAGAGGGTGAGCACGGTGGCGGCAATGATGCCGAAACCCAGGCTGACCGCCATGGGGGCCAGGAAGGCGGTCTGTCCGGTGGCAAAGAAAATCAGTGGGCACATGCCGAGGAAGGTGGTGATGGTGGTGAGCAGGATGGGGCGGGCGCGCACCCGGCCGGCTTCCAGCAGGGCGGCCTTGGGGGCCAGCCCGCGGGCGCGGGCGCGCCGCGCCGCGTCCAGCATGATCAGGGTGTCATTCACGATCACCCCGCTCAACGCCAGGATGCCCACCACGGACAGGAACTGCAGGTTGTAGCCGAACAGGGCGTGGCCGCCCACCACGCCGATGATGCCCAGGGGAATGGTGAGCATGATCAACAGCGGGTCCAGGAGGGAGCGGAACAGCGCGGTCAGCAGGAAGTAGATGGCCGCCAGGCTCACCAGCATGGCCGTGCCGACATCAGCGAAGGATTCCCGCGCTTCTTGCCGCTCGCCCAGGAACAGCAGCCGATAGCCGGGTTCCAGGCGCTTCGTGAAATCGTCCTCCACGCTTTGGGTCACGAGCAGGGGGGTGTTCAGGCGTGCATCCACCTCGGCATAGACACGCGCCATGCGTACCCCGTCGCGGCGGCGGATCTGGTTCAGACCGTGGGCGCGCCTGACGTCGGCCACCTCGCCCAGGTACACGGTGGCGCCGTTCGCCAGCACCACGGGCAGCTCCCGCAGGTCGCTGTTCCCGTAGCGGCGGGACTCGGGATAGATGACGCGCACCGGGAGGCGCTTGTCGGCCGCGCTGACCTTCAGTATCTCCTCGCCCACGAAGCCGATGCGCACGGCGCGTGCCAGCTGCTCCTGGGTCAGTCCCAGGCGGCGGCCGTTCTCATTCAAGGTATAGCGGTACTCGGGTTTGCCGGGTTCCATGTCATGGCGCACGTCATGGACCCCCGGCAGGGTGCGCAAAAAGTCGCGCAGTTGGTTGGCCTGGCGGCGCAGGGCGGCGTTCCCGGAACCCGAGACGCCGACCACGATGTCGGAACCGGCCGGGCCTGCCTGCGGCTTGATGATGTTCAGATGCTTGATACCCGGTTCGCCCTCCAGGCGCGTGCGCACAGCGTTCACCATGTCCTCGGTGTCGGTGAGGCGGCGGCCGCGTTGCCTGTCCCAGCTGAAGAGCGGCGAAACCCAGCGCTCAATCAGGCCGCGGGGACTGCGTTTTTCCAGGTTCAGGGTGATTTGCATGATGTTATTGCCGGTGCGGAACATCTGTGGGTCGATGAAGCTGATTCCCACGTTGGAGAGAAGGCTCTGCAGTTCATGTTTCTCGACTACCTCGTAGACAGCCTGTTCCAGGCGTTCCGCCAGGCGCCGGGTGTCTTCCAGGCCGTAATGGCCGGGCGTTTCGATGTTCACATAAAATTCGTCCACTTCCACGGAGCCGAACATCCGGTAGGGTAGGTGCACGCGGGCGTAGTTCAGGCTCAGGAAGAAGAGCGCGACGCAGCCGACCAGGAACGGGTAGCGGCGCGGCATCACCCATTTCAGGGTGTCGAGGTAGCCGTTCAGCAGGCGCCGTCGCCAGGGCCGCGGCGGTCGCCGCACTGGGCGCAAGAGTGCGGCGGCGTGCCCCGGCAGCACGATGAACACTTCCACCAGGGACACCAGCAGGCAACAGCTGATCACCACTGGCAGCACCTTCACGAAAAGCCCCACGATGCCGCCGATGGCGAACATGGGCAGGAAGGCGGCGATGGTGGACAGGGTGGAGACGGTCACCGGCCAGAACACTTCCAGGCTGCCCTGCACGGCGGCCGCATGCGGCTCCATACCTGACTCCATGCGCCGGTAAATGCTCTCGGTGACAATGATGGCGTCGTCCACGAGGACCCCTAGAACCACGAGAAAAGCGAACAGGGAGATCATGTTGATGGTGTAGCCCAGCAGGTGCAGAACCATGACGGTGACCAACATGGCTACCGGCAGGCCGAAGCCGGTGATGAGCGCGGCGCGGAAGCCGAAGGCCAGGCACAAGGTGAGCAGTAGCAGCATCAGGCCGACCAGGCCGGTGGACTTGACGGTGCTGAGGCGGGTCTTGATGTACCTGGACATGTCGCTGTGGAAGCCTACCTCGACCCCGGGCGGCAGGCTCGCCTGTAACTCTTCACCCATGCGCCGCACGGTGCGCGCCACTTTGATGGTGGACGCTTCACGCGTCTTCGAGAGGCTGAGATTGATCGATGGGCGGCCGTTGAAACGAGCATAAGTCGTCGCCTCTTCCAGGCGTAATTCGACCCGCGCCACTTGGCCGAGACGCAGTTGGGATCCGTCCGCCCCGGTGCGTAGCACGATGCGCTCTATCTCGTCCGGCTCCGGTGTGACGCCCTGGCCGCGCAGGCGTACATCCCCGTCCGGCGCGTGCAGCACGCCGCCCGGGAAATCGGGCAGATTGCGGCGCAGGGCGACGGTCAACTCGTCCAGGCTCACGCCCAGGGTGGAAAGGTCGCCCGGGTCGACTATCACCCAGAGCTCCCAATCACGCTGTCCCACCTGGTTGATGGAAGCCACGCCCGGTAGTTGCAGGGCGCGCTCGCGCACCTGTTCCGACAATTCATGCAGGCGCGCCTGCGACAGGTTTCCGGACAGGCTCATGGTGAGCAGCGGGAAGCGTGAACGCAGCCTGCTCAGGATCGGTTCCTCGGCCTGCTCCGGCAGATCGCGCACGCTGTCCAGGAGACCCTGGGCCTCGCGCATGAAATCCTCCACGTCGGTGCCGGGCAGCAGTCTGATGAACACGGAGGAGGCTCCTTCCTTGCTCAGCGAGGAAACATAATCCACATCCGAGAGTTCCAGGAATTCCTCCTCGATGGGGAGGGTGACCTGGCTTTCCACTTCGGCTGGCGGCGCGCCCTCGTAGAGGGTCTTGATGAGCACCAGGTCGGTGTCGACGACCGGGAATATCTCGCGCGGGATGGCTTTCCAGGCCAACCAGCCGCCGATGATGGTAAACAGCAGGGCGAGGTTGACCAGGGCCCGGTTGCGAATAAAGAAAAGCAGCAGATGCATGGCCGGAGGGGAGTGACGACGTGTGGCCGCGCAGCCGCGCTAATCAGTGGGTTCCGGGTCGGGGGACGGGTGCTCCGGCTCCCGTCGCCTGACCGGCTGGCCGTCGGACAGCGAAGCCACGTCGGAGATCGCCACCGGGATGTCCGGATCCAGGGCGGCAAGTGCCACCCAGCCGGCATGTTCCTGCAGCACCCGCACCGGCGCCTGTCTCAGGCGCTGCTCGATGATCTGAAACACGTAGGTCCGGCCGGCTTCACGCAGCAATGCGGCTTCCGGCAGCACCAGGGCGTTCGACAGGGTTTCGCCGGGCAGCGGCACCGTGGCCAGCAGGCCGGGCCGCAGACCGGGCGCCGCGGGCACCCGGAGGCGCAGTTCGTGGGTATGGGTGTTCGGCTCGGCGGCCGCCTGCAGGCTGCGCACCTCGGCCGGTGTCGTACCGACGTCGTCCACGAGGATGTTCAGCCGCAGGCCGATGTGCAGCGCCGTGATGACCTTGCCGGGCACCCAGACACGCAGCTCCAGCGGTTCCAGGCGCAACAGTTCCACGGCCAGGTGCTCCGGGCGGATGGATTCCCCTTCCTCTACCGCCACCCGGTTCACCGTGCCGCTGAAAGGCGCCCGCAGGCGGGTCCGCTCCAGGTTCCGCTCCGCCATCCGCAATTCGGCCTGCAGGGTCTGCAGGGTGGCGGCGGCGCTGACCTGGTGCCGCAGGCGCGCCAGTTCGGCCTGGCGCCCGAGCAGCCGCAGGCGCATTTCCTCCACCTGGGAATGTGCGGCCAGGGAACGTTCGCTCAACTGCTCCAGGCGCTCCCGCTCCTTTTTCAGCAGTTCCACCTCGGCCCGCGCCAGTGCCAGCAGTTCTCGATCCCGTGCCAGTTGTTCGCGTTCCCGGTGCAACCGCGCCCGCGCCGCCATGGCCGTATCCCGGTAGTCCAGGTCCTCTATTTCCAGGAGGACCTGCCCCTGCTCCACCTCTTGCCCGGCTTCCAGGCTGACGCGCCGCACCCGACCGGAAACCTCGAAGCGCAACTCCACGCTTTGCGATGGCCGCAACTCTCCCCGGAAATGGTACTCGGGGCGCAGGTCACGGCGTTCCGGTAAGGCGCTCTCCACCGAGAGACTGTATGCGGGGCGCGGCGCGCCTGTTTCCCCGGAACTCACGTTCAACCACCAGTTCCAGGCTCCGAAGAGCAGCAGGATGAGCGTGATTTGGAGGAGATTCCTGGTGAATATTTTCAAGGCAGGTTGTCGGATCTCGGCAAGGCCGTGGGGTGAAAGTCCGGTACCGCCTGGAGAGCGTCCCAAGCCGCCCGAACGCTATCTTATAACGGGAGCCGTCCGGAACGGCCCCCGGGAGTGCTATAATGACGCGGTACAGGTTTAAGCTGTCACCTATCCCTTTAAGAATTCACCTAGGGGGTAAGACCCACCCATGTTGATCCGGAGTCCCCGGTGCCACGAGCCAAAGCCTTCTGAAATCACCCCGGAATCCCTGTTCCGGAGGCGCCGGGAATTCCTGCGGGTGAGTGCCGCCTCCCTGCTGCTTGCGCCGGCGGCTCTGCATGCCGGGCGCCTGGAGCCGGGCCGGGAGATCGTTGAAGAGAAGAACAGTGCTTTTTCCACGAGTGAGGAGCAAACCCCCTTCGACAAGGCATCAAGGTACAATAACTTCTACGAGTTCGGCACCCACAAAAGCGATCCGGAACGGCTTTCCGGGGATTTTCAGCCGCTTCCCTGGAGCGTCCAGGTGGACGGCGCCTGCATGAAACCAGGCACCCATGATCTGGAGGACATCATCCAGCCCCACAAGCTGGAGGAACGCATCTACCGGCTGCGCTGCGTGGAAGCCTGGTCCATGGTGATCCCCTGGGTGGGCATTCCCCTGGGGTCGGTGCTGTCCCGCTTTGAGCCGACCGGCAACGCCAAATACGTAGCCTTCACGACCGTCTATCGGCCCGAACAGATGCCCGGCCAGAAGCGCAGCGTCATCAACTGGCCCTACGTGGAGGGGTTGCGCATGGACGAGGCCATGCATCCGCTGACGCTGCTCACGGTGGGCATGTATGGGCGCGTCCTGCCGAATCAGAACGGTGCGCCGTTGCGCGTCGTGGTGCCCTGGAAGTACGGCTTCAAGAGCATCAAGTCCATCGTGCGCATCCAGTTCACCGAGCGCCGCCCCCCGACCAGTTGGAACCTGAAGGCGCCGCGCGAGTACGGCTTCTATTCAAACGTTAATCCGGATGTGGACCATCCGCGTTGGAGTCAGCGCAAAGAGCGGCGTATTGGGGATTTCTTCAAGCGCGAAACCTTGCAGTTCAACGGTTACGCGGAGCAAGTGGCGCAACTCTATACCGGGATGGACCTGCGCGAGCAGTTCTGATGCGCCGTGGCGGCGCTGCCAAGGCGCTACTCTTTTGCGTCTGCCTGGTACCCCTTGGGGTCTTGTTCTGGCGCGGTTTCACGGATCGGTTCAGCGCCAACCCGGTGGAGGACATCACCCACTTCACCGGCGACTGGACCCTGTATTTCCTGCTCATTACGCTGACTGTCACCCCCTTGCGGCGGCTTTTTCGTTGGAACCTGGTGCTTTTCCGGCGTATGCTTGGGTTGTATGCCTTTTTCTACGCCTGCCTGCATTTTTCCACGTACCTGGTGTTCGATCATTTCTTCGATCTGCGCGATATCGTGGATGACATTGTGAAACGTCCCTATATCACGGTGGGCTTCACCGCCTTCGTGTTGCTTATCCCCCTGGCCGCGACTTCCAACAATGCCATGATCCGGCGGCTTAAGAAGCACTGGAGGACGCTGCACCGGCTGGTCTATCTGATCGCCGTTCTGGGCATCCTGCACTACTTGTGGCTGGTCAAGGCCGATGTGCGCACTCCGGTGATGCTGGGCATCGTGCTGGGCGTGTTGCTGGCCTTGCGTTCCCCGTATCTGAAGTTGCCGCGGCGCGGCTCACGGGCCGCCTGAAACGCCCCGCGAGTTTTCCAGGTGTCCGATAAAGCCCGGCGGCAGGTATCCGCCGCCGACCGCGAGTTATTCCGGCGCAGTGTGGCCGATGCCCTGCCCCTGCGCCGCGCGCGGCGCGGGTCGGCGGCGTCCGATTCCATGAACTCTTCCGTGGAGTCCCCGGTGCCCCCCCTGTCGCCGGAGGAGTCCGGCCCCGGGCGCGATTCCTCCCGGGAATCCGATGCGGCGGCTTCGGGCAAACCTCTACGGAGAACGGTACCACGGCCGCCGCCCGCCAGGGTGCCCGTCGGCGCAGTCCCGGTCCGGCCTCGGCGTGCCGCGACCCCGGACCGCCACGACGGCAACGTGCGGGAGTTTCTGCGCCCGGGGGTGGGCCGTCGCGAACGGGATCAACTTGGACGTTTGCGCACCGTGCCCGATTACACGATAGACCTGCACGGCTATCGCCTGGAAGAGGCGCACCGGGTTCTGATCGGCACCCTGGGTCGTTGCGTGGCCGAGGGGTATCGCTTTCTGCGCGTCATCCATGGGCGCGCGCTCCACTCCCCGCGCGCCAGGGTCACGCTGCGGGAACAGGTGCCGATCTGGCTGCGCGCCGACAAGCGGGTGCGGGCCTTCCGGGAAAGCCATACCCGGGCGGGCGGGGCGGGCGCCCTGGACGTATTGCTGTAGCGTGGCCGCGCATCCGGCGCGTGCCTGTTAGATCAAGAGGAGTCATTGATATGAACGATGAGCAATGGAACCTGGCGGTGCGGAAATTCCTGAAGCGCTTTGGTGTCCGTGCCCAGCGAGAGCTGGACGAAGCCCGGCGGCTGGCCCGGGAACGAGGCGGACTGGATGAGCATGCGAAGCTGGAAGTCACCGTGCAGCTGCGCTGCATCGGCCTGGATATGGAAATGCAGCTACGGGAGGCGCTGGAACAATGAATGACCGACCTTACCCCGAGGCTGTGCCCCCACGTGGTATCAGTGCTCGCGGTTGACGATGTAGTCGCTCAGCCAATGCAGGAACCCGGCTCTCTCCCCCAGGGGTTCCAGCTTTCCGTGCGCTTCCTCCAACAGCTCGGCGGCGGCCCGTGCCGAACCCGCCGTGCCGAGTAATTCCGAATAGGTGGTCAGGCCGCGCGCGCGGTCCGAGCCGCTGGGTTTGCCAAGCATCTGGATATCGCCCTCTACGTCCAGAATGTCGTCTTTGATTTGGAAGGCCAGGCCGATGCAGCGGGCGTAAGCCTTCAGGGCGCGGCGCGGCGCCTGGGGCGCGGCGGCGGCGCCAAGCAGCACGGCGGAGCGGATCAGTGCGCCGGTTTTGCGCAGGTGAATGTCTTCCAGGCTTTGCCGGTCGATACGGCGGCCGGTCGCCTCCAGGTCCATAAACTGGCCGCCTACCAGGCCGTGGCCGCCGCTGGTGGCGGCCAGTTCGGCCAGCATGCGCAGGCGGCGCCGGGGTGGGATGGTCGTCGCGCCGATCAATTGCTCGAAAGCCAACGCCTGCAGGGCGTCTCCCACGAGAATGGCGTTGGCCTCGCCGTAGCGGCGGTGGCAGGTGGGCCGGCCGCGCCGCAGCGCGGCGTTGTCCATGGCCGGCAGGTCGTCGTGCACCAGGGAATAGACATGTAGCAGTTCCACCGCGCAGGCAGGCGCGTCCAGGGTCTCGGAAGCCGCGCCCAAGGCCTCTCCGACGGCGTAAACCAAGGTTGGGCGCAGCCGCTTGCCGCCGTCCAGAGTGCTGTAGCGCATGGCCTCGTGCAAGCGACGCGGTTCCTCCCCGGCACCCGGCAACGTGGCTTCCAGGGCCCGCTCGGTGCGCTCCTGGAAACCGCCGAGGCGCGCCCGGCCGTCTTCAGGACGCGACATTCACTCGGTCTCGCTTTCCCCTGGCTCCGTGCCTTCGCCCGTTTCCGTTTCCAGGGACTGTTCGCCGTTTTCATCCAGCAACACCTGCACCCGTTGCTCTGCATTGTTGAGCAGTTCTTCGCAATGTTTCCTGAGCGCCGTGGCGCGCTCGTATCCCTGGAGTAAATCTTCCAGGGGCAGATCTCCGCCCTCCATCTTTTCCACTAATTCCCTTAGTTCCTGCTGGGCCTTTTCGTAAGAAAGCGATGTGACGGCGGTTTCGTTCATGGACGGTACTCCGTGACGTGTACCGGGCCGTTGCCGCAGATTTGCGCGCCGGATTTTCCCGGTGGGTGATGGCGGTGATGGCAATTCCTATCTTTCCCTACTATACTGCGGACCCGACCCAGGCGCGTAGCTCAGTTGGCAGAGCACCACCTTGACATGGTGGGGGTCGTTGGTTCAAATCCAATCGCGCCTACCAGGTTTGTTCGTGGGGTTTCCCCTTCCCGGGCGGGTTCCCACGTGTCGTCCGTGCGGAACCCAACGCGGCGTGTGGACGGTGTCCGCCGTGCCTTCTGATTGATCCTGATACCCCGTTATTCCCCACAAGCGGAAAATCCCTTCATGCCCCGAATCAAGCTTCCGGACGGCTCCGAGCGCTGCTACGCGGAGCCGGTCACGGTGGCGCAGGTGGCGCGCGATATCGGCGCGGGTCTGGGTCGCGCGGCCCTGGCCGGCAGTGTGGACGGGCGCCTGGTGGATGCCTGTGTCAGCCTGGATGATGACGCGGAATTGCGTGTCATCACCGCGCGCGATCTGGAGGGCGTGGAGATCATCCGTCATTCCTGCGCCCATCTCCTGGGACAGGCGGTGAAGCAGCTTTTCCCGCAGGCGCGCCTGGCTATCGGACCGGTGGTGGAAGACGGCTTTTACTATGACATCGACCACGAGCGCCCCTTCATCCCAGAGGACATGGCCGCCCTGGAGCGGCGCATGTGCGAGTTGGTGCGCCGCGACTACGATGTGCTGCGGGAACTGGTGGAAGTGGAGGGCGCGCGCGCGGTGTTTCGGGAGCGCGGCGAGGATTACAAGCTGGAATTGCTGCGGGAACTACCCGGGGACGAGCGCGTGGCGCTCTATCATCACGAGGAATACGTGGACATGTGCCGCGGCCCGCACGTGCCGAATACCCGGCACCTGCGCCATTTTCGCCTGACCCGCCTGGCCGGCGCCTATTGGCGGGGGGACAGCAGCCGCCGCATGTTGCAGCGTATTTACGGCACCGCCTGGGGCGATAAAGCCGCCCTGGAAGCCTACCTGCGGCGCCTTGAAGAAGCGCGCAAGCGCGACCATCGAAAATTGGGGCCGCACCTGGGCCTGTTCCATCTGCAGCCGGAAGCGCCGGGGATGGTGTTCTGGCATGCGCGTGGCTGGACCCTGTATCGCCTGGTGCTGGAGCACATCCGCGCCCGGCTGGAAAAACACGCCTACCTGGAGGTGCATACGCCGCAGATCCTGGACCGCGCCCTGTGGGAGCGCTCCGGCCACTGGGACAAGTTCGGTGAGCTGATGTTCGTGATCCGGCTGGATGAACGCGACTTCGCCGTCAAGCCGATGAACTGCCCGGCGCATGTCCAGATCTATAAGCAGGGGCTGAAGAGTTACCGTGACCTGCCGCTGCGCATGTCGGAGTTTGGGATCGTGCATCGCAACGAGCCTTCCGGCACCTTGCACGGCCTGTTGCGGGCGCGCCGCTTCACCCAGGACGACGCGCATATCTTCTGCACCGAGGAGCAGTTGCGCGCCGAGGTGAAGGTGCTTCTGGAACTCACCCTGCAGGTCTATCGGGATTTCGGTTTCGAGGAGGTGGAACTGGCCTTTTCCACCCGGCCGGAGCGGCGCGTGGGTTCTGACGCGCAGTGGGACGCCGCCGAGCAGGCGTTGCGGGAAGCTGTCGAGAACAGCGGCCTGGAGTACCGTCTGCAGCCCGGGGAGGGCGCTTTCTACGGGCCCAAGGTGGAATTCGTGCTGGCGGACAGCATCGGCCGCCGCTGGCAGTGCGGGACGGTGCAACTGGACTTTTCCATGCCGGAACGGCTCGGCGCCTCCTACGTGGCCGAGGACGGCACGCGGCGCGCGCCGGTGATGATTCATCGCGCTATCCTGGGTTCCCTGGAACGCTTTATCGGCATCCTGCTGGAGCACTACGCGGGCGCCCTGCCGGTCTGGCTGGCACCGGTACAGGCGGTCGTGTTGTCGCTGACTGATCGGGAGCGCGCTTACGCCGAGGCGGCGGTGGTGGTGTTGCGTGCGCGTGGGGGGCGCGTCGACTGCGACTTGAGAAATGAAACGATTCAATTTAAGATACGAGAACATGCGCGGCAGAAAATCCCTTACTTGTTGGTGGCCGGAGCGCGCGAGGCGCGCGCCGGCACGCTGGAGGTGCGTGAGCGCGGCGGGGCGCGGCTCGGCCCCATGACCCCGAACGATTTCAGCGACCTGCTTGTACGGAATGCCGCCGCTGTTCCCGAAGCTGGCGGCGCGACTCTCGCGGCGGATGCCTGAACGGGTGAACGCTACCAGTTCGGCGGCAAAGCGAAACCGGGTCAACGAGGACATCACCTCCGACAACCTGCGCTTGATCGACGCGGAGGGGAACCAGGTCGGCATCCAGACCCTGGAGCAGGCCTTGAGCGCTGCCGAGGAGTCGGGCCTGGACCTGGTGGAGATCGGGCCAGCCGAAAAGCCGCCCGTGTGCCGCCTCATGGACTACGGGAAGTACCTGTTCCATAAGAACAGGAAGCGTCAGTCGGCGCGGCGCAAGGTGAAACAGATCCAGGTCAAGGAGCTGAAATTCCGGCCCGGTACAGGGGACAATGACTACGATATCAAGATGCGCAACATGAAGCGTTTCCTAAAACAGGGCAATAAGGTTAAGGTAACCCTGCGTTTCCGGGGCCGGGAGATGATGCACCAGAACTTGGGAACGGCCATGCTGAGTCGGATTCGTACGGACCTGGGTGACAGCATCCAGATAGAGCAGATGCCGCGCCTGGAAGGCCGGCTGATGATCATGATCCTGGCGCCGGCCCGTTGAGGCGCGCTACCGCGGAGACAGGTGGTTTTATGCCCAAGATGAAAAGCAACCGGGGTGCGGCGAAGCGCTTTCGCTGCAGCGCCACCGGCAAATTGAGCTTCCGGCGCAGCAATCGCAATCACATCCTGACCAAGAAGAGTCCGCGCCGCAAACGGCGCTTGCGCGCGGGCGCCCAGGTCGCCGCTGGGGATCGGCGGGCGGTGCGCCTGATGCTGCCGTATCTATGACGCTGAGCACGGGAGAGAACTATGCCCAGGGCTTCAAATGCCGTGGCGGGCCACGCCCGACACAAAAAAATTCTGAAACAGGCCGCCGGCTATCGTGGACGGCGCAAGAGCAGCTACCGGGTGGCGTACCAGGCGGTCACCCGTGCCTTGCAGTACGCCTACCGCGATCGGCGGCGGCGCAAACGCGATTTCCGGGCGCTGTGGATCCTGCGCATCAACGCCGCGGCGCGCCTGCACGGCCTGTCTTACAGCCGCTTCATGTACGGCCTGCGCCGCGCCAGCATTGAACTGAACCGGTGCCAGTTGGCCGACATGGCGGTGACCGACCGGGAGAGTTTCGCGGCCCTCGCTAAACGCGCCCGCCAGGCTTTAACTGTCTGAACGGCGCGCCCCGGCCCTTATCCCGCCGACTTCCCGAAAGCAGGAAGGGGTGCGCTCCTTGAGGTCTCGTTTCCCCTGAAAGCTCCCCGTCCCCCGGTTTCCATTTCGTCCGTCCCATCCTTGCCCGGCTCGTCATGACCACGCCCATTTGTTCCGAGAGCGACCTGCGGGAGTTCCTGGCGGAGGCCCAGGCAGACTTGGGGCAGGCCCGGGATGAGGCGCAACTGGAAGCGGTGAAGGTGGCTTACCTGGGCCGCAAGGGCCGTCTCACCGGCATGTTGCGCGCTCTCGGTCGCCTGGACCCCGGCCGGCGGCCGGCCGCCGGGAAGGCCGTTAACCAGGCCCGGCGGGAACTCTCGGAGGCCCTGCGCCGCCGCCGCGCGGAGTTGCGCGAGGAGCGGCTGCGGCGCTCGCTGGAAGCAGGACAGCTGGACGTGAGCCTGCCCGGCCGCGGTGATGCGCGCGGCGCGCGCCATCCGATTAGCCTGACCATGGAAAGAATCCTCGATATCTTTGCCGGGCTCGGCTTTGGAATCGCCACCGGCCCGGAAGTGGAAGACGAACACTTCAATTTTGAGGCGCTCAACATTCCGCCCCTGCATCCGGCGCGCGCCATGCACGACACTTTCTACTTGGAACGAAAGGATCTGCTGTTGCGCACGCATACCTCGCCGATGCAGATCCGTTACCTGCAGCACCGGAAGCCGCCGCTGCGCTTTGTCGCCCCGGGGCGGGTTTACCGGCGCGATGCAGACGCCACGCACAGCCCGATGTTCCACCAGGTGGAAGGCATGGTGGTGGATGAGGCGGTGAGCATGGCCGACCTGAAGGGACTGCTGGAGAAGTTCCTGGAAGATTTTTTCGGCCCCGGGGTGGAATTCCGCCTGCGCCCTTCCTACTTCCCTTTCACGGAACCCTCGGCCGAGGTGGATATCCGCAGCGCGTCCGGTGCCTGGTTGGAAGTACTGGGTTGCGGCCTGGTGCATCCCCGCGTTCTGGAAAACTGCGGTGTGGACACGAAGCGCTACAACGGCCTGGCCCTTGGGTTGGGCGTGGAACGGCTGGCCATGTTGTCCCTGGGCATCCTCGACCTGCGTTCCTTCTTTGATAACGACCAGCGTTTCCTGGCGCAGTTTCGCCGCTGAGCGTCTCCGGAGTCGATAAGCCATGCTACGACTCAGCCTGCGATGGTTGTGCGAATACTTGGACACCGATCTGCCGGGCGCCGAAGTGGCGCAGCGCTTGACCATGGCAGGGGTGGAGACGGAGCTCGCGGTTTCCGCCGAGCAGCGTCTCCGGTTGAGATTCGGGGAAGAAGAATTGTTGGAATTCACGCCGACTCCCGACCGAGGGGATTGCCTGAGTGCCCTGGGGGCGGCGCGCGAATTGGCCGCCATTCTGGACACGCCTTGGCGCGAGCCGCCCGTGACCCGCGTGGCGGCGCGTGCCTCCGAGGAGCAGACCGTCATCCTGGAAGATACCAGCGGCTGTCCACGTTACGCCGGGCGCGTGCTGTTGGACCTGGAGCCGGAGGCGAAGGTCCCCGATTGGTTGAGTGAACGGCTGCACCACTCCGAGTTGGGCAGCCTGCATCCGGTGGTGGATATCAGCAACTACGTCATGCTCGAACTCGGGCAACCGTTACATACCTTTGATCGCGCAAAGCTGCACGGCGCTGTTCGAGTGCGCCGCGCGGCGCGGGGGGAACGCCTGGAATTGCTGGATGGTATCACGGTGCGCCTGGATCCGGAGCACCTGGTGATCGCCGATGAACGGCGGGTGCTGGCCCTGGCCGGCGTCATGGGCGGCCGGGAGAGCGCCGTTGGTCCCGAAACGCGCGAGGTCTTCCTGGAGAGCGCTTGGTTTCATCCAGAGCGCATCGCGCACAACATGCGCGCCGTGGGATTACGCACCGCAGCAGCGCAACGCTTCGAACGCGGAGTGGATCCGGGCTTACCGGAACGAGCCTTGGAGCGCGCTACCGAGCTGCTGGTGCAATACTGCGGCGCGCGTCCGGGCCCCCTGGTACTTGAGGAAGCGCCGGGGCAGTTACCGCAACGCGCATCCGTGCTGCTCCGTCGCGGGCGCCTGAAGGCGTTGCTCGGCTGGGAACCGCCGCCGGAGCGCGTGCGGAAGGTGTTCAGGCGGCAGGGCATGCCGGTAGAGGATGCCGGAGAAGACTGGCACGTCACCGTTCCCGGGCATCGTCCCGACCTGAAGTTGGAGGTGGACCTGGTAGGGGAAGTGGCGCGCCTGCTTGGCTACGAGCACATCCCGTCCGTCAAACCGCGTCCCTCCCCCGCCCGTCACGTGCTGCCTGTGCTCGAAGATACTGCGTGGCACCTGGCGCAGCTCCTCTGCGCACGCGGTTACCACGAGGCAATGAGTTATTCCTTTGTCGACCCGGAACTGCAGAAGCGCTTGTTTCCGGACCAGGAGGCGCCGCTCCTGGCGCATCCCCTGGCGAGCTCGATGTCGGTGTTGCGGCTTTCCACCTGGTGCGGCCTGCTGTCCGCCCTGCGTCATAACCTGCGCCGCCAGCAGGAACGAGTGCGACTCTTCGAGTACGGAGTGGTGTTCAGTGCGAAGCATGACGGCCGCCCCGGTGAAGAATTCCGGCTGGGCGGCGTCGCCTGCGGCACCGCGCACGATGAACAATGGGGCGAGGATTCCCGCCCGCTGGATTTCTACGATCTCAAGGGGGACCTGGAGCGCCTGCTGGAAGGAGCGGGTAAGACGCGCTTTGAGGCCGTGACACATCCCGCCCTGCATGACGGACAGGCGGCGCGGGTGACCCTGGAAACCGGCGATGGCGTGCAACAACAACTGGGTCTCCTGGGGCGCCTGCACCCGGCCTTGGCGGCTGACTTGAAATTGCCTTCCGGCGCCTGGCTTTTCGAATTGCGTTTGAACCTCCTGGAGGAGCGGCCGCCGGTCCTCAAGCCTCTTTCGCGTTTTCCCAGCCTGCGCCGCGATCTGGCCCTGGTGGTCGCCGAGGAAATGCCGGCCGCCGCCGTATTGGAATCCATCCGGGCGGCTGCCGGCGAGGATCTGGCCGAACTGCGCCTGTTTGACGTGTACCACGGCCAGGAATTAGGAAAAAACTTAAAAAGTCTGGCTATAGGCTTGATTTTTCAGAAAGAATCCAGCACGCTAGGGCAGGAAGAGTTGGAACGGAAGCTATCAGAAATACTCGCTGCGGTACGCGGGAAATGCGGGGCGGTATTGCGCGAATCAGGCTGAATCGCTTCCCGCCTGCTTCCCACGGGTGCCGCCCGCATCGCCGGAGATGCGGGAAAGAGCCCTTCCAGACAGGAAGTTTTCCAGGTTTTTACCCTCCCGGCCGGACCTGGTGACGCCGGGGGCTGGGCCGCGCGGCCGGGTTGATCAGGATAAGGAAGCGGAATAACCTTGAGTAAGAACGGATATGGCTGAGCAGTTCAGCATGCGACCGCGCACTTTGAACAGAGAGAAAATTGCTGAGCAGATCAGTGCACAACTTGGTCTCAGTAAGCGCGAAGCGAAAGAAATCCTGGGGCGTTTTTTTGTTGAAATCGAGGATGCGCTGGCGCAAGGCGATTCGGTGAAGTTGTCCGGATTCGGCAGCTTCATCCTGCGCGCCAAGTCCGAACGTATGGGTCGCAATCCCAAAACCCGGAAGGCGGCCCTTATCAGTGCACGCCAGGTCGTCCTGTTTCGGCCTGCACAGAAACTTAAAGTGAAGGTGAAGAACCATGTTGGACCCGGGAATTAACCAGGATCTGCCGCCGATTCCGGCGAAGCGCTATTTCCCCATCGGCGAAGTCAGCGAACTCTGCCAGCTCAGGCCGCATGTGCTGCGCTATTGGGAGCAGGAGTTTAAGCAACTGCAGCCCCTGAAGCGGCGCGGCAACCGGCGCTACTACCAGCGCGAGGATGTGATCCTGGTGCGCCGCATCAGCAGCCTGCTCTACGACAAGGGCTATACCATCAGCGGCGCCCGGCAGCAGCTGGAAGGGGAGGAATCCCGGGTGGATATGAGCCGCAGCCGCCAAATCATCCGCCAACTGCGCGTGGAGTTGGAAGAGGTAGTGGGCATCCTGCGCCGCTGACCCGCCGAGGCACCGGGCACGGCATGGCGGCGGCTGTGACCCGGGTTCCGCACCAGGGAGCCGCGCTGCCCTCACGCCGCGCTCATTCTCCTCTGGCGTGGCGCTGCGCTGCTGCACCGCCGCAACAGAGGCCCATGAACGAAGGCCCATGAACAAAGGCAACCCCCCGCGCTCCAAAATGTCGGTCATGGAGCAATACCTGGAACTGAAGAAGCGCTATCCGAACACGCTGCTGTTCTTTCAACTGGGGGATTTCTTTGAATTGTTTTACGAGGACGCACGCAAGGCCGCGCGGCTGCTGGATATCGCCCTGACGCGGCGCCACAAGTCTCTGGACGGCGAGGTGCCCATGGCGGGTGTGCCGGCCCACGCCCTGGATGGCTACCTGGCGAAACTGGTGCGGCGTGGTGAGACGGCCGTGATCTGCGAGCAGGTCGGCGCGCCCGAAGCGGGCCGCGGCTTGATGCGGCGCGAGGTGACGCGCGTCATCACGCCCGGCACGCTGACCGACGAAGCCTTGCTGGAGGCGCGCGCCGCCCGGTTGCTGGTGGCGGTCCACCCCGGTGCCGGGGAACTCTGGGGGGTGGCGGCCCTGGATCTCAGCAGCGGTCGTTTCACCTTGGGGGAGGTGGAGCAAAAGGTGATGCTGGAAGCGGAGCTGGAGCGTCTGCGGCCGGCCGAGTTGCTGCTGGCGGAGGAGGGTGCGCCGTACGATGCATTCCCCGTGCCGTCGGACACGCATGTTTCGCTCCTGCAAAACTGGCATTTCGAATATGGCAGTGCGCGGCGTCTGCTGGAGGAGCAGTTCCATGTGCACGGCCTGGAGGGCTTCGGCTGCGCGGAACTCAGGACCGCGGTGGGCGCCGCCGGGGCGTTACTCTACTACGCCCGCGAGACTCAGCGCGGCGCCGTACCGCATATTCAAGCGCCGCGCCTGGAAGCGCCGGAGGATGCGATCCACCTGGACGCGGCCAGCCGCCGCAACCTGGAACTGGATACCGGCCTGCTTGGGGAAGCCCGGCACGGCCTGTTCTGGCACATCGATTCCAGCGTGACCGCCATGGGCGGCCGCCTGTTGCGCCGCTGGCTGCATCGTCCGCTGCGCGACCAGGGCCGGGTTGCGGCGCGCCATGCGGTGGTGCAGGCGTTGCTCGAGGAGCAGCGGTATGAACCGTTACGCCGGGTGTTGCGCGAGGTAGGTGACAGTGAGCGCATCCTTTCCCGGGTGGCGTTGAACAGCGCGCGACCGCGTGACCTGGTGCAGTTGCGCACGTTGCTGAGCGCGCTGCCCGAACTGCAGAAACGCGCCGCGGCGCTGGATTGTCCCCGGGCGCATGCCTTGGCCGCCGCGCTGGCGCCGCGGCCGGAACTGCACGCACGGTTGTGCCGGGCGCTGGTGGACGCGCCGCCGGCCCATATTCGTGAAGGCGGTGTGTTTCGGGATGGCTACGACAAGGCCCTGGATGAGAACCGCATGCTGCGGCGGGATGCCGGCGCGCGGCTTGCGGAACTGGAACGGCGCGAGCGGGAGCGCACGGGGTTGGCGAATCTGCGCCTGGGCTACAACCAGGTCAGCGGCTACTACATCGAACTGAGCCGCCGCCTGCGCGCTGAACTGCCCGCGGAATATCATTGCCGCCAGACCCTGAAGAATACGGTGCGCTACATCACCCCGGAATTGAAGCGCTTTGAGGACCGGGTGCTGGGCGCGGGGGAGCGCGCCCTGGCGCGCGAGAGGGAACTCTACGAGGCCCTGTTGGAGAGCCTGCACGGAGTGCTCACGGCCCTGCAGCAATGCAGCGCGGCGGCCGCCCGGCTGGATGCCCTGGCGGCCCTGGCGGAGCGCGCGGAAGCCCTGGACCTGGTGCGGCCTCAGCTGGTGCCCGAGGAACAACTGCACATCGAGGGGGGGCGCCACCTGGTGGTGGAGCGCAACTTGAGCGACGCCTTCGTGCCGAACGATCTGCACATGGAAGATGGGCGGCGCATGCTGGTGATCACCGGTCCCAACATGGGTGGCAAATCCACCTATATGCGCCAGTGTGCGTTGATCGTGCTCCTTGCTTACATGGGTGGCTTTGTGCCGGCACGGGCGGCCCGCCTGGGACCCATCGACCACGTCTTCACTCGCATCGGGGCCGGTGATGACCTGGCCGGCGGCCGCTCCACCTTCATGGTGGAAATGACCGAAACCGCAAACATTCTGTACAACGCCGGCCCCCGCAGCCTGGTCCTGATGGATGAAGTGGGACGCGGCACCGGGACCATAGACGGACTGGCCCTGGCCTGGGCCTGCGCCGAACACCTGGTGCACAAGTCCGGCGCTTTGACGCTGTTTGCCACCCACTACTTCGAGCTGACGCAGCTCGCCGAGGCGCTCCCCGGGGTGTGCAACGTGCACCTGGAGGCACGCGAGCACGATTCCCGCATCGTCTTCCTGCACGACGTGCGGGAAGGCCCCGCGGGCCGCAGTTACGGCCTGCAGGTGGCCCTGCTGGCCGGGGTGCCGCCGCCGGTAGTGGAAAGTGCGCGGCGTGAGCAGGAGCGCCTGGAGGCGCGCCTGGCCGCAGCCTATCCCGGGGACACGCGGCAACCGGAACTCTTCGGGGAAGCTCCCGGCGCGGCGCCGCCTGTCGACAAGACCCGGCTGCACCAGGCGTTGCTGGAACTACGCCCGGATGAATTCAGCCCGCGCCAGGCGCTGGAGGCTCTTTACCGGCTGCGGGAGTTGCTTGCCGAAGAGGAAGCCTCGGTGCCCGAAGCCGCCATCAAGGCGGCCGTCGATCGCCCGGGGTGACGGCTGTTTCCGCGGTGCGTCGTGGGATGCGGTTGCCCACATGCCATGCAAGTGCTTTGCAAGTGCGTTGCCGCCTGGCGGGATAGCCGCGCCGGCATCGGGAAGCGTCCCCGGTCATCGTTGGACACGGGAGATCAAGCATGACTTTCGTTGTTCTGGAAGGCTGCATTAAGAGCCACGGATTGCGTGGAAGTCGGCCCCGTGGACTGTATTCCACGAGGGGCCGAACATGTTGGTGATTGACCCGGATGAGTGCATCGATTGCACCTTGTGCGCCCCACGGTGCCTGGTGGACGCCGTTGTCCCCGGGGAGGGAGCGGAAGGACAGAAGTATTTCCTGGAACTGTCCCGTGACCGGTTGGTGTCGAGCGAGCGTAAAGCTCCGCCGCCGGATGCGGACGACCGGGGCGGCAGGGAAGGCACACACGCCCTGCCGGCGCTCGGGATGTGGTGGCGAGTGCGCTTTCAGCACTCTAATGATGGTAAATGGTATGCAGCTTCTGGGAGCGCCGTCGGGATCTCCAGAAGGTGATCTATCGCACGGTTGGCCGTATACTATGCAAGTGCGTTGCCGCCGGGCGAGGTAGCCGAGCCGGGATCGGGAAGCGTCCCCGGCCATCAAGGGACACAGGAGATCAAACATGACTTTCGTTGTTTTGGAAAGCTGCATCAAGTGTAAATACACGGATTGTGTGGAAGTCTGCCCCGTGGACTGCTTCCATGAGGGGCCGAACATGCTGGTGATTGACCCGGATGAGTGCATCGATTGCACCTTGTGCGAACCACAGTGCCCGGTGGACGCCATTGTCCCCGAGGAAGAGATACCGGAAGGACAAGAGCAATTCCTGCAGCTGAACGCGGAACTGTCCCGTGACTGGCCGGTGCTCAGCGAGCGCAAAGACCCTCCGCCGGATGCGGGCGACTGGGACGACAAGAAAGGCAAGCGCGCCCTGCTGGAGCGCTAGCGCGCGTTGCCGGCGGGCGCGGGTCGGTGCCCAGGTGGTGGCGAGTGCGCTTTCAAGCGCTATAATGGCGGTATGTGGTATGCGGATTTTGGGAGCACCGTCGGGGGGCATCCGAAGAGCAGGCCGGTAAGGGCCGTCGGGCCGCGCCGGTCAAAGAGGATGGATGACGTCTCCTGATAGTCAGCCCCGGAGAATGCTTGTGCGCATGATTGAGGAAGCACCTACAGCGAGCGACTCGCGTGTTGCGGGAGGAAAATCTTCCTGCCCCAGAGGGCGGTGCTGCCCGGTCCTGGTATGCTCTCTGCTCCCAAACCCTGGTTAAAGATCGCCAGTCTGTCCGATGTCGGGCGCAAGCGACCCCACAATGAGGACAGTACGGGTTGCGATCTCCGCACCGGGCTGGTGGTGCTGGCTGACGGCATGGGGGGGTACGAGGCCGGTGAGTTAGCGAGCATCCTGGCTGTCGCGCACGTGATTTCCCGGATGCGTCGCCTGGGCATGTTGCGCCGCAGCATGGGCATGCTGAGCAAGACGGAGCAGCCGGGGTTCAGGGGCGGACTGTGCCGCAGCTCTCGATTTCTGCGCGAGAGCATTATCCTTGCCAACCGGGAAATTTGCCGGCTCGCCAGGAGCAAGAAGAGTTACAAGGGCATGGGTACTACCCTGGTCGCCGCCCTGTTTCACGAGGCGCATCGCGTTACCGTGGCGCACGTCGGCGATTCCCGATTGTACCGCCTGCGTGGCCCCAGTTTTGAACAGGTCACCCGGGATCATTCGCTGCTGGAAGACCTCGTGGAGCGTGGCCTGTGCTCGCGTGAAGAAGCGCAGGATCTTCCGAATAAACACTTGGTCACCCGGGCCCTGGGCAAAGGAGCCGAGGTCAAGGTGACCGTACAGGAAGTCGCCGCCGAGCCTGATGACGTCTATTTACTGTGTTCGGACGGCCTCACGGACCTGGTGAGCGACGAGCAGATCCATTTAACCTTGGACCGTTTTAATGGTAAGCTGGAAGATGTGGGCCGGGGCCTGGTGGCGCAGGCCAACGAAGCAGGAGGCAGAGACAATATTTCCGTGATCCTGGCACAGATACTGCCGATACCGGGGAATTCCCCGGGGGATTCCGGCGCGCGGCCGGTCGGGACCGGTGCCTGAGCAATCGGACACTGAGCAATCGGACACTGGCCTGCTGCAACCCGGCGAGAGCTGAATCCCTGGATCTTACGAACAAATTGTGATGAACAAGCTGATTATCCAAGGCACCGGCGGCGAATCCCATGATTTCCACATCAAGAAGGAACGGGTGATCATAGGCCGGCGTCCGGAATGCGACCTCCTCCTGAATGACGTGGCGGCCAGCGGCCGCCACGCCATGATCATCACGATCATGGATGATTCCTTCCTGGAAGATATGGGCAGCACGAACGGCACTATCGTGAACGGTGAGCAGATCAAGAAACATCCCCTGCGTAACGGTGATAGCCTCCTTATCGGCCGCAGCGAAATGAAATTCGTGGCGGAAGACGAGCCGGAAAAGGAGGAAGAATTTGAGCGCACGGTGATGATTAAGCCAAGCTCGGCTATCGCCGCCGCCACGGCCGCCAAGCTGACTGAACAAGCCGGCGGCGGCCCCACCCCGCTTCCCACCCCTGGTGATGACCATTCCGCCGCCGCGGGCCGGAGTGTCCGGAACGCCCGCCTGAGTGTCCTCAGTGGTCCCAGCAGCGGTAAATTCATGTTCCTGACCAAGGCCCTGGTTACCCTGGGTAAGCCTGGCAAGCAGGTGGCCGCCATCTCACGACGGGCCCAAGGTTACTATCTGACCCACATCGAAAGCGACGGCGATGGCAAGCGCTACCCGGTCGTGAACGGGAAATCCATCGGCCCGAGCGCTTATCCGTTGAAGGACGAGGACCTCCTCGAATTAGCTGGAATCCGCTTGAAGTTCAGCATGAAGAGCGAAGCGTCCTGAACCGCTTTTACTTCGGTCCCTGTTTCCATCTCCTGTTTTTGGGCTCCTGTTATTTAGAATAGCTGCCCGTCGTCACGGCGCGTGTTTTTTCCCTGTTCCGGGCCGTTCTTCAGCGGCTTCCGTCGGCGACCTGTTGCGGGTGGTGACGCACCGCGTTGCGGCCAGGCGCAGCAATCCCATACCGGGCACTCGGCGCATAAGGGAGTGCGCGCCCGGCAGGTATAGCGGCCATGCAGGATGAGCCAGTGGTGTGCGTGGCGTCGATAGCGTTCCGGTACGACCTCCAACAGGCGCTGCTCTACCTCGAGGGGTGTGCGTCCCGGAGCCAGGCCGGTGCGGTTCGCCACCCGGAAGATATGCGTATCCACGGCGATCGTGGCTTGCCCGAAGGCCGTGTTCAGAATCACGTTCGCGGTCTTGCGTCCCACTCCCGGCAGGGCTTCCAGCTGTTCCCGGTGCTCTGGAACCTCGCCCCCGTGGTGTTCCAGCAGCAGCTTGCAGGCGGCCGCCAGGTGCCTGGCCTTGGAGCGGTACAGACCAATGGAGCGAATATGGCGCTCCACCCCATCGCGCCCGAGCCGCGCCATGGAACGCGCATCCGGGGCGACCTTGAACAGGGCGGGGGTGACCTTGTTCACCGCAACATCGGTAGTCTGTGCTGAGAGTACCACCGCCACCAGTAACTCGAAGGGATTGCGGTAATGCAGTTCGGTGGTCGGCTCCGGGCGCAACTTCTCCAGCCTGCGGAAGAAAGTCCGCGCTTGCGCCGAGGAGCTTACCGGGGCATGCTGCATCGGTGACCTGGAAAACGGTTTGGGGGGAAGTTTTGCAGGCACGCGCGACATGCCTTCCACGCGACGGCCACGACCGCCAGGGCGAGCAGCGCCAGTGCCGGCGGTAGCTTTCCGGCCCACAACGCCTGCAGGCAGCCGACACAGAAAGGCGCCAGGAACAACAACAAGGCGGCTTCAAGGAGAAACCGCCGGGTGTCCGTGCGCGCCGCCGGCCGGGCGGCGCCATCCAGCAGGCTTAACCACAGCAGGGGATTGACCGCCGCCAGGGCCAGTGCCGGGGCCAGGCGCTCACCCAGGCGGGCGTCAAGGGCTTGCAACGTCAGGGCGGCGGCGCACGCCAGGCCGCAGGTCACCGTGAGCGCCGCCGCCTGGCGTTGCCACACCGGCAGCCAGGGGATGAGCCAGGCCAAGGGACGCCGCGGGAGCAGCAGACATGCCGCCGAATACAGACCCAGCAGGGCGCCCTCCAGGATCCCGTTCGCCGCCAGGGCCGAAGCCCCGCAACCCAGGAACCGCGCCTGCCAGGCCGGCGCCGCACGCAGGCCGGCGTTCCTGGAAGTTGACACGCTAAGCCCCTGGCTTCGAGGAAGACTCGTGCGCGGGTGCGGCGACTTTCCCCCTGGTTTCCAGGAGTTCCAGGAGCCGCCCGCGCAGGTCTGCAAAGTCACCGTTGCTCATGATGACAAGCACATCCCCCGGGCGCGCCTCGTTCAATACCAGGGCCAGTATCTCCTTGCCATCCCGGCACAGGGTACAGCGTTTACCAAGCGGGGCGACGGCTTTTGCCAGGTCCCACGACAGGGTCGCGGGATGGAGCATCAGGACCCGATCGGCCTCCACCAAGGCGGGTGCCAGGGTGGCTTGGTGCGCTCCCATGCGCATGGAATGGGTGCGCGGCTCGGTGAGGGCGAAGAGGCGGGCGCCCGCCGCCAGTGTTGGGCGCAAGGCCTGCAGCCCACAGCGGATTTCGGTGGGGTGGTGAGCGAAATCATCGTAAAGACTGATGCCTCCCGGGCGACCCAGGAACTGCAGGCGGCGTCGCACCGGCCGGTATTCGCCGAGCGCCGCGCAGGCGTCCCCCGGTGAGACGCCGGCCTCGCGCGCGGCGGCTATCGCCGCCAGGGCGTTCAGCAGGTTGTGCCGTCCCAACACTTCCCAGCGGACTTCCCCGGCCACGCGGCTCCCGTCATACACCCGAAAATGGGTGGCGTCGGCGCTCAACGGTTCACCACGCCAGCGCACTCCCGGGCCGCCAAAGCCCTGCGTCCGGGACCAGCAACCCCGCTCCAGCAGGCGCCGCAGTTGGGCGTCCCCGGAGTTGTACAGCAACAGGCTGGAGGGTCGCAATAACTTGAGCAATCGGCTGAACTCAGCGCAAATCGACTCGAGATCAGGAAAAATATCCGCATGATCGTATTCCAGGTTGGTCAGTACCAGGGTCTCGTAACGCCACAACATGAACTTGGGCCGCCGGTCGAAGAAGGCGCTGTGGTATTCGTCCGCTTCCACGACGAAGCAATCGCCGCCGCCGCGCCGCGCGGAAACATCGAAGTTGCCCGGGAGGCCGCCCACCAGGTAGCCGGGCCGCAGGCCGGCCCGCTCCAGGATCCAGGCCAGCATGGAACTGGTGGAAGTCTTACCATGGGTTCCTGCCACGGCCAGCAGCCGCCGCCCGGGCAGGATTTCGCGCGCCAGCCATTCGGGGCCGGAAACATGGGGAATGCCTTCTTCCAGCAGGTATTCCACCAGCGGATTGCTCCGCGCCAGGGCATTCCCGACGATGACCAGGTCGGGTGCCGGGCGCAGATGACGCGGGTGATAACCCTGCCTGGGGCAAATCCGGTGCGCGGCCAACATGTCGCTCATCGGCGGATAGATGTTTTGGTCGGAACCGCTCACCTCGTGCCCGGCCTCCCGCGCCAGGAGTGCGATGCCGCCCATGAAGGTACCGCAGATGCCAAGGATATGAATGCGCATCGTCTCAGCGTCCGCCGCCGCGGGTCTCATGCTGACGCGAAAACTTGCGCAAAAAAGCGGTAGTTGTTAACCTGAACAAGTGCTCAATCCACAGCCTTGAGGAGAATCCCCTTGAAGTTCATGACGCAGCCCATAGAAGAGGGTTTCCCATGACGAGGCAGCGTAGGATTTCTCAGGATTCCCGGGAGTTAAAAACATGCCGAACCGCAAAAACGCCGGGCGCGCAGGTCGCATCCAACGGCTCAGTGCCAGGCAAAGCGCCGCCATCACCGGCAAGCTCAACGCGCTGCTGGCGGACAGCTACACGCTATACCTGAAGACCCACAATTTTCATTGGAACGTCCAGGGCCCCTTGTTCGCCAGCCTGCACCTGCTGTTCGAACAACAATACACCGAATTGGCCCTGGCCGTGGATACCATCGCCGAGCGCATTCGTACTCTCGGCGCGCGCGCCCCGGGATCCTACCAGGAGTTCGCCGGGTTGACCCAGATCCAGGAGGAGCTTGGCGTGCCGCGGGCCCTGGAGATGGTGCGCCAGCTTGCCGCCGACCAATGTATCGTGGCGAACACGGCGCGCGCCGCTTTTCCGGCGGCGGAAAAGGCTGCTGATGAAGCAACCTTGGACTTACTGACCGAACGCCTGCAGATCCACGAGAAGAATGCCTGGATGCTTGGCAGCATCCTGGAAGAATGAGTCTGCCGGCACGGAGTCGGCGGAGACGATCGGCCGGGCCGGGGGCATGCTTTGCGCCCGCCGCCCCGCACTTATCTCAAGAGGTATGATTGGATGATGACAGTTGCTCAGCAGGCTCGTAAGCGCCCCGCACTGGGCTGCCTGGGTCGCGTCGGCGTCTGGGGCGTGCTGCTGGCCCTGGCTGTCGGACCGACCGTCCCGGCGGGGTATGCGGCCGGCTCCGAAGCACCGCCGAAGGAAGCCGGGGGCGCCGAGGCCGGGTCCTTTCTGCGCATAGATGCCCGCTTCTCGTCCAAGTGCTCCAGCCTGCGGCGCGGCAAGATGCGCTACCTGCAGAACGACCATCCCAATCGCGTTATCAACTATCGGATGTTCCGCCGCCTGATGGATACGCGCCAGGTCGGCCTGACCGCGGATCGCATTGCACCCGGAGAAGAAAACCGCCAGGACCTGGGTTGCGAGATGCTGAGCGGCATGGAGCAAACCTGGCATATCAGGCGGGCGCGCTTCCAGGAGACGAATCCCTAAGACCGACCCCGTGTCAGACCCCAGGTCATGTTTTGGGGTGGATCGCCAGCATGCCGCTTGCCCTCTTTGATCTCGACGACACCCTGCTCAGCGGCAGCAGCGACCTGCTTTGGGCCGTGTTCCTCCGCGACCGAAAATTGCTGGCCGACCCCGTGCAACACATGCGCCGGCAACATGCTTTCATGCGCGACTACGAGGCGGGCCGCATGGATGTTGAATGCTATCTCACCTTGCAGCTGGAGTTTCTACGCGGCCGCACTCCGGAGGAATGCGAGAGCCTGCGCGCGGCTTTTATCGCCGAACGCATTCGCCCGAGACTGCGGTCGGCCGGTCTGAAACTGGTGAACGCGCATCGGCGCCGTGGACACCACCTGTTGCTCATCACCTCGACCAACAGTTTCATCACCCGCCCCATCGCCGACTGCTTCAGGATCGAGACGTTGATCGCCCCGGAACCGGAGCTGAGGGACGGTTGTTATACCGGCCGCGTCAGCGGGATTCCAGCCTTTCGGGAAGGCAAGGTACAGCGCCTTCGCGACTGGCTGGCCGGGTGCCGCCGGGAAGAGCGGCTGCAGGACAGCTGGTTCTACAGCGACTCGCACAATGATCTGCCCTTGCTGAACGAGGTGCGGCGGCCGGTGGCGGTGAATCCCGACCCGCTGCTGCTGCAGACGGCGCGGCGCCGCGGCTGGCGTTTGCTTGAGTTGCCGGACGGGACGCCCTGAAGCCGGGGTGCGGTTCAGCGCACCAACTGTGCGATGTCCTTGAAAGCCTCGTGGCCGGCGTCCCGCAGCCATTCGAAAAGTACCGATTCCGTGGTCGTGATGCAGACCCCCGCCGCGCGCAGGCGCAACAGGGAATTTTCGTAGTTCTCACGGATGCGCGAGCAGATCGCGTCCCCCACGACGAAAACCTGGTAACCACGCTCCTGCAGTTGCAGGGCGCTTTGTAAAATGCAGACATGCGCCTCCATGCCGACCAGGATCACCTGGCGGCGCCCCAGGCTTTCCAGGCGTTCGCAAAAACCTTCCGCCACGGTGACGGAAAAGGCTGTCTTCTCAAGGCGAGGCGCATCCTTGGGCAGCAGGCCCTCCAGCTTCGTGACCAGGGGGCCCAGGCCTTTCGGGTATTGCAAAGTCGCGAGCATCGGCACGGAGAGCCTGGCGGCGCCGCGCATCAACAGGCTGCTCGAGCGCAGCAGGCGTTCCAGCACCCGGTGCGGCATCGCCGCGGCCAGGCTTTGCTGTATATCCACCACCACCAGGCAACTGGAGCGCGCGTTGCAGATCAGATCAGTCCTGGTCTTCGGATCGTGGTTCATTGTTTTTCTCTCTACGAAGTTTTCATGGGGAGCCGGCTGCCTGTCCCGTTCCGTTTCACAGCCAGCCGTTCAAGCGTTCTAACTCGTTCTGCGAAAGCAGGCCGGAGGCCTGCCGCAGGCGCAGGTGATTCAAAAAGTAGTCGTAGCGCGCGCGCGCGTGGTTGCGTTGTGCCTCGAACAGGTTGCGTTCAGCGCTGATCACATCCACCGGGGTGCGGGTGCCGACCTCGAAACCGGCGCGGGTGGCTTTCAACGCGGTCTCGGCGGAAAGCACCGAGCGCTGCAACGCCCGCACCACGCCGATGCCGGAAATCAGCGCCAGGTAAGCTTCCCGGGTGCGCAATTCCACCTCGCGGCGCATCTGATCCAGTTGCTCCAGCGCGATGCGGTAATTTTCATGGGCGCGGCGCACGGCGGCCCGCACCGCGCCGCCCTGGAACAAGGGCAGGTTGAACTCCATGCCCAGGAGGATGCCATCCGTTTCGTTCGAACCGAACAACCCCCCCGAAACCTGGAAGGATTTCTTGCTCAAAAAATCCAGGGACGGCAGGTGGTCGGCGGCGGCGATCTCGGTGTCCAGCAGGGCCGCCGCCGCCGCCTCCCGGGCGGCCAGGATCACCTTGTTAGATTGCAGGCCGAGAGCGGCCCAGTGCTCGATATCGTCAGGTTGCGGCGATTCCAGCAGCAACTCCAGGGGGAGCGGGGTCAGGCGGAGCGTTAGTTCACCGGTCACTTCACGCAAGGCTTCGCGCACCCGGTCCAGTTGGTTCCGCGCCTGCAGTTCGGCGGCGACCGCGCGGTCATGGGCGGCCTGCGTTTCGTGCACATCGGTCACCGCGCTCAGACCGACCTTGAAGCGCTGCTCAGCCTGCTCCAGCTGTCGGCTGAGCGCCTGCATCTCCTTGCGCGCGAAGACAAGATTGTCTTCGGCCGCAAGGATGTTGAAATAGTGCTCCGCCACGCGCACGATGAGTTTTTGGTCGGCATCTTCCAGCAAGTGTTCCGCCTCGGACAAGGTATGCCCGGCACGGCGCAACCGCAGGTGCAACTCGCGGCGGTAGATCGGCTGACGCAGGGACAGCGTGTAGCCGTAGGATTCGTAACTGCTCGAATTGGGGCCGCCCGAGAAAGGCAGGTCACTTTCGATATCCTGGTGCTGGAACTCGGCATGTCCCGAGAGGGCGATCTTCGGCAGCAGGGCGGCCGCGGCTTGAGGCCGATCCTGGCGCGCCGCGTCCAGGCGCGCCTGGAACTGCCTGAAGACCGGATCGCTGCGGCGCGCTTTTTCACACAGGCTGAGCAGATCGGGCGTGGTCTCTGCGGCGCCCGGCGACACCGACCCCAACAACAGCAGCAGCAGCAGCATCCGGCCCGGGCGCGCCGGGTGCGCTTCAAAGGTCGAAAGCATGATCTTCCAGGGCGCCGATCAGGCGCGGTACATTGGTTTCCAGCAAGGACTCCCGGGACCAGGCCCACTCGGCCATCCGCCGCACCAGCAATAATTCCATGACCGGGTCCGCGCCTACCACCGCGCACAGTCGGCCGCCCACCCGCAATTGCTCCAACAAGGCATCATCCAGGGCGGGCACCGAACCGGTCAGGGCAATGGCGTCATACGGGGCGTCATCCGGCGCTCCTCCCAGGCCGTCTTTCACCAGCAGGTGCACCTCCCTGGCGAGACCCAGGTTGTCCAGGTTTATGGTCGCCGTGTGGCGGAACTCGGGGAACAGGTCCAGGCTCAGGACTCGCTGGACGCCGCTCGCGGCCAGCAGCGCCGTAAAGTAAGCGCAACCGGTGCCTACTTCCAGCACCTTGTCTCCCTCCTGAAGGTGCAAAGCCTGCAGCATGCGTGCCTCCAGCTTGGGAGGCAGAACGCATTGGCCGTGCGCCAGCGGCACGCTGGTGTCGGCATAGGCCAACTCCCGGTACTCCAGGGGCATGAAATCCTCCCGGCGCAGACTGGCCAGTAACTCCAGCACCAGGGGATCAGATACATCCCACGGCCGAATCTGGCCTTCGATCATATTCAGCCTGGCCTGTTCGTAATCCATAGGAGCTCAGTGCTTGTGGTGAGTGGATGCCGCCATGGTGTGGTGTTTTTTCTCCCTGCTGACTTTCGTTTATGCACAGCATCAAGGTATGCAATCATCCCGGAATCGGTGTAACATACTAACAGGGTTCCCGGCGTGGCGCGTGCGCCGCGCCGACCTGCCGTGTCTCGTGACACACGTCCCATCCGCGTGATACCTTAATAAGCTTGGAGCATTCTTTGAGCGGGGCGCGGCGGTTCCGGCACACGCGGGGAAACCCAAGGTCACGATATTTGCGAGGCCCATAGTGGGCGCATCATGATGAGCGCACTTTCCAAACACCTGAGTCCCAGGTCGGTGGCCGAGATCGCCGATTGCTTCCCGGGTTCCCGGCGGATTTACATGCGGGGCGAGCGCGCCGATGTGCGCGTGCCGATGCGCGAAGTGCGCCAGACAGCCACCCCCGGCGCCGACCGGGACCGCCCCAATCCGCCGATTATTCTCTACGACACTTCCGGCCCATACGGCGATCCCGGGCAGCACATCGACCTGCAACGCGGCCTGCCGCCCCTGCGCAAGCCTTGGTTGGACGAGCGCGGCGAACTGGAAAGCCGCGCTGCCCCCGGGGCGCCGCGCCGCGCCCGCGCCGGCCTCGCCGTCACCCAGTTGCACTACGCGCGGCGCGGCGAGATCACGCCGGAAATGGAGTTCGTCGCCTTGCGCGAACAGCAACGCCTGGAGCAGGCATATCCCCCCGAACTGCTGCGCCGCGCCGCGGGCGCCGGTCTCGGCGCACGCCTGCCCGAGACGGTCACCCCCGAGTTCGTGCGCGCCGAGATCGCCGCCGGCCGCGCCATCCTGCCCGCCAACGTGAATCACCCCGAGCTGGAACCGATGATCATCGGCCGCAACTTCCTGGTCAAGGTGAACGCCAACATCGGGAACTCCGCGATCCGCTCCTCGATCGAGGATGAAGTGGACAAGCTGATCTGGGCCGTGATGTGGGGCGCGGACACGGTCATGGATCTGTCCACCGGCAAGAACATCCATGAGACCCGCGAGTGGGTCCTGCGCAACTCCCCGGTACCCATCGGCACCGTGCCCATCTACCAGGCGCTGGAGAAAGTAGATGGCCGCGTGGAACAACTGGGCTGGGAGCTCTTCCGTGACACGTTGCTGGAACAGGCGGAACAGGGCGTCGACTACTTCACGATTCACGCCGGCGTACGCCTTGCCTATGTGCCGCTCACCGCGCACCGCGTGACCGGCATCGTTTCGCGCGGCGGCTCCATCATGGCGAAGTGGTGCCTGTCTCACCATTGCGAAAGTTTCCTCTACACCCACTTCGAGGAAATCTGCGAGATCATGCGCGCCTATGACATCTCTTTCTCCCTGGGCGACGGCCTGCGTCCCGGCTCGACCGCTGACGCCAACGACGAGGCCCAGTTCGCCGAGTTGCGCACCTTGGGCGAATTAACCCGGATCGCCTGGAAGCACGGGGTCCAGGTGATGATCGAAGGGCCCGGGCACGTCCCCATGCAACTCATCCGGGAGAACATGCAGCGTGAACTGGAGGACTGCCAGGAGGCGCCGTTCTACACCCTGGGGCCGTTGGTGACCGACATCGCGCCCGGTTACGACCACATCACTTCCGCCATCGGGGCGGCGCTCATCGCCTGGCAGGGCACCGCCATGCTGTGCTACGTCACGCCCAAGGAACACTTGGGCCTGCCGGATCGGGACGACGTGAAGGAGGGGTTGATTGCTTACCGCATCGCGGCCCACGCGGCCGATATGGCCAAGGGCCATCCGGCGGCATGTGTTCGCGACAATGCCCTGTCCAAGGCGCGTTTCGAATTCCGCTGGGAAGATCAATTCAACCTGGGCCTGGATCCGCGGCGCGCAAGGGAATTCCACGACCAGACGCTGCCCAGGGAAGTACACAAGTCCGCGCACTTTTGCTCCATGTGCGGGCCGCGCTTCTGCTCCATGCGCATCACCCAGGAAGTACGCGAATACGCCAGGGAGCAGGCCCTGAACGAAAAGCAGGCTCTCAGCGAAGGTCTGAAGCAGAAAGCCCGGGAATTCCGTGCGGGTGGCGGAAACATATACAACAAGGTCTGAAGTTCCTGCATGCGTCCCGCGGGGAGTGCGACGATGCCCTGGAGAATACGCTTGAGGGGATTGTCGTTTTCCACCTTGCTGGCCGCCAGCCCTGCTCCGGAGAAGGCGGAACAGCGCCTGCGGCAACTGCTGGCGGCGCCCGGCGCCGAGGCCGTCCTGCAACGGCTGCCGGAGGAGCACCTGCCCGCCCTGTTGCGCCTGCTGAGTCTCTCCGCTTTCCTGACCCATTTCCTGTGCCGACATCCGGAAGAACTGGAGCAGTGCGGCCGGGAGCCCGGCGCCGCACCCCCCGAGCCGTGCCGCGCGGAGCGCCCGGGAGTCGCCCTGCGCCGCCATAAGTACTCTGAGCTACTGAAGATCTGCTTCCTGGACCTGGGCGGGAAGCGTTCCTGCGAGGCCGTACTCAGCGATTTCAGCAAACTGGCCGAAGACATCCTTGGATGCGCCCTGGAACAGGCCTGCGGTTGTCCACCCTCGTCTTGGGAGGAGCAAGGTGTGCCCTGCATCTTCGCCCTGGGTAAGCTGGGCGCCGGCGAACTGAACCTGAGTTCCGACGTGGACCTGGTTTACGTGGCTCCCGAATATGGAACGCAGCCAAGGCAGATGCATGAGCAACTGGCCCGCGCCGCAGACTGGTGCGACCGGATGGCGCGGCTGCTTCAGGAACGCGACGATCTGGGCTTTCTCTACCGCGTCGATTTACGCCTGCGGCCCTGGGGCCTGCAGGGTGCGCCGCTGCTCACGGTGAGCGCCATGGAAAGCTATTACAGCGTGCACTCCAGGCCCTGGGAGCGGCTGGCCTGGCTCAGGGCGCGCCGCGTCAGCGGAGCCGCCGCGCCCGGCCGGGAATTATTGCGGCGCATGGAACCCTTTCTTTACCTGCGATCCCTGGATCAGAAGGATGTCCAGGGCCTGGTGGAAATCAAGGGGGAACTCTCCCGGAAACAGGAGTGTCCCGCATCCTGGAACGTCAAGACCGGCGCCGGCGGCATTCGTGAGCTGGAATTTTTCGTGCATATCCTGCAGTTGTTGCACGGCGCCCAACAGCCGGTGCTGCGCACCACGAGTACCGTGCGGGCCATGCAGGGCCTGGTGCGGACCGGTCTGCTAAGCAGCAGGGAAGCACATTCCCTGCGTCGTGCCTACCTGTTCCTGCGCCGCCTGGAGAACTTCCTGCAACTGGAAGAGGAACAGCAGACTCACGAACTGCCCGATGACTCCCGTCGGCGCCGCGTGCTGGCGCGCGCGCTGTTCCCCGAGGTCGACCCGGACACCGCCCTGGAACGGTTTGATGAGCGCCTGGAATGGAGTAAGGCCTTGGTAAATTCCTGTTTCTCACGCGTACTACCCATGGCCGAAACGGCCCCCGCGTCAACTTGAGTACCCAACCACAGGCATTCCCACCCCCCCTGCACCCATGGGACCAGGCTCTCGCCCGGAGCAGCCTGGAGCGTTGGGATGAACTCTGCGCCCGCTCCGGATGGGGTGGCGTCCCGGCCGCCCGCAACGTGCTGGAAGCCCTGTTCGGCGCCAGCTGGTACTTCACACGCTTTCTCTTCTACCACGGGCGGCAGGGAGCCCGCCAACTGGAGCGGGCGCCACCCGGTCCGTCCCTGGAGGAAACGGCGGTCGGTGACCCGGAGACGGGCCTGGAGCGGTTACGTGTCCGGCGCAATGAAAACATGCTGCGCTGGCTGGCCGCCGAATTGCGCGGCGAATTGTCACGGGAAACCCTGGAACAGGGGTTGACGGAGCTCGCCGCGGCCACCCTCCGTACCTTGGTGCGCGGCGCCATCCAGGAAACCAGGCAGCACTTCATGGTGATGGGTATGGGGCGCCTGGCCGGAGCGGAGATGAACTACGGTTCCGACCTGGACCTGATTTTCCTTTACCCGAATGCCGCGGGGAGCAGCACGATCAACCGGGAAGTCCTCCTGTTGCTGCGCCGCTGCGCGGCACTCTCGCCCAGCGGCCAGCTTTACGAGATAGACACCCGCCTGCGCCCGCATGGCTCCGCCGGCACCCTGGTCACCAGCCTCGATGGTTTCGGGAAATACTACCAGGGCGCCCGTGACACCTGGGAAAAACAGCTGCTCTGCCGCTGCCGTCCCCTGTACGACCCGGAAGGCCGCGCTGCAGGGCTTCTGGAGGAGATCCGCAGCCGCCTCCTCGGCAAGACCCATCCGGGCGCCGCCCGCCTGCGGGAAGATATCCTTGCCATGCGCCAACGCGTGGAACAGAAGCTGGGTCATCCCCTTGGTCGGCACGACGTCAAGTGCGGCCCGGGCGGCCTCATGGACATCGACTTTATCACCCATTACCTGCAGCTCACACACGGCGCCGGGCTGCCCGAACTGTACCAGGGCGGCACCCGCCACTGCCTGAGAATCGCCGCAAGGAACGAACTCCTGGAGCGGGAACGCGCCGCGTGGCTGTTGCACGCCTATGACCAACTCAAGCGCATCGAAGCCAGCCTGCGCCTGCTGGACATGCGCGCCGTCTCCAGTTTCCCCCAGGACCCGGAGAAGCTGGCAAGACCGGCCCGCGCCACCGGCCACCCGGACGGCATCAGCTTCCTGCGCGCCTACCGGAAACTCACCACCGAAGTGCGCCGACAATACAACCACTTGCTTGGCCGGAAAGTGGATACAAACTCCGCCATGTTGCAAGCCTCCCCATGAGGCAGGCAGTGCAAGGCCGCGGTTTTGCCCGGGTTTCGGGCTGTACGGATCGACAGGGTGTACTAGAGGGCGTAGCCGTAGAGCAGCAGCAAGGTGAGCAGGGTCAGCAGGCAGTAAACCAGGAGTCCGCTGTTGGCGGCCTGGCTGAGTCCGGGGCGCTCCAGGAGGCTTTGTTCGGCTTCCCTGAGAAGCGGTTTGAAGTGGTTGCACCGTGTGTTCCAGATGTGTGCCATGCGGGCTGCCGTGGTGCAGGCGCGGCGCCAGGTGTTTGCTCCCAGGCTTCGGTAGAACCACTCCATGTCGAGGTTGACGGAGGGTAGTTCGGGGGGATAGCGACCGCTTAGATTGAGCCAGATGAAGGCCAGGGCGGAGAAGCACAGCAGCTGTAGCTGTGCGAGTACGTGGCCGGCGTCATAGGCGCTGTAAGAGAACTCGTGGGGCAGCTGTGCGTAGAGCAGACTGGGAAAGCAGCCGATGAGGATGCAGAAGGCAGCCGCCAGGGTCATGGCGATCAACATGTTGCGTGGAGCTTCGTGGGCCTTCAGTCCGGCGTCATGGGCGAAGAAGGCAAAGTAGGGGATCTTGATGCCGGCGTGGTGGAAGACCCCGGCGGAAGCGAACAGCATGACCAGCCAGATGGTGTGGTGGCCTTCCATGAGGAGGGCGCTCATGATCAGGGATTTGCTGACGAAGCCGCTGAACAGCGGGAAGGCCGAGATGGAGGCGGCGCCGATGATGCAGAGGGCGGCGGTGCGGGGCATCTTGCGGTACAGGCCGCCCAGCCTGGAGCCCTCGATGATGCCGGTGACGTGTAGCACGGCGCCCATGGACATGAACAGCAGGCTTTTGAAGACGATGTCGTTGCAGGCGTGGGCGACGGCGCCGTTCACGGCCAGGGCGGTGCCGACGCCCAGGCCGCAGACCATGAAACCTAACTGGTTGATCATGCTGTAGCAGAGTACGCGGCGCAGATCGTTCTCGATCACGGCGTAGAAGATCGGGAAGCAGGCCATCAAGGCGCCGATGTAGATCAGCAGTTCCTCGCCCGTGAAAAACCTGGCCAGGGCATAGACCGCGACCTTGGTGGTGAAGGCGCTGAGGAAGACCGTGCCGGTGGGGGTGGCGCTCGGATAAGCTTCGGTCAGCCAGTTGTGGGTGGGGGGGAAGGCGCATTTCAGCCCAAAGGCGGCCAGTAGCAACCAGTACGCCGGGGAGTCCGGCGGGGGCGGATTCAGCCCGGTTCCCGTGCCCTGTTGTATGAGCAGCACGGTGCCGGCCAGCAGAAGTTGCCCGGAGATCAATTGCAATACCAGGTAGCGGAGCGCCGTGCGCAGGTTTTGTTTTCCGCGTCCCGCCCAGACCAGGATGGCTGAACTGAACGCCATCAGTTCCCAGAACAGCAGCAGGGAGATGAGGTCGCCGGCCAGTAAGGCGCCCAGGGCGCTGCCTATGTAGAACAGGGCGGCGCCGTGCTGCAGGCGATCGCGCAGGTGGAGTGCGAACACCGCGCCGAGCAGGGCCGCGAAGTGAAAGATCAACAGGAAAGGCTTGCTCAGGGCGTCCACTTGGCAAAGCACCAGGGACCGCCCGGCGATTTGCAGCGTCATGCCCTCGGCGTATGTTCCTGTCAGGAACAGGGCCGCGCTGAGCAACGGCGTGGCCACCAGGATGGTCCCCTGGAGGCGTTTTGGCGCCACGGCCAGGAGCAGGGCGGCGCCGTAGAAACAGAGCCAGGGCGGCATCTCAGTCCTTGTCCTCGTAGTAGTTCCTGGGCCGCATCAGGAGGTGGCGCAGGAGCTTGGCCGCCTCCACCAGGGCGACGCAGGCCAAAAAGCCGAACATGCCGTAGAAGCCCCACCAGCGCTCCAGGGCGTGCTCCACGTGCCGGTGCACCAGGGAATCGGCCAGCAACAGCAGTGCACAGATGACGCTGAAGGCGAGCAGGGAGTAGCGCAGCCAGGTGGGAATGGGTGGGCGCGGCGCCGGGTGCGTTTCGTGGGGTGTGTGTTGCGCGCTCACGAGGCATCCTTGAGCCGGCGCAGCAGCTCCTCGGCCGGGCCGGGCCACAGGAACAGGAGCAGGGTGCCGATGGCGCAGAATGCGAGCGCCGCCAGGCAGCCGGCGGGGGCTTCCCGGCGCTCCCCGTGGGGCCCCGGGAGGAAGGCGCGTCCCGGGATGATCAGCAGGTACTGGATGCTCAGCAGGGAGCTCAGCAGCAGGCAGCCGAGCGCCAGCCAGTGTTGCTGTGCCGCCATGCCGCTTAACAGCAGCCACTTGCTCCATACGCCGGAGCCGGGCGGCAGACCGATGACGGCCAAGGCGCCGATGACGAAGATCACCATGGTCAGTGGCATGATGCGTCCCAGTCCGTCCAGTTCACTGACACGGTCACGGTGGGTGGTGACGGCGATGGCTCCGGCGCAGAAGAACAGGGTGATCTTGGCGAAGCCGTGGATCAGCATGTGCAGGGCGCCGCCCAGCCAGGCCAGCGGGTGGGCGGCGGCGGCACCCAGGATGATGTAGGACAACTGGCTGATGGTGGAGTAGGCGAGACGCTCCTTCAGGTGATCCAGGCGCAGGGCGATGCAGGAGGCGGCGATGATGGTGAAACAGGCGACCCACATCACGAACTCCGCGCCCCAGTTGCCGTTTAACAGGTCCAGGCCGAAGGTAAACCAGGAGACTTTCAGGATCGTGAAGGCACCTGCCTTGACCACCGCCACGGCGTGCAGCAAGGCGCTGACCGGCGCCGGCGCCACCATGGCCGCCGGCAGCCAGCGGTGCAGCGGCATGAGGGCTGCCTTGCCGGTACCGAACACGAAGAGCAGGTAGAGCCAGCCGGCGCCGAAATCGCTGACGTGCCCGGCCAGGATGCCGCCGTGCGCGAAGCGGGTTTCCCCCGCAAGCAGTTGGACGATGATGCAGGCGGGCAGCAGCAGGCCGAGGGAACTGCCGAGCAGGTAGAGCAGGTAGCGCCGCCCGGCGCGCCTGGCCGCGGCGTCTCCCTCGTGGGTTACCAGTGGGTAGGTGACCAGGGTGAGCAGTTCGTAGCAGATGAAGAGCGTTAACAAGTTGCCGCTGAAGGCGATTCCCAAGGCGGCGGCGATGGCGGCGGCGAAACAGGCGTGGAAGCGGGCCCGATGCCGTAGCCCGTGGGCACGCGCGTAGGCGACGCTGTACAGGGCACTGGGGATCCACAGGACGCCGGCCAGCAGGGCGAAGAGCATGCCCAGCGGCTCCACTTCAAAAACGCAGGATATGCCCGGCAGCGGCTCCAGCAGTTCCAGGCGTGGGGGTGCGCCGTTGACCAGGCGGTGGCAGAGCAGGGCGAGGAGTCCGCCCAGGGGCCAGGGGGCGAGGATGGCGAGCCAGGCGCAGGCGCGTTCCCGGTGTCGGAGCGCGCCCAGCAGCAGCGCGCTGCCGAGCGGCCAGGCCAGTACTGTCGCCAGCAGGAAAGCGTTGCTCACGGGGACACCAGCACCGCGGCGGCGCTTTGCGCCCAGTCAAAGGCCCTGGCGCCGAACAGGCCGATGGCCAGTGAGGGCAGCAGCAGCAGCCAGCAGGCGAGCAGGGTCGCGGCGGGCGGATCGCGGCGCGGCGCGATGTTATCCGGGGGCTGATCCAGGAGACAGCGCAGCAGTTTCCAGCAGTAGGCGGCGCCCAGCAGGGAAGCCGTCACCGCGGCCGCCGTCCCCAGCCAGAAGCCATGCTCCATGAGTCCCCTGAGTAGCTGCCACTTGCTGAGGAAGCCGGAACTCAAGGGGAAACCAAACAGGGCCAGGCACGCCAGGAAGATCGTGGCGAAGCTCCACGGCATTTCCCGCGCGGCGCCTTGCAACTGCCTGGGGCCGCTGCCGCCGGCCCCCTGCAGGAAGCCGGCCGCCGCCATGAACAGGGTGCCCTTGATGAGGGCGTGATGGAACATGTACAGGAGCCCGGCCGCGATCCCCTGGGGGGTGCCCAGGCTCAGGGCCAGCATGATGTAACCGACCTGGGCGATGCTGGAGTAGGCCAGCAGCTCGCGCAGGCCCCGGCTGCGCAGCGCCAGAACGGACCCGAACAGAAGGGCGCCGATGGCCGCGACGCCCAGTATCGGCAGCAGGCCCCAGGGGGAGCGCATGGTCTCGCCGAACACGCTGTAGGCGATGCGCAGCCAGACGTAGATATAGACCTTGCTCGAGGTGGCGGCCAGGAAGGCCACGCAGGCCGCCGGTGCCTGTCGATAGACGGCCGGCAGCCAGGCGTGTAGCGGAAACAGGGCGAACTTGGTCGCGCAGCCGAGCGTGATGAACGCGAAGGCCATGATGACCGTGCGCCGCGAGGTCGTTTCCGGCAGGCGTTGGGCCAGGTCGGCCAGGTTCAGGGTGCCGGTCATGGCGTACAGGTAGGCGATGCCGATGAGGAAGAAGGTGGCGCCCAGGGTGCCGGCCACCAGGTAGCGGAAGGCGGCCAGCGGGGCGGCCCGGCCGCGCCCCAGCGCCACCAGCGTGTAAGCGGACAGCGAGGCGATTTCCATGAACACGAAGAGGTTGAAGATGTCGCCGGTGATCAGGATGCCCAGCAGGCCGGCGAGGTTCAGCAACAGGCAGGCGTAGTAGAGGGGGATGCGCGCGGCGGGCATGGCCTCGACCGTGAGCAGTCGCCCCGCCGCCGGCGCCGCCGCCAGCGCACAACCGCTGACCAGGACCAGGAATGCGCTGTTCAAGGGATCCAGCGCGTAATGGATGCCGAGCGGCGGCGCCCATCCGCCCAGTGCGTAGCCCAGGCCCTCGGGCGGCATCACCAGGAACAGCGTCAGCGCCACGGCGAAACTTCCGAGCAGGGTCAACAACTGCACCACCCAGGCCGCGCGGGGCGTGCGTGTCAGCACACAGAGCACCGCGCCGAGCAAGGGCAGCAGCACCTGCAGGATCGGGAGGTGGTCGGTGTTCACTGATGCGTTTCTGACGCCTCAATGGAGCTTTCTTCAACGCTTCCATATGCCTGGTGGATGAGCCGCAGCAGCGCCAGCCCCAGCGCGGTGGTGGAGATCCCCACGACGATGGCGGTCAGGATCAGTACATGCGGCAGCGGGCTCGCGTAGGTGCTCACGCCCTCCTGCAGGATGGGTGCGGAGCCGCCGAATCGGTAGCCCATGCTGATGTAGAGGATGAAGACTGAACTCTGAAAGATGCTCATGCCGATGAGTTTGCGCACCAGGTTGCCGTGCGCGATCACGGTGTAGAGTCCGGCCAGCATGATCAGCACGGCGGCGTAATAGTGCAGATGGGCGAATAGGGCGTGCATGTCAGGCTCCTGGACGGTGAGAAGAAAGTGCGGGCGAATGGATGGTCCTGGGGGAAGGCGCGTGGCCCGCCTGTTTCAGTTCAGGCGGCCCTGGTGCAAGGCGGTGGCGACCAGTGCGCCGTCGGCGCCCGCCGCGCGCAGGTGCGCTAGATCCCGGGGGCCGCTGACGCCCCCGCCGATGAGCAGGGTACGTCCCGCCGCGCGCCGCCGCAGCCACTCCAGGCGCTCCAGGTCCGTCCCCATCATGCCGCCGGTGCGCTCCAGGTCAAGTAAGATCACGGTATCCGGCCAGCACTCGGGATGCTCCAGGAGAGTAGCGTCTCCGAGGAAACGGGAACCACGGAAATCCAGTGACAGGGCAGCCGGGGGTTGCTTCAGGGCGGCCAGCTGCCCCGGATCCAGGCCGCTTTCACTGCCGATCACCCCGCGCAGGTTGGGACAGCGCCCGGCGTTTGGGACGCATCCGTCGCGGCGCCCCTGGTCCACCCAGAAGCGCAGCGTGGGAAAACGCCTGGCGAGGCGCAGCAGGCAGTGTTTATGATCGGCGCGACCCTCAATGGCATCCAGATCGGCAACGTAGAATAGGGAGAAAGAACGCCGCCCGAGCAGGCTGTTTATCACCATCTCCGGTTGCGACGCCGGGCCGCGTCCATGCAGGGGGCGATAAAGGTTCCGCGTGCCGCGCCGTGCGTGTACCACGAGTCCGCCTTTCAGGTCCAGTACGGGAATGATGCGCATCGTTTCAGCAGAACAAATCTTCGTGTGTGAGTTTATCACCGGTGGCGGCCTCGCGCGTCCGGAGGGCGACCTGCTGGTCGAGGGCGAAGGGATGCGGAGCGCGTTGCTGCGCGATCTGACGGCGCTTGGAGGAGTACGTGTCGTCACGGTGCGGGCCGCCGGGCTGGCCGCCTGTCGGCGGCCCGGGGTGGCGGAGGTGATGGTCGGAAATCACTGCTGGAGCACCTGGCGGAGCGTCTGTGCGCAGACCGAATGGCTGTGGCCCATTGCTCCCGAGACGGATGGGGCCCTGGCCCGGCTGAGCGCCCTGGGCAAGCCCGGCAGGGTGTTGGGTTGCATCGCGCACGCGCTCAGGCTGACCGCATCCAAGCACGCTACCGTGCGCCGCCTGGCGGCGCGGGGCATCCCGGTCGTCCCCACTTTTTCGGCGCGAAGCGTCCGCGTCCGGGAGCTGCCGCGTGCGCGCGGCTGGGTGCTGAAACCAGACGATGGAGTGGGGGCGGAGGGGCTTTGCCTGTTCCAGGATCGGAAAGCCCTGGAGAGCCGCCTGCGCCAAGCGCCGGGGCAGATCCTGCAGCCCTTCATCAGCGGCCAGGCGGCCAGCCTGACGCTGCTTTGTGCGCACGGCCGTTGCCGCCTGCTGGCGGTCAACCGGCAGAATATCCACGGGCATCAAGACGGCATCAGGCTCGGAAGCCTCGTGGTGGGCGGCCTGAATCGATACAAGCGCGATCTTGAGCCCCTGGCGCGCGCTGTCACCGCGGCGGTTTCGGGGCTCTGGGGCTTGGTCGGCGTGGATCTGATCCTGACCCGGAGCGGCCCGCGCGTACTGGAAATCAACCCGCGCCTGACGACAGCCTATATCGGGTTGCATGCGTCCCTGGGGATAAACCCCGCGCGCCTGGTGCTGGACCTGGCGCGGGGGCGGCCCATGCCGCGGCACTTCCCAGGGGGAAAAGCGGTGCTCGTCGACCTCTGCCCCACGGCGCGGCGCGTACCTCGCGGAGACCTCGCGTGACCAGCCGGACGGCCCGGAAGGCGGAGCGGAGCGAGGCGCTCTTTCCCGGCGCCGTTTGCGCCGGCTGGGACATAGGCGGCTCTCACCTCAAGCTGGCGCTTTGCGACCGGGAGGGTAAGGGCCTGGCAGCCTGGCAACTGCCGCTGCCCATATGGCAGGGCCTGGAGCATTTGCAAACGGCCCTGGAGCAGGCCTGGCGCCTGTTGCCCGGGCAAAAACTCACACACGCCCTGACCCTCACCGCCGAGCTGAGCGACATCTTCCCGGACCGCGACACGGGAGTGCGGTGTTTACTGGAGCACCTGGAGCGCCGCTTCGATCGACCGAAAGTCTATTCCCTGCGGGGCTTCCTGGAAGCGCGGGAAGCGCGGGAAAGACCGGACCAAGTGGCCTCCGCGAATTGGCATGCGACGCTGGGCTACGCGGCCCGGAGCATTTCCTCGGGCGTTCTTCTGGACATCGGGGGTACTACCACGGACATCCTCCCCTTTGCGGACGGCGAAGGTCTGCACCAGGGAGAGCATGATGCCCAACGCATGTTGTCTGGAGAGCTGGTTTACAGCGGAGTCATCCGCACCCCCGTGGCGGCGATAGCAAAGCGTCTGCCCTTGAACGGCGGCTGGGCACCGGTAGCGGCCGAGTCGTTCGCGCACATGGCCGATATCTACAGGCTGAGCGGAGAACTCCCCCGGGAAGCGGATGTGTTGCGGACCAGCGACGGTGCGGATGCGGGCGGGAAAGCCTCCGCGCGGCGCCTGGCCCGCCTCTGCGGACAGGACTTGGGCGCGGGTCCCCGGGAGCTTGAGAAATGGTGCCGGGCGGCGCACTACGCCAGGGAACTGCAACTGCGGCAACTGCACGATGCCCTGGCCGGGATACTCTCCCGCCCGGTGCTTCGGGGAAGCGGTGCGGTCCCGCTGATAGCGGCCGGCGCGGGTGCTTTCCTGGTGCCGCGCCTGGCGGAACGCTGCCAGGGGGAGGCGCGGGTATTGTTCCCGGATCGGAGCACGAATACCTGCGCCAGCGCCCTGGCGGTGGCGGCCCTGGCCGCCCGGGAAATTGAAACTGGAAATTGAAACTGGAAATCAGCATCGGGAAGCATGAACAAAATCCAGGAACTCACTTACCCGAACGACGCGGCGACCCTGTTCACCCGCATCGCTGACCGCCCCTGGAGCATCTTCCTGGACAGCGGCCCTCCCGACGGCGATATCGGGCACTACAGCCTGTTCTCCTGCAATCCGTGGAAAACCCTGGAAACCACGGGCGCGCGCACCCGCGTGTGGGAGGCCGGGGAAAGCGTGGAGAGCCGGGAGGACCCCATGCAACTGCTGCGCAAGGCCCTGGGTGAACGCACCGCCTCGCCCATCCCAGGTATCCCGTTCTCCGGTGGCGCCATGGGTTATTTCGGATACGAACTGGGTTGGCGTTTCGCTCCGAAACAGGGGCATCGTCCGTCGGACCTCCCCATGCCGGACATGGCCGTGGGCATTTACGACTGGGTGGTGCTGAGTGATCACCGCCGCAGGCGCTGCTGGCTGCTGGCTGCCGGAAGAGATCCGAACACGGCGGAGAAATGGCCGGAACTGCAGCGCCTGTTCGCTGAGACCGGCGGAGCAACAGGCACCGTCGGCCCACGGGCCGGAAAGATCCAGGTGAACACACCGAGAGGGCGCTACGGAGAACTCTTTCGGAAGGTGCAGGACTACATACGCGCCGGGGATTGCTACCAGGTCAACCTGGCCATGCGCTTTCAGACAGAGCCGGCGGCTGATCCCTGGAAGCTTTACCAGGAGCTGCGCCGCACCCACCCGGCACCGCACGCGGCCTTTTTCAGGGCCCCGGGCGGCAGCGTGCTCTCCCTGTCTCCCGAGCGTTTCCTGCAATTGCGCGGCGGCCGTGTCCGCACTTGCCCCATCAAGGGTACCCGCCCCAGGGGAGAGACCCCGGAGGAAGACAGGAAGCTCCTCCGGCAACTCGTCTCCAGCCGGAAAGACCGCGCCGAGAACCTGATGATCGTGGACCTGCTGCGCAATGATTTAGGCAAGACCTGCCTCCCGGGCTCCGTACGGGTGCCGGAGCTGTTCACCCCGAGAAGCTACTCCAGCGTCCATCACCTGGTCAGTACCGTGATCGGAACCCTGGCCCCGGACAGGGATGGTCTGGACCTGCTCAGGGAGTGTTTCCCGGGCGGCTCCATCACGGGCGCTCCCAAGCTCAGGGCCATGCAGATCATCGAGGAACTGGAGGCCAGTCGGCGTGGCGTGTACTGCGGCGCCCTGGCCTACCTGGGCTACACTGGGGACATGGACAGCAGTATCGCCATCCGCACCATGGTGCAGACAGACAAGGCGCTCTACTACTGGGCCGGCGGCGGTATCGTCGCCGATTCGAGGGAGGACGACGAGTACCAGGAAGTCCTGGACAAGGCGAAGGCCTTCTTCAGCATGTTCAGGCAGGGGAAAGCCGGGTGACTCGAGTTGCTTCGGGCGAGGTGATCTGGGTCGTCAAGCTGGGCGGCAGCCTGCAGGACACGGAGTACCTGGGGGCGTGGCTCGGCGGTATCGCGGAGTACGGCAAAGGCAGGGTGGTCATCGTCCCGGGAGGCGGTCCGTTCGTGGACCAGGTGAGAAACGCGCAGAAGCGCCACCGATTCGACGACGGCACCGCACACAGCATGGCGCTGCTCGGCATGCGGCAATACGGCATCATGCTGCGGGGTATCCAGCCTGCGCTGAAAGCCGCATTCAGCATCAGGCAAGTACGCAGGCGCCTGCACGACAGGGAAATCCCCATCTGGATGCCCGCGCAAAGCACCGGGGGTTGGAAGCAGCTCCCCAGGAACTGGAGCGTGACATCGGACAGCCTGGCCCTGTGCCTGGCGCAGGAATTTTCCCCTCCAAGGCTGGCCCTGGTCAAGGCAAGATCCCCCCCCGACAGCAGCACAGGCAATCCCCGGGAGCACCCGGGACTGGTGGACAGGGACTTCTCCAGCCTGCGCCGGAGACTGGAACAGGCCCACAAGCAGGCAACCACTCCAACCAGGGTCGTATGGCTGGGGGCGAACCAGCCCCGGCTCCTGCAGGAGCTGTTGACAGGGCGGAGCGCGGTCGGAACAGAACTGCTTTCCGAGGAACTCCGGGACTAAGACCGTGCGGACTGCCGCCTACGCGGGCAGCGGGGTGACGGGAGCGCCGATCTCCAGGGCCAGGGTGGCGGCGGCGGAACCCTGGTTCACGGAAAATTCCACGAGCCCGGCAGAGTTTGTATGCCAGAATGCGGCGCCCGGCTGCGCCCCGCCGAAGGTGTCGGCGTAGCGCAGGATGCGGTTGCCGGCCAGGAAACGTTGTACCTTGGAGTAGTGCCTGGCCTGGAGGCCGCTCAGGGCGTTTCCGAAGTGGTCCAGGTAGATGATCTCGGGGAGCTCGTCCGGCCAGCGGCGTTGCTCGTGCCGGGCGGGCGCCCGCTCTGTCTCCGGGGGGCGCCAGCCGTCCAGGATGCGGGCGGCCAGGGGGGCGTAAAGGTCGCGCCCGTGGAAGCTGGGAGAGATGTTGTCCGGACGCCAGGCGGGGTGCCATGCCTGCTGCCGGTCGCGGCGGCGCAGGATATCAAACAGTCCGTTGTCCGGACCCACGTACCAGCGCTGCTCCAGTCTCAGGACCAGGGGGGGATCCTCCCAGGTGCCCACGCCCGGATCCACGATGCCGATGAGCAAGGCCTCCGCGGGCAGCCTGTAGGCGCAACAGGCGCTCAGCAGGTAAGCGGCGGCACGCGGGTTGCAGCGCGGCGCGTTGGTGCACAGGTGGATGATGCGGGCATCGGGGCGATGCCTTCTAACGGCGCTTTCCAGTTGCCCCTGGTAAGGACCGGACCCGTAGTCCGTGAACAGGAAGATCACGGCTCCGCGTTCCCGTCTTGAGCCCGGAGGGCCTGTTGCAGCAGTTTGCCGGCCAGGTTCGGGTCGGCACGGCCTTTTGTTTTCGCCAGCACCCGGCCTGTAAACCAGGTCAGCAGTTTGCTTTTGCCGTCCTGGTATTGTTTCAGTTGCCTGGGGTTTTCGCGCAGCACTTCGGCGATGATCTCGCGGAGTTTCCCGGGGTCGCTCAGCCGTTCCAGGGAGCGGCCCTGGATGATTTTGTCGGGGTCTTCCCGGCTTTCCCACATTTTTGAAAAAATCTCCTTGGCGAGCTTGCCGGAGATGCTCTGATCGGCGATGCGGCGCACCAGTCCGCCCAGGTGCGCCGGGCTCACCGGAGAACTTTGCAGGTCCAGCCTGCCGCGTTTCAGGGCCGCGTAGAGTTCGCCCCGCATCCAGTACAGGCATTGCCGGGCGTGGCCTCCGGCCGCCTGCACCGTCTCCTCGAAGTAGTCGGCGGCGCCTTGCTTCCGGATCAAGGCGGCGGCGCTTGCGGCGTCCAGTTGGTACTGTTGCTCCAGGCGCGCGGCGTGCGCCTCCGGTAGTTCGGGCAGGGTGCGCCGCACTTTCTCGATGAATTCCGGGCTGATTTCCAGGGGCGGGAGGTCCGGGTCCGGAAAGTAGCGGTAGTCTTCGGCTTCCTCTTTGCCGCGCATCGGGCGGGTTTCATGCCGCGCGGAATCGTAGAGCCGGGTTTCCTGTTGCAGGCGGCCGCCGGCTTCCAGCGCCTCGATGTGGCGCATGGCTTCGTATTCCAGGGCGCGCTCCACGAAGCGGAAGGAGTTCAGGTTCTTGGTCTCGGAGCGCACTCCGAGGTGCTCGTCTCCCCGGCGTCGCACCGAGAGGTTGGCGTCGCAGCGGAAGCCGCCCTGTTCCATGCTGGCGTGGGAGATGCCCAGACCGCGCACCAAGGTGTGCAGTTTCTGCAGGAAAGCCGCCGCCGCCGCCGGGCTGCGCAGTTCGGGCTGCGACACGACTTCCAGCAGGGGTGTGCCGGCACGGTTCAGATCGACTCCAGAGCAGTCTCCCAGGCCTTCGTGCACGGATTTCCCGGCGTCTTCCTCCATGTGGATGCGCAGCAGGCGGAGCCGTTGCGTGCCGCCTTCCGGGAGCTCGAATTCCAGGCTTCCCCCCTGGATGATGGGCTGTTCGTACTGGCTGATCTGGTAGCCCTTGGGCAGGTCCGGATAGAAGTAGTTCTTGCGCGCGAAGATCGATCGGTGGGCGATGCGACCGCCCACCGCCAGGCCCAACATGACCGCCATGCGCACCGCCTCGAGGTTCAGCACCGGCAGCACCCCGGGCAGCCCCAGGTCGACGGGACAGGCCTGGCTGTTGGGCTCGGCCCCGGCCCCGACGGCGGCGCCCGAGAACAGTTTGCTGCGCGTCGCCAGCTGCACGTGGATCTCCAGGCCGATGACGATTTCCCAGGTCATGGCGGTGTTCCACCAGCCTGCCCCGGCTCCCCGGGCGGGGGCTCCGGGGGGTGTTGAAGGTGCCAGTCGCTCAGTTCCTGGTAGCGGTGGGCCACCTGCAACAGCAGTCCTTCGGAGAAGGGCGGGCCGATGAGCTGCATCCCCACCGGCAGGCCCCCGGTAAAGCCTGCCGGCACGGACACGGCCGGCAGTCCGGCCAGGTTGCAGCCCACGGTATAGACGTCGGAGAGGTACATGTTGACGGGATCCGCAATTTTCTCGCCGCGCCGGAAGGCCGCCGTGGGGGAAGTGGGGCCGAGCAACAAGTCGGTTTCCTCCAGGGTTTGCAGGAATTCGTCGCGGATCAGGCGCCGCACCTTGAGGGCTTGCAGGTAGTAGGCTTCCTGGTAGCCGGCGGAGAGCACGTGGGTGCCGGTGATCACGCGCCGTTTGACCTCTGCGCCGAAGCCCTCGGTGCGGCTCCGCAGGTAGAGTTCGCTGAGATCGCGCGGTTCTTCGCAGCGGTAGCCGTAGCGCACCCCGTCAAAGCGGGCCAGGTTCGAAGAGCATTCGGCGGCGGCGATGACACAGTATGCGGCTACCGCCAGATCCTGGTGTGTCAGTTCCACTTCGCGGAGCACGGCGCCCTGTTGCTCAAGCAGGCGGGCGGATTCCTGGATGAGTTCGCCGACGCGGGCGTCCAGGCGTTCGTCCAGGAACTGTCGCGGTAACCCGATCCGCAGGCCTTGCAGGCGTTCTTTCCCGGCGGCCAGGGCGGCAGGGTAATCCTGTACCGGCCTGGGGTCCGTGGTGGAATCCAGTGGGTCGGGGCCGGCCATGGCATGCAACAGCAGTGCCGCGTCCTCGGCCGAGCGGCCCAGGGGCCCGGCCTGGTCGAGACTGGAGGCGAAAGCCACGATGCCGTGTCGGGAGACCCGTCCGTAGGTGGGTTTCAGGCCGGTGACCCCGCACAGCGCGGCCGGCTGGCGGATGGAGCCGCCGGTGTCGGTGCCGGTCGCCGCTGGCACCAGTCGGGCCGCCACCGCGGCGGCCGAGCCGCCCGAGGAACCGCCGGGAACGCGTTCCGGGTCCCAGGGGTTCGCGACCGGGCCGAAGTAGCTGTTCTCGTTGGAGGAGCCCATGGCGAATTCATCCATGTTGGTTTTGCCCACGCAGATCATCCCGGCTTCCCGGAGCCGCCGCACGACGGTGGCCTCGATGGGCGAGCGGTAGCCTTCCAGCATGCGCGAGGCGCAACTGGTGGGCAGATCGCGGGTACAGAAGATGTCCTTATGCGCCAGCGGCACCCCGGTCAGGGGAGTGCCCGCGCCGCGCGCGCGGCGCTGGTCCGAGGCCCGTGCCTGTTCCAGGACCGCCTCCTCCTCGGCGAGGCTGATGTAGCAGTTCAGACGGCGCCCGTGCGAGCGGGCACGGCGCAGGCAGTCCAGGGTCAGTTCTTCGCTGCTGGCATCTCCCTGCTCCAGGAGCCGTGCTGTTTCCAGTACGCCCTGCACTGTGCCGCCCACCGCCGCCGCGCTTCAGTCCAGGACACGGGGCACGAGGTAGTACCCGGCGCCGGTGCTTGGAGCCAGGGCCAGGTGGAGTGCGCGTTGATCTCCTTCCGTGACCTGGTCCGCACGCAGGGGGGCGGGCAGTTCCAGTGGATGGTACAGGGGCTGTACCTCCGCCACGGGAGCCGCCTGTAAGCGTTCCACCATGCGCAGGATGGCTTTCAGATCGCGCTCCAGGCGCGCACGCTCGGCGTCATCCGGTTGTAGCCGGGCCAGGGCGGCGGCGTGTCGCAGGGCCGGGTCTTGCTGGGGCATTGGGTGTTTCCTGTGTGCTTCAAAGACCTTGGGAAAGGCCGGAGATCTTTGGGGGAATTGCGAAATGTGATAAGATAAACGATTGGGTACTTCATCTGATTCCAGGCGCGGAGATTGGCTGGGCACCGTACACTTACCTGGCGCGTATTATAAAGGTCGGTCCTGCCGACTAGGTGGTCGGCGTGATCTATCACTGGCATTTACCCGAACCCATGATTCCCCCCTCCGCCTCTTCTTCATGCTTGGCGGACCCCGTCAAATGACCCAGGATTTGCAGAATTTGACCTGCCGTCCGCGCCGAGCGGCGGAAGCTGGCCTGCCATGCTGAAGACGGTTCGCGGCTGGTTTTCCAGTGACCTGTCGATAGACCTGGGCACCGCGAACACCCTGATCTACATGCGCAATAAGGGCATCGTGCTGGACGAGCCCTCGGTGGTGGCGATGCGGCAGCGGGATGGTGCGACCAGCGACGGCGTCATCTGCGCGGTAGGCAGCGAGGCGAAAAGCATGCTGGGACGCACGCCGCTTGGCATCAAGGCCCTGCGTCCCCTGCGCGACGGTGTGATCGCCGATCTCACGGTGACCGAACGCATGCTCAAGGAGTTTATCAAGCGTGCCCACCAGCGCGCCTTGTTTACGCCCAGTCCGCGCATCCTGGTCTGTGTGCCGTGCCGTTCCACGCAGGTCGAGCGGCGCGCCATTCGGGAGTCCGCTGAGAATTCCGGAGCACGCAAAGTCTACCTGATCGAGGAACCCATGGCGGCGGCCATCGGCGCCGAGTTGCCGATCAGTAAGCCGCATGGCTCCATGGTTCTGGACATCGGCGGCGGCACCTCGGATATCGCCGTGCTTTCCATGAACGGCATCGTTTATTCCGATTCGGTGCGTATCGGCGGTAACCACCTGGATGAGGCGATTTCCGCCTACGTGCGCCGCCAATACGGTTGTCTCATCGGTGAGATCACCTCGGAGCGCATCAAGCACGCCATTGGTTGCGCCTATCCCCTGGACCAGCCTGAGGAGATCGAGGTGCGCGGGCGGAGCATCGCCGAGGGAGTGCCGCGCACCCTGGTGCTGGGCAGCAGCGAGATCATGGAGGCCATGAGCGAGCCGCTGGGGCAGATTTTGAACGCCGTGAAGATGGCGCTGGAGCGGACTCCCCCCGAACTCAGTTCCGACGTCGCCGAGCGCGGCATTGCGTTGACCGGAGGCGGCGCGCTGTTGCGCAACATGGACAAGCTTCTGCTGGAAGAGACCGGGGTGCCGGTCTTCATAGCGAGTGATCCGCTGACTTGCGTGGTGCGCGGCGGTGGTATCTATCTCGATATGTTGGACAAGTACGGTGAGGATAAGATGCTCTATTCCTGAGCGGCGTCCCTGGGCCGGAAAGGGAGCGCTGGGCTGATGCCGGGTGACACCGGGCAGGAGCGGCGCGGCCTGTCGTTACGCCTGGGCTTCGTGGTACTGCTCTCAGCGGGCCTGATGCTGGCCGATAACCGGCTCTCCTTCCTGGGACAGGTGCGCGCCTGGTTGTCGGCGCCGCTTTATCCCTTGCAGTCCCTGGTGAGCAACGGCGCTGACTTGGGACGTTCCGTGGCCGGCTGGTTCACTTCCCGGGAAAGCCTGCGCGAGGAGAACGTCAGTCTGCGCAAGGAGCACTTGAGATGGCGCGCCCGCCTGCAGCGCTATGAAGTTCTGGAAGCGGAGAACAGTCGCCTGCGTGCCTTGCTGGAGTCCTCGGCGCGCCTGGAAGATCCGGTGCTGCTGGCGGAAACGCTGTCCATCGGACTGCGTCCTGAACAACATACGCTGGTGTTGAACAAGGGAGAGCGGGATGGGGTCTTTATCGGCCAGCCGGTGGTGGACGCCGATGGCGTGGTCGGCCAGGTACAGCGGGTGGGAGCCAGATCCAGCACGGTCATTCTGCTCACCAACGCCAGTCATGCCCTGCCGGCGCGCCTCGATCGCAGCGGTCTGCGCGCGGTGGTCGCCGGCACCGGATTCGGTGACCGCTTGTTACTGAATTTCGTGTTGCCGAACGCCGATGTGAGGGTCGGTGACCTGGTGGTCACCTCCGGTCTGGGGGGACGTTTCCCCTCGGGTTACCCGGTGGGCCGCGTACTCTCCCTGGAATGGGGTGCCAACGCCCTCACCCGGGCCGTGGTGCGGCCCGCCGCACAGCCCGGCCGTAGCCGTGAACTGCTGCTGATCCAGCGCCCGTCAGCCGCGCCGCCGGTACGCACGGCGCACCAGGTTCTTCCCTGATGGCTTCCCTGGTTCGGCCCTGGGTTATCTACCTTAGCCTGCTGCTCGGTCTGCTGCTGGCTTCCTTGCCGTTGCCGGTCTGGATGAGATCCTGGTGGCCGGACTGGCCGTTGCTGGTGTTTATCTACTGGTGCCTGGCCCTGCCCGAGGGATTAGGCGTCGTGGCCGGCTGGTTGCTGGGGCTGCTGGTGGACGTTTACCGGGGGGATCTGCTGGGCCGCAATGCCCTGTGCTTTGCCCTGGTGGCAGGGTTGGTACAGGTGACCTATCGACGCATGCGGCACTACCCGTTGCCGCAGCAGTCGTTCATGGTGGCCCTGTTCCTGTTGCTTTACCTGGTGGTTGACTTCCTGATCCTGAGCCTGCGCGGCACGCCTCCCAGGCATTGGAGTTTTTGGTACCCGGTGTTGACCGGTATGCTGGTCTGGCCCTGGTTGTTCCTGGGTCTGCGGATGTTGCGGCGCCGCTACCTGCGTTCCCGCTGATGATGCGGCGGGACTGAGACGATATGACGGACGCGCAGGCAGCGACGCGTGCCGCGACGCGCATACAGCGGCGCATCTACGTGTGCCTGCTGCTGGTGCCCCTGGCAATCGGGGCGTTGCTCTTACGCTTGTTTCACCTGCAGGTGCTGGAGCACGAGCGTTATACCACCCTGTCCGAGGCGAATCGTCTGCGGGTGGTGCCGGTGCCCCCCCCGCGCGGCCGCATCTTCAGCCAGGACGGGGTGCTGCTGGCGGGGCACCGACTGGGTTACGACCTGCAGGTGGTGGCTTCCGAAGCGGGCCCCACACAGGTCTGGCTGCCCCGCCTCAAGGAGCTCGTGACCCTGAATGAAGTGCACCTGGAGCGCTACCGGAAATTACGCGGGCGGCGCCAGGTTTTTGAGCCCCTGGTCCTGAAAGCCGACCTGAAAGAGAGGGAAGTTTATCGTTTCGTGGTGCATCAGCATTTTTTCCCCGGCATCTCGGTGGTGGGGCGCTCCCAGCGTTATTACCCACGTGGCCTGGAAACCGCACACGTCATCGGTTACGTGTCCAGGTTGTCGGCGGCGGACCTGGAACTCCTGGGGGAGGAGCGGAGCCGCTACGTGGCCACCGACATCATCGGCAAGACCGGCCTGGAGCGGGCCTACGAACACCTGCTGCACGGCCGGGAAGGCTATCTTGAGGAAGAAGTCAACGCCGACGGCCGCTCCTTGCGGGTAGTCCGTGAAAGCCCTGCGCGTCCCGGCCGCGATTTGCACCTGAGTTTGGATGCGGCTTTGCAGTTCGAGGCGCAGATGCTGCTGGACGGGAAGCGCGGCGCCGTGGTTGCGATTGAGCCGACCACCGGCCGCATCCTGGCCCTGGCCAGTCAGCCCAGCTTTGACCCGAACCTGTTTACGGTGGGGATCTCGGCGCGCCTGTACCGGGAGCTCCTGGATGCGCCGGATCGTCCCCTGTATAACCGGGCCTTGCAGGGACAGTATCCGCCCGGTTCTTCGATCAAGCCTTTTTACGCCTTGGCGGCCCTGCATGAAGAAGTGCGCGGGCTGGAGCAGCCCACCTGGTGTCCCGGGCATTATCGCATCGGGGGGAGGAGGGGCAGGGTGTTCCATGACTGGAAGCGCGGTGGCCACGGTAACATGTCCATGCTCCCGGCCATCACCCAGTCTTGCGATGTCTATTTCTACCACCTGGCGCTTGACCTGGGAATTCGGAGCATGAGTGATTCTTTGAGGCGATTTGGTTTTGGGGAGCGGACGCGGCTCCGGGGCGGCGCCGAGCAGCCTGGCCTGGTGCCGACCCCGGAATGGAAGCTGCGGGTGCGCCGGGAGCCCTGGAGGAAAGGCGATACCTTGAATATGGGTATCGGCCAGGGGTTCCTGCTGGTGACTCCTCTGCAGCTCGCCGCGGCCACGGCGGCGCTTGCCGATCGTGGGGTTTGGCGGCGGCCGAGCCTGGTGCTGACGGAAGAGCCGGAGGAGCCGGAGGCGGTGACCTACGATCCCCGGCATCTGCACTGGGTGCGTGAGGGCATGCGGCGGGTGGTGCATGGGGCGCGTGGCACCGCGCGCGCCGTGGGGCGCGGGTTGACTTACGAGATGGCCGGCAAAACCGGCACCGCTCAAGTTGTGAAACTCACCGAGGAGCGGCGGCGGGACAAGGATGTGCTCGAGGAACTACAGGACCACGCCTGGTTTATTGCTTATGCTCCTTTTGAGAAGCCGCGCATCGCCTTGGTGGTGTTGGTGGAAAACGGCGGCAGCGGTTCCAAGGGGGCGGCGCCGCTGGCGCGCCGCCTGCTCGATCAGTACCTGGCGGTGTCCGGCGAAAGCTGATGCGCGCCGTCGCTGCTTCATGGGTGCGCGCCTGCATGGCGCTGGATTGGCTGTTGTTGCTGCCGCTGCTGGGTGTGAGCGCCCTGGGGTTACTGGTGCTTTACAGCGCCGGGGACGATGGCGGGAGCCTGGTGCGCCACCAGGGACAACGCATGGCGTTCGGTTTCGCCGCCTTGCTGGTGCTGGCCCTGGCCAGTCCGGAATGGCTGCGCCGGGCGGCGCCCTGGTGCTACCTGGGCGGCGTCGGCCTGCTGTTGTTCCTGGGGTGGAGCGACGCCGGGGGTGGTACCCGGCGTTGGCTGAGCCTCGGTGCGCTGAGTTTTCAGCCTTCGGAATGCATGAAACTGCTGGTTCCCATGGGAGCCGCCTGGCTGCTGACCTGCGGCACCCGCCCGCCTACCCTGATGCGCATGCTTGGAGTGCTGTTGCTCACCGCTCTGCCGGCCTACCTGGTGCTGCGTCAGCCGGATCTGGGTACGGCGGTGTTGCTGCTCGGCGTTGGTTTATGCATGATCTTCCTGGCCGGAGTTTCCTGGTCCCTGCTGCTCGCCGCCGCCGCCGCCGCCCCCCTGTTGCTGCTCGCGGGCTGGGAATACATCCGTGCCTACCAGAAGCAGCGCATCTTCCATTTCCTGAACCCGGAACAAGACCCTTCCGGCAGCGGTTACCACCTGATCCAATCCAAGATCGCCATCGGCTCCGGCGGCGTCCACGGCAAGGGCTGGCTGCAGGGCACGCAGGCGCAGCTGGAATTTGTCCCGGAGCGCAGCACGGATTTTATCTTCGCTGTCTTCTGCGAGGAATTCGGTTTCATCGGCGCGGTGCTGCTGCTGGCCGCTTACCTGTTCCTGATGGTGCGCGGGCTGGGCATCGCCCTGCGTTGTCCCGGGCACTTCGGCCGCCTGCTGGCGGCCGGTTTCGTGTTGTCCTTCTTTGCCAGTGTGTTTGTCAATATCGCCATGAACATCGGGGTGCTGCCGGTGGTGGGCGTGCCTTTGCCGCTGATCAGCCTGGGCGGGACTTCCACCGTGACCATGTTGGCCGGTTTCGGGATGCTCATGGCCTTGTCGCGAGAGCCAGCGCGCGTGCCGTGAACCGCTCCCCGCATACCATCGCCCGGGCCGTGGCGCTGCTCCTGGCGGTGCCGCTGCTGCTGGGCGTCGGCACCGCGCCGCCGCCTCCCGAGGTACGGATCTTCATCCAGGAGATGGAACACAAGTACGGCCTGGAGCGGGCCTGGCTGGAGCACTGGCTGGGCCGGGCGCGCCGCCTGGAAGAAGTGGTGCGGCTTATCCAGCGTCCAGCCGAAGGCCTGCCCTGGCATCGCTATCGCGATCTGTTCCTGACCCCGAAGCGCGTCCGTGGAGGCAATGCCTTTTGGGGCGGACACGCCGGGCAACTGCGGAGCGCCTGGGAGCGCTACGGGGTACCGCCGTCCATCGTGACCGCCATCCTGGGAGTGGAAACCTTCTACGGCGGCAACACCGGGCGGCACCAGGTGCTGGACGTGTTGTACACACTGACTTTCCATTATCCGCCCCGGGCCAAGTACTTTCGCGGCGAACTGGGGCATTTCCTGTTGCTGGTGAAAGACGCCGGATTGCGTCCCGACCAGCCCAGGGGCTCTTATGCCGGCGCCATGGGGTTGCCGCAGTTCATGCCCAGCAGTTATCGCAATTACGCGGTGGCTCTTGACGACGATGGGAGCGCGGACATCTGGAGCAATCCAGGTGATGCCGTGGCCAGTATCGCGAACTACCTGAAGCAGCATGGTTGGCGGAGCGGGGCACCGGTACTGCTGCGCCTGGATCTCGATGAGCCGCGTGCCCGCGCCCTGTCCGCCTGGTTTGCGGAACAGCCGGGGCGGCGGCCGACCCTGGCCGCGGCGCGTGCAAAAGGCCTGCTCCTGCCCCCCGAGGGAGCGGCGCTGGACGGTGCGCTTCGGGTCATGTTCGTGGAACTGGAACTGCGGGATGGCAGGGAGTACTGGCTGGGCCTGCCGAATTTCTACGTGCTGACCCGCTATAACCACAGCAGACTCTACGTCGCGGCGGTCTGGTTTTTGGCCGAAGCCATCCGTGCCGCATACGGGGGAGAAGCCGGATCGTGAGCCTGGAGCCATGGAGCCGCGTGCCTCTCGTGGCGGCGCTTTTTGTACTGGGTGGTTGCAGCCTGTTCTCCAGGGACCCGGGCGGGCGTGTCCCCGGACCCGAACCGCGCGCCGAACCGCGCAGCAAGTACGGCAACCCCGAATCCTACGTGGTGTACGGCAGACGCTACCAGGTGCTGGCGAGCGCCGAAGGCTACGTGGAGCGCGGCATTGCCTCCTGGTACGGCCGGAAGTTTCACGGTCGGCGCACGTCCAGCGGCGAGACTTATGACATGTACAAGATGAGCGCCGCGCATCGCAGCTTGCCGCTGCCCAGCTACGTACTGGTGACCAACCTCGAAAACGGTCGGCGGATCGTCGTGCGCGTGAACGATCGTGGGCCTTTTGTCAAGAATCGCCTGGTCGACCTGTCTTACGTCGCCGCCGGACAGCTGGGGATGCGTGCCGTCGGCACCGCCCGGGTGGAAGTACGCGCCCTGCGCGCCGGGGCACGCCCCGCAACCGAGAGCCCCCCGGTCGCTGAAGAAATCCGGAAGACCCGCTTCCTGCAGGCCGGCGCCTTTCTACAACATGGTCGTGCGCGCGCCCTGGCGGCGCGCATCGAGCGCCTGGGAAAGACCGTGCGCCTGGAGCGGATCAACCTTCAGGGGGTGTTCTACCATCGGGTCTGGGTGGGCCCCTATGGTGACGCGCGCGGTCTGCGCAGGGCCCAGGGACAGCTGCGTGCCATTGGAGTGGAAGCCTTCGAGGTACTGGACGTCCACGGGCGGGAGCGCCGCCGCCGTGCCTGCAGGACCCCATTCCTGCATGCGCATGGACCCGGCTCCGGCCGTTGCCGTGTCATCTGAGGCTGCTCTCGGGCCGGCTTACCTGGATGGTGAGTTCCTGCCCTTGGCGGAGGCCCGCGTATCGGTCCTGGATCGCGGCTTCCTGTTCGGGGATGGGGTTTACGAGGTGCTGCCTTTTGAGCAGCGCCGCGTGCTGTTCGGCGCTGAACATATACGGCGCCTGGAGCGCAGCCTGGCGGCCTTGGAAATTCAGCGACCGCTGCCAGCGAAGGACTGGGAGCCGATCCTGAAGCGCCTGGCCCGGGATGCTCCGTGGCCAGGCGGCGCCTTGTACCTGCAAGTGACCCGCGGCGCCGGCCCGCGCCTGCATCTCTGGCCGGAGCAGATGCGGCCCACGGTGCTGGTCATGTGCCTGGAAACGCCGCAACGCGACCTGCAACGCGGCCTGGCCGTGATCAGCTGCGGGGACATCCGCTGGGATTGGTGTCATATCAAGGCCGTCACGCTGCTGCCGAACGTACTGCTGCGTCGGCGCGCTGCCCGCGCCGGGGCCGATGAAGTGATCCTGACGCGCGCCGGCAAGGTGGTGGAGGCCTCCTCCGCCAACGTTTTCATGGTGCGCGACGGGCGTGTCCTGACGCCGCCGCACTCTGAACACATGCTGCCCGGCATCACCCGGGACCTGCTGTTGCGGGAACTGGACCAGGCCGGCCTGCCCTGCGCCGAGCAGCCGATTACCCTGCGGGAATTGCGCGCCGCGCATGAGATCTGGCTCACCGGCAGCACCTTGGGAGTGGCGCCGGTGCGGCTTTTGGACGGGCAGCCCCTGGTTCCCCCGGAAACGCCGCTTTTGCCCCGCGCCCAAGCGTTATACCAGGAACTAAAACAGCGCCCCGGGGCCGCGTGGACCGCCGATGCCTGAGGCACGTCCCGCGCTTCTGGAACTGCGGCGCCGTTATCGTTTTGCGGCCGCCCGCCGTCTGCCGCGCCTGCCGGAATCCCATCCCTGCGGGCGCCTGCACGGCCATGATTTCCAGGTTGAACTCGGCATCCAGGGCCCCCTGGAGCCTACATCCGGATGGATCATGGATTATGCAGCGCTGGACCAGATCGTGCGCCCCCTGTTGGAGCAATTGGAGCACCACTATCTGAATGAAGTACCCGGCCTGGAGAATCCCACCAGCGAGTACCTGGCCTGCTGGCTGTGGGAGCGGCTGGCGCCGCACCTGCCGGGCCTGGTCTCGGTGACTCTCTGGGAGGACGAGGCCGCCGGCTGCTGTTACCGGGGGCCAGCGCTATAATGCGCGTTCCGCTCCCCGTGCAGGAGCCCGGCGCTTAGGAGATACAGCGATGGACGTCATGCAAACACCGGAGAAGTTTATCGTCACCGAGCTCCTGGGAGATGGGGTGAGCGGTGAACTGCGTGAGTCAGTGCACGCCGTGGCGGAGGTGTTGCCCCAGGAATTCGAGTTCAAGCAAATGGACCTGTCCCTTGAGAACCGGCATCGAACGGATCGCGGCCTGTTCGATGAAACGGCGGAGTCCATGCGCGCCACCAGGCTGGCCTTGAAATATCCGACGATCACCGAGCACACCAGCCCGAACGCCATCATCCGGCGCCTCTGCAATTTCAGCGTTATTTTGCGCCCGGTCATTTCGATCAAGGGCATTGACTCCAACTTCAAGGAGGATCTGCTGCTCTACATCGTGCGCATCGCCACGGGCGGCACCTACGATGACCCCGGCCGCATGATCGGACGCAACGCGGCCGTTTCCATTCGCATCGTGGAGCGCGACCCCTGCCGCCAGGCCGCCCGTTTCGCCTTTAAACTGGCGCGCGAGAAGGGGCTGCGGGTCACTTCCTCTTCCAAGCATACGATTCAGCGCGTCACGGACGGCATGTTTGAAAAGATCGTGGACGAGGTGCATGCCGATTTCAAGGACGTGTTCCACAACCGGGAACTATTTGACGCCTTGCTCGCCAAGATCATTCTGAATCCGGATGATTTTCAGATCGTGCTGGTGCTGAATGAATACGGCGACTTCCTTTCCGACATGGCCAGCGGTCTGGCCGGCAGTATCGGCACCGGGGCCAGCGGCAGCTTCAGCTTCAAGGAAAACGACGAAGTGGACGTTGCGATGTTCGACCCTTCCGGAGGCACCGCCCCCGATCTTGCCGGCCGCGATCTCTGTAACCCCACCGGCATTCTCCTGGCTTTTGGCATGCTGCTCGATCACGTGGGCCACTACGACGTCGGACACAAGTTACGCATTTCCATGCTGAGCGCCATCGCCGCCGGGGAATGCACCCGCGACGTAGGCGGTAACCTGGGCACCAGGGCATTCACCCGGAGCGTCATCGACCGCCTGGTGGACTACATCTAAGGCGGCCGCGCCGCCCCTGGAAACCCAGGCAACCGGAATTGTGCCCGATTCCCTATAAGGATCAAGGAGGAAAGGCTGTGATGGATATGCCCGACATGGATGGCGAAGAACGGCCACGCAACGATCCTATTGCCGATCTTGCCGGTTCTGATGCCAGCCCGACACGCCGTCTTGCGGAAATGGTACTGTCTGACCACGCGGTTGGTGAGTTGATTGATATTGACTATGAGCAGGTTGTTATCCTGGTACACGATCATCAGCGGCAGCAGGCGGGTGGTGTTCCGCTGGGTTGTTTCCTGACTGCATCGCGTCTTGCCGACAGGGAGATCAGCCCGGAGCGTCGTGATGACGCCGACGCCGCGGTGATGCTCCTGCGCGTCACGGGCCGCGCCCGGCTTCCGGACGCGGAGGATACATCGTGGGCGAGATTCAACGCTGGTCAGCGCGCCATTGACAGCCCCGAGCTCTGGGATGCTGCGAACAAGACCGACGAGTTTACGATGAACCTCCTGCGCCATGGCGGTCTCACCGGCAGAATTCTCGGCACTTTCCGGATCAAGGAGGACAGGCTTGTCTTTGGTGGTGATATTGATAATTTCTACAGCGGCCAGGCGCTGAAGGTTTTCAAGCCGCGCGCCTGGGCGCTGAAGAGCATTGCTAACTTCCTGCGGCCGGTGGCCCAGACCGGCGAAGCCCTCAAGGATGCGCCACCGGTGCGGATTGGCCGCGTACGCTACAGTGCCACCGAGGCGCCGCAGGTTGATACGAATGTTCCCGTATCAATGCATCCTGCGGATATCGTCGCGCGCCGCACCGCCTTGTTTGGGATGTCGCGGACGGGTAAATCAAACACCATCAAGCAGCTGGCTAAGGCGATTTTCAAAATTCCGGATTCCGCCCGGATTGGACAGTTGATATTCGATGTAAACGGTGAGTATGCGCAGGATACCACCCAGGACCAGACGAGCCTTCGGAGTCTTGCCGAGGCCCAGAACGCCGAGCGGGTCGTCACCTATGGCATGTTCGTGCCGGATCACGATCCTGAGCGTCGCCGGACTCTTTTCAATTTCTACGGCGACGAACCTGGGGATTGGCGTAAGCATGCTGATGTAGATGCTGCACTTTCATCCCTTCGGGAAGGCCATCAATTAATCCGTGAGCAGGCCTTTCTGAGTGTAACGCCGGCAAACTACATCCGTGATTTCTGCAACGCCGATCTTGAAACACCTGAGGATCTTGAAAGGGATGCTGGATCAGCCGTACGCTACCGGCGTGCCATCCAGGTTTACCGGGGAGCTCTCTACAGAGCGGGGTTCCGGTTGCCGAAAGGGCTAAGAACCGCCAATCTGAAGGGTTTATTTGGTAAGGAAGTCCGTGCTCTCATAGAGAAAAAGGACACGGGAGGCGGCGTGGGTGAAGCTTTGTCAAACCCCCGCGCCAGCTGGAGCCAGGCCTCATCCGGATTCACCGCCATCGCCAGGCAATTACAGGGGGGTTTACCCTCCGGCTGGCTTGATGATCGCCTGAGTAGCCTGCTCCGCATCTTCCAGTATCCGGGTGGCCGGACCGCCTTGCGTGATGTTCGGGAATGGCATGACCCCGAGGTGAAAGGTCACTACAGCGAAGATATTGTGAAAGACGTCCGCCGCGGCTGCCTCGTGATTGTTGACCAAACGCTCGGCAGTCCGGAGATGAATGCCGCCGCCGCCAAGCGCATTGTCACCACGTTGTTTGGCTCTCAGCAGAAAGCCTATACTGGCGGCAAAACCCCACCGGATGTCATCATCTATGCCGAGGAAGCGCATAACCTTCTCCCGCAGGGAAAAGATTCGGATGTTAGCCAGATCTGGCCGCGCATCGCCAAGGAGGGGTCAAAATACCAGATTGGCCTGGTCTACGCGACCCAGGAGCCGTCTTCGATCCAGGCCAACATCCTGAAGGCGACCGACAACTGGTTTGTCGCGCATCTCAATAGTACTGATGAAACCAGGGAACTGCGCAAATACTACGACTTCGCGGATTTTGAACAGCAGATACTCAAGGTTGCCGAGCCGGGCTTCCTGCGTATGCGGACGCTCTCAAATCCCTACGTGGTGCCCGTTCAGATCGATCGCTTCGGCTTCTCCGGGGATGCCGTGTAATGCCCTATTCGAGGGAACACGCGACCGCCCAGGCGCTGCTTCACAACAGTGCGGCGAAACGCCGCTTTGACGGCGAAATTTCGAAGCGCGCCATAGAGGATGCCGAACCGCCGCCTGTATTGCATCCCGCTGACGACGGCCGGATGCCGACTCACATCGTGGCAATCGATGGCTCCAACCTGTCTTCCAAGGTCGCCAACGGCTATCCAGGCGCCGAGGCCGCCCTGGTCCAGATTGCCTTGGTCATCATAGACCTGAAGGCCCTCCGGAAACCTGATCCGCGGGTGATTCCCTCGCCGCGGGTCTTTCGTGAGCTTGAGCAGGGATTTGCGATTGACGAAATCATTCCCGGAACCAATATCATCGGTAAAGGGCGGGAAGAGGACTCTCCGCGCCGCTACTTCAGGAAAGTCCTTGGACGCGCGCTTGAACGCCGCTTGACCAGGCACGGAGAAACGCTCGCGGAAACCTTGGCTGCCCTCGCGGAACATGCCCAACCGGGTCGCCCGGGTAGTTGTCCTCTTGAGGATTGCGAGGAATCTTTCACTCTTCGGGATCATTTAGGCGCGAAGTGTCCTTGTGGTCGCTTCCATGTGCTTCATCAAGATCTGTTGAGACTGCATGAGCGCTTCCTTGATGAGCGCGTGGAGCCGCGTCTGTTTGACGAGGTGCGACACGTTTTTGAGCTGCTCGCCCTGGTCAACGTACTTCGCTATTTTGACGCTGAAGAAGAACGCCGCACCCGATTCGCGGAGGTGGCTTTTGTACTTGACGGCCCGCTCGCGGTGTTCGGTGCCCCGGCCCGCCTGATGCGTCCTGTTCGGGCCGAGATTCAGAGGATTGACGCCCGTGCCCGCGAGCACACCGGTTTCGGTCTGACGGTTTTTGGCATTGAGAAGTCCGGAGCTTTCGTGGAGCATTTCAAGACGCTGGATGACCGGGATCGTATTAAGCCGAAGACGTTGTATGCGCTGGATACAGCTTATACGCATCGGCATATCGTCCTGCGCCCGGAGGGGGCCCGTCCGCATGGTGAGACCACTTATTTCGGTCGGAAGCTCTTCTACAAGACGAGATTCAGTTCACATATTGTCGTGAATACCGCGATGACGAATAAGGCCAGTGAGAATCTCAGCGATGTCTCGTCCGCCGCCTTCCCGCGCGCCTCCTCGATAGTGAGCCTGGTGGACCGCCTTGCCACGCAGCTTTACCCGGACGCCTTCCTGCCGCTGGTGCGCGCCCATGCGCATGCGGCGATCCCGGTCCGGCAGGGCGGGGATATTCTCGAAAGTATTTTTCAGAAGCAATCATGACGAGTCGCAGCGACGCACCGTTTTACCGTTCACCGCGGATGGCTCCCGGCCGCTGGCGTGGCCTGGGCCCATGGCAGTGCATGTTTCCCATCGATTTCGCCGCGGAAGCCGTTCTGCGTTGGACGGTTCCCGGAGAGGTCGTTTTTGATCCCTTTTGCGGTCGTGGCACCGCGCCTTTCGCGGCGCAGGTGCTTGGTCGACGTGGCTTCGGTTGTGACATCAATCCGGCCGCGTGGGTGTTTGCCGCGACCAAGGCCCGCCCCTTTCGCTTCCCGGCGGTCCTGCTCCGTCGCGCCCGCGAGGTGGCGGCGGCTGTGACCCGCGCCGACCGGAGGCCGACCACGGAGTTCCAGAAATTTGCCTGGTCAAGGCCCGTTCTCGGTTTTCTCAACGCCGCCCGGCGGGAACTGGATTGGCGGGATAACCGCTGCGACCGCACTTTGATGGCCTTTCTGCTGCATGACCTGCACGGCCACGCCGGGCGGAGCCTCTCCAACCAGATGCGGCCCGGCATCGCGCTCGCGCCCGACTACTCGGTGCGCTGGTGGCGCTCCAGGCGCCTGCAACCGCCCGGGATCGATCCCCTGCTGCTGCTGGAGAAGCGCCTGGCCTGGCGTTATAAGAAGGGAGTCCCCCCCGGTCCTGAAGCACGCCTCATGCGAGGGGACTCGCGCAGCTGGCTCCCGCGTGTCCGGACCCGGTTCCGCCTGCTGGTCACAAGTCCGCCCTACCGCGGGGTTGCCGATTACCAGAAGGACCAATGGCTCCGATTGTGGTTGCTGGGCGAGCGGGGCTGTACGGCCTATGGAGAGTCCACCACGCGCTTCGCAAGTGAAAGTTTTTACGAGGACTTCCTTCGTGAGATCTTCCGGAAAGCCCGGCGCCGCGCGGCGCCGGGCGCCGTGATCCTTGTGCGCACCGATTCCCGCCCGGCGACCTTGACACCCACCCGGCGGACGCTGCGTGAAGTGCTGGAACCGGAATGGGTCTGCTCGGAAACCCCGGCACCCGGTCGTTCGGGTGTGCCCCTCAATCCCTTTGGTCGGCGGCGTGCTAAGGAGATCGACCTCTTGTTTCTGCCTGCCGGGCATGCCGCGCGGAACGCCCGCGTTCCCGGGCGCCGTGCCGCCGCGTAAACAGGGAGGAGCCTGGAGTGCTTCAGCCTGGCTTCCGGGACGCGGTGTTGTGTGGAAGCCGGGTTTCCCTGGACGTGGTTGTCTTTACGAGTTGACCATGCGGGCGGCCGGGTGGTTTTGGGAGCGTGGTTTCCGCGAGGCGCCGGGAATTCCCGGGTGTTGCCCAGGGATCTCGCCGCGCCCTGAGAACGGGAGAATCGCGCGGGATTTTCCCGTTGGAGTCGGCGCGTGGGTGTAAACTGGTGTGATGTTGGGAAATCAAAGAAGCGGGATTTCAGCCGGAAATTTCAGCGGGACGCGATGCCGCGCTTCCCGGTTCCCGCCCCGGAGTTGGGGAAGGCGCTGATGAGCGGGAGATCGGAAGGCCTGGTGGTCGGCGCGCGCCCGCATTGTGTTGGAGGATATTGAGGCTCATGAGTAGAAGCGTTGTTTTGTTTGGAACCCAGTGGGGGGATGAGGGTAAAGGCAAGGTGGTGGACCTGCTCAGCGAGCAGGCCGATGCGGTGGTGCGTTTCCAGGGAGGTCACAACGCCGGCCATACGGTGGTGGTCGGTGGGCGCTCCACGATCCTGCATTTATTGCCCTCCGGCATCCTGCATCCGAAGGTGCACTGCTTCCTGGGCAGCGGCGTGGTCCTCAGTCCGCCCGCGTTGCTGGAGGAGATCGCTTACCTGGAGAAAGGGGGTTTGCCGGTGCGCGATCGGCTGCATGTCAGTTCGGCCTGTCCGCTGGTACTGCCTTGTCACCAGGCGCTGGACCAGGCGCTTGAGTCCATGCGGAAGAGCAAGAAGCAGGTCATCGGCACCACCCAGCGCGGCATCGGCCCCGCGTATGAGGATAAAGTCGCGCGCCGCGCCCTGCGCCTTTGCGACCTGATGGAGACCGGGGGTTGGGAGGAGCAATTGCGCGAGCTGCTCGATTACTACAACTTCCTGTTGGAACACTGGTGTAAGCAGGATCTAATGGATGTGAACGCGGTGCTGGATGCCTCCCTCGCCTGGGTCGAACCGCTGCGGCCCCTGGTGTCCGATGTGCCGGCCAGGCTCGCGACGCTGCGCGGCGCTCCCAACACCAAGCTCCTGTTTGAAGGCGCGCAGGGCATGTTACTGGACATGGATCATGGCACTTACCCCTATGTCACCTCCTCGAACACCGCCGCCGCGGTGGCGGCCACCGGTGCCGGGGTGCCGCCGCGCAGCATCGATTATGTGCTGGGTATCAGCAAGGCTTATTGCACCCGGGTGGGGGCCGGACCCTTCCCCACTGAGCTGAAGGATGCGCTCGGTGAGAGGCTTTCGGATCGGGGCATGGAATTCGGTTCCACCACCGGCCGGGCGCGGCGCTGCGGTTGGCTGGACGCCGCTTCCCTGCGGCGCGTGCACCAGATCAACGGCCTGGATGGCTTGTGCCTCACCAAGCTGGATGTGCTGGACGGCATCGATCCTTTACAGCTGTGTATCGGCTATGAAGTGGACGGCGTGCGTTACCGCGCGCTCCCGGACGGCGCGTCGCTGCAGGCGCGCTGCCGTCCCATCTACGAAGAACTTCCCGGCTGGCAGAAATCCACCAGCGGCCTGGTACTCGCCTCCGAATTGCCGCACCAGGCGGTGGCCTACCTGCGGCGTGTGGAAGAGTTGGTGGAAGTGCCGGTGACCATGATCTCCACCGGCAAGGATCGGCGGGACACGATCATCCTGGAGGATCCTTACGCCGACAGGCAGGCGGCTTTTGTGCCGGGCGAGCATATTGAACAGGCCGTTGCGATGCACGGGACGTTTTCTTGATGGAAGCGCGGATTCACATGTTTCCCTGCCTGACCGATAACTACGGCTTCCTGTTGCATGAGCCGCGCGCCGGTCTGACCGCCGCCGTGGATACGCCGGACGCGGAAGCCATCCTGGGCGCCCTGGGTGAGCGTGGCTGGCGCCTGACGCACATCCTCAACACCCACCACCACTGGGACCACGCGGGCGGTAACCTGCGGCTGAAGGAGGCCACGGGCTGCGAGATCATCGCGCCCCGGCGGGAGGCGGAACACATCCCGGGGTTCGATCGTACGGTGGACGACGGCGCCGAGTTTTGCCTTGGCGCTTTGCGGGTGCGGGTGCTGCACACCCCGGGACATACGCTGGGGCACGTGGTTTACCACCTGCCGGAAGCGGAGGTCGTGTTCGTCGGCGATACCTTGTTCAGCCTGGGTTGCGGGCGGCTTTTCGAGGGCAGCGCGGAGCAGCTGTGGGGTTCCTTGCAACGCCTGCTGGAATTACCGGATGCCACCCGGGTCTATTGCGCGCACGAATACACGCTGGCCAACGCCCGCTTCGCGCTCACCGTGGAGCCGGACAATCCCGCGCTCCGGGCGCGCGTGGAGCAGGTGCGTGCACTGCGTGCCCGGGACGCTTCCACCATTCCCACGACGCTGGGGCAAGAGCGTCGCACCAATCCTTTCCTGCGTCCGGATAGCGAGGAGGTGTGTCTGCGTTTGGGGTTATCCGGGGCGCCGGTGGCGCAGGTTTTCGCCGAACTGCGGCGGCGTAAGGATCACTTCCACTAACCCGCGCTTTCGCCCTGCGCCGGGCGTTTCGGCTCCACTCCCAGGCGCTGGTGCAGGATGGGACTGGTGGTGGTGTATTGCAGGAACTGCTTGCGTTCCGGGTGCAGCAGTTTGTCCACGGCGAAAGCCGCCAGCGCGGCCTCGTGGAAACCGCTGAGGATGAGTTTCTTCTTGCCGGGGTAGGTGTTGATGTCGCCGATTGCAAACAGGCCGGGGATGCTGGTCTGGAAGCGTTCGGGGTCCACGATGAGCTGATTTTTCGCCAGGTCCGCCCCCCAGGCCGCGATGGGCCCCAGTTTCGGCGCGAGTCCGTAGAAGATCAGCAGTTCCTCCAGCGTCACGCGCTGTTCAGAGTCTGTCTCCAGGTCGTGCAGGAGCAGGGCGTGGAGGCGGCCCTCGCTGTTTTCCTCCAGGCCGCGGACCCTGCCGACCAGGCAGCGCAGTCGCCCGGCCTGTTCCAGTTCTCGCATTTTGGCCACCGAGGCCGGTGCGGCGCGGAACTCGGAGCGGCGATGAATGAGGGTCAGGGAGGCGCTTTTCTCCGCCAGGTTCAGGGTCCAATCCAGGGCCGAATCACCGCCGCCCAAGATGACCAGGTGCTTGCCGTGATAGCGTTCCGGCTCGCGCACCCGGTAGGCCAGGTTGTGTTGTTCGTGGGTTTCCGCCCCCGGCAGTTTCAGGCGGCGCGGCTGAAAGGCCCCCACCCCCGCGGCGATGATCACGGCGCGTGCCAGAAGGGACTCGTTGCGTGAAGTGCCCAGGCGGAAGCGACCGTCCTCCAGGCGCTCCAGCGCGTTGACCTCCCGGCCCAGAAGCAAGGTGGGCTTGAAGGGTTTGGCCTGTTCCAGAAGGCGATCGATCAATTCCCGCGCGGAGCAGACCGGCAGTGCGGGGATGTCGTAGATGGGCTTGTCCGGGTAGAGTTCCATGCACTGTCCCCCGGGGCGGCGCAGGGAGTCGATGACATGCGCCCGGATGCCGAGCAGGCCGAGCTCAAAGACCTGGAACAGCCCGCAGGGTCCGGCGCCGATGATGACGACTTCAGTTTCCGTTTCCTGGGATTTCAAGTTGTGTTGCTCCCGTGTCTAGCCGTTACGTTAAGTGTTGATGCTTTTTTGCAACAGCCGGTTTCAGGGGTTGGGGTCGGCACTCTGCTGCTCTCCGCCGCGCTTGGTGGAGCCCTTGGTTGCCTACCTGTCCAAGAAGGCCTTCAAGTTCGCGGCCTTTTGTCTCAACAGTTTGGATTTCTCCCTCATCTTATCGAGTAGCCACCGTAGTTCCCGCTCCAACCGCCCCCGCTCTTCATCTTGGCTGGATCTATTCCAGATTCGCATCATTTTAACCTCCGTTGGTAGTGAAAAACACTTGGCGGCTTGGATTCCAGGCCATCAACACTTAACGTAACGGCTAGCTCCCGTGTTTGGGACGGCTCCCGTGCGTGCCGTTCAAAGGAAGGACAGTTCGTAGTTCAGGATATCCTGCTTCGGGGCGGGCAGTTCCAGCAGAACGTGCACCGGGTGTCCCGGCCGTAGCCCGGCTTCATCCCAGATCGGATCGCCGAGGTATGCGCCGGGCGTACGATCGTAAACGTGGAGTGGCCGGTCAGCCTCGTCACGCAGCACCAGGCGCAGGGCGGGGTAGCGGATGCTGCCTGTCGCGTCGCTGCGGAAAAGGATGTTGACCAGCAGGATATCGGCCCGGAAGGGGTGGTTGCGTACATCACGCTGCAGTATGCGCAGCTTGTCCAGGAAATCCTCGCGCAGCGGTTGACAGTCTATTTCGCGGCACAGGCTTCTCAGCCAGACCGGCGCGCCCGGCACTCTGGCCGCCAGGATGTTGCGATTGAACCAGGCGATTTGCAGCAGCAGGGCGGGTAGCAGCAGGAAGCAGAGCAAGGTCCAGGCGAAGCGCCGGGATGGCGCCGGGGCCTCCAGCTCTTCCAACAGGGCGATGGGAATATCGGGAAGCTCCGTTTTTCCATGCGGTGCGGCGCGGGGCGGTGCCGGGTCTCCTGGAGCAGCGGCCGGAGCTTCGATGGTTGCGGTAGTCTCGGGCGCGGCGTCCTGATGTGTGGGTGAGTAGCCTCGGACGATGTTTGCCACGGACGGTGCGAGTGTAATGGTGGCGGTGGACGAAGCCTTGGGCGGGTGTGGGGAGGGGCCCACGCCCTGGGGCGGCGAGCGATCCTCCCAGGCCGCGTCCTCCCGGGGGGCGGAGGACGGGGCGTCCGCGCCGGGCGAAGCGCGTGTGGGGATAGCGGTGAACATGGTGTCGCCGGCGGTTGCGGCATTGGGAGCAGCCGACAGCATGGGCTGTTCCAGGCCCGTGTCCGGAGTGGAGAACGGGATTTCCGGCGCCCCGGAGTCATCGCGCGTCGAGGGAGGGCTGCCCACGCCGGGGGCGTGCTCCGCCGGTGCGTGACCGCCGGAGGTGTGGCTGTCCCGGTCGGGCCGCGTGGAATTCTGCATTATGTTCGAGACGCGGGATTGCAATTTCCCGACCAGGAATTCCAGTGCGGGACTCAGCGCCTGGGGAGCGTCGCGCGCGGTGGGCGCGTTGTTCTCGGCCCATAGGCCCTCTTCCCCGGAGCAGTCTCGACCTGTTTCCGCTCTTTGTGCGTCGTTCGGGATGACCCGCGCCACCGTGTCCGGGGGCGGAGCGGGCGCGGCGGGGGAAGCCGTTGTCAGCTGCTGTAGTGGGTCAAAGACTTTGTGGCAACGGCCGCAGCGCACTTGGCGAACGGTCAGCAACTCTTTGTTCGCCCATAGGAGGGCCCGGCAGTGCGGGCAATGCAGCTTCGAGTTTTCCTGCTTCTTCAAGAGGGTTGCCCGGGAAGCGGGGTGGTGCCGTTTCCCCCCCGGTGCGGCCGGGGCATTGGGTGTTCCCGGCCCCGGGTCGGCCCGTGGGAAACGCCGCGTGGTAAGACCCTGGGATCGTCTATAGTAAAATCCGGGAGGCTGGCGGCGTCCCGTTTGTGCGGCGCGTCGGCTCTTGCATGACACAGGAAGAAAAGAAACAGCGGGTGGCCGAGGCCGCGCTTAGTCACCTTCCGTTTGACGGTGTGCTGGGCGTGGGCAGCGGCAGCACGGTGGATTGCCTGATCCAGGCCCTGGGGAGTGTACGCGGCCGCCTGCGTGGCGTGGTCGCGGCATCCCTGAACAGCGAGCGGCGCCTGTGCGCCTTGGGTATCGAGGTGCTGGAGCTGAACCAGGTCGATCGGTTGCCTTTGTACATAGACGGTGCCGATGAGGCCAATCCGCACAAGCATCTGTTGAAGGGCGGCGGAGGCGCGATGGTGCGTGAGAAGATCCTGGCCGAGGCTGCGGATCGCTTTCTCTGCATTCTGGATGACGGTAAGCTCGTGGAGGCGCTGGCCCTGCGTCGGCCCCTGCCGGTGGAAGTATTGCCGCTGGCCCGCGGCCTGGCGGCCCGGCGCTTTACGGGTTGGGGCCTGCGGCCCGAATGGCGCCGCGATTTTCTCTCCGACAACGGTCACCCGATCCTGGACTTGCATGGCTGCGCCGGCCGCTCCCTGCTGGAACTGGAAGAGCGTTTGAACCGGCTGCCGGGGGTGGTCGGTCACGGTCTGTTCGTGAGTTGTCCGGCTGATTTGTTGCTGGTCGCCGGGAGCCGGGGCGTGCGTGAAGTGGCCTGAGAGGTGGTCTGAGCGGCTGCGCCGCCTCTGAGCGGCGGCGGGGCGCCGATGATCGGACTGATGCAGCGGGTGACGCGTGCCGAGGTGCGCGCGGGGGGTGTGGTGCTGGGTTCCATCGGGTGTGGCCTGGTGGTGCTGATTGGAGTGGAGCGGGGCGATGGCGAGGCGCAGGCTGAAAGGCTCTTGGAACGCCTGTTGAGCTACCGGGTGTTTGCCGATGCCGAGGGGCGCATGGAGCGCAGCCTGTGTGAAGTGGACGGCAGTTTGCTGCTGGTGCCGCAATTCACCCTGGTGGCCGACACCCGGAAGGGCGCCCGCCCGAGCTTCACGTCGGCCGCGGCGCCCGGGACAGGCCGGCTCCTTTTTGAGTACCTGCTGCGTCGCGCCGCGGAACGCCATCCGCATACCGCCTCCGGAAGCTTCGGGAAGGATATGCGCCTGGAACTGGTCAATGACGGCCCGGTGACTTTCTGGTTGCGGTCCCGGCCTCCGGAGGCTGCTCCGAAGACCTGAACCGGGTAGCCGGGTGCCCGCGCGACGCTTGATCAGCGCGCCGCGCGCAGACCGGGGTGTTCCTCAAACTGGGCTTCTTCGGTGGAGCCGTCTAAGGCGGTGACCGAGGATTGACCGCCGGTCACCACCGTGGTCACGGCGTCGAAATAGCCGGCACCGACCTCGCGTTGGTGGCGGGTGGCCGTGTAGCCGTGCACCTCGGCGGCAAATTCGCTTTCCTGGAAGTCCATGTAGGCGGCCATATGATGCTTCTGGTAGTTCCTGGCCAACTCGAACATGGAGTAATTTAGAGTGTGGAAGCCAGCCAAGGTAATGAACTGGAATTTGTAGCCCATGGCGGCCAGTTCATGCTGAAACTTGTCAACCGTGGCACGATCCAGATGCTTTTTCCAGTTGAAGGAGGGTGAGCAGTTGTAAGCCAGCATTTGGTCTGGGAATTGACGCTGGATCGTCTCCGCGAAACGGCGCGCGAAGCCCAGGTCGGGGATGGCTGTCTCGCACCACAACAGGTCGGCGTACCTGGCGTATTCCAGGGCGCGCGCGATCGCTTGGTCAAAGCCGGCGCGGGTGATGAAGAAGCCTTCCACGCTGCGTTCGCCGGTGATGAAGGGACGGTCCCGCTCGTCGCATTCGGAGGTGAGCAGCGCGGCACCCAAGGCGTCGGTGCGGGCCACCAGCAGGGTGGGTGTGCCGAGCACATCGCTTGCAAGCCGGGCGGCGATCAGCTTGTTGACGGCCTCCTGGGTGGGAACCAGCACCTTGCCGCCCATGTGGCCGCATTTTTTGGCAGCCGCCAACTGGTCCTCAAAATGCACGCCGGAAGCGCCGGCCTCGATAAAGTGCTTCATGATCTCGTAGGCGTTCAACACGCCGCCGAAACCAGCCTCGGCGTCGGCCACGATAGGAGCTGCCCAGTCCACGCTGTGGTCGTCTTCCAAGTGGTGAATCTGGTCGGCGCGCTGCAACGCGTTATTGATACGCCGCACCAGGAGGGGGGCGCTGTTCGCGGGATAGAGTGACTGGTCGGGGTAAGTCTCCATGGCGAGGTTGGCGTCACCGGCGACCTGCCATCCGCTCAGGTAGATGGCGGGCAGGCCGGCTTTGACCTGTTGTACGGCCTGGTTGCCGGAAAGAGCGCCAAGTGCCGAGATGAAGTCTGTTTCCCCGCATTGAGTCAGCTTCCCCCAGAGTTTTTCCGAACCTTGGCGGGCCAGGCTGTGTTCCACCTGGATCGTTCCCCGCAGGCGGAGAACGTCGGTGGCGCTGTATGGGCGTTGGACTCCCTGCCAGCGGGGATTCGTATTCCAGTCCTGCTGGAGCTGTCGCGCGTCTTCTTCTAAGTTGATCGCCATAGATTTTGTTCCTCCCTAAAGTCGGTCAAGCAGGTGGACCTTGGTCACCCTGCAAAACGGCTTGGAAACAGCCCTGGAAAATAGCTGGGAAACGGTCTGATGGATCCCGGTGGTTTACCCGGGTTCCGCTCGCGCTGCCCTGCGCGAACCCGCTTCAAAAAACGCCGGGGTGCCGTCTGCATAGACACCTGGCTGGAGTGGGATGAGGCACCGTGCCTGGTCTAGGCCTGTCGGCCTGTCGGCTGGACTTTGCCCCCATCGGGGTCACCCGGTAAGTAATTTACGATGCAGCGCAACATTTTGCAATAGCCGTATATGCTTATCTTTTATATTAGAATATTGTATAATGACTGGTATCCAGAAACTTCCACGCGGGAAAGACCGTTTCCCCCGCCCGTTTCCCCCGCCCGTTTTCCTGCCTTGGGCGGCGTGCGCGCCAGCAGGTTTCCTGGTGCAGGCTTGAGTATGGAACAGGACTGGTATCTGCGTCGCAACCGTCTGCGGCAACTGGCGGCTTTTTGCCAAACCGGGGTCAGCGGTAGCATGTCCGCCGCCGCGGCGCGTTTGAACCTCAGTCAGCCCGCGGTATCCATGCTCATCAAGGAGCTGGAGGGGGATCTGGATTGCCGCTTGTTCGTTCGGCGCGGGCCGCGCCTGCAATTGCAGCCGCCCGGCCGGGCGTTGCTTAAGCTGGCACTGCCCCTGCTGTACCAGGTGGAGGGCCTGCCCGAAAAGTTGCGGCTGCTGCGCCGGGAGCAGGACAGGCGGTTACGCCTGGCAGCCGCCGAGCCATTACTGTCGGGTTGGTTGCCGCGCCTGCTGCGCGGCCTGGAGTGGGATCAGGGTGAGGTCGAGGTGACGGTGGAAGATTCGCCCCTATTGCCGACGCGGCGCCTGATGAGCGGGAACCTGGACTTGTATGCCGGGAGCCTGGTTGTGCGGCCGCCGGGACTGCGCTTCCTGCCGTTACCGCCAGCCGGGTTGCGGTTACTGGTGCCTGCCGCGCACCCGCTGGCGCCCCGTGCCGTGCTTGCCCCGGAAGAGCTTGCCGCCTGCCGGCTGATCTTGCCGCTGCGCCGACATCCACCTTGGGAGCGTCTGCGCCCCCTGCTGGAGGAGCGCGGCGTCCGGACGCTCGTCCATCTGCGTATCGGTGCGGCCGCCGCTTTGCCGGCTTGTGTGGCGGAGGGCCTGGGTGTGGCCGTTGTGGATAACTATTGCCCGGACGGAGACGCGCGGTTGGCGTGTGTCCCCATCCGCCCGGCGCCGGAATCCACTTACGGAGTTTACCTGCCGCCGAACTCCGCTGGCCTGCCGAAGCCCCTGGCCCAGGATTTCCTGCGCCTGGCCGGGCTTGAAACCGATCCCGGGCCGCTCCCCGAGGTGAGCTCATAGCCATTCCCCGCCGCAGATTTGCACTTTCGAGAAAGTGTACTAGAATTGGAATAGGTTTAATTAAATCATGATGATTGAGGTAGCCTAAGAAAGCTTTTTAGAGGGAATCGTGGTGATATTGCCAGGAGGAATGAATCTTTCCGGGCTCTCGATTGGGGTTTCAACCCGCGCTGGGGCCATACTTAAGTTGCAATTGGAGATTGCCCCAGGGCCGCTTGGCGCCGATTAAGATGCTCGTCATGAACTCGGTCGGCGGCAACAATGAAGCACCGCTTGAGCTTTCCCAGGAGCAGGAGACTGCGCTTAAGGAAGCCTCGCCGCGGTTGCAACGGCCTCCGTTCTACAAGGTGCTGCTGATCAACGATGACTATACGCCCATGGAATTTGTTGTGCGCGTGTTGCAGGCGTTCTTCTCCAAGGATACGGATACCGCGACCCGCATCATGCTGGAAGTGCACACCAGCGGTATCGGCGTATGCGGCGTGTACGTCCGTGAGATCGCGGAAACCAAGGTGACCCAGGTGCTGTCCTTTGCACGCGAGCATCAGCATCCGCTGCTGTGCAAAATGGAACCCGCGTGATGGAAACGGTCTGAGAGTCGCCCCAGGGAAACAGTCATCGGAAACAGTTAATGCCGGAACAGCGACATGATTGACAGCGCCTTGGAAGCCACCTTGGGTAAAGCCTATCGCGAAGCCCACAAGTGGCGGCATGAGTTCGTGGTCGTAGAGCACCTGTTGCTGGCCTTGCTGGAGAACGGCGTGGCCTCGGAGGTGCTGCGCGCTTGCGGCGCCGATTTGGAGAAGCTGGAGCGGCAGCTGCGTGAATTTCTGACGGAGCACTGCCCGTCGCTCGCAGATTCTGAGAGCCGTGAGACCCAGCCTTCGCTGGGGTTCCAGCGCGTTCTACAGCGGGCGGTGTATCACGTGCAATCCACCACCGGGCGCCCGGTGGTGACCGGTGCCAACGTGCTGGTGGCTATTTTCAGCGAGCGCGAATCACACGCGCTTTATTTCCTGGAGGCCCAGCAGGTGACCCGACTGGATGTGATTTCCTACCTTTCCCATGGGATCGGCCGGGTCGCCACGGAGGAGGGCGCGGACGCCCTGGAAGAGGAGGAGGCGGAGGGGGGGGGCAAGGAAGGCCGCGCTCGGGACCCCGCCGCCGACCCGCTGAAAGCTTATACCACGGATCTCAACGCGCTGGCTGAACAGGGCCGCATTGATCCACTGATCGGGCGGCGCGTGGAAATCCAGCGTACCATCCAGACGCTGTGCCGCCGCCGCAAAAACAACCCCCTGTTTGTCGGAGAAGCCGGGGTCGGCAAGACCGCCCTGGCCGAGGGCCTGGCCGGGCTGATCGTCGCCGGTAAGGTGCCGGAGATCCTGCAAAGCTGCACCATCTACAACCTGGATTTAGGCGCCCTCCTGGCTGGCACGAAGTATCGCGGCGATTTTGAGCAGCGCCTGAAGGACCTGCTGGCACGCCTGGAGAAGCACGGCAAGGCGATTCTTTTCGCCGATGAAATCCATACCATCATCGGTGCCGGCTCGGCTTCCGGCGGCGTCATGGATGCTTCCAACATTCTTAAGCCGCTGCTTGCCTCCGGTCGGTTGCGCTGCATTGGTTCCACCACCTACCAGGAATACCGGGGCATCTTTGAGCGCGACCGGGCGCTGTCCCGCCGCTTCCAGAAGATCGACGTTCAGGCACCCTCCATCAGCGAGGCGGTGCAAATACTGGAAGGCCTGAAATCGCGTTTCGAGGAGTTCCACGGCATCCGCTATACCCACCAGGCCCTGCGCTCGGCCGTGGTGTTAAGTGATCGACACATCCACGATCGCTACCTTCCGGACAAGGCTATCGATCTCATCGACGAGGCCGGCGCGGCGCAGAAGCTCCAGGTGCCGAGCCGCCGCAGGCAGCTTATCGGCGTGGCGGAGATCGAGCACATGGTATCCCAGTTCAAGCGCATCCCGCTGCGCGTGGTCAGCTCTTCGGATAAGCGCGTTCTGCAGAACCTGGAGCGTGACCTGAAGCTCTGTATCTATGGTCAGGACCAGGCGATCGAGGCGGTGACCTCGGCCATCAAGTTGTCCCGCTCCGGGATCGGGGAACGGGAGGATCCCATCGGCTCTTTCCTCTGTGTCGGTCCCACCGGGGTGGGCAAAACCGAGCTGGCCCGCCAGCTCGCCCGCCTCCTGGGAGTGGAGCTGCTGCGCTTTGATATGTCCGAATACATGGAGGCGCACACCGTTTCCCGGCTCATCGGCGCGCCGCCCGGCTACGTGGGTTATGAGAACGGCGGCCTGCTGACGGACGCAGTGCACAAGCAGCCGCATTCCGTGCTGTTGCTGGACGAGATCGAAAAAGCGCATAAGGACGTCTACAACCTGCTCCTGCAGATCATGGACCATGGAGCGCTGACCGACACCAACGGCCGCAAGACCGACTTTCGTAATGTGTTCCTGATGATGACCTCAAACGTCGGCGGCGCACTCCTGAATCGGGCTTCCATCGGGTTCTCCGAACAAAACCACGGCAGTGACGTGTTGGGGGTGGTGCGCAAAACCTTCAACCCCGAGTTTCGCAACCGGCTGAGCGCTGTCATCCAGTTCCGGCCGCTGGAGCGTCAGACGATCCTGAACGTGGCCAGCAAGTTCGCAGTCGAGATGGAGTCACTTCTGGAGGAGCGCGGCGTGAGCCTGGAAGTGAGCGACGAAGTGCTGGGTTGGCTGGCCGATCATGGTTATGATCCTGTCATGGGAGCTCGCCCCATGAAGCGCCTCATCGAGAAGCGCATCAAGAAGCCGCTGGCTGATGCCATGCTGTTCGGCAAACTGGAGCACGGCGGCCGGGCGCGCGTCTTACTGCGGGATGGTGAACCGCACATCGAGACAGAGGCTAAGCTGCGCCGCTCCAGGAAGACCGCCCGTATCGCCTGAGTACCCACGACCCGGGGCATGCCACGGGGAATGCTTTAGTTCAGGGACGCCCAGGGGAAGACTGCCGCTGCTGCCGAGGCGCTCCCGGGTACTCCGAAAGCACCTTGCAACGCCTGCCGGGTTCAGGATTTTCCGCCGCTCCGGACGCGCGATTGCAGAGCTTTCGTACCAGTAGGTGCCTTGGTGCAGCCATCCTTACAGGGGAGCCTGGGGGTTTTCTACAGGCAATCGACTCCCCACGGCAAAGGAGCCTGCGTCGCGGGCGGGCTTGTAATCCAGGGGGACAAGAAGGCCTGGGGGTGGGTCGAAAAGCTTGATTTGTCCAGGGGTGAAGCAAGCTTGAGGGGAGAGTATGGACGGAGCCGGCAGGGTTGAAGCGTTCCGCTGACCTGCTTTCAGGCTTGCTCGCGGGCTTGCTGCCAGGGGGTGTCCTGTAGGATTCAGCCCCGGGGCAATACGGCGCCTGGGTTCTCGTGTGGGGAGAGGAGTCCAGGGCCTGCATCAGGCCGCCAGGTTGTCTAAAGGTTCAGGAGCACCACGGCTTGAGGGTGGTTGTCTCTCAGCCTTGCTTTTCGTGGTTCGCGCCTGGGGGTGGCTGTAGGCGGCGCAGGAAGACGCGCATTTCGGCGGCGGCCTGGAGGTCGCCGTGCTCCTGGGCGGTTTGGATCCCGCGCTGGTAGGCGGTGCGCGCGGCCTGGAGGTTTCCCCGTGCGGCGAGGGCCTTGCCGTAGAGTTTCCAGGTTGCTGAGTGTTTTGGGCTCAGGGCCACGGCCTTGGCCAGGTGTGCGACCGCCTGCTGGTGCCGGCCGATGGTGCAGTAGCCTTGTCCGAGGCTGAAGCGGAGGAGGGCGTTGTCCCTACCGTCGGACTCGAGCTTCCGCAGTTGTTCTTCCAGTTGTGCCGTGCGCTGTACGACCTGGCTGGCTTGCGGTTTTTTCATGCGCCTTCCCGGCGGCGCCCTACCAGGCAGGCCTTACCCGGGAGTCGGCGTACGCCGTCCCCGGCGTTGCGTTCTTCCCGGTAATACAGTAGCTCCAGGGAGGCGAAAAGTCGCAACAGTTCATTCGGGCGCAGGAGGTAGTCCGGGTTGCGGGGGTGGTCGCCCTGGCGGTCCGTGGTGAAGGTTTGGTAGTAGAGCAGACCGTTGGGGGTGAGCGCCTTGATGAGTTGGTCCGTGATGCTCCGATCAAGGAAATGGCTGATGGTGATGACATGCCATGCCTGTTCTTCGCGCACTGCTTCGGCCGCGTCGCAGACCTGGGTTTCTATCCGCAATTCCCGGCGGGTGGCTTCCTCGCGCAGTTTTCGGAGCACTCCCTTCGAGATGTCGCAGGCGGTCACCCGGAGGCCGCGGTGCGCCAGGAACAGGGCGTTGCCGCCGCAGCCGCAGGCCAGGTCCAGGGCCGCGCCGGTGTGGGGCAATAGTTGCGGGTTTCCCCGCAGCACCGCGCAGGCCTCGGCCGGAGCCGCCGCGCCGGCTTGATGGCGGAGCTCCCGGTTCTGTCCTGTTGCTGTTTCGTTCATGCCCGCCAGTAGGTCGGGGTGAAAAGCACCAGCAGCGGCAAAACTTCCAGGCGGCCCATGAGCATGGCCACCGTCAGGATCCATTTCGCGGGCTGCGGCAGGTTCCCGTAATGGGAACTGACCTCAGCGAGGCCGGGGCCGAGGTTGTTCATGCAGGCGACCATGGAAAAAAAGGAGGTTTCCATATCGACCCCGCAGGCCAGCATGAGCATCAGGAGCAGGGTGAAAACAAAGATGTAGGCGGCGAAGAAGCCCCACACGGACTGGGTGACGCGCTCCGGAATCGCTCGTCCACCGATCTTGGTGTGAATCACGGCATTGGGATGCACCAGCTTGCGGAGCTCGCCCAGCACCTGCTTGAACAGCAGCAGGATACGCATGATCTTGAGGCCGCCGCCCACGGAGCCGGTGCAACCGCCGGCGAAGCTGGTGAACAGCAGCAGGATGGGGATGAAAGCGGGCCAGTACTGCTGCATGTCAAAGAGTGTGAAGCCGGTGGTGGTCGCGATGGACAGGGAGTGGAAGAGCCCCGCTGCAAACATCGTGGGTTGTTCCGTGTGGAGCGCGCGCAGGCCGAGATAGATGCAGCAGAACAGGCTAATCGTGCAAAGCAGGATGGCGTAGGTCTTGAATTCGGAGTCCTCCAGGTAGCCCCGCAGTTTGCCGCTGCGCCAGGCCGCGATGTGCAGGCTGAAGTTGACGCCGGCTATGAACACGAAGCACATGGCGATGTAGTGCACGGCACTGTTTTGGAAATGCCCGAGGTTGTCGTCATAAGGGGAGAAGCCGCCGATGGAGATCGTCGAAAAGCTGTGCGCCACGGCGTCGAATGAGCTCATGCCCGCCAGCCAGTAGCAGAAGGCGCACAGCACGGTCAGCGACAGGTACAGGTACCAGAGGTACTTGGCGGTTTCCGCAATGCGCGGTGTCAGTTTGTTGTCCTTGATGGAGCCGCTCATCTCGGCCCGGTAGAGCTGCATGCCGCCTACTCCGAGGATGGGCATCAGGGCTATCACCAGCACCAGGATGCCCAGGCCTCCCAGCCATTGCAGCTCCTGCCGGTAGAAAAGCAGGGAGCGCGGCATCGTTTCCAGGGAGCCGAACACGGTGGCACCGGTGGTGGTCAACCCGGAGATGGATTCAAACAGGGCATTGCTCCAGGAAATCTCCGGTTCCGGGAGCAGCAGGAAAGGCAGGGAACCAAAGATGCCCAGGCCCACCCAGGCCGCTACCGCCACGATGAAGCCATCGCGCGGGCGCAGTTCCCGGCGCCCCCGGCGCGTCGGCAGGTAGCACAGCAGGCCGACGCTGCAGCAACCGACCAGGGAGTGACGGAAGGCGGCCGCGCCGCCGTCATCGTAAAGGTAAGAGAGCAGCAGTGGCGGAAGCATACTGAGGCTGAACAGCATCAGCATGACACCGAGGATGCGCAGGCTAAGCAGCGGGTACATGGGGGAAAGCGGCCTTGTCAGTCGTTGCGGTTGCGCATGGTGCGCCGCCGCCGGTGGTCAGACGAAAACCACATCGACCCGAAACAGTCGTTCAAGTTCCGGCAGCCTTTGCTTGTCAGCCACAAAGAAGATCAGGTGATCCTCGCTCTCGATCACCGTGTCATGGTGGGCGATCAGTACTTCACCGCCGCGCACCACGGCGCCGAGTGCGGTGTTGCGCGGCAGCCCGATCTCGGAGACCGCGCGGCCCGCGACCTTGGAAGAATGCCGGTCACCGTGCACCACCGCCTCCATGGCCTCGGCGCTGCCGTGGAGCAGCGAATGCACGGCCACCACGTCGCCGCGGCGCACCTGGGCCAACAGGCCGCTGATGGTGATTTGCTGTGGTGAAATGAGGATGTCGATGACCCCGCTTTGCACCAGGGTGCTGTAGGTGGCGCGGTTGATCAGGCTGAGCACGCGCCGGGCGCCGAGCTTTTTCGCCAGCATGGAGCAGATGATGTTGGTGGCGTCCGATTCGGTGAGTGCGCAGAACACGTCCACGCGGTCGATGTTTTCTTCCTGGAGCAGCGCCTCGTCGGTGGCGTCCCCCTCCAGCACGATGGTATTGCTCAGCAGCTGAGAAGCGGTTTCGGCGCGCTCGGTCGAGTGTTCCACCAGTTTTGTCTGGTAGTCGGATTGCAGGTGCGCGGCGAGGCGCAGGCCGATATTGCCTCCACCCGCGAGCAGCAGTCGGCGCACCCGCCTGGTTTTCCCAATGGTTTGCATCAGGTTCTTGATGACGGGGGTGGAGGCCAGGATGAAGACGATGTCTCCGGTCCGGATGCGTGTATCTGGGCCGGGCAGCAGGACACCGCTTTCGCCGCCCCGATACACGGCGAGAATGCGGAATTCCATGTCCTTCAAGGCATCCGCCAGTTGATGCACCGACAGTCCGTCCAGGAAGCTGCCCGGTTCCACCTTGATCGCGATCATCTGCGCCTTGCCGTCGGCGAAATCCAGCACCTGCAGGGCGCCCGGATACTGGATGATGCGCGCCACGTGTTCCGTGACCAGTTGTTCCGGACTGATGATCACATCGATGGGCAGGGCTTCCTGGGAGAACAATTCCGGGTGACGCAGGTAGGCGAGATTGCGCACCCGCGCAATCTTGGTCGGCGTGTGGAAGGTGGTATAAGCGACCTGGCAGGCCAGCATGTTGACTTCATCGCAGTTGGTCACGGCGATGATCATGTCGGCGTCGTGTGCGCCGGCACGCTCCAGTATCTCGGGATGCGAACCGACGCCGAGTACAGTCTGCAGGTCGTAGCTTTCGCGCAGCTTTTGCAGGCGTTTTGGTTCAATGTCCACGACAGTGATGTCATGGCGCTCCCGGGACAGGCTGGCAGCCAGGTTACTGCCGACCTGGCCGGCACCGAGAATCAGCAGCTTCATGAAAGGGGTGCGAGGAAGCCGACCGTGGGTGTCAGTACAGGCCGTCCGTGGCGGCGATGCAGGCTTCGTGGCGGGGGGAGCAGGGTGCTGGGAGGCATCAGTTCGTGAGGGCGTTAGTTCTTCAACTCGATGCCCAGGTTTTTGAGTTTACGGTAGAGGTGCGTGCGTTCTATCCCCGAGTTGTGGGCGATTTTACTGATATTTTGCTTCTCCTGTTCGAGTTGATATTGGAAGTAGGCCCGTTCAAAGCGTTCCCGGGCGGCCCGCAGGGGCAGCTCGAAGAGCGGCGAATCGATGCGTGCCCAGGCTCCGCCCAGCGCCTGGTCCAGTTCCGAATCGCTGATTTCCGGATCTTTGCCCCTGATGAGCAGGCGCTGTACCAGGTTGCGCAACTCGCGCAGGTTTCCCGGCCACGGGTAAGCGCGCAACCGGTTCTGGGTGGAGAGGCTGAAGGGCCGGTACGTCAGTCCTTCCTGTTCCGCGTACAGGCTTGCGTAATGTTCCAGCAGTTCGGGAACGTCCTCGTTATATTCGCGCAGCGGAGGCAGGTGGATGGGGACGACGCTCAACTGGTAATAGAGTTCACGCCGAAAAAGATTTTGAGCGACGTGCCCTTGCAGATCGTGCCGGGTGGCGGCGATGATACGGGTTTGCAGGGGTTCCGGAGCGCTGTCAACAGGCTGGAAGGTGAGGCGATCCAGTATTTCCTGCAGCATGGCTTGTACATCTGTATCCAGTTCGGTGATGTCTTTCAGTAACAGGGTGCCGCCGGCCGCTTGCGCCAGCAGGCCGGGCCGGGGGCGTGCGCCGCCCCGGCCCAGCAGCGTTTCGGTGGCGTGCGCGCCGGCCAGCGCCGAGGGGGGGGCGATCAGGAAAGGATGACCAGAACGCGGCGAAATGGCGTGCAAATAGCGGGCGTACCGTTCCTTGTCGGTGCCGGCTTCGCCGATCAGCAACACCGGCGTATTGTGGTGTGCGACCTGCTGCAGCTGGTCGCGCAATTCACGCATGGCCGGGCTTTTCCCCAACGGCTGGTAGAAGGTTGCCTCTCCGTCGCGCAGGCGCTGGTTTTCCTTACGTAGGTTGGCGTTCTCCAGGGCGCGGCGCACGGTCAGCAGGAGTTTCGCCATGGAGAGTGGTTTTTCCAGGAAATCGTAGGCGCCCAGGCGCGTCCCCAGCACAGCGGTTTCCACGGTGGCGTGGCCGGACATCATGATAATCGGGCAACGCAGCAGGCCGGATTCGCTCCATTCGCGCAACAGGTTGATGCCGTCCTTGTCCGGCATCCAGATATCCAGCAGCACGAGGTTCGGTGCCGCTGTTTTCATCAACTCGTGCGCCGTCGCCGCAGAGGCCGCGGCGGAAATTTCATATCCCTCATCCTCCAGGATTTCGCGGATCAGGGAGCGGATATCCTCTTCGTCGTCAACGACCAGTATGCGGGCGATGGTCAAGACATTTCCTCGGGGTGTGGCGGGGAGCGTATTATAGCGCTCTCCGGGGGGTGTGGCGGCAGCGAGACGCGCACGGTGGCCCCGGGCGGTGGTTGGTTGTTCTCCAGCTGGAGGTCGCCGCCGTGCTCCTCGACGATGCGCTGCACGATGGCCAGGCCCAACCCGGTGCCTTTTCTCTTGGTGGTGATGTAAGGCTCCACGGCGTTTTTCAGGATATCCTCCCGAAGTCCCTCGCAGTTGTCGCGGACGCTGAGTTCCAGGACGAGTCCGGTGGCCGTTGGGAGGCACCGGGTGACTATGCGGATGTGGGGGACGCTCCCCGCGGCGCAGGCCTCCAGTGCGTTATTCAGCAGGTTGTTGAGCACCTGGCGTAAGCCGCGGGCGTCAGCATGCAATTTCGGCAGCACCCCCAGTTCCAGGTCCAGGATCAGATCGCTGCGCATATTACGGTAAAGATCCGCGGCTTCAGTCACGATTCGGTTCAACTCGAGTCGCTCGAACTTCAGGCGCGGCGCCTTGGCGTATTCCGAAAAGGCGTCCACCATGCTCTGCATGCTTTGTACCTGCTCAATGATGGTGTGGGTCAGGCGTTTCATGGAGGTGTCCTGCCCGGACGGCAGCAACGGCAGGTACTTGTGGCGCAGCCGTTCGGCCGACAGGCGGATGGGCGTCAGCGGATTCTTGATTTCGTGGGCCAGGCGGCGCGCCACCTCGCTCCAGGCCGCGGTGCGCTGGTTGCGCAGGAGCGTGGTGATATCGTCAATCACGATGACATGCCCTCGGGCGCCTTTCTCGTCTGCTTCAAGCGCGGCGCCGTTGTAGAGCATGGTGCGGTGTCCACGATGGGTTTCCAATGCGGCCTGGCGGCGCCACTGCAGGCTATGTTTCAGCAGCGGCTGGAGCATGGCGACGAGTGGTTCCAGGCGTGGGTGTTGTTGCCCCAGGGTCGCCAACGGCGCGCCCAGCATGGAACTGATCGAGGCGTCCAGCAGACGATCCGCGGACCTGTTGGAGGCGCGTAATTGTTCGTCTTGATCAAACACCAGCACTCCCGAGGAAATGCAACCCAGCACCCCCTCCAGGTAGGCGTTTTGAGCCTGTGCCCGGGCGCGACTCTCTTGTTCCGCGCCGCGCGCCTGTCCCAGCTGATCGGTCATTTCGTTGAAGGAGTTCAGGAGGAAACCCAGTTCAGGGCGGTCGGAAGTGGCCAGGCGCATGTCGTAACGGCCGCGGGCCACGGCCTGCGTGCCCTGGGCCAATTCCACGATGGGTGCGACCAGTCGCTGGGCGCCGAGAAAAGCCAGCCAGGCGGAACCACACATGGTGACCAGGATCACCATGACCAGGGTCAGCGAGAAAATCAGTGTCAGTTGGGGACGCAGGTAAGAAAGCTGCTGGTAACGTCGCAGGTTATCCTCCACCCGGGCGGCGAGGCGCGCGATTTCCCGCGGGACGGGATACAAGGCCTGCAGAATACGTCGTTCCCGGCCTGGCTCCAGGTCATCCACGTACACGGCGACGCGTGTATGCAGACCCAGGCTGGGCAGGGGGTCCAGGCCGAGGTAGCTGTTACTGTGGCGCAGTTGCATCAGCAGGTTGTTGCTCAGCCCCACGGGCACAATGCGATCGATGTCGGCGCTGCTGGCAAAGAGGATCGGTTCCGTATCCGAAAACAAGGTGAGTTCCGCGGCGCCGACGCGCTGGCGCAGTTCATCCAGTTCAAAGGGCGTGACGGTGTTCTGCAGGGAGGCGACGCTTTCTGCTACTTGGCGGGTGTCCCGCAGGTGGCCGTGTTTTTGCAATTCCAGGGAGATACGGCTCAATTTCAGGGATTCATCCATGATTTGTTGTTCCACTTTCAGGTCAAACCAACTGTCAATGCCGCGGCGCAGGAGATCCAGTGAGAACCAGAGTCCCACACCCTGCGGCACCAGCGCCACCAGGGCCAGCATGAGCACGATGCGCAGGGTGAGGCGGGCGCCCGGGCGCCGCGCCCTGAAATCCCGCGCCAGGCGGACGCTGTACATGCCGATGAGCAGCAGCAAGGCCAGCAGGCCGGCGCAGTAAATGAGCAGTAGCGGCAGGAATAATCTGCTGAACCCGGAAGCGTCGCGGGTGGCGATGCTCATGAACTGCAGCAGGGCGACCAGGAGTGTGAGCAGGACCGCGCCGACGATCAACAGCAGTAAACGCTTGCCTGGTTTCCCGATTTTTTTCATGGCAGCGGCAACTCCCGCCAGGACAGGGCCGTCCGCCAGGAAGGATGCAGGTAGGCGCGCGGCTGTAGCGGTGCGGGCAGGGCGTCTATGACCAGGCCGGCCCGGGCGCGCATCCGGTAGTTGGAGCTTGCTGAAGGCGTTCGCAGCGCCAGGTGCAACCGTCGCAGGTTGCCGAGCGACCGCAAGGCTTCACGCAACTGGGCGAAGTAGCGCCGGGTGTCGTCCTGCAAGTCGGTGACCTGGTAGAGACCGCGCAATACGTGGTATTCCAGGCGCCGCTGATGGTTTAGGCGTCGCACCAGCGGATCGTAAAGCCATCCCAGGCGGCGCAATTCCACTTCAACGCGCAGTTGCAGGGGGATTCCGTGCAGCAGGGTATCCAGCATCTCCGGGGACAGATGGTAATCGATGCGCAGGTTCACCAGGAAGTGCCGTGGTTCACGCAGGACCTCGGCCTGCTTCAGGCGAAACCCCCCGGCGGCCTGGGCACCGGGCATGGGAAAGCCGCCCAGCACAGCCAGCAGCAAACTCGCGAACAGCACGCGTCGGCCGGTTCCCGTGGGGGCCGGGGTATCCGGTTCCGCCCGCTCCATGGTTGCCTGGGGAGGAGCCGCACGCTTTTCCGGAAAGCGACGCGACAAGCGTAGGGTGGCGGTCCGCATGCGCTACTCCGGAGCCTTCAGCCGGGCAGCGTCCTGGAGCGTTCCAGGCATCTGCCCCAGCCATGCCGGAAAGCTGCGGCCGACATGACGCGGCGCCCGGCCGGCTGCACTTCCAGCAGTCTCAGGATCGCTCCGTCCCCGGCGACGATGTCAACGCCGTCGTTCCCGGAGTACAACACCTGGCCTGGTGTGCCGCGCGCCGCGCCGGCGCGCACCACGGCGCGATGCACCTTGAGTCGCCCGCACTCCAGATCCAGGTAAGCGCCGGGACGGGGATGGCAGGCGCGCACCTGTCGTTCCAGCAGCGCCGCTGGTTGCTTCCAGTCAAGCCGGAACTGCTTTTTGTCCAGCCGGGGGGCGTACGAGGCGTGCCCCTGCTCCTGGGGGCGGGGCCGCGCGTTGCCGTCCCGCAGCGTGAGCAGGCTTTCCCGCACACAGGGCAGACCGAGCGCCACCAAGCGTTGCTCCAGGCTGCCCGTGGTGTCCCGGGCGCTGACGCGACAGCTTTCCTGGTGTAGCAAGGGGCCAGCGTCCAGGCGTTCCGTCATTTGGAACAGGCTGATGCCGGTCTCTTCGTCCCCGGCCAGGAGCGCGTGCGCAACGGGCGCCGCGCCGCGCCAGCGCGGCAGCAGGGAAAAATGCACGTTGACGCAAGCCAGGTGCGGCGCCCGCAACACGGCCGCCGGCAGCAGCAGACCGTAGGCCACCACCAGCAGCACGTCCAGGTCCCGCAACGCTTCGGGGGCCAAATGCGCCGCACATTCCGGTTGCAGTACGGGCAGGCCATGGCTGACGGCCAATTCCTTCACGGGACCAAAGCTTTTACCGCGTGCCTTGCGTCCCTGGTAACGATCCGGGCGGGTGCAGACCAAGAGGACCTGCACCGCCTCCCAGCCCAGCAGATCGTGCAGGAAACAGGCGGCGAGCTTTGGAGTACCCGCGAAGCCAAGGCGCAGGCGCCGTTTGTTCACAGCACGGGAGCTGTTTCCCGGCGCTTTAGTTTTCCCAGCTTTTTGAGCAGGCGGCGCCGTTTCATCGGCGACAGGTAGTCAATGAAAAGCTTGCCGTTCAGGTGGTCGATTTCGTGCTGGATGCAGATCGCCTCCAGTCCTTCACAGTCTTCCTCCCGCGCCTGGCCGTCTAGATCCATTACCCGCAAGCGAATGCGCGCGGCGCGCTCCACGTAATCGTAGTAGTCGGGCACTGACAGGCAGCCTTCACGGTGGGAGACGCGGCCTTCCCGGCTCAGAATTTCGGGATTCACCAGCACGCGCGGGTGGTTTCGAGCCGAACTAAGGTCCATGGTGACCAGGCGGCTGGTCACTCCCACCTGTATCGCGGCCAGTCCGATGCCGTCTTCCGCATACATGGTCTCCAGCATGTTTTCAGCCAGTTTCTTTAAGGTCCCGTTGAAATCCCGAACGGGCGCGGCTTTGCGCCGCAAGCGCGGGTCTGGTGTACGCAGAACGGTCAATTCGGCCATTGGGTAGCGCGTTCTCAAGCCTTGGGGCGGCGTGGAGGGGGCTGGGACCGGACCCACCCCACACCCGTGCGCCGCTTCGCGCGGGGTACGCTGGTATGCTCTACCATAGCAAATCACTCGGCCGGGGTAAACGGAGCGCCGGAGCGCCCGGCGCCCTTCCGTCCCGCCGGCCTTTTTGTTATACTACGGGCCATGGCAGGGGTCCGGCAATGGGCGCGAAGTGGAATAAAATGGTGGAAGTTCGGACACGGTACTGCTTGTATCCAGGCGAAATCGGCCCACGCGGGATTGATTGGGCGGGGGTCGGTCGGGCGGATTGCCGGTGATAGAGGGCCGGGCGACCAAGTGATAGAGGCGGATCAGCCTAGTTTAAGCGCTTTGGGAATGTTTGTGCGGAAACGCGTGAGGAGTATTCATCAATGAATCTGAAATTCCAAGTTTTCCTGGCTCTTTTGCTGGCGTTCCCGGCCATGGTTGTGTCGGCTGATGTCATCAGGCTGGCTCCCGGGCATCCCGATGAGTACATCGTGAGGAAAGGGGACACCTTGTGGGATATCTCCGGGCGGTTTCTGGAGAAGCCGTGGCGCTGGCCGGAAGTCTGGAATATCAACCCCCAGATTGAGAATCCGCATCTCATCTTCCCGGGCGACACGGTGCGGCTTGTCTATGACGAGGATGGTGCCCCCCGCCTGGAGCTGGAGCGGGGGGGTGCCGGGGCGGGCGAGGTTGCCGCGACGCCGCGCGGGAGTCCTGCGGATCGTGATGTAAAGCTTTCACCGCGCATCCGTATTTCTTCCAACGCCGGTGCGATTGAGACCCTGCCGCTCAAGGTGCTGCGTCCTTTCCTGAAGGAACTGCTGATCGTGGAAAAGGATGAGATGGAATCCTGGCCTTACGTGGTTGCCATGGGGGAAAGAGGTGAACGCAGGCTTGGCATTGAGAGTGATAAGGTGTACCTGCGTGGTGATGTGCCCGAGGGGCAGCGTCGCTTCGTGGTTTACCGGGAGAGCCATGAGATACGCCACGCGCCGGCGCGTAAGGGGGAGCAGGGCGAGGTGCTGGGCTATCGGGCGGACCTGGTCGGCACGTTGGAGATACTGAAGCGCGGCGATCCGACCGTGGCCGTGATCATTCATTCGACGCGGGAAATGCAACTGGGAGACCGACTCCGGGTGACTGGTTACGGTTATAGCGAAGGCGAACAACTCATGGGTTTCGTGCCGCATGCCCCGGAACGGGACATTGACGGCTATATCGTGGATGTCGTCGGCGGTGTGCGGAATATCGGCCAGTTCCACGTGGTGGTGCTGGATGTGGGCAGGGAGGCCGGGGTGGATCCGGGTTCGGTGGTCTCCATCTACCAGGCTTTCGGGGGCCAGGTGAATGATCCCATTGAGGCGGAGCGGAAGGCGGAGGAGCGCCGCAAGCAGCCCTTGTACTTTGAGGGTGAGGAGAATTCCCCGGCAACCAACCTGGTGAGTCAGGTTGCGAATGACGCCAGGCGCCTTAAGCAAAGGTTTGACGACACCAGGTTGGGTCGTTTCCTGGAAGCCGGTGTGCCGCCGAGGGTGGAGGTGCAATTGCCGTCGGGATATATCGGTAAGGCCATGGTTTTTCGGAGTTACCCGAACCTCAGCTACGCGTTGATCGTGGAGATGGATTATCCTCCCGTGCTTTACGACAAGGTCGGCAATCCGCGCTAATCTGAACGCGGCGCACTGAGCGCGGCTCGCAGGCCCAGGTTCCCTCAATCCCCCCGTCCCCCGGGGGGAGTCGATTGCCCGCCACAAGGAGGTGGCCCGGATGGAAGCAGCTAAATCCAGGGAGGAGACGCTTTCTTCTTCATCTTCTTCCTCATCTCCCTCTTCAGGCGGGCTCCCCGTGCAGCCTGGTTTTGCTCCGAGGGGGGGTGTCGCCCCACCTTTATCGCTGACTTCCCGGGAATGGAGTGCCCTGCGGTGTTGGCTGGTGCTTTCCTACGCGCCCGGTGTGGGTCCCGCCATGTACCTGCGCTTGCTTTCCGCCTTCGGTGCTCCCGAGAAGGTCTTGAATCGGGCGGTCGATGCGGCCCGCCGTTTTCGCCTGCCGGCTGAAAGCCTTGCCGCGTTGCGCCGCCCGGACTGGGAGCGCGCCGATCGGGAGTTGGGTTGGCTTCGGGAGCGGGATGGATTCCTGCTCCACACCTCGGACCAGGGATTCCCGGAGGGACTGCGACGGGCTTGTCCACCGGTGCCTTTCTTGTTCGGTCAGGGTGATCCAGGTCTGCTCACATGCCGCCAGGTGGCCATGGTGGGCAGTCGCGCGCCCAGTGTCCAGGGGCGTCGCATTGCCGAGCGCATTGCGGGCGACCTGGCTGATGCCGGGGTGATAGTGACCAGCGGCCTGGCGCGTGGCATTGACGGTGCCTCACACGAAGGCGCCCTGCGCGCCGGGGGGGATACCATCGCTGTCCTTGGTAGTGGTCTGGGTCAAATCTATCCCAGGGCACACCGCAGCCTGGCGCAGCGCGTCGTGGAGGCCGGGGTCCTTCTCAGTGAGCATTCCCCCGATGTTCCCCCGCTGCCGGAACATTTCCCGAGACGCAACCGGGTCATCAGCGCCCTGAGCGCCGCCACCTTGGTGGTGGAGGCCGATCTGCGCAGTGGCTCTTTGATCACCGCCCGACATGCCCTGGAGCAAGGCAAGGACGTCTTTGCAGTCCCCGGGTCTGTCTTCAACCCATTGGCCCGTGGTTGCCACGCCCTGCTGCGCCAGGGTGCCGCCCTGGTGGAGAATGCCGTGGACATCCTGCGCGAACTGAACTGGGAAGCATCTTCCCAAGGGTCCGTCCAGGCCGCCCCCGCATCCCGAACCAGGGGGGAGCGGGCGGTGCCGGAAGAGCCGCTCAGCGCCGAGGAGCAGCGTCTTCTGGATGTGATGGGCTGGGATCCGGCCGATGCCGACGAATTGGCGCAACGCAGCGGCTTTTCCCCGGAATTTCTCTCAGCCTCGTTGTTCGCCCTGGAGTTACGCGGCGCCGTGTGTGCGCAGTTGGATGGACGCTACTGTCGTATTCCGGGGAGTTAATGTCGTTCCCGTGGGATGTCGTCCCCGTGAATTGAAAAGGGCCCCGCCCATCCTATCGTGCTTACCGTTTTCCCGCAGTTCTCCCGGGGAGGGGCGTTGCATGGTTGGATGATGGCCTTGCCGGGAACCGGTTGTCTTTCTTGATGATCCAGCCGACAGGCCGGTATCCAGTGAACCGGCCGCGATCGAGATCACCCCCAGGCCCCCGCCCTCAAGTTCTCAAGCCCTCTTCAAGGGGACTCCGAGAGGAGCCCCGGAGGAGGAAGAGGAGCTGGAAAGAAGAGCCTGGGAAAGAAGAGCCTTAGAGTTGATCGTCGCCCGGCTTTGGAGTCTGCTTGTGAGCGTGGGCATCGATGGTTTCCCGCCATTCACGCGCTTCGTCCTTTATTTGCAGGATGTGCCATCCGATCCAGAAGATGAGGCCAAGCAATACCATGAGTCCTTCGTAGCCTACGAAGGGGTAGATAGCGCCGATCTCGGAAATGTCTCCGACCCAGTTTTCGATTCCGGCGTTGTTGTTGATCAGTTCAAGTACCATGAGGTGAATACTCCCGTGTGACTGTCCGCCGCCCGGGCCGGGGGCACCGGGCGGCGGCGTGTGAGATTAGTCATTCATAAAACGCGCTGGTCCATCGTTCAGGCCGATCCTGCGCTCCCGGCTTCTTCTTCCTTGATGGCCTTCCTGAGCTCTTCCGCATCCTCGGCGCGTTCCTGCATGACTTTCAGGTCCAGGCCAGCCAGTTCAACGTTACGTGGGATCCGCAACAACCCGAAGAAATCCAGGATCTTGGCCAGGATGAAGGCGGGGATGAACCCAAGTACTACGAACATGACGAGGGCACCAAGGAACTGCCCATGGGGGGTAATCAAGGACTCAGCGTGGATGGGCGAGGTGGGGAAACCCCAGAGCAGGAAGCCGGAGATGACAAGCCCCAGGAACCCAGCGTAGCCATGCACGGCCACGGCCCCCACGGCATCGTCGATCTTGAAGGTGCGCTCTACCCAGTAGTGCAACCAGTAGGCGCCGACCGCCCCGGCGGCACCGACCAGCATGGCCTGTATGGGGTGGTACATGTCATTACCCGCCGATGCGGTGATGATACCCGCCAGACCCAAGGAGTAGGTCCAGAAGGCGTCGCCTCGGGAGACGATGTAGCCCGCCAGCAGTCCGCCGGACAATGACATCAGGAAGTTGACGGTGATGGCGGACAAGGTCGTGGGACCCAGGTAGATGTTGGTGGCGGAAAAGAACACCCGGTCGTCGGCCTGGTCGATGTCGATGATAGGGATGTTACAGGCCACGTAGAAGCCCCAGAAACCGACATAGATCATGAACAGGCCGAGCGTTACCAGCCAGGGGTTCTGGGGTGGGATGTTGCGTGCGGTGCCGTCTGGGCGGAACTTACCGATGCGCGGCCCCAGCACGACCAGCAGGCCGAGAGCGAAGCCGCCGGCGATGGCGTGGATAACGCCGGATGCGTAAGCATCATGGTAGCCCAGTTTTTCCACCATCCAGCCGTCGTAATGCCAGCCCCAGGAGGCGTCAATGACCCAGGCCACGGAGCCGATCAGGATGGCGGCCAGCCAGAAGGCCGAAGGGCGGATGCGCTCGATCACCGAGCCGGAGACGATGGAGGCCGCGGTCCAGGAGAAGAGCAGGAAGGCCGCCCAGAAGACTCCATTCAGGCGTGACCACAGGATGGTGTCACCCGCCTCAAAATCTGAGTTAGCCGGTACGCCGCCCAGGTGCGGACCCATCAGCTGGCTCCAGGGCTCGGCGGTGGGTGAGGCCACCAGGTCGCCGAAGAATGGGAATTTCGGGAAGGCGAAGTAGATCCACCAGCCATAGAAGAAGAAGGTGATGGTCACCAGGGGGATTAGCATGGTGTTCTTCATCAGGGTATGCATGTGATTGGTCCAGCGCGAAGCGCCTACCTCGTACATGCAGAACCCCACGTGGATGAGGAACATCAGCGGGATGGTGATCCAGTAATAGAATTCGGTAAAAATAGTGACCAGTGAAGTAAGTTGGTCGCTCATGAGTGTTCTCCCTTGTATGATGGCGTTAGGTGAAGAACGGCGCAGGCCGGACTGCCTCAATCGCAGGATGTTGTGAGGCCCGCGGAATGTTGCGAAGTCGAATTTGTTCTTGTCACAACCCTTAAAAGGACAGCCTGAAAGGGACGGCCCTTAAAAGCGTGTACTCTAAGCCGTGGATTCTAGCACCCTTTTGTTTGAAAAGGCAATATAGGCTAAATGAGATAAATCAGGGGCGTGAAAGCATTACTAAGTGGGTAGAAATGCGAGAAAAAGCGCGATCCCGGATGCGTTGCACCCGGCTCAGGCTGACCTCGGGGCTGACTTCGGGATTGATGCACGAAGGGTAGCGGTCCGGCGACGGTGCTGATTCCCTGCCCACGCCGGTGAGACGGGCCTCGTCTGGGGCGGCATCGGGCCGGCGCGGGCTTTTTCACCCATTCCGAAGTGGGTTCGTGCCTGGGGGGAGAAAGTGTGGGCGGCGTGCGGGGAACAGGGCGTTCCCCCGGGAGAGACCCCCGGGGGAGAGCTTAGCGGCGGAACTTGCCGTAAGCCTTGCGCAAGTCAACCAGCGGGTGGTTGCGCGACATCTGGAATTTCACGAGTAATTCGCGGGCGAGCATGTCCCGAGCCTGTTGATCTTTGGGAAGCCCCATGTCCTCCGGCACACCGACCCAGCCGTTGATATTGCGGTCAAACACGGCCGCGCGCTGTTCCTCGTAGCCCATGTGCACGTCCTCCAGCCAATTTAGATCCTCCCAGCCCATCGTTTCCATGTACTTGCGCAGGAAGGGGGTCAGCCGCTGGTAGTCCGGCATCATGTTGACGTCATAACGGTAGCCAATGTGTTGGCCGATCATTTTCTCGCGTTGTTTTTCCAGGTCCGTGTCCTTCAGGAAGCGGTCCGGATCGGGGTGGTTTTTCGTCATGGCGGGATGCTCTCCGGTATTGCGGGGATGGAGTGTGTCAGAAACGTTTCAGGTCGGGCCGGCCGACCGTGTACTGGGTGCCGGCCAGGGGTACCTGGGCCATGGCCGAGGCCTCCATGGTGAGAGCCGCCAGATCCTCCGGTTCCAGGGAGTGGATGTTGGTTTTGCCGCAGGCGCGGGCCAGCATCTGGCATTCAATCGTCAGGCAGTGCAGGAAGTTGTAAACGCGCTCGGCCGCTTCGTCCGGATTCAGGCGTGCGCGCAGCTTGGGATCCTGGGTGGTGATCCCCACCGGGCAACGGCCCGTGTGGCAGTGGTAGCAGGAGCCGGCCGGCACTCCTATTTCTTTCTCGAAGTCGGCTTCCGGGATCGCCTTGTTGCAGTTCAGCGCCATGAGCACTGAGTGGCCGATGGCGATAGCATCCGCGCCCAGGGCCAAGGCCTTGGCGATATCGCCGCCGTTGCGAATGCCTCCGGCATAGACCAGGGAGATCTCTCCGGATTTGCCTAGTTCGTCCAGGGCGCGGCGCGCCTGGCGAATGGCGGCGATGCCCGGCACCCCGGTTTCCTCGGTGGCCAGGTGGGGGCCGGCGCCGGTGCCCCCTTCCATGCCGTCAATGTAGATGCTGTCCGGATCGGTCTTGATGGCCATGCGGACATCGTCATACACCCGCGCCGCGCCCAGCTTCAGTTGGATCGGGATCTCCCAGTTGGTGGCCTCCCGGATTTCCTGTATCTTCAGGGCCAGGTCGTCCGGCCCCAGCCAGTCCGGATGGCGGGCCGGCGACCGCTGGTCGATGCCGGCCGGCAGGGAGCGCATTTCGGCGACCTGGTCGGTGACTTTCTGTCCCATGAGATGGCCGCCCAGGCCGACCTTGCAGCCCTGCCCAATAAAAAACTCCACTCCGTCGGCCAGGAGCAGGTGCTGCGGGTTGAAGCCGTAGCGTGATTGAATGCATTGGTAGAACCACTTCTCCGAATAGCGGCGCTCATCCGGAATCATGCCGCCCTCGCCGGAACAGGTGGCGCTGCCGGCCATGGTGGCGCCGCGCGCCAGGGCGACTTTCGCCTCGTAGCTGAGCGCGCCGAAGCTCATGCCGGTAACGTAAACCGGGATGTCCAGCTGTATGGGGCGGCGGGCACGGGGGCCGATGGTGGTGGCGGTGAGGCATTTTTCCCGGTACCCCTCGATCACGAAGCGCGTCAGGGTGCCGGGCATGAAGGTCAGGTCATCCCAGGAGGGGATGCGCTTGAAAATCGAGAAGCCCCGCATGCGGTAGCGCCCGAGTTCAGACTTGATATGGATGTCGTCGATGACCTCGGGCGGGAAGATGAAGCTTTTCCCCAGCACATTTCGGTTGCGCTCCGGATGCTCTGTCTCGGGTGGAGGGGATTGCATTGGAACGGCTTGTTTCGAAGCACTCATGTTAAGGTTCCTTAGGGTGGGGGAGTTGGTCGGGGTACTCGCCTTAGAGCACCAGTTTCTTCTCCGCTGGTTCCAGGTTGTCGTAGTTCCAAAGTTGCTTGCCGGAGACGATCTTGGTCATGTTTTCCACGCCGCGCGGCGCCTCCAGTCCATAGCGTGCCAGCTTCTCGGCAAGCCATTTCCGCTCAAGGTCGTTGAGCTCGCCTTCCACCGCGTCCACCCCCAGGCTCTGGATTTTTCCGCCGATGAAGATGAGGCCGTCGTACATGGAGTCGCCGAGATTCTTGCCGGCGTCGCCCAGCACGATCATGCGGCCGCGCTGCATCATGAAGCCGGAGAACGCCCCGGTACGGCCGCCGATCAGGATCGTGCCGCCCTTCATGTCAATGCCGGTGCGGGAGCCGACGTCTCCCTTGCAGACCAGGTCGCCGCCGCGAATGGCCGCGCCGAAGGTGGAACCGGCGTTTTTCTCAATGACCACGGTGCCGGACATCATGTTCTCCGCGCAGGACCAGCCGACGCGGCCGCTGACCCGTACATTCGGGCCATCCAGAAGGCCGCAGCCGAAATAGCCCAGGCTGCCGTCGAACTGCAGCCGCAGGCGGTTCAGGATGCCTACCCCCAGCCCGTGCCGGGCTCCCGGGTTACGCACCGTGATGCTCCCGAAGCCCTCACTCATGAGGTCGCGGATGCGCTGATTGACCTCCCGGGAGTCAAGGTCGCTTGCGTCCAACTCGGCTTCACGCTGGAAATCCACCGGGCATTCCCATGCCGGGGTGAAATGCTCCTCCGTGTCGGCGGTGAAGAAGACCTTCCTGCTGCGACCCGCGAGCTGCTCGGTATGCAGCCCCATGTCATGTGCATCGCTCTGCGTGTTGTTCATGTCTGCCATACCATCACTTCTCCGTCATAAGGGTCCCAGGTGTCGATTTCCTGGGGGAAGACCGCGCGGATCGCGACTTCCTCCGAAGCCATGGCCACGCACTGTTCACTTTCGTAGAGCACCAGGGGCTTGGCGGCCATCACGTCCTTGGCCATGCCGAGCTGCCCCCTGGTGGCCACCAGGTAGGTGAAGACACCGTCCAGTTCCTCGATAGAGCGGTGCATGGCGGCTTCCAGGGTGTCTCCCTGGTTCAGGCGGTCGGCGATATAAACCGCGATCAACTCCGAGTCGCACTTGGAGGTAAAACGGTGTCCGCGTCGTTCCATGTCGCGGCGGTTGGTCCAGTAGTTAGTCAACTGCCCGTTGTGGACGACGGCGATGTCGTTGAAGGGGAAGGCCCAGTAGGGATGCGCCGAGCGGATATCCACGTCCGATTCCGTGGCCATGCGGGTGTGTCCGATGCCGTGCGAACCCTGGAAGGATTCCAGTTCATACCGCGCGGCCACCGTGTTGGCGTCGCCCAGATCCTTGACCAGCTCCAGGCTTTTTCCCATGGAGAGGATCTCCACACCTTCTATATCCTCAATGCGCCGGGCCAGGTCCGCGCCGTCTCCCTGGTAGGTAAAGCTGTAGCGGCAGGCGTAGTCCGTAAACTGCTGTTGATCGTGCAGCTCGACTCCCAGCCCCTGGAGCCGCTCATCCACCAGCCGGCGGCGCTCCTTGAGCTGCTCCTCGATTTGGAAGTTGCTTTGCTGGTTCTCGCCAAACATCTCTTGGGGTTCGGCCAGTTTGAAGCGCAGTATATTTTGTTCCTCCTGCACCGGCCCGAACAGGGCGAAGCCGGTAGAGTCCGGCCCGCGGTGCTTGAGGGAATGCAGCATGGAGGTCATCTCCCGGCCGATCCCGCCCTGTTCTCCGCGATAGATTAGTCCCGCGATTCCACACATGATAATGACTCCTTAAAAGCCTGGTCACCCGGCACCGTGTGAAGGGCCGGCTGTCGGATGGGGAAAACCGGTGTCCCGTTCAGGGGAGACAGTCAAGGTAGTTTTCCATGTCCCACTCGGTGACGGTCGCCAGGAACTTGTCCCACTCGTCACGCTTATAGTCCATGAACACCTTGTACATTTCGCCCGGCAGGGCGCTCCGTGCCACCTTGTCCTGCTCCAGGGCGTCCAGGCCCTCGCCCAGGGACATCGGCAACTTGACGTATTTCTTCTGCATCTCGTCAATGTGTTCGTAGATGTTACGTTGCTCGGCCGGCCCTGGATCGATCTTGCGCTCCAGGCCGTCGTCAATCGCGCGCAGCAGGCCGGTACCCATCAGGTAAGGGTTGTGCATGGAATCCGCGGCCTTGTATTCAAAGCGCCCGGGAGCCGAGTTGCGCACCCCGGCGGTGCGGTTTTGGTAGCCCCAGTTGGCGTACAGCGGCGCCCAGAAGCCGAAGTCCAGCAGGCGCCGGTAGGAGTTGACCGTGGAGCAGCCGAGTACGGTCAAGCCGCGTACGTGTTCCAGGAGGCCGCCCATCGCGAGCAGGCCGATTTTGCCAGGTTTCCGCGGATTTTTGCCCGAGGGCATGAGGGTGTTGGTGCCCCCCTGCACGTAAGTAAAGGGCGTATCCAGGCCGGGGAGGGGATCGTTGCCGACCGGATTCAGCTCATCCTTGCCGCCTTTCCAGAGCGAAAGATTGGTGTGGCAGGCGGAGGCCGAAACGTGCATGAACGGTTTCGACATGAAGCAGGCGATGAGGTTGTGCTCGCGGGCCACCTGGGCGCAAAGTTGCCGGTAGGTGGTGAGGCGGTCCGCGTTGCGAATCACATCGTCATAGGTGAAATTCAATTCCAGCTGTCCGGGGGCGTCCTCGTGGTCCCCCTGGATCATGTCCAGACCCATGGCCTGGGCGTATTCGATGACTTTCATGGAGACGGGCCGCAGCGATTCGAATTGATCGACGTGGTAGCAGAAGGGCTTACTGAAGCCGCCGGCCGGTTTGCCGTCTTCGCCGCGCTTCAGCCACATCATTTCGGGCTCCGTGCCGACCCGCAACTGCAGCTTGTGACGCTTTTGGAAATCCTGGTGCATGCGGCGCAGGTTGCCGCGGCAGTCGGAGGTCAGGTAGGAACCGGGATTTTCTTCATGCTCGCGTCCCCGGAACAGGGTGCAGAAGACCCGCGCCACGCGCTTGTCCCAAGGCAGTTGCAGGAAGGTGTCGGGTTCCGGCAGGCCCACCAGTTCCCAGGCTTCCGGCCCGTAGGCAATGTAGTTATTGCTGCGGTCAATGAACAGGTTGGCGGTGGCACCGTAAACAAGCTGAAACCCGTTTGCGGCCATGCGTTCCCATTGCGAGGCGGGAGTGCCCTTGCCCATGATACGACCGGTCACCGAGACGAACTGGTAGTAGATGTAGCGGATGTCGAGTTGCTTGATCTTTCTGCGTACCGCCCGTACCTGCTGGTCGCGTTGCTTGCTGTTCAGGAAGTTCTGCAGGTCAGTTGTAGCCATGATGAAACTCCTTAAAAGTTAGCGATGGATTTCAAAGGCCCGACGGCGCACCGGGTGTGTACCGGACTCGCAGGGGAGCTCCGGGCTTGACGTCGGGGGCGTTGTTCAACTCCACGGGAAGGGGCTGTTGGAGACCGGATGCAGGCGGCCTTCGGCAAAACGCGCGTAGCGGAAGGGCTCCAGCAGGCTTGAGGTCTTACCGAGAATCTCTTCGGCGACGAGTTTGCCCACGCCGACCATCTTGTAGCCGTGATTGGAGTCGGCGATCAGGTAGCAGTTTTCCCGGAACACGTCAAAGACCGGGAAATTGTCCGGGGTAAAGGCGCCGATCCCGCCGGAAGCCTCTTTCCGGTAGTGCGGCAGGGTGCCGGCGAAGCGTTTATGGCAGTGGGCCAGGGCGGAAATCCACATTTCCGCGAAACCATCGTCCACCGTGTACTCGGGTGAGTCGGGGCCGTAGGGGTCCACCCGCACCTGTTCCGGGTCGGTCTCCACGCGGTAGGGTGCGGCGCCTCCCTGCACGCCCCCGAAATCAAAGTCCGGCTTGTAGTAGATACCCCACAGGTCCTCGCGCAGCAGGGAACCGTCCCGATCCGAATACAGGGGCGCCGAACTGTCCACGTGCAGGACCGGCGGTTGCTCTCCGCTGTTGCTGGTAAAGCTTCCCGGATCCACGTCCAGGGTGCCTTCCTGCAGGCACCAGTAAACCCACATCGGCACCTCGCGTTGGCGGCCGGCGGGTCCCTCACGCAGGGTCACGCGGCGCGGCATGTCCAACATTTCCCAAACGCTTTTAGCCCAGGGCCCGGGCGCCGCCACGAGGTAATCGCAGGCGATTGCTCCCTGCCCGGTTTCCACCCCGGTGACAGAGCCGCCGTTATCGCGGTGGATTGCGGTGACCCGGGTCTGGTCCAGGATGGACACCTGCTCCGCTGTCGCCATGCCGGCCAGCCCCCGCATGCTGCGCATGTTGTTGGCGTAGCCGCCGCGCTTCTCGTGCAGCAGGCATTCGATGCCCTGCGCACGCCAGTCCTCAAAATAACCCCGCATGTAGGCGTCGCAGTCTTTCCCGCCTTCCACGAACAACGAGTCGTAGCCGATGGCGCGTTGCTGGGCGGCGATGGACGCGATGTCTTCCTGCATCGACCGCGGCGCCAGCTGGACGTAACCCACCGGGTGATACGCCAGGGTTTGCGCCGCACTCTCCCAGACCTCCACGCTGTGTACCATCAGCTCCCGCATGGCGGGTTGGAAGTAGTTATTTCGAACAACTCCGCAGGCGATGCCCGAGGCACCTGCGCCGATTCCGGTTTTGTCGATCACCAGGATGTCCCGGCCGTCGCCGCGTCCCAGAACGCGCAAGCCCCGCGCCAGGTGGTAGGCGGTGCTCAGGCCGTGGATGCCGGCGCCGAGGATGAGATACTTAGCGTGCTTGGGAATGGTCATGGTTATAATTTAGCTGTTTTTGAGGTTGCGTTCGAGGAGCGGTGACTTCCCAGTTGTGTTCTAAGGATGATATCCCGGATTCCCGAGGCATGCCGGGGCGGTTCCGACCGGAACGCATCAACTCAGGGTACCGGCGTTACCTGAAGAGGTCGGATCGCCCGCCGCGCACACCTTTAAGCCTCAACACGTGCGGCGCATACCGTTCAGACCAGAATCTCGGCGGTTCCCTTGAAATAGACGGGAAATCCTAATCAAGCTGAGCCAACCGCTCAATCACCAGATAAGAATACTCCTTACAAGGTAACACAACGATAATGAAATACCCTCAATTGGGTGGAATCCGGATTTGTGAGACCGGTGGCGACTAAAGTGAAAGGGCGGTGCTACGAACTCAATGGCCGGGTGGAGTATAATCAAGCCGTGTTGAACTCGTCAATGGCTCTTGGCTTAAGGAGGACTTGAGTTTTGATTTGCCCGCGGTCGTATAGCTTCTCCCACGCTATGGAAACACGCTGCTAGAAATTCATCATGGGGAGGAATGTACCCTCGTTGAAGGTTTTCGCGCAGATGCTGCGCGAACCGGTGTTCCCGCTTGGGGCGCGTGCGCAAAAGCGCCGCTCTGAAAGCGCGTCTGACGCCGAGGACATCCTGCCGTGGTTCTCTGTACTACGTGACCTTCTGAAGCATTTGGATGGGGAGGAAGAGGACCGCTTATACTCCTTGTTGCTGAATAAGCTGTTGAGACCGGGCAGCGTGGAGGCTGGGGCGATTTGCCGGACCGGGATAGACGACGGGCCGTCGCTGCTCGTTTATGTTCCCGGACATGAGAAGTGGGGGAGGACAGCCCTGCTCCATGCCTTACGCACTGAAGCCGAGTGGGAGGTGTCGTGTCCGGTCGCGGAATTATGGGTGAATGGCTGCTGTTGGTTGTCCCTGGGGCTCTATGGGCAGGACCAGGCTGACGCATTGCTGTTGCGTCTGCCCGCCGGGGAAAACCTGGGCACGGTGTCCAGGGACTCTTACGAGCGCCTCGCGATCGAATTCTCCACGCTCCTGAAGAGCGTTTCCCAGGAGCGTTCCAGGCGGCGCCAGGTGCTTTACCAGGAGCGCGCCCTGATCGCTCGCGAACTGCACGATTCCCTGGCGCAGTCGCTTTCCTACCTGAAGATCCAGGTGGCGCGCCTTGATGCCCTGGCCCGGGAGGAGGAAACGCGGCCACTGCGCGACGCCTCCGGCGTCATTCGGGAACTGGACGGCAGATTGAATCTCGCCTACCGCCAGCTGCGGGAACTCATCACGACCTTCCGCCTGACCATGCACGGGCGCAGCCTGGGCGAGGCCCTGGGGAGCTCGGTGGAGGAGTTCGAGAGCCGTAGCGGCATCGCTTTCCAGGTGGACAATTGTTTGTCGAAAGGGGCGCTCAGCGTGGACGAGGAGATGCAGGTACTGCAGATTGTACGCGAGGCCCTGTCCAACGCGGTGCGTCACTCCCAAGCGCAGCAAGTGCGGTTGTCGTTGCGCTGCAACCGGGACAACGAGGTTTGCATCCTGGTGGACGATAACGGTCAGGGGTTTCCTTCTTCCAGGGGATATGGTTCCGGGCACGGCCTGACCATCATGCGCCAGCGCGTGCGCGACATGAATGGCCGTTTGAGCCTGGAACGCGCCCCGCTGGGCGGGGCGCGCGTGTGCCTGCGCTTCCAGGCGTCCTGCGACGCGTCCGGCGCTGCGCTTTCGCCGCGACGCGTGCAACGAAGCTCATGAGTCCGGAGAAAGCCATGCCTGTTGAGCGAAGCCTGTTGGTCATCGACGATCACCCCTTGTTGCGCCGCGGTGTGGCGCAATTGGTTGCACTGGAGCCCGATTTCCGCATCGTGGGGGAGGCCCAGTCGGGAGAGGAAGGCCTGGAGATGGCCCTGAAATTGCGCCCGTACATCATCCTTCTGGATCTGAACATGAAAAAAGGAATCAGCGGGCTGGAAACCTTAAGCAGGCTTAAGCAAAATGAATTGGAGTCGTTGGTCATCGTGCTGACCGTCTCAGACCTGGAAGAGGACCTGGTAGCGGCCTTGCGCGCCGGAGCAGACGGCTACCTGCTCAAGGACGCCGACCCGAACCAGCTGTTGGAACATCTGCGCCGCGCCGCCGCCGGCCAGGTCATCATGGATGAATCGTTAACCCAGCTGTTGACCCGCGCTTTTCGCGATCGCCGGTTTGTGCCCGGGGAGGTTCAATATTCCCGCCTGACCAGCCGCGAGCGTGAGATCCTCAAGCTTCTGACTAAGGGTTTCAGCAATAAATTGATTGGGAACACGTTGAACATCAGCGACGGCACCGTCAAGGTACATGTCAAGAACCTGTTACGTAAACTCAACCTGCGTTCACGCCTGGAGGCTGCAGTATGGGCTCTGCAGCATCAAGATTTTCAGCTCTAGCTGAACGCTGTGCCGCGCCCGCCCGACAGTTCCTGGCCCGCTTGAAGAAGGGGTCGCCGCGCGACTTTCGGGGCGGGTCGCTTCCCGGCGGCGCCGCGTTGCTTGAGAAGTTGCCACAGGGCTTATTTTGCCTGGACGTTTTTGGAGTCATTCGCTTCGGCGGCGGCGCTTGGCGGGAGTTGACCGGGCGCTCGGCGGAACAGTCCTGCGGACATGTTTTCCTCAAGTACCTGCACCCGAAGGATCAAGGTTCCTGCCGCGCTTTCCTGCAGCAGGTGCGGAGCGGTAGCGCCCCGGAGGCCGGTCTCAGGCTGCGTTTGTTGATGCCCGAGGGTACACCGCGCTGGTTCCTGCTGCGTGCCGAGCCGCTGGGGCCGGTGCCGGATGCCGCTGAATTGCTCGGCACCCTGGACGACATCGGTGAGATCATGCAGGCCGAGGAAATCACGCGGGCTCATTATCGCGGCCTGGAGAACCTGGTCGGACAGTTGCCGGGGATGTTGTATCGCTGCCGCAATGATCGTCACTGGACCATGGAATACGTCAGCGTGGGCAGTGCGGTGCTGTGTGGCTATCAACCTGATGAAATCATTAACAACCACAGCGTTGCCTTTGCCGACTTAATCTACACGGGAGATCGTGAGCGGGTGCGCAGTGAAGTGCGGCTCGGCCTGCGCGAAAGCCGTGATTTTGAATTGTATTATCGCTTGGTGGGCCGCGGAGGTCGGATGTGTTGGGTGTTGGAGCGAGGCCGGGGAGTGTTCACGACCAGCGGCATGCTGCTTGGACTGGAGGGGATCATCCTGGAGGCGAGCCGGGGTGCGATCGCCGAGCGGGAAAGTCGGAGGTTGGTTCTACATGAAGAGCAAAGCGGCCTGCCGACTCCGCTCCTGTTCCTGGACCGCCTGCGCAGGGCCATCCGGCGCGCGCACCTGGAGGGGCAGGGCTTTATCCTGATGCTGCTGAGCGTGGACCGCTGCGGGGAACTGCAGCAACGCTTGGGGAAAGACTACGAAACGCACCTGCTCCCGGAGTTGGGGCGGCGCCTGATCGAGACCCTGGGACCGCTGGATTCGCTTTGCCTGCTGGAGAACGACGGCTTGTACGCGCTGCTGCTGGCGGTGTCGCCCGGGGTTTCCAAGGCGGTGGCGGCGGCGCGGCAGCTGCAGGGGCAGGCCCAGGCACCGTTGCCGATGCCGGAGGAGGCGGACTTACAGGTCACGGTCAGCATCGGCATCGTTCTGGAGGAAGACGGCAGGCGGGACGCCGAAACCCTGCTGGCCGCCGGGCGCGCCGCGCTGTCCCGCGCCCACTCCCTGGGCGGCGCGCGCTTCGAACTGGAGGATCCGAGCGGCCACGCCCTCGTGGCCCTGCGCGGGGCTACCGCGCGCGAGTTGGAAGCGGCGCTGCGCGCCGAGGAACTGCAACTCCACTGGCAACCGGTGATTGAACTGGCGAGCGGCGCCCCGCACGCCCTGGAGTCGCGCCTGGTCTGGCCGCATCAGCATCGTGGCCTGCTGTTCGCCGAGCAGTTCGTGCCCGATCTGGAGGACTCGCGCCAAGTGACCGCGCTCTGGGAGTGGGTGTTCCGGGAGATGAGGCGGCAGATGGAGTCCTGGCGCCGCGCGGCCGATGTGGGAATGCCCCCCGGGGGCATCCTGGTGAGCGGCACCACGCTTCTGGATGCCGATGCCATTCTGCGGCTGGCCGATTTTTTGCTCTCCGGGTGGCGCTCCACGCAACCACTGCTGATGCTGGGTATCACGGAGACAGTACTGGGAGCCCGCAGCCGCGCGGTGGAAGGGATGCTGAAACGCATCTCCGGCAGCGGCATCCACCTGATGCTGGATGCTTTCGGCAGCGGCGATACGGCCTTGCTGTGGCGCCGGCGATGCATTGACCTGGTGCGCCTGGAGGCGCTGGCCGCCGACGAAGAACAGACGGGGCGCCTGATACGTGTGGCGCAACAGTTGGACCTTGAGACCCTGGCGCACCAGGTGGATCAGCCCGAGCAGCTGGAGTCGCTGCGCCGGGCCGAGGTCGACTACGTACAGGGCGAAGCGGTCGCGCCGCTATTGTCGCCCGACCGGGTGTCGGAGTACCTGGCGATGCTGGTTTGCCCCGGCCGGGGTAAGGTCAGTCTGAAGACCGGTTGAGTCAACGCCCCCGTCCGCGCCAGAGAACTCCTGGACTCCGGTGGAATCGCGGAGATTCAGCCCGGTTGTTGCCCGGTTCTTGTCCAGTTTATTGAGTGAGGCAGTGCCTGCCTCATAAGATGGGGCGTACTTCGTCATGCTCCCCCCGGGTTCAGATGGCGGTGGAGAATCGGTCCGGCGATAGTCCTTAAACAGGCGTGTCAGTCACATCCGCGTCCGCACACCAGGTAAGGAAGCTCACAAAGTGCGGAGTGCAAAGCGTTTGCCTTCCACGCTGCACGACGCGCCGCGGCGGCAAGCCCTTGAAGGCGGGTCCGCATCAAGTATCAGGAATGGAAGGCCTGCAGCGCGCATCTGGAACACGACCCGCCGCCGCCGACCGGAGCGGATCAAGAGGGACAGCCCGGGAAGATATCCGTTGGAAATCATCGAACTGTTGGTTTCTTGCCACAGGGTGACCGGGTCAGTCCGAGCCCTGGGCTTTATGCCGCCGACCGCGCAACCCGCTGTATTGCGTGGTTGAGTGCAAGGGGGTATATCCTTAAGGGTAGATAAATAATATTGATGGGTTATCCCTGAAAAGTAATATACAATCTTCAAAAACAACCTACACTAAACAGTTGCTTAGGAGGAGGACAGCTGTTGCAAAATTGCTTAAATCACGGTTTCCACCGAGATCTACAAGTTTGCAATCGCCTGTAGCATGGACAGCGTGAGTTCTCGACTCGCCTGGCTCGACTCGCCTGGTTTGACTCACGCTTCCGATCCTGACTTCTGAACACGCACATCCGGCGTAAAACGCGCCTGCAAAGCAACGCGCCTGCTAAAGGCTGGCGGAATTAGAGGAGATTCATGATGCAAAGAGTATTAATCGTGCTGTGTGTATTAGCCGTTAGCCTGGCAGGAAGGTCAGCCTTCGCCGGTGATGTTTTTGGTGAAGGTGGTATGTTCGCCAAGGAGAATTTCAGTGCCACGTTTACCATGCGCAGTGACTACGTGTTTCGTGGCGTCTCGTATTCAGATCGAGACCCGTCTGTTGCAGGAACTTTTGACTGGAGTCACTCGCTGGGAGACGGTGGTACCGTGTTCGCCGGCATCGGCGGCGCAAGCCTTTCCGGCTACAGCAATTATCATTCCACGATCTACCCATACATCGGTTATGCGAATTCGATCGGCGCGTTTAATTACTCGATACTGCCGATCTGGTATAGTTACCCTAACGCACATGACAGGGCTGGTGAGACAGACGCCGGGGAGATTTATTTTAATGTTTCGCGCGGCATCGAGGGACCAGGTTCACCGACTGTCGGCATGTTCTACTCCTTTTCCCCGGATTGGAGTTATACCAATTGGGGTATAGCGCACTACTTTGAGCCTTCCATAGCCTTTAACTTGCCGCGGGGCTTCGGCTTGAACTTCACTGCCGGCTACCAGTACGTGGAAGGAAAGCATGCACAATCATCACCCCAGGCCTTCTGGAATTGGACGGTTGGTCTCAGCAACTCTTTCCTTGGCTTCAACTGGGACGTGCGCATGCACGATATGGATGTGGATCTGGACTCTCCCCTTGTAAAGGATTACTGGGGCGATACTCGCCCGGACCTCCACTTGTTTAAGAGGCGGGTGGTTTTTACAGTGTCACGTAGTTTCTAGATTTCAACGTTCAACGTGGACGCCCTCATAGCTCCCTGTGCAAGCTGGGCTCTATGAGGGCGTCGGCGTGTTATCCCTGACTTTTTTCTCATCACCTTCTGTCCCGTCTCGCTTCGGGCAGCCATGGATTTCCGGGGTGCCGAGGTGTGTACTGCATCGTTCGAAGAGACGGTATCCAGCTGCCTTGGGTCTGCTCTCCCGGGCTTTCTCTGGGTCTGTTCAGGGCCTGTTCCGGGCCTTACTCAAGTACGGTTTATCCAGGCGCGTTACCCGGCGTGCATCGACATCCCGCCCTCCGTGCACCAGGCCCCGGCTACGATGTGGTGGGCGGCGGCGGGCATGGCTTGACGGTCGCCTGTTGGTCGCTTGTTGTCTGGCGCGTGAACAAGGCGTCCGCAAGGTCGAGGTGTTACGCGGCGATCCGGTCGGCCGCAACACCACGGTGATCCACCCGAACCACATACTCACCGGAGGCGGCGCGCTTCCATTAAAGAGGGGGTGGGGAGATGTGCCGAGGATTGACCGACGTCTGCCGATGATCTGCCGACGAACTGGGTAATAGTGCCAACCTGCCCCTCGGAATTGCCCGTACTGTTTTCTGGTTCCCTGCCGGTCGGCTTCTATCTACGGTAAGGTCATGTACCGGCCGCACGCTCCCTGGCCGTACTTCCTGGTAATCCATCGTGCGCGCCATGACCGGCCTCGGGCGGTTGCGGCACGATGTGCACGATAAGTCCCGCCGTTACCCGTGTGTGGCCGTGCCCGGCCTGGCGGGCCCTCAACGGCGCCGAGGTGCTGCTGGTGCGGTCCAGCGGCACCGCGTCCGCGCCCCGTGTGTGGCCGGGCGGGGCTGCACAAGGCGGCGAAAGACCCCAACATCGAACTCCTGGGGGCAGGCTCTGCAACGCCTGGTGCACTGACAGCCGGTTGCCCCTGGTGCGGGGGCAGCGGCTCTACAAGCCGTGCGCCCGCGAACTGATTCCGGCTATCGGCGTCATAGAGCAGCCCGTCGTGTTGCGCAACTAACGATTCCGCTCGTCGTGTTCCCGTGCTCGGCTGCACCGCGCCTGCCGCGGCTCCCGGGCGGTGCACCGTGATCCTCATAGCCGCCGCGGAAGGCTGCGAGGCGGCCATGTATGTGCTGGATACCGGGGTGGAAGTGAGCAGCGCGGTCGATTTGCGTGCGGTCCCTAATTTCGGGAGGCGGCACGGCCTGGGAGTGTTTTCCGGCAGTTGCAGGGGCAGTTGCAGGGGCAGACCCAGGCGCCGCTGCCGCGGCGCAGCTCCGGCAGCAGCCCCCTGGTGCCGGGGGCGATACGGTTTTGCCGTGACGCTGGTGCGCCTGGGGACGCGGCGGTTGACTGGAAACAGGTAGCGCGCCCCTGGCGCGGCCGCTGGAAATCGCGGTTTCGGTGCACCAGGCGGCTCGACCCGGGCAACTGGAGTCACCGCGCCGCGCCGGCGGCAACGCGCCGCTGTCACCGCCCGGGCAAGATGCCGGAGTATCCGGCGACGTTGGCACGGGAGCGCCGCCCGGCCGATGCAAAGGACAGCATGTTCCGGCAACCTTAAGCCACCTTTACGCGCCGCCGCGGCTCGGCCTATTCCTAAAGAAGTAAATCATCTATACTATGTCCCGTCGATTTCAGAACCGCCGGTTCGCGTTAGCCGGAACCTGCCATGCCATCCGGCGCCGGGCGCGCCGAAGACCTTATGAACTTTGAGGAGATTTCGTAATGAAGAAAGTCTTATTCGCACTCTGCATCCTGACTGTCAGTCTGGGAGGGAAGCCGGCACTCGCCGAAGGCGCCCTCAGCGAGGAAAACTTTAGCAACACGCTGACCCTGACCACCGACTATATTTTCCGTGGCACTTCGTTTTCAAACGAAAACCCGGCGATCCAGGGTAGCTTCGACTGGGCTAATGACCTGAACGCCGGAGGTTACCTGTTTGCCGGAGTCTGGGGCACGAGTCTTAACGGTTTTGACGTTGAACTGGACTTTTACGCTGGCTATGGGAACTCCGTTGGAGGCATCGATTTCTGGATACAGCCCATCTTCTATTATTTCCCCGAGAACAGTGGCTATAACATCTTTGAGATATGGGCTAATGCCTCGCATACTTTCGAGGGGGCGGCCGCGCCCACCCTGAACCTGCTCTATGCCTATTCCCCGCGTTGGGGGAATGGTACGGACAACACCACGGCGCATTACCTGAAGCCTTCCGTGTCTTTCAGCCTGCCGAATGACTTCGGAGTGGATTTCGGCGCTGGCTATCAATATATTGAGGAAACGGGTGCCCCGGGAAGTGAAAATTTCAACTATCTGCACTGGGAACTGGGTGTCAGCAAATCGATCCTGAGTTTTGATTTGGACTTGCGCTACCACGATACGGATGAAGACAGCAGTCCTATATATAGTTCCCGGGTAGTGTTCTCGGCGGCACGCAGCTTCTAAGTTCGGGGCGGCAACGCGTCGGGGCGGCAACGCGGCGTCGGGGCGGCAACGCGCTGAGCTGTCCGTGGGGAGGGGGGATGACACCCGGCCCCGGGCCTGCTGCGGCCCGGCCGGGCGTTGCCCCGCCCATTCATACTTCTTGTCCTTCCTGGCCTTAGTTAGCCTTGGCCTTGTCCTCCTCTTGGGTGGACCCCACCCGGATAATCGCGCGCTGAGCGTTAACCGCGCGCCGCGCTTCCTTCGCTGGACTTCCTGGAGACACGCGGGTGTTCTGGGTGCTGCTTAAGCACGGTTTTCCGTGCCCCGCCTGGGCAAGGCAGCCTCCGAGGTCGGGGCGCCTCACTCCGGCTTCTTTCCCGTGCCGGCCACCCTGGAGTCTCCGGCGGCTTTTCGCCAGCCTGTCCGGTACCGATACTACTCCTAAAAGAATAGTCTGTATTAGGGGTTGCCGGGGAAGGGACTTCTATTGGAAGATCGGGCGCGTTACGTTTTTTGGCTAATCGGCTTGCCGGGAAGATGTCGGCAGGCGGCGCGGGTTCTTGAATCGTCTGGATCGCCTGTGCACCGCCTGGTTGGGTCGTGTTGCCGGTCCCGTACGGCATCGAGCGTCTTGCGCGCCTGAAGGTTGGCGGAGTTCCTGGGGGAGCGTGACGAAGGTAGGGTCTTATTCGCACTTCGCCTGCTGACTGTCGACCGGGGAGGGGGGTCGGCTTTCGCCGCGGGCGGGCCGCAGGCGGTCTTTATCGATGAAGGCGGTATTGGGTCGCAGCTTTCCTGTTCCCCTGCGGGGTCGCGGGGGTGCCTTGCCGGGTGTTCCTCCGGATAAGGTTAGTAAGATATCCCTGTAAAATCACGCGCTGAGCGTCAACCGCGCACCGCGCTTTTTTTGTCGGACTTTCTGGAGACACGCGGATGCCCTGGGCGCTGCTTAAGTACGGTTTTTCCAGGCGCTACCCGGCGCGGGTGGACATTCCGCCGCCCCAGGCGCTGCGTCCCAGCTACGATGTGGTGATCATCGGCGGCGGTGGGCACGGCCTGGCGGCCGCCTATTACCTGGCACGCGAGCACGGTATCCGCAAGGTTGCGGTGTTGGAGCGCGGCTACGTGGGCGGCGGCAACACCGGCCGCAATACCACGGTGATCCGTTCGAACTATATCTCCCCCGAGGCGGTACGCTTTTACAAGAAAGGCGTGGAGATGTACCAGGGGCTGGCCGGCGAATTAGGCTACAACCTGCTGTATTCCCGGCGCGGCCAGCTCACCTTGGCGCATACCGAGGCCAGCCTGCGCACTTTTCGCTTGCGCGCCGAGGTCAACAGGCATCTGGGGGTGCGTTCCAGGATGGTGGACCTGGAAGAGATTCGCGACTTGGTGCCGTGTCTAAACCTGTCGCGCCGGGTGCGTTGGCCCGTGCTCGGTGGCCTGTGGCATGCGGATGGCGGCCTGGCACGGCATGATGCGGTGCCCTGGGGTTACGCTCGGCGCGCCGTCGAGCTGGGCGTGGAAGTGCACCAGCGTACCGAGGTGACCGGTATCCTGCGCTCCGGGAATCGGGTCACCGGAGTGAGCACGTCGCGCGGCGAATTGTCCTGTGGGCATGTGTTGCAGGCGGTCTCCGGAATGAGTTCGGTGGTCGCGGCGATGGCCGGGCTACGTCTGCCGATCCGCAGTTTCCCCCTGCAGGCCATGGTGACCCAGCCGGTCAAGCCGTTCCTGAACCCGCTGGTGAGTTCGGCCTCCCTGCATGCCTACGTGTCGCAGACGGCGCGTGGCGAGTTAGTCATCGGCGGGGGTTCCGATCCCTACAGCCTGTATTCCACGCGTTCCACCCTGGAGTTGAAGGAATCGCTCATCGCCGGGGTGCTGGGCCTGTTTCCCTTCCTGCACGAGCTGCGCCTGGTGCGCCAGTGGGCCGGGATCACCGACATGACCCCGGACTACAGCCCCATCATGGGCCACACGCCCCTGGAGGGTTATTGGTTGGACGCCGGTTGGGGCACCTGGGGCTTCAAGGCCATTCCCGTGGCCGGCCAGAGCATCGCGCAGGCGATTGCAACTGGCCGTGTGCCGGAGTTGATCCGGCCTTTCGCCCTGGACCGTTTTTATTCTTTCAACTTAAGCAACGAGGCTGGCGCCACCGCCGCCAGCCACTGATCCTGCCTGCTGAGTTTGTTTTGGGTATCGTCCGGAGCCGACCATGAAAGTCATGACCTGTCCCCTGAACGGACCGCGCAACATCAGCGAATTCCTGTACCTGGGAGAACTACTTGAGATGCCTGATGCAAAAGCCTGTGAGGACAGGGAATGGGCCGAGCACGTGTGGTTTTCCGAGAACAAGGCAGGCGTGGTGCGCGAATGGTGGTGCCACTTGCCCAGCAGCTATTGGTTCATCGCCGAGCGGGATACGGTCAGCGACCGCATCCTGAAGACATACACGGTGGCTGAGTATTTTGAGAAGTCCGGTGCGGCGCAGTCCGGCGCGGCGGGGGAGGCGAGATGAGCAAGGCGGCCGCAACGCCGCTGGCCGCGGACGCCCCTTGGCGTCTGCCGGCTCCCGCGGGACTGTGTGTGCGGCGCGATCGGCCGCTGCGGTTTCGCTATGAAGGTCGCGCGTACAGCGGCCTCGAGGGGGATAGCATCGCCAGCGCCCTGCTCGCCAACGGCGTCTGGATGTTGTCGCGTTCCTTCAAGTACCACCGGCCGCGCGGCCCGCTTTCCATGGCCGGCCTGGAGGCTGACACCTTGGTGCGGGTGAACGGCGAAGCAAATGTTCAGGCTGATATGGAAGCTTTACGCGATGGCATGGAGATACGCGCTCAGAACTGCGGTCCCTTCGGCCTGCGCTGGGATCCATCGGCGTTGCTCGGTATTTTCTCACGCTTCCTGCCGGTCGGTTTCTACTATAAGGCCATGTATCGGCCGCGCCTTGCGTGGCAGTATTTCTGGGAACCCATCGTGCGCGCCATGACCGGTCTTGGGCGGGTGCGGCGCGATGCGCCTCCGGCTTATTACGACAAAATGTACCGTTTCTGTGATGTGGCCGTGATCGGGGCCGGTGCGGCCGGTATGGCGGCGGCCCTGGAAGCGGCTCGCGGCGGGTGCGAGGTGCTGTTGGTGGAGCAGGAGGAGCGGCCCGGTGGGATGCTGAATTATGCCCGCGACGTGCCGGACGGCGAGTCCGGGCGGCGCGATGAATTGTTGCGCGAGGTGGCGGAGACACCGAATATTGAGTTCCTTTCCGGTACGCTCTGCAACGCTTGGTTCGCCGATAACTGGCTGCCCCTGGTGCAAGGCCGACGGCTCTACAAGCTGCGCGCACGCGAACTGATCCTGGCCACCGGCGTCATGGAGCAGCCCGCCGTGTTCCGCAACAATGACCTGCCCGGTGTGATCCTGGGCTCGGCCGCGCAGCGCCTGCTGCGTCTCTACGGGGTACGGCCCGGGCGGCGCGCCGTGGTGCTCACGGCCGCCGCGGATGGCTACGAGGTGGCCTTGGATCTGCTGGAAGCCGGGGTGGAAGTGAGCGCGGTCGTCGATATGCGTCCGGCCCCGGAGGGCGACTGTTTCCAGGAGGTGGTGCGGCGTGGCCTGGGAGTGTTTTCCGGCAGCTGCGTGTTGGAAGCCGAGGCCGGGCGCGGCGGTCATCTGGCGGCCGTGCGGCTCGCTCACATCATCTCCGGGGGTTCCTGCGAGGACTCTAAAGTGCGCCTGGAATGCGACCTGTTGTGCATGAGTGTGGGCCGCATGCCGACCTACCAGCTGCCCTTGCAGGCCGGCGCGCGCCTGAGCCATGCCGGGGACCTGGAGGGATTTCGGATCAGCGGTTTGCCGGAACGGGTACGCCTGGCCGGCGCCGTGCGCGGTTTCAGGAGCCTGGAAGAGGTGCTGGCGGACGGTCGGGCGGTCGGCGCCGCCGCCGTCGCCGCGCTTGCCGGGAATGGGGGGGACGGCGAAGCGGCGCAGGATTTCCCGTCCCCGGAGGAGAGCGGCGCCGCGTCCCCGGTCTGGCCCATCTTCCAGCATGCGCGCGGCAAGGAATTCGTGGATCGCGACGAGGATCTGCAGATCGCCGATATCCTGAACGCCTGCGCCGACGGCTACGCGGAGCTGGAGTTGGTCAAGCGCTATTCCACGGTGGGCATGGGGCCTTCCCAGGGGCGCCACTCGGCGCTGGCGACGGCGCGCCTGGTGGCGCGCGCCACCGGGAGCGAGCCGGCGCGGGTGGGTGTGACCACGGCGCGGCCGCCCGTGGCTGCCGAAAAACTGGGGGTGCTCGCCGGGCGTTGCTTTGAACCGGAGCGGCGCACTGCCATGCATCACCGGCACCTGGAGGCCGGGGCGCGCATGTTGGCGGCCGGCCTGTGGTGGCGACCAGCTTATTATTCACCGGGAGAGGCCGCGCGGGAGCAGTGCATTCAGGAGGAAGTGCTGGCGGTGCGCAATGGGGTCGGCATGATCGATGTCTCCACCTTGGGCGGCCTGGAAGTGCGTGGGCCGGACGCGGCCGAATTCCTGAACCGGATCTACACGTTTGCTTACAAGAAGCAACCGGTGGGCCGGGTACGCTACGTGCTCATGACCAACGAGGCGGGGGTCGTGACGGATGATGGGGTGGCCTGCCGCCTCGCCGAGGATCATTTCTACGTGACCGCGACCACCGGTGGGGTGGAGAATGTTTACCGCAACATGCTGTGGTGGAACGCGCAGTGGCGTTTGCGCGTGGATATCTGCAACGTCACTGCCGCCTACGCCGGGGTCAGCCTGTCCGGCCCCCGGGCGCGCGAGGTGTTGCGGAGCGTATGTGCGGCAGACCTGCGGCTTGAAGCTTCGGACTTTCCTTACCTGGGAGTGCGTTGCGGGCGTGTCGCGGGTCTCCCGGCGCGGCTCCTGCGGATCGGCTTCGTGGGCGAACTGGGCTACGAAATCCATGTGCCTTCAACCCACGGTGAGGCGCTCTGGGACGCCTTGCTGCGCGGCGGCGTAGAGTTCGGCGTGCGGCCGGTGGGCATCGAGGCGCAGCGCGTGCTGCGCCTGGAAAAAGGACACGTGATCATCGGCCAGGACACCGATGCCATGAGTACCCCTCAAGAGCTGCAGATGGACTGGGCGGTAGCCGGCAAAAAACCGTTCTTTGTTGGTGGACGCTCCCTGGAGTTGCGCGCTCGGCACCAGTTGTCCGATCGCCGCCTGGTCGCTTTTGAGGCGGGGGATGATCCGGATTTGGGAACGCTGCTTCGGGAATCCAGCCTGTTGCTGCGCAACGGCGCCATCGTTGGTCATGTTACCTCGGTGGCCTGGTCGCCGGCCCTGCGCAAAACCATCGGCCTGGCTTACGCACCGAGCGACTCCAAGGTCGGCGAAGTGCTGCATATCAAGGGACAGGCGCCGCACGGCAAAAGCAAGGATGAAAAGCTCATCTTGCAGGCGCGCGTGGTGGCTGCCCCCTTCTACGATGCGGGAAACCAGCGCCAGGAAGTTTGAAGATGGTGAAAGAGAGTAAGAACGCTGCTCCCCGGGCGACCGATGGCGTTGCGCGCAGCCCGCTGTATCGGCGCCTTGAAGCAGCCGGCGCCCGTTGCCGAGCTTTTGCGGACACGGTGGTTGTCGCGGACTGCGGTGCGTCGCCGGAGGAGGAGGAGCGTTTGCGGTGCCTGGCCTGGGCCGACTTCAGCCCCTTGCCGCGGCTTGGTTACAAGGGCTGGGAGGCGCTTTCCTGGTTACGCGCACGGGGTCTGGGTGTGGGCGAGAGCGGCGAAACCAGGTGTTCCCGGGACGGCCTGCTGGCGGCGCGTATGGGTGACGAGGCACTGTTGCTGGGAGCGGCGCGGGCCGCGGCCGAGGCATGTCAGCGTTGTGCGGCGGACTGGGAAAAAGAGCGGCCGTCCGGGGTCTTCCCGGTGCCGCGCCAGTCGCTTTCGGCCTGGCTGCGGATCGGCGGCACCCAGGCGCCGGCCATGTTTGCCAAGCTCTGCGCGCTGGATCTGCGGACGCATCGTTTCCCCAATCTGCGGGTGGCGCAGACGGTCATGGCGCGCATGAATGTCCTGCTGCTGCGGGAGGATTGCGTGTGTGCCGGCGCGCCGGCACTGCCCGCCTACCACCTGCTGATGGACAGCGCCGCGGCCGAATACCTGTGGGAGTGTATCGGGGACGCCGCGCTCGAGTTTGACGGCGTTCCGGTCGGCTGTGACGCTTTTCTGGGTGCGTGGGAGGAGGCCCCACAGGCGTTCGGGGAAAAAGGAGCCCGGAAATAGTTCATATAGCCGCTTTCCGGTGAAGGCTGGGAGGATTCCGTGCGATGGCGGCTTTGTGAACTATCTCTAAAGGATAGATAGTCATTGTACTAAAGGAAGTAAGTATAACTAAATACTTCAAGTTATCCCTAGATTTAGATTGCGGGACAGGACGGATACAGTGATAATTCTTTACGGTGGGATGGTATCGGTATGCCGTTCTTCCATCGCCCCGTGGTGTTTACGGTTGATAGATCAAAGCGGAGAAGATTTGCAGCATGAAAACGTGGTTTGTCCTAGGGCGAGTGCCCGTGGGGGAAGACGGGGAAGCGCGGGTGCCTGGCCTCGGTAAGGCGCATAGGGTAGGCGGATGGCGGTAGCCCTGTCACTGACTCCGACGGTTCCCCCGGCCACCCCGTTCTTGTCGAGGCTGGCGACCCCGCCGCCCGGGCGGGAGCGCTACCAGGTCCCCGGCGGCGGCTCGATTTGGATCGGTCTGCAGGCGGGTGACCGGCTTACGTTGCTGGACCCGGAAGGCGCACAGCCTTGTGAGATCCTGGTGTTTGATGAGACGGGGAAAAGTGACGCGAATCTGTTGAATGCCTCCGATCTGCCACCCGCACGCGAGGCGCTCTTGCAGTTGGCGGCGGATCCGAACGCCGCGCGTTTGCGCAAGCGTCTCCAGGCGACCGTGGCCGATCGGGGACACCTGCGCGGCGTGCGCCTCTTCGCGCCTGACTCCGAGCCCGGATTGCGCCGGGAATTGCGCGCGGCGGTGGCCTGCAACTGCATCCTGGTGTCGGTGGGCGGTGCGATGCCGATAGAGGGCGCCGTGGCCGGCCATCGGCCCGCCACGGAATTGATCGCTTTCGTGGATCGGGAGCATCCGATTGAGGTTCCGAACCCGCTTGAGTCTCTGCCTGAGCCCTTGGCTGAAGCGCGCCTGGATCTGCGTATCCAGGCGCGTACCGCGCACGCCTACCTGGTGCGTGCCGGAGAATACATCCAGGTGATGGATATCGCCGGTCACCAATGTTCAGACTTCCTGGCCTTCGCACACGCGCCCTTGGAGGCGGGCCGGGAGAACAGCCTGGATGCCACTGCCACGCGCTCCCTGATGGGCTTTACCTGTCCGCAGCCCGGCCTGTACTCCAAGTTCTACGATCAGGATCTAAACCCCTTGCTGGAGGTGGTGCGTGACACCTGCGGCCGGCACGACACCTTTGGCCTGGCCTGCTATGCCAGGTTTTACGAGGAACGTGGCTATTTCGGACACCCGAACTGTTCGGATAACTTCAACGCGGCCTTGCGGGATTACGGTGTGCGGGCACGCCCTGCCTGGCCGGCCGTGAATTTTTTCTACAACACCGGTATTGATGATTCAAATAGTATTTACCTGGATGAATCCTGGTCCCGTCCGGGCGACTACGTGTTGCTGCGCGCCCTGACCGATTTGGTCTGCTCTTCCTCGGCCTGCCCGGACGACATTGATCCGGCGAATGGCTGGAATCCCACCGATGTGCAGGTGCGAGTCTATCCTTCACGGCATATGTTCAGCAAGGCCGTTGCTTTCCGTCTGCACCCCGACTCGGAGACCCGAATGACCCGCGAAACGGCTTTTCACCCCCGCAGTTCCGCGCTGACGCGGCGTTTTACTGAGTACCGGGGGTATTGGCTCCCGACTTCCTACCAGGAATACGGCACCATCGAGGAGTATCATGCCTGCCGGGAGCGCGTTGCGGTCATGGATCTTTCCCCGTTGCGCAAATTTGAGGTGTTCGGTCCGGATGCGGAGGCGCTGATGCAGTGGTCGATCACCCGCGACGTGCGGCGCCTGGCGGTGGGGCAGGTAGTTTACTCGGCCATGTGTTACCCGAGCGGCGGCATGTTGGATGACGGTACTTTATTCCGACTTGGAGCCGATAACTTTCGCTGGATCTGCGGTGAGGAATACGGCGGCGACTGGTTGCGCAAGCAGGCCAAGGAAAAGAAATACCGGGTTTGGGTCAAATCCTCCACGGATCAGCTCCACAATATCGCCGTGCAGGGGCCGCGCTCGCGTGAATTGCTGCGCGAACTGATCTGGACGCCCCCGGCGCAACCGACCCTGGAGGAACTGCAGTGGTTCCGTTTTACGATCGGTCGCCTGGGGGATCTCAAGGGTGTTCCCCTGATGATTTCGCGTACCGGCTATACGGGTGAGCTGGGTTATGAACTTTGGTGTCATCCGGACGCCGCTGTTGAAGTCTGGGACGCGCTTTGGAAGGCCGGACAGCCCCTGGGGTTGGCGCCCCTGGGCCTGGAGGCCCTGGATATGCTGCGGATTGAGGCCGGCCTGGTCTTCGCCGGCTACGAATTCTGCGATCAAACCGATCCTTTTGAGGCCGGCATCGGCTTTTGCGTGCCGCTGCGCGGCAAGCAGGACGATTTCGTGGGCCGGGCGGCCCTGGAAAAGCGCAAGGCGCACCCGCAGCGACGCTTGGTAGGACTGGAACTGGAGGGCAACGAAGCGGCCGGGCACGGTGACTGCGTGCACCAGGGTCGTGCCCAGACAGGGGTGGTGACCAGCGCCGTGCGCTCGCCTGTCCTGCGCCGCAATATCGCCTTATGCCGCATGGATGTCAGTGCCGCCGAGGAGGGTGCTGCCGTGGAGGTGGGTAAGCTGGATGGTCACCAGAAGCGCATTCCGGCGCGCGTGGTGCCGATCCCCTTCTACGACCCACGCAAGGAACGGGTGCGGGCTTGACGCGGTGACTGCCTCCGCCCCATTCCTGTTCGACATCCCGGCCGGAATTTTTCGTATTTTCAAGGGCGCGGTGCTATACGGCTATACGGAGTGTCCCGCGCGATAAGAAAATCCCGATGCGTCGCCTGTAGCGGGCGGTGTACCGGGTTCATGGCGCAAGCTATCACTGTAGCAAGGACCTTATCTAGGAAGGGCTTTGCAGGTCATTTTTAGGGAGTATCTGAATTATGAAATTCATGCTTAGAAAACTATTGCCGGTGGCGCTTGTCAGTATGCTGCTGGCTGGTCTGTCAGGATGGGCGGTGGCTGCGGATTCCAAGGATCCGATTATCCTCCCGACGCACAACTGGTCCAGTCAGATCGTCATGTCTTACGTTGTCGGTAAGTTGTTTGAGAAACTCGGTGATAATGTTGAGTACAAACCGGCGGACAGCCAGGCGGTGTATGAATCGATTCGCCGTGGCGATGTCACCGTCTCTATGGAAGTTTGGCAAAGTACCTTTGGAAAATCCTTTAACGAGGCATTGGACAAGGGCGGCATCATTGATGCGGGCACCCATACGGCAAAAACCCGGGAAGAATGGTGGTATCCTGCTTACGTGACCGAGTTTTGTCCGGGATTGCCCAGCTGGGAGGCGCTCAACGCCTGTGCGGAGACATTCAGCAGCCCGGAAACCGCGCCTTTGGGCCGTTACCTGGATGGTCCGGCTGATTGGCACGGGCAGGAGACCAAGGACCGCATTGAAGCCTTAAAGATGGATTATAAGGCTGTGTTCGCCGGTTCCGCGGCTGCCTTATGGGCGGAATTGGAAGCCGCCAAGAAAAACAACAAGCCCATCGTACTGTTCAACTGGTCGCCTAATTTCACCGATGCGCTTTACGGGGGTGACTTTATCGAGTTCCCGGAGTATTATGAAGGTTGCAGGAAGGAAGATGGCGGTGATGGTGTTTGCGGCAGCCCGCCGGCGGGTTGGTTGAAGAAGGCGGCCTATTATCAAATGCCGAAAAAGTGGCCGGCAGCCTACAAACTGCTGACGCGCATTGATTTCGACAAGGTGCAAATCGCGACCATGGCGAAGTTGGTGGATATCGACGGTTTAGAGCACGAAGAGGCTGCGGATAAGTGGCTTGCAGACAATGAAGCTGCCTGGAAACCATGGCTTAAAGATTAATCAGACGAAAAACTATCCGTTACCAGGGGTACTTGCCGCGCGCGTTTGCCGCGGCAAGTGCCTTTGGTAATTGGATCCTCTCTAGAGGTTAAGCGCGCATGGCGGAAGAGAAGGCACAGGCGGTTATAGAATGCCGTTCCGTGTACAAAATTTTTGGGGAGAACGCCCGGAAACTGCTGGAAGAAAGCAAGGGCCGGGTAGATGAGGAAGAGTTCAGTAAGGCAGGCTGCATTATTGGCGTGAATAATGTTTCCCTGGAGGTACACCAGGGAGAAATGCTGGTGGTGATGGGTCTGTCCGGCTCGGGTAAATCGACCTTGGTACGTTGTATTTCCCGCCTGACTGACGCGACCGCGGGGGAAATCCTCATCGACGGTCAAGACTTGTTGAAGATGCGCAACAAGGATCTGATAGAGCTTCGCCGTCATAAGATGGGGATGGTGTTCCAGAATTTCGCCTTACTCCCGCATAAAACCGTTCTGGAAAATATTGCTTTTCCCCTGCAGGTCAAAGGTGTAAAGACCGCTGACAGCCACGGGCGTGCGCGGGAAATGATCGAATTGGTGGGCTTAGTGGGTCGCGAAAAGAGTTTCCCGCGAGAGTTGTCGGGAGGGCAGCAGCAGCGTGTAGGCATCGCCCGATCGCTGGCGGTGGAACCCGATATCTGGTTTTTGGATGAGCCTTTCTCAGCCTTGGATCCGCTGATTCGCCGTGAAATGCAGGACGAATTTCTGCGCCTGCAGTCCCTGCTGAACAAGACCATCGTGTTTATTACCCATGATTTTGATGAGGCCCTGCGATTGGCGGATAGAATCGCCATTATGTACCACGGCAGAGTTGAGCAAATCGGCGCCCCGGTTGATATTGTACTCAATCCGGTGACCGACTATGTGAAAAAATTTACCAACGAAGTCCCGCGCGAGCGGGTCCTGACCACGGCGTCCGTGATGGAGCCGAAGCAGGAAGGGCAGGAGTTGAGTGAATTCACCGTTGCAGCCGATGTCATCATTGAGCAGGTTGCCGAGCGGGTGTTGTCTGCAACCAAACCGGTCGCCGTGGTTGATGGGCAGGGGGAAATTATCGGTGTTTTAAACTGCAAGAGGATACTGCATATTTTATTCGGGAAGCCCAGCTAAGGGGTCCGGCGCTTAGTCCCCGACAGGCAACCCCATGGTACACCTGCCCACAGACCGTAAGTCAATACAGGTTGCCCTTCTCTTTATCGTATTCGCCGTATTGGTGGCAGGGAAGGGTGTGATGCCGGGTTGGCTGCTCACGTGGCCCGCCTCCGTCACATTGCCGATAGCCGAGTGGCTGAACCAGGCTTTGTTCTTCCTGCAGGATGAATTCTGGAAGATTACAGTCATCGACGTGGAAGAAGATCTTGCGGAAGAGACAACGGCGGTGATGTTGATAAGCAGGGGTGTGTCGGATGCGCTGCAGTCGAGTATTGACGTAGTGCGTAACATTCTTCTGGGAGGGCGGAAGGGATTCGCCCTGCCGGCGCTGCCGTGGACCGCCGTGGCGGGAATTGCCTTTGTGATAGGTTACGCCCTGCAGGGCTGGAGATTATCGTTGCTTGCGGGCCTTAGCGTGATCTACCTGGCCGTCTTCGGGCAATGGCAGGATTCCATGCGTACTTTATCCCTGGTGTTCGTTGCGGTGCCTATTGCCCTGGTTCTGGGCTTATCCCTGGGGGTGTTGGCTTACAGGTACAAGGTCGTGGAGCTGACGCTGGCTCCCTTGTTGAATGTCGCCCAATCGCTTCCCCATTTTTCCTACCTGATTCCGGTATTGGTTTTCTTTGGTATCGGTGATAACGCCGGTGCGATTGCGACGATTATTTTTGCGACTCCACCGATGATTCGCTTGACTTTGCTGGGATTGAAGAAAGTGTCCGTGGAGGTGCTCGAATCCGGCAGGATGAGTGGGTGCAATAACCTGCAGCTGTTGACCCAGGTGCAGATACCCTCGGCCCGGCACGACATCATGATTGGTGTGAACCAGGTGATCATGCAATGCCTGGCCATGGTGGTGATCGCTTCGTTTATCGGCGCTTCCGGATTGGGTTATACATTGCTGGTGATGTTGGGAAGCCTGAAGATTGGGAAGGCCCTGGAGCTTGGTATTTCCATTGTCCTGATCGCCATTGTGCTTGACAGGCTGTCCCTGGCCTGGGCGCACAAACAGCCTGATTATCGCGCCGATCTGCCTTTTTATGTACGCTATAAATATTGGCTTGCCATTGTCGGATTGACGCTGCTCAGCATCATCGTCTCAAAGTTTTTTCCTTATGCTTATAAGATTCCCCGCTCCGTCGCGATCACCACTGCTCCTTTTTGGGATTTCATGGTGGATTGGGTTGTGAGGAATTGGTATTCCGGGTTACAGCAATTCCGAACCTTCCTGTTGGTGGAAGTATTAATTCCCATGCGGGACGCTTATACATCGCTGCCGATGGTTGCGGTGTTTGCCCTGCTGATGGGCGCCGGCCTGTTCCTTGGCGGGGTGCGCTCCGCGCTCATCGTGGGCGCTTTCTTTGCCTTCATCGCCTTGACCGGCTGGTGGAATAAAGCGATGATTACCGCTTACATGGTCAGTTTTTCGGTGCTCATCTCTGTGTTCATTGGTTTATCGATAGGTATCATCGCCTCACGCAGAAGCTTCACGACCAGGTACGCGCTGTTGATTTGCGATACTCTTCAGACCTTTCCATCTTTCGTCTATTTAATCCCCGTGATCATGCTGTTCCAGGTCAACGATGTGTCGGTGCTTACCGCGGTGATTATTTATGCCTCGATTCCAGCCACGCGCTACACCATAGAGGGTTTGCGCAGTGTTCCACAGGGTTTACAGGAGGCGGCGACGATGTCGGGTGTGAGCAGGATACAAAGGCTGTTTAAGATCGAACTGCCGTTGGCGCTTCCACATATTATGCTTGGTGTGAATCAAACGGTTATATTTGCTTTGTTCATGGTGATTATCGGCGCCTTTATCGGAACCCAGGATTTGGGACAGGAAATCATGCAGGCGCTTTCCGAGAGCGATATGGGTAAAGGCTTGGTGTTAGGCTTGTGTGTCGCCTTTATGGGGCTTGCAATGGACCATCTGATCAACAGGTGGGCGCTGCCCAGAAAGCAGGAATTGGGGCTGGCCTGACCCAGGCTGACTTGTGGCCTGGCTTGATCATCAGGTCAACGAGAGTTAAGGGGCGCGTGCCGCGCCCCCACGAGGTGGAGCGGGGCATGGGACTGGAGCATCCCGCGAAGGAAAACCTCCCTGTTGCCGCGTGCCGGCGCCGTCATCGGCCGCCTGGCCGCCGACTTGACGCAAAATGATGACCTGGCCTACGTGCCCGCCGACTTTCAGGTCGGCCAAACGCCGCACACCAGGGACAGACACCACCGGCCGAAAGCGGGGATAAGAAGCTCCTGCTTTCGAAGCGCCCCGGTCGGATGCGACACTATCCTGGGCGCCTGGGAGGCGCCAGCGGCGGTCTGATCTCGGCTCTATCCATAAAGATATAGCATGATCCACCTAAAAAATGGCAGGTATGCTGGATAGGTACCTTGAAAGACAACCTGCATCCGGCGATAATCCCTGATGCAGACATGACCTTGGCCTGTTCTGGTTCACATCAACACACCCGCATCCACTTCATCAGTACGCTGAAGTGGGCTGAAAGCTGGGGAGTAAGACGAATGAGCAACAAGAAATGGGGTACGGAACCTTTTTGGGGGTTGGGTTATGAATATGACCCGCAGTGGGTGCTGACGGACAAGCAGCAACGCCTGCAGGCCGATCTGATCGAACTGTGTCACACCACTCTGCGCGAGAACGCCGTGGAGAGCGACAAGAAGCTGCTTTACCCGCGCAAGAACTTTGAGGCGCTGGCCGAACTCGGGGTGCTGGGGCTGCTGGTGCCGGAGGAGTTGGGCGGCATGGGGGAGAACCATGCCTGTGTGGCGATGGTGGTGGAGACCATCGCGCGCTACGGCTGTGCCAGCACCGCCATGTGCTATACCATGCACGCGGGCGCCGTGGCCGCGGCCCTGCTGCGTCATCACGACAACCAGGTGATCCAGGAGCTCATGGGGCGCCTGGACAAGGAGGTGCTGATCGGCACCCTGTCCTATTCCGATCCGGAGACCGGCTCGCACTTCTGGTACCCGGTCAGCTCGCGGGCGGAGCGTATCGAACATGGCTGGCGGGTTCATAAGAAGGCATCCTGGACCACTTCGGGCGGTTTCGCGGACTGGTACATCGTACAGACCACCAGCCCGGATTTCGGCGGCGATTATTCGAACCTGTCCTGCTTCCTGATTCTCGGCGACGAGGTCAAGTCGGATCCGGCCAGCTGGGACGGTTTGGGCCTGCGCGGCAACCAGTCCGGCCCCATCCAGATCGACGCGGTCGAGATACCGGCCGCCCGGCTCGTGGGGCCCGTGGGTGACGGCGCCGTTTCCAACGACGAGGCGGTGGATCCGTTCTTCCTGCTCATGTCTTCTTCCTGTTGGAACGGCATTTCACTCGGTCTCATTGATATCGCCAAGGTGCACACCACCCGCAAGAAACACGCTGATGTGGGCATGCGGGTGGCGGATTATCCGACGATCCAGGACTACGTCGTGGAGGCGCTGATCGACACGAACGCCTCGCGCGCCATGGTTTTCATGATGGCCCAGGCCCTGGACAGCTGTACCGGTGACTGCGATTGGTCCATCCACCGGGATGTCTCGGCGCTGCCCCGCTCCGACCTGTTGCACTGGATGTGGCAGGTGAAGTTCACCGCCGCCAAGAACGTGGCCCACGTCTCGGACAAGATGCTGCATGCCTGCGGCGGCACCGCTTACAAGCCGGCCTTGGGCATTGAACGCTACCTGCGGGACGGCAAGGCGGGCTGGGTGATGGGACCGACCAACGAAGTGCTGCGCCAGTTCGTCGGCAAGTCCGTGCTGCTCGGTTTCGAATCGCTGGACTACTGGAACCAGGCGCTCAACGAAAGGGTACTGAACAACGAGTTGAAAAAGCTTGACAAGGAGTCCAAACGCGCCTTGGGCGAACGCCTCGTGGCGGAGTCCGAAAAGGCACTACCTGGTTCCGGGAAGGCTTAAAGGCCTGCCAATGGCGGCATCCCCCGTACTCACTCCGGCCACGCCGTCCCTGTCAAGGCAGGCGGCCCTGCCGCCTGGGCGGGAGCGCTGCCAGGGCCACGGCGGCGGCTCTATCCGGCTCGGACTGCAGGCCGGTGACCGACTCACGGTGCTGGATCCGTGAAGGCGCATCGTCCCGCGAGATCCTGCATCCCGCGCCGCGGCATCGCCGCGGAGGGCGCCGCCGTGGAGGTGGGCAAGCTGGACGGTCACCAGAAGCGCATCCCGGCGCGCGTGGTGCCGAGCCCCTTCTACGACCCGCGCAAAGAGCGGGTGCAATCCTGAGCGATGGCCGCCTCTGATCATTCCCCGGCCGGCCGCTCGGAAAGAAGCTCCCTGGAGATCGTGTCGGAATCCTCCGAGTCAAAACCCGTTGTGGAATCCCGGGCGCCGCTCAGCCGCGGGGAGCTGCGTGGGGTTCTCGGCAATTTCGCCACCGGTGTGACCATCATCACCGCCGGCGGGCAGCGTGGGGAGCGCTTGGGCATCACCGCGAATTCCTTCAGTTCGGTGTCCCTTGAGCCGCCCCTGGTGTTGTTCAGCCTGGACAAGGGCGCCTACAGCCTGCGAGCCTTCCTCTCCACCGCGCATTTCGCGGTCAGCGTCCTGTCCACTCGACAGCGCGACCTGGCGACGCGCTTCGCGGTGCCCATGGGCGATAAATGGGCGACCACGGAATGGCGGCAAACCCCGAACGGCAGCCCCTGGTTCCCGGACTCATTGGCCGTGTTTGATTGCAGCACGCACTACACCTACCAGGGAGGAGACCATGTCATTTTCGTAGGACAGGTGGACAGCGTGGTGCACTACGCGCCGCGCGCCGAGCCCCTGCTGTATTTCCGCGGGCGTTATGCGGAGCTGCGGCCCATGGAGGAGGAAACCCCCTGAGCTTCTACCCGGGCGTGCGGCACGCCGGACCCACGAAATCACAGAGACAATCGTTGAAAACAGGCAAAGGCTCCCCCGGGAGTGTTTGCGTTTCATTCACCAGGAGGATCAGAAATGGCTATTACACGTAGAGAATTGTTGCGCGCCGCCGCGCTCGGCGGCGTCATGGTTTGCGGTGGCCTGCCGGGCGCCGCGCGTGCCGCTTCGCGCACCGTGCGGATCGGCTTTTTGGCGCCTCTTACCGGTGAGGTGGCGGCCTGGGGCCTGCCGGGTCTGTAGGGCTGCGAAATCTGGGCCGAGGAGGTGAACCGCGCCGGCGGTTTGCGCATCGGCGGCGACAACTACAAGGTGGAGTTCGTTTCTTACGACAACGAATACCTTCCCGACAAGGCCCTGCAGGGTATGAAGAAGCTGGTCGGCGAGCATGATGTCAAGTTCGTCATGATGCTCGGCGGCGACACCTGGCCGGCGGTGCAGCCTTTCGCCACCCGGCGCAAGCTGCTGACTTCCACGCTGTTGCCCAGTGACCTGTCGCCGGACGCTCCCTACCACATTGCTCCCTGCGAGGTGCATCCGATCTACAACGTGACCGGAGTGGAATGGATGGCCCAGAACTTCCCGGAGTTGAAGCGGGCCGCGATCTGCGCCCAGAATGACTCCCTGGGGCTGCCCTCGGTGGCGACCTACCTGGCGGCCTTCGAGGCGGCCGGCATCGACGTGGTGGATCAGAACATCTTCGATCCGTCGACCACCGACTTTGCCCCCGTCGTGACCTCCATGCTGGCTTCCGGGCCGGACATCGTCTGCCTGGACACCTGCTACGCGGATTACGTCAACCTGATCACGGAGCAACTCTTTCACCAGGGCTTCAAGGGCAAGATCATCTCCTGTACCTTTGACAATTACCAGGACGTCATCGAGAAGACCAGCAAGGAGTTCGTGGAGGGCTTCATCTTCCAGTTCCCGGACTTCGACGACCCGGCCCTGCGCCAGGACTTCATCAACTTCAAGCGGCCGAAGGACTTCTACGAGAAGTTCGTTGAGCGCCACCCCGGACAGTGGTCGGCGGTGGCCTGGGAGTACGCTTCCATCATGGACCTGTGGAAGGCGGCGGCGGAGCAGGCCGCTTCGGTGGAGCCCCTGGCGGTGTTGGAGGCCATGAAGCAGGGCGGCCGCGCGCCGCATGCCTTCGGCGACGCCTCCTGGTGGGGCGAGGAGCTCTGGGGCATTGACAACGCCCTGGTGGGCAACTGGCCGGTGGTCACCGTGCGTGACGGACGGGCGCGCATCGAGGAGTTCCGCAGCATCCCCGAATGGTGGTCCTGTTACAAGGATCTCCTGGTCAAGCACATGGAAGCCATGGGGCTGATGCATTACCAGCAGGGCTGAGTCTGCCATGCGGGCGGGGTCGCGCCGCGGCCCCGCCCGTCCCCACGAATAAGAACATCAAGACCTTGGAACTGGTACTGCAAAGCATCGCCAACGCGCTGGTCCAGAGCGGCTTTTTCAGCCTCTGGGCCGTGGGCCTGGTGTTGATCTTCGGCGTCATGGGCATTATCAACTTCGCCCATGGCGAGATGGTGATGGTGGGGGCTTACACGGTTTGGCTGCTGTACGCCGGACAGGGGCTTCCTTTTCCGCTCGCGCTGCTCGCGGCGGCGCTCATCGTGTGCCTGCTTGGGCTGTGCATGGAGCGCTTCCTGTTTCAGCCCTTCCGGGAGAACCCGCTGGGCGGTCTCATCAATTCCATCGGCCTGCTTTTCATCCTGCAGGTGCTCGCGGTGCAGATCGGCGGCCTGGGCCTGATGAAGCATGTGCCGCCGGCCTTTCCGGGCACCCTGGAACTGCCCTTCGAGGTGCGCATTCCCGTACAGCGTGCGGTGGCCCTGGTGGTGTCCCTGGGACTGCTCGCCGCGGTGGGCTGGCTGCTGACCTGGACCCGCCTGGGCTGGGCGCTGCGCGCGGTTTCCATGGATCGGGAGGCAGCCGCGCTGCAGGGCATCAGTGTGCGGCGCATCGGCATGTTCGCCATGGGCCTGGGCGCCGCCCTGGCCGGCACCGCGGGCGCTCTCATGGCGCCGCTGGTGCGCGTCGAGCCCTACATGGGACACGCGGTGATCATCACGGCCTTCATCGTGGCCATCGTAGGCGGCATCGGCAGCATCCGGGGGGCCGTGCTTGCAGCCGTGCTGTACGCCTTCTTCCACACTTTCGTCACGACCTATTACAGCGGCACCCTGGCCACGATGCTGGGCCTGTTCATCATGCTGCTGGTGCTGGTGATCAAACCCACCGGCCTCATGGGATCCCGGCTGCGTGAATAGCGCCTCCCGCCGGCACGGCTGGTGGCTGGCGGCGGCGGTACTGCTGCCCGCGCTCGCCGCGCTGCCCTTCTTCCTGCCATTTCACCGGCAGGACTTCATGATTTTCCTGCTCCTGGACGTGATGCTGGTGGTTTCTTACCGCCTCGTGACCCTAAGCGGTGAATGGTCGCTGATACACATGGTGCTGATGGGCTGCGGCGGCTATGCCAGCGCCCTGCTGAGCAAGCGCGCCGACCTCCTCGTCTGGCTGTCCATACCGCTGGCGGCTTTATTGACCGCCGCCGTCGCCCTGCTGCTCAGTTTCCCGCTGCTGCGCATGCGGGGTTTTTATTTCCTCATCGGTTCCTACGCCGCCGGCGAGGCCGTCCGCCTGGCCTGGAAGTACTTTGTCTATCCTTTCGGGGGCCCCAAGGGCCTGAAGTTGATCCCCCCGTTGGAGCTGCAACTGCCTTTCCTGGAGCAGCCCCTGTCCTTCGTTGAGCCGATCCCTTTTTACCTGCTGCTCCTGGTCGTGACCTGTGTCTCCCTGCTGCTGCTCTATCGCCTGGAGCACTCGCGCATCGGTCTGACCCTGCACATGGTGCACTGGCAGCCCTCCCTGGCCGAGGCGGTGGGTGTGAACAGCTGGCGCTATCGGACCCTGGCCTTCGCCTGCGGGGCCTTCTTCGCCGGCCTCGCGGGCGCCCTCTTCGTGCACTACCTGGGCAGCATCAATCCGAACCAGTTTGCCATCGGCGAGATGCTCTACATACTGGTCTGGGTCATTATCGGCGGCACCCGCACCTTCGCCGGTCCTGTCATCGGGGTCGTGGTGCTGTCTGTTCTGAACGAGATCTTCCGCCAGTATGACGAATGGCGTCCGGCCATCTACGGGTTGATCCTGCTCCTCAGCATGCGTTTCCTTCCGGACGGCCTGGAGAGCCTGCCGGGCCGTCTGCGTGGGCTTTGGCGGCGGCGCGTCGCGGCGGCGCAAGGCTGAGATGGCGACGGCGGCGGCACCCCTGCTGGAAGTGCGGGGGCTCTGCAAGCGCTTCGGCGGCCTGGTGGCCCTGGATCGGGTCAGTTTCCAGGTGCGGGAGGGGGAGATCAGGGGCCTGATCGGGCCGAACGGCGCCGGCAAGAGCACCCTGTTCAAGAACATCGCCGGTTTTTACCGGCCCGGTGCCGGGGAGATCCTGCTGGCCGGCCGCCCCATTTCCGGGCGCCCTCCGTACGAGATCGCCGGCCTCGGGGTGGTGCGCACTTTCCAGGAGACCACCTTGTTCCAGGAGTTGAGCGTCATGCGGAACCTGGAGGCCGGCTGCCACCTGCATGCGTCCTCCGGCCTGTTCAGGGCGCTGCTCGGCCTGGATCGGGAGCGTTTGGAGCGGCAGCGGCAGGCTGCCGGGCGCATCCTGGATTTCGTGGGCCTGCGGGAACGCCGGGCGCAGCTGGCCTCCGAACTGCCGCTCGGTTCGCAGCGGGCCCTGGCCTTGGGTATCGCCCTGCTGGCAAAACCGCGGCTGCTGCTGCTGGACGAGCCTTTCGCGGGCATGAATCCGGCGGAGACCGCGCACATGATGGAACTGACCCGCAAGGTGCGGCGCTCGGGGATCACCATCGTGCTGGTGGAGCACAACATGAAAGCCGTGATGGGGCTCTGCGACTTCGTCACCGTGCTGAACTTCGGGCGGCTCCTGGCGGAGGGCACGCCGGAGTCGGTCCGCCGTGATCCGGCGGTGCTTGAGGCCTACCTGGGCAGCGCAGCCGGTGGGACGGAGCGCGCATCATGCTGAGGGTGGATGATGTGCATGTAAGCTACGGCAAGGTGGCGGCGCTGCGTGGCCTGTCCCTGCGCGTGGAGGAGGGCGGTTTTTCCGCCATCATCGGCTCTAACGGTGCCGGCAAGAGCAGCGCGCTGCGCGCGATCTCCGGCCTGGTGCCGATCCGCGGGGGTGAAATCCACTTCGGGGATCAGCGCCTGGACGGCTTGTCCGCGGATCGCATCGTGCGCCTGGGCGTCGCCCATGTTCCGGAGGGCCGCCGCGTCTTCAAGGATCTGAGCGTGCGCGAAAACCTGGAGCTCGGCGCCTACACGCGCCGTGATCGCGCGGGCATCAACACCGACCTGGAATGGGTTTACCAGCACCTGCCGCGCCTTAAGGAGCGGGGAGGGCAGCAGGCCGGCACCATGAGCGGCGGTGAACAGCAGATGCTCGCGATCGGCCGGGCTCTCATGGCGCGGCCCCGCCTGCTGCTGCTGGACGAGCCTTCGCTGGGCCTGGCGCCGTTGATCGTGCAGGGCATCGCGCGCCTGCTACGGGAAATACAGGGACGCGGCATCTCCATCCTGCTGGTGGAGCAGAACGCCGAGTTGGCCTTGGAATTGGTGCGCTATGGCTATGTCCTGGAGACCGGTTCCCTCAGGATGCAGGGAACGGCCGTGGAGCTTATGGGCAATGAGCATGTACGCAAGGCATACCTGGGGATCTGAGGGGGGACCTCGGGACGCTGCCGGCTGGATGTCGGAGCGGATCCGAGATGCGGAATTCGCCTGGCTGCGCGACTGTGAGGCGGCCTGGGCCTGTTGCCTGGACGGTCACTGGCGGGCTGCGGCCGCCGCCTGGGAGGCGGCGGCGCCCATGGCGGAGCGTTTTCCCGCCGCCGACCCGCGCCGCGCCGCCGGCGCTTCCAACCTGTCCCTGGCGCGTCGCATCCGCGGCGCGGAGGGGGAGGCGCTGCGCCTGAACCAGGCCGCGGCGGAGTGCTGGCGCGAGGCCGAAACCTGGCTGGAACGCGCACGGCTGACCCCGCGCGGCCGCAGTTCCCTGTTTCATCTGCGCTTGTGGCGGCGCCACGCCGCGCACTACGAGCGCGCGGCGCGCGCCGACTGCCTGGCGGCCTTACGCACCGCGCAAGCCGTGACTTTCGTGAACCACGCCGAACTGCTGAACGCCAGGGGCGATCGGCGTGGTGCCCGGGAAGCCTGCGGGGCGGCCCGGGAGGTTTGCGCCGCGGGCCATGCTCCGGGTGCTTCGGACTCGCGCTGGGTCGCCACCCCGCGGCGGCGCATGGAGCTGCGGCGGGCGCTCCTGGAGGGGGAGGCGCCGGATCAGGCGGAAGAGCGGGCGGAAGCTCCGGAACCAGGGGGGCGGAAGCCACCAGGAGGGCGGCAGCCACCACCGGCCGCACAGCAGCCACGGGACGCCGAGGCGCGGGCGCCTTTCAGCAGCCACGCCCGGGAGCAGCGTTGGTTGGTCGATGAGCCGCCGGAATTCAGCGTTGAGGGCCGCGTCATGGCCGCCCTGCTGCTGACCCGCCTCGCCCCGGTTCACTTCCCGGCTTGGGCTTCGTCGTCGTGAGACCGGGTTTCACCGAGGGCATGGGCGGCGAAGTTGCCGAGCACCCGTGGTCCGGCCGGGCTGTCTTCCAATCGATCCAGCAGGGCTTTTGGATCGGTTCCCAGCTTTGGCAGCTTCGCACTAAGCTCACGCGTGTAGCCGCGCACCACCGCCGGCGTGAATTCGGGATGGAACTGCGTGCCCCAAACCTGGTCCCGCCAGCGGAAGGACTGCACGGAAACCCTGGCGTTGCCGGCCAGCAGCACCGCTTCCGGCGGCATACGGGTCACCGCCTGCTGGTGCCAGAGCTGAAACAGCGGCCGCGGCGCGACCTCGGCGAACAGGGAGTCGGCGCGCCCGGCTTCGCTCAGGGTCAGCTGCTCAGAGCCGAAACCCGGGCCGCCCGGGTTCCAGTCCACGCGGCCGCCCAAGGTTTGCGCCAGTAGCTGGTGTCCGAAACAGACGCCCAGCAGCGGCACGCGCTCCCGCAGGGCCGTGCGCACCCACTGCCGCAGCTTTTCCATCCAGGCCGTGGGTTCGGTCACCATGGCATCGGAGCCACTGAAGATCGCCCCGGCCACCTCCCCTGGCGGCGGAGCCTCCTCGCCGCGCACCGTTTCCACGACCCGCAGTTCTTCCACCGCCACCCCCAGACCGCGCGCGAAGTAATGTTCGAAATCACCCTCCTCGGCCCGTAGGGCGGTCGGCGCTCGCTGCAGTTTGAAGAGCAGCAGGCGTCGCCGGTCGCGCGGCGCGGCGGGCCTTGTGGGTCGCTTTACAGGATTTCCCATCATCATTAGTGTAATCTCAATTTGTGCTATTTCCTGCTTCCTGGCAGGATGAAACAGAGGGGTCATCATGGCAGTTAAAGAAAAGAGTCTAAGCAAGATCGCGAAAGCGAAGAAAATAGAGTATTTCCTGGTCAGTTTCGTCGATCTGGCCGGGGTGCTGCGTGCCAAGCTGGTGCCGGCGCGCGCCATTGACGGCATGCAGAAAAACGGTGCCGGGTTCGCCGGGTTCGCCGCCTGGCTGGACATGACCCCGGCCGATCCGGACATGTTCGCATTGCCCGATCCGGACAGCCTGATCCAATTGCCCTGGAAGCCCGAGGTCGGCTGGTTGGCCGCCGACCTGGTGATGAACGGCAGCCCGGTGGAGGCCTCGCCGCGGGTCGCCCTGAAGCGCCAGCTGGAGCGCGCCGAGCGGCTTGGGCTGCGCATGAAGAGCGGCGTGGAGTGCGAGTATTTCCTGGTCTCCAAGGACGGCGACGCACTCTCGGATCCGCGTGATACGCAGGTCAAGCCTTGCTACGATCAACAAAGCCTGATGCGCCGCTATGACGTGGTGCGCGCGATCTGCGACTGCATGCTGCAGCTCGGCTGGAATCCCTACCAGAACGATCACGAGGACGCCAACGGCCAGTTCGAGATGAACTGGGATTACACGGACGCGCTGCGCACCGCCGACCGCCACGCCTTCTTCAAGTTCATGGTCAAAAGCATCGCCGAGGAGCACGGCTACCGGGCCACTTTCATGCCCAAGCCCTTCCAGCATCTGACCGGAAACGGCTGCCACGCGCATGTCTCGGTTTGGGATCCACAGGGGCGCCGCAACCTGTTCCTGGATCGCAAGGACAAGCTCGGCCTGTCGAGGTCGGCCTACCAGTTCCTGGGCGGCATCATGCACAATGCCGAGGCGCTCTGCGCCCTGTTCAACCCGACCGTGAACAGCTACAAGCGCATCAACGCGCCGCGCACGACCTCCGGGGCGACCTGGGCGCCGAACGCGGTCACCTATTCCGGCAACAACCGCACCCACATGATCCGGGTGCCGGAGGCCGGCCGCTTTGAGTTACGGCTCATGGACGGGGCGGCCAACCCTTACCTGATGCAGGCCGCGGTGCTGGCCGGCGGCCTGGACGGGCTGGAGCAGAAGCGCGATCCGGGCAAGGCCCTGCACATCAACATGTACGAGGAAGGCTACAAGGTGCGGGACGCGAAACGCCTGCCCGGCACACTGCAGGAAGCGCTGCGGCTGCTGGCGCGCAGCAAGCCCCTGAAGACGGGGCTGGGTGAGGAGCTGCTGCGCGCCTACGTGCGCATTAAGGAGCAGGAGTGGAAGGCCTACAGCGCGCATCTGAGCGACTGGGAGCGTCGCACTACTCTGGACTGCTGAAGCGACCGCATCCCCGGAACCTATAAACCCATGGGCCAACCCTTGGCCGCGGGCCGCCGCCCGCGGCGGGCGGGTGGCTCAGGAAGGCAGCCTGTTGAAGTTCACGTATTGGTGTTCGTAGTGTTCGCGTTGGCGGCGCAGGGCGATCAGGGTGTTACGCATGAGGATCGCCACCGTCACCGGCCCGACGCCGCCCGGTACCGGTGTGATCCAACCGGCCCGTTGCTGACAGGATTCGAAGTCGCAGTCACCGACAACCTGTGATTTACCGTCCGCGCCTTCTACCTGGTTGATGCCGATATCAATGACGACCGCGCCGGCTTTCAGCATCTCGCCGCTGATCAGGCCGGGTTGCCCCACCGCCACGAGGAGTGCATCGGAACGGCGCGAGTGCGTCGCCACTTCGCGCGTCAGGTGATGACAGACGGTGACGGTGGCGCCTTCCGCCATCAGCAGAAAGGCGATGGGTTTGCCGACGATCTCCGAGTGTCCCACCACGGTGACTTCCAATCCCGACAGCCGCACCCCGGAGCTTTTCAGCAATTCGATCGCGGCGATGGCCGTGCAGGGGCCGAGTTCCAGTTCGTTGTAAACGATATTGCCGATGGAAGCCGGATTCAGCCCTTCCACGTCTTTCAGCGGGTGGATGCTGGCCTGCAGCCGCTTGATGGGCAGGGCGCGGGGCACCGGGCGCTGCAGAATGATGCCGGTCACGCGCGGGTCAATGTTCAGGCAATGAATGGTGGCTAACAGCTCTTTGCAGGAAATCTCAGCCGGGTAGGCTTTCTCTTCAAAGATGACGCCGACCTGCTCGGCGATGCGCCGTTGATTGCGGATATACAGGTCCACATCCGGTGCGGCGCCCACTTTGAGCGAAATCAGTCGCGGCATCCAACCAACCCGGGAAGATTCCTCCACCTCGCGCCGTGTCTCCCGCAGCAGCCGCTCGGCGAAGGCGCGGCCGTCCAGGATCCGGGCCGTGCCTTCCCGGGCGCCGTTCGCTTCCCGCCGCGCCGTGCTTTCTGTGTGTTTCTGAGGGTGAGTCAATTCCGAAAAGTCCGCCGGGTGGCGTACCGGGAGCAACCGGCGCCTGCTGCTACTTGATTCTCTGTTCTTTGTAGAGGACCCGGCGCCGCACCTTGGGATCATACTTCTTCAACTCCAGCTTACCTTGCATGGTGCGCTTGTTTTTAGTCGTGGTGTAGTAGTGACCGGTATCGGCGCTGGAGACTAATTTAATCTTCTCTCTCATGAGATTGCCCTGGTGGGTGTGCGGGTGGATGGCGCCGGGAGGAACTCAGAGCTTCCCGCCAGCCCGCAGTTCGCTCAGGACGCTGTCAATGCCCTTCTTCTCAATGATCCGCAGGCCATGCATGCTGACGCGCAGGCGTATCCAGCGTTTCTCGTCGGGTACCCAGAAGCGCTGCCACTGTAGATTGGGGAGGAAACGGCGGCGCGTCCTGTTGTTGGCGTGCGAAACCCGGTTACCGGAGCGTGGGCCTTTGCCGGTGATCTGGCAGCGTCTGGACATGCGGATCCTCAACTGGACTGGGTGTGTGGGGCCGGGTTCTCGATCTTAAACCGGGCCGGGCGGGGCGGATATCCGCATCTTCGAATGAGGACTGATGGTTCTGGAGTTGCGGATGCAAGTATAGCGGTTGCGGGTGCATGGTGCAAGGGAGTCGGTCGTGGTCAGAGCAGCCCGGATTCAGCGAAGGAGCAGGTGTCTGTATCGCCGATCACGAAGTGATCCAGGACCCGGATCTCCACGAGCTGCAAGGCCTGCTGCAGGCGGCGGGTCAGTTCACAATCGGAGCGACTCGGTTCGGCCACGCCGCTGGGGTGGTTATGAGCGAAGATAACGGCGGCAGCATTGCGTTGCAAGGCCCGCTTGACGACTTCGCGCGGATGCACACTGGCGCTGTCAATGGTACCGTGGAACATTTCATCGCAACTGATGACCCGGTGCCGGTTGTCCAGGAACAGGCAGGTGAAAACCTCGTGTTCATAGCTCCGCAGGCGGGAACGCAGGTATTCCTTGACTATTTTCGGATTTTGCAGGGCATCGCTGCGCTGCAGCGACTCCTGCAGGTAGCGGCGGCCCAGTTCCAGGGCGGCTTGCAACAGCACGTAGGAAACCGGCCCGACGCCCTTGGTGGCGCATAACTCCGGTTGCGGGCTGTCCAGAAGGCGGCGTAAGCCGTTGTACCCCCGCAATAACTCCCGGCCCAGGTCCACGGCGTTGCGACCGCGTGTGCCGCTGCGCAAAAACAGGGCCAGCAGCTCGGCGTCGGAGAGGGCCTGGACCCCGCGCGCGAGCAGTTTCTCACGCGGCCGTTCAGGGGCCGGCCAGTTGTTCAGGCGCATTGTTTCTTGAGACTTCCTTGTCAGTGTTGTGTAGTACGCTTCAATCTTCAGTATAACACCTGGACGGCTGATTTCGGTAGAATGCAGCATTATGAGCAGTATGGCAGGCAAACAGGTGGTGCTTGGGGTGACCGGCGGGATTGCCGCTTATAAGTCTGCGGAGTTGCTGCGCCTGTTGGTCCGGGACGGCGCCCATGTACAGGTGGTTTTGACCCGCGCAGCGGCGCAATTTGTCGGACCGCGCACCTATCAAGCCCTTTCCGGGCGCCGGGTGGCCATGGAGACGGATGCGGTCAGCGTGGAACCGGGCGGCATGGATCACATCGCCCTGGCGCATTGGGCGGACGTCGTGTTGGTGGCTCCCGCAACCGCTGATTTCATGGCCCGCCTGGCCCATGGGCTGGCCGGTGATCTTCTGAGTTCCTTGTGCCTGGCCTTGGAAAAGCCGTTGGCGTTGGCCCCGGCGATGAACCGGGCCATGTGGGAACATCCGGCGACGCGTGCCAATCTCGCCTTGCTGCGGGAACGCGGTGCGGCTGTTTTCGGCCCGGAGGACGGCGCCCAGGCCTGCGGTGACCAGGGGCCGGGGCGTATGCTGGAGGTTGCGGAGCTACGGCGTTGTCTGGAATCCTTGTTTCACACGGGGGTGTTACGCTCGGTCCCGGTGCTGGTGAGCGCCGGGCCCACCCGGGAGGCGCTGGATCCGGTGCGTTACCTGGGCAATTACAGCTCCGGGCGCATGGGTTACGCGGTGGCCGGCGCTGCCCTGGAGGCCGGCGCCCAGGTGACCCTGATCTCCGGGCCGGTTTCCCTGGAAACTCCAGCCGGGGCGCGCTGCGTTTCGGTGCGAAGCGCCGCCGAGATGCGTGACGCGGTTTTGGCGGTGGCACCCGTGCACCGTATTTTCTTTTCCGTGGCGGCGGTTTCGGATTACCGCTGCGATACTCCGGCGCCGCGTAAAATCCGCAAGGAGGAGCACGAGGTATTACAGCTGCGCCTGATCCGCAATCCGGATATCCTGGCCGAGGTGTCCGGTATTCCCGAAGCGCCTTTTACGGTGGGTTTCGCCGCCGAAACCGAGGGATTGCTGGAACATGCCCGGGCCAAGCTGCTTGCCAAGGGGCTGGATCTAATCGTTGCCAATCCCGTGGGAGGTGCGGAATATGGTTTCGGAAGGAGGCACGGTGATTTGACTTTGCTTTGGGAGGGAGGGAGCCTGGTATTGGGGCGGGATCGCAAGGAACTCATGGCGCGGCGCCTGGTGCGGGAAGTGGCCCGCCGCTACCTCGAGCGGGAGACTGCGGATGCAGCGCCTGCCCATTAAATTTTTGCGCCCGCGGCCCGGTGCGTCGGTGCCGCCCGCACCGACGTATGCCACGGCCGGCGCGGCCGGCCTGGACCTGTCGGCTTGCCTGGATGAAGAGTTGCTTTTGCAGCCGGGCGACACACACCTCATCCCCACGGGGATCGCCATCCACCTGGAGGACAGCGGGTTGGCGGCGCTGATCCTGCCGCGCTCCGGACTGGGCCATCGACACGGCATCGTGTTGGGAAACCTGGTCGGGTTGATTGACTCGGATTACCAGGGTGAGATCCTGATCTCCTGCTGGAATCGCGGCTCCAGTTCTTTTTCCATCCGCCCCGGGGATCGGATCGCCCAGTTGGTGCTGGTGCCGATCGTTCGTGCCTGTTTTGAACCGGTGACTGAATTCACGGTTTCATCGCGCGGTGCGCACGGGTTTGGGCATACGGGTCGGGATATGCCGCCGGCGCCGGGGGCCTGAGTTTTGGTGATAAGGGGAGTGAAGTAATGGTATGGCCCTGGGTGCTGTGCTGTGTGCTGCTCGGCGCCGGGATGACTTTTTTGTGGTGGGGGCGTATGTCCCGTGAGCGTCGCGCCGTGGAATTTGATGAGTCCGTGGAATATAACGGGGCGTTGAAGCTTGTATTGGAAGGAGACTTCCCGGAATTCTTGAAGTTGCTGCCCTTTCTTCCGGGGCGCGGCGTGATACGCAGCAGCCGGCTGATATCTTTCCGGGAGAAGCAGGCTCGGAAAGACGGGGAGAGGTATGCGGGGGATGATATTACCCGCCTCAGTACGGAGTCCGATCGCCAGGAGGCCGAAGACGCCGTGGAGATCACTAAGACGAAAAAACTGCATAGGGCTTCGCGGGACGACAAGTCCGAAAAGTCCGACAGGGTCGGACATTCCGTGATGCGTGCCAGCGATCCCATCAGCAAGGATGATATGGCGGGGGACGCCGTTTTCCGGTTTCCCCCGGAGATTATCGGGGAATACGATATACGCGGCATTTATGGGAAGAATCTGCATGTGCGCACGGCCTTTTACCTGGGCCGCGCGCTGGGCGGCCTGGCCCGGAAACAGGGCGAGAACAAAGTGTCGATCTCCCGTGACGCCAGGTTTTCCAGCATGGAGCTGGCACAAGGTCTTGCCAAGGGCCTGCGTTTCGCGGGGATGAATGTCATCAATACGGGCATTATTCCCACGCCTGTCCATTACTTTGGGCTGCGCTTTTTGAAGATACAAAGCGGGGTCATGGTGACCGGCAGTCACAACCCGTCCGCCTACAATGGTTTCAAGATACAGATGGGCGGGCGCCCATTGTGGGGCGGGCGGTTGCGGAGAGTGTGCGATGGAAAGTTCGTTCAGCAGGAGCATGCCACCAGCGGCGTACTGCGTGGGTTCCAGGTCAGCGCCGAATATGTGAAACAGGCGGTGCCGGCGTGCGGGCGGTTGCCGGGCGCATCCACGCCTTACTCCCCCCCGTTCAAAGTGGTGGTGGACGGTGCGAATTCCATAGGCGGCAAGTTCACGGCGCACCTGTTGCGTGAGCAGGGCTGTCAAGTGGTGGAGCTTTATTGCGATCTGGACAGCAGTTTCCCGCATCACCCGCCGGATCCGAGCCAGCCCGAGAACCTGAAAGCGCTGATGGAACTGGTTAAAAGCGAGGGCGCCCAGGTCGGTTTTGCCCTGGATGGTGACGCCGATCGCCTGGTGCTGGTGGATGAGCGGGGCCGCATACTGTGGCCGGACCAGGTACTGATGTTTTTGGCCGGGGATGTACTGGCCAGGTATCCCGGCGGCAAGGTGATCTACGATGTGAAGTGCAGCCATCATCTGGACCGGCATGTGCGGTCCCTGGGCGGCGAGCCCATCATGTGGAAAACCGGCCATTCCTTGATACGCGATAAGATCGCGGAGGAGAATGCCGTGTTGGGCGGGGAAATGAGCGGCCATCTGTACTTGTGCAGGGACTGGTATCCTTTTGACGATGGGTTGTTCGCGGCGTTGCGCCTCGCGGATCTGCTGCGCAGCGCGGCGCGTCCGGTTTCAGAGGTCTTCGCCGCCTTACCGGGCGGCGTGGCCAGCCAGGAATACAGGGTGCCGATGCCGCTCCCGGGACTCCGTGATTTTGTGAGTCAATTCGCCGCCGGGGATGCTTTCCCGGGTGCCGAGCGCATTGAGCTGGATGGTTTGCGGGTGCAATTCCAGGATCGTTGGGGCCTGGTGCGGCGTTCCAACACCGAGCCTTGCCTGGTGTTTCGCTTTGAGGGGGATGACGCGACGGCGCTCTCCAGGATACAGGGAGAGTTTCAAAAACACTGCGAGCGGATTGCGCCGAACTTGAAATTACCGTTTTGATGGGGCCGCCTGGTGGGATTGACCCGTTACCCGCTGGTGCGCCTTACCAGGGAGTCGCCTGATGCGTGGTGAGTGAGGCCGTCGCTTTCACCAGGGTGCTGGTGGAGGCCCTTCCCTATATACGCCGTTTCAGCGGCAGCACACTGGTCATAAAATATGGCGGCAACGCCATGCTGTCTGAGCGCCTCAGGAGCGGGTTCGCCCGCGACGTAGTGCTGCTTAAGCTGGTTGGCATGAACCCGGTGGTCGTGCACGGCGGCGGCCCCCAGATCGGTGAGCGGTTGCGCCAGATCGGCAAGGAAAGCCGTTTCGTTGAGGGCGTGCGGGTGACCGACGGCGAAACCATGGACGTGGTGGAGATGGTCCTGGGCGGCTTGGTCAACAAGGAAATCGTGACCTTGATCAGCAGGCACGGCGGACGCGCGGTGGGGCTCAGCGGTAAAGACGGCGGCCTGTTGCGCGGCCGCAAACTGGAACTCAGTGAATTCACCTCCGCTTCTCCCGGGGGTGCCGGGACTCCGGAAGACGCGGCGGAAACGGTGTCTGAGCTGGTGGATCTCGGTCAAGTCGGGGAGGTGGAAAGCCTGGATACCCGTATCATTGATGTGCTTGTCGAAGGCGGCTTTATCCCGGTGGTGGCACCTACCGCCGCCGGCGCCGATGGCTGCTCCTACAATATCAACGCCGACCTGGTGGCGGCCCGCCTGGCGGCTGAATTGAAGGCCGAGAAACTCATCCTGCTGAGCAACGTGCCGGGATTGTTGAACACGGCGGGTGAGTTACTGGAGCGTCCTTCCCTGGAAGAGGTGAGGAAGTTGCTGCGGAGCGGCGTGCTCAGGGAGGGCATGCGCCCGAAGGTGCGGGCTTCCCTGCAGGCGCTGGAAGCCGGGGTGCGGCATGTACATATCGTGGATGGCACGGCGGAACACGCGGTGCTGCTGGAGGTGTTTTCGGACAGGGGTGTCGGCACCTTGCTGGAGGCCGCTCCCGCAACCGACTAAGGAGAAAAACTCCCATGCGGGCGGCGGTGTCCCAAGTCTCACGGCCAGGTCTCACACTCAGGTCTCGCATGCCGGGCGCCCTGGGTCGCCTGTACGGGCCGACTTTCCGGGGAGGTTCAGGGCGGTGGGTTCAGGGCGATGGAGTCAGGGCGATGGAGTCAGGGCGCGCTGTCGTCTTTAGCTTCGCTTTCAGCTTTATTCTTTCGCAGTTCGATGAAACGCTTGAGATCCCTGTCGTACTTGATTTCGATGCTTTTCATCTCTTCGCGTTTTTCCTGGAGAAATTTGAGTTGCCTGCTCATGTCCTCCTCGGTGGTCGCCAGGTAAACCAGGAACTGGCTGGACCGCGCGGTATCGTTCTCGAACCTGGCTTTTTCATAAGCCTCAAGATAAGTCGCTTTCTGGTGCTCAAGTCTTTCCATGGCATTCTCGGCCGACTGGACTCGAACCTTGATGATTCCCAGGTTTTCATCGCGCTCCGCAATCAGGTCTTCGGGGCTGGAATACAGGCGGGACAGAACTTCGTCTCGTCTCCTGCGCGATTTTTCTTCAATTTCTTCCTTGGCCAGGGCCCGTCTTTTCAGTTCAATGTCCCGATAGACTTCCAGGGTGGTGGCTTTTTCGCTGTGGCCGACCTGAACCCCCTTCGGATTGAGGGTAATGTGCTCATCCTGCGAGAATTCCGGTGGGATTTGGTGCCCGCACTCACGTATGCCTTCCTGGTTGGTCCAGCACTTGATCAACGATTCACCGAATGCGACCGGACAGGAAAGCCCCAGAACCAGGAGGAACGCGGGCCGCAACAGCGCGTGCCCGGGGCGGGAACTGCCGCTTAAGTGGATGGATGGCTCCGGGGTCATTGGATCAATGAGGTCGTTACCGTCTGGCGGTCGGCGGCCAAGCCGACCGCGGGCCAGTGCGTGGCACCACCGCGAGGCCGCGGCGGCACTGTCCCAGTGCTACCGATTCAGCTTAAAAGCTTAGCATGATAGGCCGCTTGGTGGAAGCGGGGCGGTGGGAGCAACCGGTTGCCCGCAGGTGCGCGCTCAGGCACCCCCGGGCCGCCTCCAGGCGTGGTTGGCCGACCAGGTATTCCAGGAGATCGTGGACGGTGGCGATGCTGTACACTGGGATCTTGGTTGCTCCGGCCAAGGCGGTTGTGGCTGGCCGGTTGCCCATGCTTTTTTCGCAGCGGTCCAGGCCGACCAGCACGGCGCTGGGCCTGCCGCCGGCGGTGCGTATGAAATCCCGTGCCGCGCGCGCGGAAGCTCCGGAGGTCAGTACATCGTCGAGAATGATGGTGTGGCGCCCGCGCGGTGACTGGCCCAGACCCGGGCCGCTGTCGCCGTGGTGCTTGACTTCCTTACGGTTGCTGCAATAGCCAAGATCGCGGCCGCGGCGTGCCATGGCGAAGGCGGTCGCCACTGCAATGGGGATACCCTTGTAGGCCGGGCCGAAGAGTTGGTCACCGGGTAATTCATATTGTTCGATGGCGCGCGCGTATAACTCCCCCAGCTCCAGAAGCGCCGGGCCGTTGTCGAAGCGGCCGAAATTGAAGAAATAAGGGCTGCGGCGGCCCGACTTCAGCCGGAAATCTCCGAACTCCAAGGCTCCCCGGCGCAGTATGCAGCCCAGGAAGTCCTTTTGCAGACCATTCATGGAGGTTCGGCCCCGCGTCGCGGTCGGAAAGGCGCGGTCTGGAGATGTGTTCCTACGCATGCTCACGCTCAAACGGTCTCCCTCCGGGCCTTCCGGCTGGCCGTCCGCAAACCCCGTGCGACGCCGTTAACGGGTATAAAACTCTTGTTCAAAGCTGAATTTCAGCGGTTGCTCTACTTCCGCGTGGGTCACCTCTACGCTGAATTTCAACACTTCCTGATGGCTGACATAGGTTTCTGCGATGTAGTAGATGTTGCCATCGGGCTCGCTGATTTCCCGGAATTCCATGCGGCGGCCCTGACCGTTGAGGTTCACGGCGCTGCCCTTAACGTGCACCCGAACGGTTTTTCCTTCCCCACCCGGCATGCCGTCGCCCTCCAGTACAGTGATGCTGAGCACCGCCCGGTTGTCGCTGCGTACGATGCCGTGCGTGGTGGCTACCTGGCGTGGAAGTTGGTCGCTGAGCAACGCATTGTAATAGACCGTGTACGCGCCGAAGCGGAGGTGTTGCTCTTCAATCGCCGCGCTGCCACGAGCCGTGAGCAGCAGGCCGATGAGGAGAGATAAAAAGCTGTACTTCATGCTCACAACCCTGAAACCCGGGGTGCGCCCCCATGATTTCCCCCACGATCTTCCATTGAGGCTGTCCAGAGGGTTTTCCAAGTCACGTTGCATGACCCACGGGCCATGCGGGACAGCCTCATCATAGCACAGCCGCGCGGCGGCTGCCCCTCAGGCTGCAGGGTGCGCCCGACACACGCGGTAGATGGCGATCTCGCCGAGCAGGTTGGGGACCAGGCGCCTGCCCAGACCGGAGCGATGTACGTGATCCACGGCGCGGCGCTCCAGGATACGGATGCCGGTTTCGGCGCACAGTGTCTCAAAGTCCAACAGGGTGCAGAGATGCAGGTTCGGGGTGTCGTACCACTGGTGCGGAAGGGTGCGGGAGACGGGCATGCGCCCGCCGAAGGCCATCTGTAGGCGGCATTTCCAGTATCCCATGTTGGGGAAAGTGACGATCCCGGTATGTCCGACGCGCAACATTTCCGCCAGTAGGCGGTGCGGGTAACGCATCGCTTGCAGGGTTTGGGTCATGATCACGTAGTCAAAGGAGTGGTCGCGGAAGTCGCCCAGGCCGGCGTCCAGGTCGGAATGCAGCACGCTCACTCCGGCGTTCACGCAGTGGATGATATTCTCGGGGTCGATTTCTATCCCGTAACCACGCACCTTGCGTTCACGGCGCAGGTAGGCGAGCAGGGCGCCGTCGCCGCAGCCCAGGTCTAGAACCCGGGAACCGATTTCGATCCAACTGGTGATCAGGGATTGTTCATTGCGCAGCGCCATCAGTCACACCATCAGTTCGGGAGCGCGGCGTGCAGGCGTTCCAGGGCTGTCCGCATGAAACGGTGATAGACGGGGATGGGCATCAGGAAGGAGTCATGGCCCTGCTCCGACTGCACTTCCAGGGTGGTGACCTGTTTGTCGGCGTCCAGCAGGGCGCGTGTGATCTCGCGGGAGCGAGCCGGGGCGAAACGCCAATCACTGCTGAAGGAGAGTACATAGAAGTTCGCCCTGGCCGGAGCCATGGCGGCGGCCAGGGCACCGTTTGTGGCCGCGGCCGGGTCGAAGTAGTCCAGCACCTTGGTGAACAGCAGGTAGGTGTTGGCGTCAAAATGGCGCACGAAGGAGAGTCCCTTGTAGCGCAGGTAACTTTCTACCTGGAACTCCACGCCGTAGCCGAACTTGAGTTCCTCATCCTGCAGCGCGCGCCCGAATTTTTGGGCCAGCACGTCGTCGGACAGGTAGGTGATATGGCCGAGCATGCGCGCCAGCATCAGGCCGCGCGCCGGGCTGCCGTCGTGGTCCAGGTAACGGCCGCCATGGAACTCCGGATCGGAACGGATGGCCTGGCGGGCCACTTCGTTGAAGGCGATATTCTGGCTGGAAAGTTTGGGTGCCGCCGCGATGATGAAGGCCGCCTGCAGATGCCCGGGTTTCCGGATGGCCCACTCCAGGCTCTGCATGCCGCCCAGGCTACCGCCGATGACGGCCGCCCAGCGGTCAATGCCCAAGTGCCGCATGAGCAGGTATTGGCTGTCGACCCAGTCGGACACCGTGACGATGGGGAAATCCGGCCCGTAGGGTCGGCCGCTGACGGGATTCGGCGTCAGCGGGCCGGTGGAACCGCCGCAGCCGCCCAGGTTGTTGGGGCAGACGACAAAGAAACGGCACGTATCAATGGCTTTGCCCGGCCCGATGATGTTATCCCACCAACCCGGCCGTTGTTCCTTCGAGTCGTGGTAGCCGGCCACATGGTGATCACCACTCAGGGCGTGACAGATGAGGATGCCGTTGGAGCGCGCGGCGTTCAGTTCGCCGTAGCTTTCGTAGATGAGTTCAAAGCAGGGCAGCTTCGCGCCGCTGCGCAGTAACAGCGTTTCAGAGGAATGGAAACGTTGTGGCGTGACGAGGCCGGCCGAAGCTTCCATTTTGTCGTTCATCGCCGGTCTGTAACACGTGCGGCCGGGAGCGATGTTCGGGAGTCTACCTGAACCTGCATGCCGGAAATCATAGCCTAGTTTCCGGGCGCGCCGGGCCCCTCGTCAACGCCGGCAGCCGCCGCTCCCTAAAAAAGCGGCCGCCCGCCGGTCAAGTCGTAGAGCGGTGCCACGATAAGCACCTTGGCCAGCAGGAGCAGGGCGCCGGCCAGCAACGGGGACAGGTCAATACCCGGCAGCCGCGGCGTGAAACGGCGCGTGGGGCGCAGCAGTAATTCCGCCAGGACCCGGATGAAGTGCGCCCCGGGATGCCGCGTGTCCGGATTCACCCAACTCAGCAATACCAACAGGAGAATGCAAAACAGGAACACATTGATGAAGAGCTCCAAAAGACCGGCGGGCAGACGCATCACCAGCAACCCCACGCCGGGTGTCGCGCCGCCGCCCAGCCAGGTGAGCAGGGCCGGTTGTACGATCTTCACCAGCGCGAGCAGCGTCAGGCAGGGCAGGTCCAGAGAGCGCCAGGAAGGCAGCAGGCGGCGCAGGGGACGGAGCACTGGCTCGGTGAGGACGAAAAGAGCCACGGAGATGGGGTTGTGGGAAAGCCCGCGCGCCCATTGCGCCAGGAAGCGCAGCGCCAGGCAGATGGCGTAGAAAGTGAGCAGCAATGCAGCTACCAGGGACAGGGCCTCACGCAGGTAGGACATGGCGGGTACCTTTATTCGGAAGGTTCGGACAGGGAGTCCGCGCGCCGCTGTGCCGCACGCAAAGCGCGCCGCGTGATGTCTTCCAGGCCGGCGTCTTGGAATTCCCGCAGGGCCGCCTCGGTGGTGCCGCCCGGGGAAGTCACGGCGCGGCGCAATCCGGCCAGATCCACGGGTGCGGCGGAGGAATTCCCGGAAAAACTCATTTGGGCGGCCCCAAGCGCGGTGTGGCGCGCCAGCAACCGGGCCTGCTCGGTCGGCAACCCCAGTTCCACGGCGGCGGTTTCCAGGCATTCCAGGAAGTAGAAGAAATAGGCCGGGCCGCTGCCGGAAAGGGCGGTCACCGTGTCCATGAGTTGCTCTGGTTCGATCCAGAGAGTTGAGCCGACGCTGCGCAGAATGGCTTCCGCCCGTCGGCGCAGGCGCGGGTCAAGCCGCGCGGTGGCGCAGAGGCCCGTGATCCCGGCGCCGATCAACGCGGGGGTGTTGGGCATCGCCCGTACTATCGGTGTGTCCGGGGGAAGCGCGGCCTGCAGGGTACGTAGCCTGATGCCGGCGGCGATCGATAACAGCAACGCGCCTGGCGGCAGCGTGTTGCGGATTTCCCGGAGCAGCCCTGGAACCTGCCCGGGCTTGACAGCGACGAGGACCGCATCGGCACCCGCTATGGCCTCCCCGGCGGTGGCATATCCCGGGATCTTCAGGTCTTTCAACTGGGCGCGGCGCGCGGCGCTGGGATCGGCGCCACGCAGCAGGTCCGGAGGACAGCCGCCGCTGACCAGCCCCTGCAGCAGGGTGTGCCCCATGTTGCCACAGCCCAGCACGGCGATACGGGCGCTGGGGGGATGATTGCGTGGCTCGGTGGCTGTCGCCGCATGTTTGCTCATAACCAAGGGGTGGATTTTAGCAGGTAGCGGCTTATACCGAACCGGGGCGCGTCCCGAACGGGGCCGTACCGACCCGTACCCCGGGTATCGATGGCCGCCCCCAGGTCGCGGTGACCCATGGAAAGTGTATCCAGCTGCCTGGGACCCACGCCGCGAAACGCCTCCGGCGGGATCGGCGCCGCGCGGGCCGGGCACCCGTCGGGAGTAGCCTCCGGCATGAGTATCAGGCCGCGCCGCCGCGGCAGTCAGCTCACCGATTCGGCCAGGGCACTTCGTTGTTCCGGGGCCACGTCGTGGTGCTGCAGCGGTCCGCCCAGGCGCATCCGCAGCGGCGCCGTCCCTTCCGGCCGTTGTGCGTTCAGGTGCTTCGCCGGGTACAGACGGTCCAGGCCATGCATCCAACGGCAGTGCCGGGCCGCCGGCGTGCTTTTATGCGCCTGCAGGGTGCCGCCCGCGACCTTGTCCGCTGGTTCCCACGCGTCATTTTCGCCGAAATCCACCTGGCCGGGTTCAAGGGCGGTGTTCACCGGGGCCACGGGATCCCCATTTGTCGACCGCCGGGATGTCACCCGGGGAGGACTCCCAGGCATGCGCGCGGCCAAGGTCTCCGGGGCAACCCACGGGGCGCGCCGGTGCCTGGAGATTCGCATGGAAGCGGGCGTGGGGAGGTAAGCTTCCTGGAAAGCTTGCATAAGGTGTGCGGATCAGGGACAATGACAGCCTTAAGAACCCGCTATGAGGCATGCGGGAGCAGTTGTGAGTACAGGCGGCTATCCGCCGGCTACAGCATGAGGTTATAGAAAATCATGGATATTGCCGAACTATTAGCTTTCGGAGTGAAAAACAAGTGCTCCGACGTGCATTTGTCCGCAGGTGTGCCGCCCCTGATTCGCGTGGACGGCGACATCCGCAAATTAGAATTGCCAGCTTTGCAGCATAAGCAAGTCTATGCCATGGTTTACGACATCATGAACGACCGGCAGCGCAGGAACTACGAAGAATTCCTGGAATGTGACTTCTGCTTTGAAATCCCCAACCTGTCGCGTTTTCGGGTCAACGCTTTCACCCAGCAGCACGGTGCCAGCGCTGTATTCCGTGTCATCCCCACCGAGATTCTCACCCTGGAAGAACTTCAGGCCCCCGACGTTTTCAAGGAGATCTGTGAGAGACCGCGCGGCCTCGTGTTGGTGACCGGGCCTACCGGCTGTGGCAAGTCCACCACGCTGGCGAGCATGATCAACCACATCAATGAGAATCAGCACGCGCATATCCTCACTGTTGAGGATCCCATTGAATTCATGCATTCATCCAAGCAGTCGCTGATTAATCAGCGTGAAGTGCATAGCCATACCCTGGGTTTCAGCGAAGCGTTGCGCTCCTCCACGCGTGAGGATCCGAACGTTATCCTGGTGGGCGAGCTGCGGGACCTGGAGACCATCCGCCTGGCGCTGACGGCCGCCGAGACCGGGCACCTGGTGTTCGGCACCCTGCATACTTCTTCCGCCGCCAAGACCATTGACCGGGTCGTGGACGTATTCCCCGCGGCTGAGAAGGACATGATTCGCTCCATGTTGTCAGAATCTCTGCAGGCGGTGATTTCACAAATCCTGGTGCTTCGTAAAGGCAGTGGCCGGGTGGCGGCGCATGAGGTCATGATCTGTACACCCGCGGTGCGCAACCTGATCCGTGAGAGCAAGGTGGCGCAAATGAATGCAATGATTCAAACCGGCGCGAAATTCGGGATGCGGACCTTGGATCAATCTCTCCAGGAACTGGTGCGCAAAGGCCTCGTAACGTCTAAAGACGCACGCGCCCTGGCCGTTAATAAAGCGTCCTTCTGAGGTGCGGAAGCCTCACGGCTTCTGATGGAAGTGGACTAAGCCATTATGGATCGGGAAAGCTCGATAGCCATGATGCGCGACCTGATGAAGCTCCTGGTGCGCAAGGGCGGCTCTGATCTTTTTATCAGCGCGGGGTTTCCTCCCGCCATCAAGGTGGATGGGAAGATCGCTGCCGCGTCCAAGGAAAACCTGAGTTCCGACGACTCGCGTAATCTTGTCTATGCCGTCATGAACGATCGGCAGCTTAAGGAATATGAAGCCACCCAGGAGAGCAATTTTGCTCTCTCCCCCGAAAAAGTCGGCCGCTTTCGGGTCAGCGCTTTCGTGCAGCGCGGTCAATGCGGCCTGGTGATGCGCTCCATCCAGACCAGGATTCCGAACTTAAAGGAATTGAATCTGCCCAGTACGCTGAACCGCATCGCCATGAGCAGACGCGGCCTGGTGATCCTGGTGGGCGGTACCGGCACCGGTAAATCCACCACCTTGGCGTCGATGATCAACTATCGGAACCATAACAGTATGGATCACATCATCACCCTGGAAGACCCCATTGAATACGTTTACGAAAATAAAAGAAGCCTCATCATGCAGCGCGAAATCGGCCTGGACACCAATAATTGGGGGGTTGCCCTGAAAAACAGTTTGCGCCAGGCTCCGGACGTTATCTTGATTGGTGAGATCCGAGATGCGGAGACCATGGGTTACGGTATTACCTTCGCCGATACCGGTCATCTGGCCATGGCCACCTTGCATGCGAACAGCACCAACCAGGCGTTTGATCGCATCATTAACTTTTTTGACGAAGAACGGCGTGAGCAGTTGCTTATGGACATCGCATCGAACCTGCGGGCCGTCGTTTCGCAGCGCCTGATTCCGCGGAAGAATGGTAAGGGGCGGTTACCCGCGGTGGAGATACTGCTCAATACCGAGCTCATCGCCCACCTGATTCGCGACGGCAAGCTCCACGAGATCAAGCAGGTCATCAAGCGTTCCAGGGAGCTTGGAATGTGCAGCTTCGATCAGTCGCTCTTTGAGCTTCACCAGAAGAGTGCCATTAGTTTTGAGAATGCCTTGAAATTCGCTGATTCCGTGAACGAGGTACGTCTTCGAATTAAACTGGAGGGGAATGCGGCGGAGAAAACGAACCTCTTGGATGAGGTGGATCATCTCAACCTGGACAAAAGCATCATCCGCGGTGGTTCGGGCGGTAACCTGCGTTGAGCCGGATCCAATGGGACTGTATTCTTAACCCACCCGGAAGAGGACGTGGAACCCGGATGAGTGTAGTCAGCCTGTTTTGTAGAACGACTCGCGGGAGAGGCCTGGTATGGAATTAGCCCAGTATCTAAGCATGATGGTGGAGCACAAGGCCTCGGACCTTTACCTGACGGCGAATGCGCCGATCAAAGTGAAAATCGACGGGCGCATGAATTCCGTGGGTGACGAGCCCCTGACCCCCGTGCTCACCCGCGACCTGCTGTACGGCATCATGGATAAAACACAGGTGCGGCGTTACGAGGGCAGCCAGGAATGTGATTTCTCGGTAGCCATGCAGGGCAGTGAGGAGCGCTTTCGCGTAAACGTCTTCAGCCAGCGCGGCAGCCTGGCGGCGGTGATCCGCTATATCCCGTCAAGAATCCCTTCCATTGACGAGCTGGGATTGCCGGTGGTGCTGAAAGATCTGGTTTTAGCGAAGCGCGGCTTGCTGTTCGTGGTGGGGGCCACCGGCTCGGGGAAATCCACCACCCTGGCTTCCATGCTTGATCACCGCAACAAGAACAGGGCGGGGCATATCCTGACCATTGAGGATCCAATCGAGTTCAGCCACGCAAACGTAAGATCCGTTATCAATCAGCGTGAGATTGGGGTGGACACGAATTCTTACTCCTCCGCCTTGCGTGCATCCATGCGCCAGAATCCGGACGTTGTCATGATCGGAGAGATCCGCGACCGGGAAACCCTGGATGCCGCTCTCCAGTTGTGCAATACCGGGCATTTAGTGCTGGCCACGATGCATGCCAGCAATGCTCAACAGACCATGGAGCGCCTCATCAACATGGTACGTTCCGATGAACAGAAATTGGTGTTGATGGATGTCGGTCTGAGTCTGAACGCGGTGGTCTCCCAGCGCTTACTGCGGGGTGTCAAGGGCAAGCTGTGCCCGGCCGTGGAATTGCTGGTCAGGACGCCTCACATTCAGGAACTTCTGCTGAACGGGAGATTCTCTGAGCTGAAGGAAGCCATGGCTTCCAGCGGGGCGCGCGGCATGTGTACTTTTGATCAATCCATGTATGACATGTACAAGGCGGGCGTGGTTGGGATACAGGAAGCCCTGGAAAACGCCGATTCCCGCGCCGACCTGGAAGCTCGCGTACATTTTTAGCCGCCCCCGGCCTTGTCCGCTTCCCTGCGCCAGTCGGGAAAACGTTCCGCAAAGCGTTCTTTGCAAGTCGATTTTTCCTCTTTGAGTGCAAGGCATATGCCGTGTCGGACGCGTTGCGCCTAGGAGCGGTTTCAGGCTTTTCACCCGGCGCCGCGTCCCTCCGGCCTCAACTGGAACAGCACATTCCGGGACGTTTAAGGCATGGACCCCCGCTCACTTTCCCGGATAATGAATGGTGTGTCGGGCGGCGTCCTTACCGTTGCCGCCCGGTGCGCCTCCGGTCGCGGGCAATCAGTGGTCGTGCCCGCGTGGTACCTGCCCCCTGCCATAGGGAGGAAAAAGGATTTTCCGGAAAGGATTCCCCCTGGTGTAGACAAGGACTTTATAGACAAGGAAGCGGTGGGGCGGGTAGCAGGCCGGGGCGGTGGTCGCGGTCGGCCCATGGTTGGTTGAGTCATTCCGACCTGGGTCGGCCCGGCCCCATTTCAGATGGAGTCGCGTGTGGGTTGTTTTTCCGCTATGGACTTCGATCTTCAAACAGGCGCACCACCTTTTCCACCCCGGCGGCGCGGCGCGCCAGCTGCGCGGCGATATCCGCCTGCTCCGGAGTGACAAGACCCATCAGGTAAACCACGCGCGCCTCGGTGACGATCTTGATGTGGCTGGAGGGGAAATCCCGGGTGAGCAGCATGCGGCTTTTTATTTTTCCGGTGATATAGCTGTCCTTGCTACGATCGCCCAGGGAGGAAAGCGGGGCGACCCGCAATTCGCTGAATACACCACGGACTCCCTCCACACCGAGCGCCAGGCGGCTTGCCAGTTCCTGGAGTTCCGGCTCGGTCACCTCGCCCGTGAGCAGCACACGATTGTTGTAGCTGGTCACATTGATATGACGGTTTTGCTTGTTCAGTTTCTGGTCATCGGCGATCTTGCCGTTGACCAGTAGTTCAATGCGCTCGTCGTCCACGAAATTCCCAGGCGTACGCGGATCGTTCAGCATCGTGCCCCCGGTGACCACGGTGCCTGCCACCAGTGGGAAGCAGCCCGCCAGGCAGCACAGAATACCGGTGGCGGCCATACATTTAAGGGCCGTCGGTCTAAGGAGGTAAAGCCTCTGCGTCATGCTGATTTCTCTCCTGTTGAGGGTGTAAGAAACAGACTTCGTTGCGGAGCGCCCGGGCGGGGGACAGGTCTAAAAGGCAGGGGCTCCCACCGGGGCCTGGAGCAACCAGGCTTTATTGTAACCCCGGCGCGCGCCTGCTGTTCCCCCGGGCTCAGGGTGCCGCGGCGCTGTCATAAGCAGAACGAATCCAATGCAACCGCGGCGCGGCTTCGCTCGGGCCGATCAGCAGCACGACGTCCATGCGGCAGGGGGGAGGGTCCTCCGAGTGGTGCTGCTGCAGGTAGCGCAGGGCGGCTCTCGCCAGCCGCCGCTGTTTTGGGAGGCCCACCGATTCCGCGGCCCGTTCCAAGCCGCTGCGGCTGCGCCGGGCGCGCACTTCCACGAAGACCAGGGTTTCGCCGTCCCGCATCACCAAGTCGATTTCCCCCTCGCGGCAGCGAAAATTACGCGCCAGGTAGCTTAATCCCCGGGCCTGCAAGTATCCCAGGGCGAGTTTTTCGGCGTGGCGGCCGGTGCGTTGCCGGCGCTGCCAGTCTTCCTTAGAGGAAACGCCAGACCTCCTCTACCAGGGGGCGCCCGGAATTAAAACGCGCCCACGGCAGGCGGCGCCGGATGCGGTCCTGCTGATCCAGGAACAAGCGGCCGGTGCGGCCGACATAGTATTGCCTGGAGGGTTGCAGCGCCAGGCGCGTCAGTTCTTCGACCAGGTCATAGGCATCCATGCCGAAGGCGAACAGACGTCCGTTTTCCCACGGATCCCGCCCGCCGATGAGACGCAATTGCTTGCGTAAGGTGTCCCATTCCGGACTCGGATCAAGCAGCCAGGGCATGTCCAGAAAATGCAGATATTCCAGGTCCTCGTTCAGGCGAGCCTCCGTGACCCCGGAATGCACCCTGGATGTGGCGTATACCGGGAGGTGCAGCAATTCATGGAAGCGTAGCAGCGGCAGCAGCAGCCGGGCGGCGGTCAGATCGCCCGCGAAAAAGATCAGGCTGTTCGGGTGGGACATGGGGGAATCCGGCGTCGTTGCGGAAGCACCGGGGGCTGTTTCGGCTGGAGAGTCGTCTGGTTGCTTGATCCCGTAATAAGGCACGAGTTGAGCGATCAGGTTGTGCAATTCACCGGGATTTTCCGGGGTGTAGCGTAGCCGCAGTTCCAGGGTTCCGCCGAGTTCTTCCCAGAATTCGTTGAAGGCTTCCGCCAGGGACCCTCCCCGGGGCTCGTCCGGTGCGATGACGATTGCGCCCAGCATGCCGTCAAACCAGCCGCGCTCGGCCGCGAGCCGTGCTTCCTGTTCCGGCAGCAGGTCAAATTGAACCACCCTTGGCACCAGGCGATCCAGGTTCCACGCCTGCACACGGGCTGCGGCCTCCGGCGCGTGATTGAGCACCAACAGCGGCACCGGGGCGGGAGGCTGTTCCAGCATGGCGATGGTATGTTCCCGTCGCAGGGGGCCGATGATAAACTCGGCGCCGTCTTCCAGGGCCGTGGTAAGCAGTGGCCCGATTACTTTTTTCTGGGTGTCGTAGAAACGCAGTTTCGGGGTGGCTTTGCCGCGTGCGCCATGACGCAGGTAATGGGCCGCCAGGATACCGTCGCGCACCAGGGAGCCGGCGGCGGCGTAAGGGCCGGACAATGGCAACAGCACGGCCACCTGCCGGGGAGGGGCCGCATGCAGGCGTTCCAGTTCCCGCAAACGGGGGAGGATGCCGCGTTCCGCCGGATGCCCCGTGTAGGCGGCGGTCCAGTCACGCAAGGCCTGCTTCAGAACGGCAGGTTGCCACAGAGCCTCCCTGAAAATCAGCGCGAGCTTCACCCAGCCACTGAATTCGTCCCGCATCGAGGCCGCCGCGGGAAGGTTTTCCCGCCACTGCTCCGTTGTTTGCGACAGCAAGGCCCAGAGTTGCTCGTGATCCCGCGTACGCTGTTCCTCGGATTCCGTGGCCTGCGCCGCCGCCAGCCATTCCCGCGCCGCCGCCAGGCTTTGTCCCTCCCGCTGCCGGACCTGGGCCAGTATCCGACGCGCCTCCGCCTGGGTGGACATCGCCATGCCGGCCACTTCCTGTTCGGGAAGTAACAGGAAGACCCGCGCATACGCGCCGCGCAACAAAAGCAGGTGTGCTTCCAATACCCGCAGTCGCTCCCGCGTCCCAATTCCCCCGGTCGGCGGCAACCCACTCAGGATACTTTCGGCTTGTTCCAGTTCACCGGCTTTCAGCAAGGTTTCCCCCGCGGCCAGCAGATGCTGTGTGCGCAGGCCGTCATCGGTCGCGGCGAGTTCCAGGTGAATTTTCGCGGCGGCGCGATAGTTTTCCGCACGCTCCAATTCCAGGGCCGTGGCCGCGGGTTCCTGGGCCACGGGAACCGGCTCAGACGGTCTGGAAGGCGATTTCACCGGCTCCGGCTTTGGCTGGGGAAGTGCGCAGGCCAGCAGCAGGCAGCATAGGGCCAAGGCTATACTGGACTTTTTGTCAGGGTGCGGGCGTAAGGGGGTCATGCGTTATGAAGATCATCAGGAAGGGGAAAACCGGCACATTATACGTAGTAGCCACCCCGATTGGTAACCTGGAGGACCTGAGTCCGCGCGCCCTGAGCGTGTTGAGCCGGGTGGATCTTGTGCTGGCCGAAGACACCCGCCGTTGCCGGCGCCTGGCCGCGCACTTCAAGCTGCGCCTGAAATTGCGTTCCTGTCACGCGCATAACGAGGCGCGTCGCGCCGCCGAGTTACCGCGCTGCCTGCGCGACGGCGCGAACATCGCCCTGGTCAGCGACGCAGGCACTCCCGGAATCAGCGATCCAGGCGCCTTGTTGGTGCGCGCCGCGCGGGAAGCCCGGTTGCCGGTGGTCTGTATACCCGGCCCCAGCGCCCTCAGCGCGGCCTTGTCCATCGCAGGTCTGCCCGCGACCCGCATTGCCTTCGAAGGGTTTCTGCCGAGCGCCGGGGCGGCGCGCCGCTCTCGCTTGCGCTCCCTCAGGGGAGAGTCCCGCCTGCTGCTCTTCTTTGAGGCTCCACATCGCATTCGGGCCTGTCTCGATGACTGTGTCGCTGTTCTCGGGGCGGAGCGCGAAGCGGTGCTGCTCAAAGAGCTTAGTAAGCTGCACGAACAAGCTCATGCGGGCACCCTGGGGGAGCTGTGCCGCACCGTTGCCCCGGAGCCGCGCGGCGAGTTCGTCTGCATCGTCCGGGGTGCGCCGGAGACCGACCCTGATACCGAGCGGGTGCGGCGCCTCTGCACGGCTTTGGCTGGGCGTCTGCCGCGCCGGGAGCTCCTTCAGATCGTTACCGAGTTCACCGGGCTGCGCCGCAACCAGGTTTACGCACTGCTGCCGCACTCCGCGAGGCCGCCCGAATAAGTCGCGGCTGGACACGATGCGACACCTGTACTTCCTGCCTCCCCCGCCTTTCAGGTTGTCGTGCCTGAATTCAGGGCCGGATAGCCTGGGAAATGCGTTGATCCTGGAGCTTTTAGACAACGAATCCCCGCGGCGCGCAACCGCTTCGTGAGCGCGGCACGCTCCTGCTTCCCTGGGCGCTCAGCGCCTTCCTACAGGGCTTCTAAGCAACTGGTCCAGCGAGTTGGATGGTTTCCAGGACAACACCGGGCGGCGCTCCCGACCCATGCCCGCCACCAAGTGCAGACATGCGCCGCGCGGCGGCAGGTCAGTGATGTCTGTACACCGGTTCGGTCGTCGCTGGCCGGTAGGGGTCACACCCGGGGGCGCGGCTTGTAGTGTGCCGGGCAAGGGATTCCGCCCAGGTGTCTGCACGGTCTGGGGGCGAGGGAGGAGACTGAAGTCCACGCCTTCAGCCCTTGGCCGTCGCGGTCCCGCGGCGGCCCGCACGCGGGTCGCCGTGGTCGCCCAGGTAGCGAGCCGCATCGGTGAGTTGTAGTTCGCCGTCACGCCAAAGCAGGAGGCTGTCGCCTTGGTACCAGTCGCCCAGTACCCAGCGCTGGCCGCCGCCGCCGGGCAATTCAAAGCGGTGGTGGCCGGGACGGTGTACGTGGCCGTGGATGAGGATGTGGACCTGGTGCCGGATCATGATCTTTTCCACCGTCGCCTGCTCCACATCGACACGCGGCTTTTGTTTCAGGCTGTCGCGCCGAGCGAGCAGGCGGCGGCGAAAGGAGCTTGCCAGGCGGCTGCGCCAGCTTCCCGGCAGGGCCAGGAAGCAACCCTTGAACAGTGGATTGTCCACCGCCCGCCGATACCATTGGTAGGCGTGGTCGGAGGTGCAGAGGGCATCGCCGTGCATGAGCAGGACCGGGACGCCGCCCAGGTCTATCTTTGAAGCGTCCGGCAGCAGGCGGGCGCCGACGCGCCGTGCGAAGCGCTGTCCCAGCAGGAAGTCGCGGTTGCCGCGCAGCAGGTAGAGTGCGCCGCCGCTGCCACTGTAGTTGCCCAGGGCGGCTTCCACTTCCGGCGTGAACGCCTGCGGGTGGTCGTCGCCCACCCAGATTTCAAACAGGTCGCCTAAGATATAAATTGCCGCGGCGCGGGTCGCGGCGCTTTGCAACAGTTTCAGGAAGCGCGCCAGCTGGCGCGGTCGTGAGGGGTCCAGATGCAGATCGGAAAGAAACAGGATTTCCATTGTCTTGGGAGTGGAGGCGCCGTCCCGGGAGGGGCCGGTGACGGGCGATGCGGGGGGTCCCGCTATTCTAGCTTCAGTCGGGTGCTGGCCGGCGCCTGTTGCTTCCCGGACCCTTGCCCTTAGGCCGACCGTGTTGCATCTTCACCAGGGGAATCGCCTGGAGCGGTTGGCCGATCGCCTGACCCTGTTGTTGCGCGAGGCGCCGGCGGCGCCTTTCGTGGCGGAGACGGTGGTGGTGCAGAGTCGCGGCATGGAGCGTTGGCTGCGCCTGCGCCTGGCCGGGGAGCTGGGGATCTGTGCGCATATGCGGTTTCCCCTGCCCGCTGCTTTTGCCTGGGAATTGCTGCGCGCCGCAGGGCCGTCGGAGTTGCCCGAGGCGCCGCCGCCGCCCCTGGCCTGGCGAATGCTCGGGGCTTTTGAGGGGAGCGCCGAGGAGGAGGCGCCTTGGCGGGAACTGCCGCGCGGCGGTGAGGCGCGGGCGTTGCTGGCCCTGCAGCTGGACGAAGTTTTTTCAAAGTACCTGGTATATCGTCCCGACTGGCTGCTGGAGTGGGAACGGGAGGCTGGCGCGGCGGCATCTCCGGAGACGCGTTTCCAGGCGGCGCTCTGGCGGTGCCTGGCCGCCGGGGGGGCGGGGGGTCTGCATTGGGCGCGCCGGAGCAAAGAACTGCTGGAGCGCGCCGCCGCCGGGACCCTTACCACGCCCGCCTGGCCGCACCGGGTCAGCCTGTTTGCGTTACCGGAGCTATCCCCCCGTTACCTGCAATTACTGAATGTGCTGGCGCGCTTCTGCGAACTGCATCTTTTCGTGCTCAACCCCTGCCAGGAATACTGGGGCGATATCGTGACCCGGGAGGTGCGCGAGCGCGCCTCGGCGCCCTACATGGAGGAGGGCAACCGGTTGCTGGCCGTGTTGGGTCGGCAGGGGCGGGATTTGCAGGAGCTGCTGCTGGAGCATTGCCCGGACGCCGATTCCGAGGAACTCTTTGAGTCTCCCGCGGGGGATGGGATTTTGCCGCGGCTGCAGCGGGAGTTTCTGCAGTTGCGCGATCCTGGGCCGCGGCCCAGGAGCACGGGCGGTGCGCCGGAGACTCCGGTACTTCCTCCTGACCCTTCCCTGGAGGTGCACAGCTGTCATAGTCCGCTGCGCGAAGTAGAGGCGCTGCATGACCGGCTGCTGTCCCTGTTTGACGACGATCCAGGGCTTCGGCCCGGGCAGGTGGCGGTAACGGCGCCGGAGTTCTCCGCCTACACCGGTTGCCTGGACGCGGTGTTCGGGGCCGCGCCGCCGGAGCGCCGCATTCCTTACGTTCTGGGCGCTGACCGCGGCGTGGGTCTGCGGGAGCTTTTCCTGCGCCTGTTGCGCCTGCCCCGGGAACGTGTTGACAGCCACTACGTTCTGGACCTGCTGGAGGAGCAGATGCTGCGTCGGCGCTTCGATCTGGACGAGGAAGATCTGGGTCGCGTGCGGGGCTGGTTACCGGACGCCGGGGTCGCCTGGGGCCTGGACGAGAGCGATTGGCGGGATCGCGACCTGCCGCCCGCGCCGGCGCACACCTGGCGCACCGCCCTGGATCGGCTGTCATTGGGTTACGCGTTGCCCTTGGCCGGCGAGCTTTTTATGGGGTTGGCGCCGGTGCCGGTGCTGGACTGGGACGGCCTGAAGACCTTGAATGGCCTGGGCGCTTTGCTGGAGACGCTGCGGGAGTTGCGCAAGCGCCTGGGAAAACCCCGGACCCCGGAGCGCTGGGCGGAATTGTTGCGCGAACTGATCGGGCGCTGCCTGCAACCGGAGGCCGGCCGGGAAGCCGAGCTGACGCCGCTGCGCAGCGCCGTGCGGCGTTTTGAAAAAGCCGCCGCTGACGCCGATTACAGGGGCAAGTTGGAGTTAGAGGCGATGGTGTTGCTCTTGAATGAGCAGTTTTCCACGTTCTCCGCGCCGTCTTCCCGGGATGGGGTGCTGTGTGCCCCCATGGCCGTACTGCGCAGACTTCCATTTGAAGTGGTCTGTGTCCTGGGACTCAATGACGGTAGTCTGCCGCGCCCCCGGCGCCGCTTTCATTTCGACCTGTTGCGCGAGGCGCCCCGCCGGCGCGGCGATCGTTCCCCCCGGGACGAGGATCGAGCCCTGTTCCTGGATGCCATCCTGGCCGCGCGCCGTTGCCTGTACCTGAGTTATACCGGGCGCCGCGGCCGCGACGACGCCCCCCTGCCGCCGGCCCGCCCCCTGCAGGAGCTGTTGGATTACCTGGGGCGCGGACGGGACCGCGCGAAATTTCCGGTCATCCAGCATCCCCTGCATCCCTTCAGCCACCGTTGCTTCGATCCCGACACATCGGCGCTGCAAAGCTATGCGAGTGAATTTTGCCCGGACCCCAATCGAGATGAGACCCTGCCCTCTGCCCCCGAGGCTTTTTTCCCCGCCGCAGAGCCGGTGTCCGGAGCCCCGCCCCAGGCGCCCGCGGGGAGTCCTTCCCCCTGGCCCGGGCAAAGCCTCGATCTGGGTGAGCTTATCGAGTTCTTCCAGGATCCGGCACGCCACCTGTTGCGTGGGCGCTTCTCGCTATGGCCGCCGCGCCCGGAGGAGTCCTTGCCGCGGACCGAGTTTTTTCAATTGGATGGACTGCGCCGCTACCAGTTGCGCACGCGGCTCCTGAAGGAGCTGCTGGCCGGAAGCGAACCGGAGCCATTGCGGCGCCTGTTGCACGTCACCGGGCTGCTGCCGCCCGGTGCCGTGGGCACGGCGCTGCTGTGCGACGAACTGGCCGCCGTACAGGGGTTGGTCACCGCGATTCGTGAAGTACCGCGTCCCGAAGAAAAAATCCAGGAACGGGAATTCACCCTGGATGGATGGCGTCTGCGGTGTCGCTTGAGTCGCTTGGGCGGCGTGGGAGTGTTGCATTACCGTGCAGGTCGGTTGCGGCCGAAGGATGAGATCGCCTTGTGGCTGGAGCACCTGGCCTGGAGCCTGGGAGGCGATCGGGGCGATTCCCTGGCCCTGGGTCTGGATGAAGAGGGGGGGGTGGAGCGCCGCCGCCTGCGCCACCTGGATGACGGGTGCGCCGCCCGCGAACTGCGGAGTCTGCTGAAGTTGTACGAGGTCGGCCGGGAGCGGCCCCTGCCTTGTCCACCCGGTTCGGCGCGCAAGTTGGCGCTTGCCTTGTCGAAGGAGCGCACCCGGCAGAACGAGGACCCGCCCATGCCGCGGGACTCGATAGAGACCGAGCAATGGTTTTTCCGCACCGCCTTTCGGGGATACGGCTGGCGGCGGGAAGGTCAGGAGGAGCGGGAAACGGATTTTGAAAGTTGCGCCCGTGCCGTGTGGGAACCCCTACTCGCCCACCTGGAGAAGACCTGAGCATGGTTGTCGTTCCTTCCTCCAGGGGTTTTGACGCCCTGGAAGTGCCGCTTCAGGGTACGGTGTTGGTGGAGGCGGCCGCCGGTGCCGGCAAGACTCATGCCCTGACCTCTGTCTATCTGCGTCTGCTTCTGGAGCAGCAATTGCCGGTGGAGCAGATCCTGGTGGTGACCTTCAGCGAAGCGGCCGGCGCGGAACTGCGCCTGCGCCTGCGCGAGCGCCTGGCCGTTGAGTTGGCTTGCTGCGAGCAAGGTGACGCCGCGGCCGCAGAGGAGGCCGATGAGGAGGCGGTGTGCCTGCGTACTGGACTCTGGCGGCGGGCCGGCGGTGTGGAGCGGGCGGCGCGTTTGCTGTGGTTGGCCCTGCATGCCTTTGACGAGGCTGGTATCTGCACCATCCACGCGCTCTGCCGCCGGGTGTTGAGCGATTACGCGCCGTTGCATGATTTGCCTGGGCGCATTGAGATCCTCCCGGAGCGTGATACGCCGCTGCTGGAGGAGGCCACTGACCTGTGGCGCCGCGAGTTCTACGACGGGCCGGTGCTCTACGCTTCCTGGGCCGCCGCCGAGGGTTGCGATCCGGAGTGGCTGGCGCGCGGCGTGGAGACTTGGGCCGGCCGCCCCGACCTGCGTTGGGAGCCCGCCGAAGCGCCGGAGTTGGAGCCCCTGGAGCAAAGCTGCCGGGGGCACTACGCCGCGCTCCGGGTCGCCTGGAAGCGGAACCAGGAGCCGGCGCGGGACTTCCTGCTGGACGGCCCGGAACTGAAGCGTAATCTTTTCAGGAAAGATAAGACCAGGAAGCTTCTGGGAAAACTGCAAGGCTGGCTGGAAGCCGACGCAATGACCTGGCCCGCCGGGGATCTGCTTCAGTTCCTGGAGCGCTTAGGCCCGGAAGCCTTGAGCAGCGCCTGCAAGAAGCATCATCAGCCGCTCCGGCACCCTTTGTTTGATGCCTGTCCGCCGCTCCTGGACGGCCTGCGGAATTTTGCCGAGGCTTGCGCGCGTCGCCGCGTCGCTTTGCAGAAAAAACTGCTTGTGCAAGCCGCGGGCCCGCTCTGGGAGAGCAAACGGCGCCTCGGTCATTACACCTTCCAGGACCTGCTGAATCGCTTGCTTGCGGCCCTGCGCGCCCCTGGCGGCGAACGTCTTGCGGCGGCCTTGCGCGCCCGCTACCGGGCCGCGCTAGTGGACGAATTCCAGGACACCGACCAGGTGCAGCACGAGATCCTGCAGCGCATATTCCAGCATTCCGAGGCCGGTCTCTGGTTCATGGTGGGCGACCCCAAGCAGTCCATCTACGGCTTCCGCGGCGCCGACCTGCGGGTTTTCCTGGAGGCGCGCGCCGCGGCCGACGCCTGTTTCCACTTGGCGCATAACTGGCGCGCCGCGCCGCGCCTGGTGCAGGCCGTGAATGCCCTTTTCGGGGCGGTGGAGCACCCCTTTCTGCTGCCGGAGATCGACTTTCGCCCAGCTGTCCCGGCGCCCGCCGCGGCACCGCCGTGCCTGGAGGTGGAGGGAGACGGCGAGGCACCCTTCCGGATTTGGCTGGACTCCCCACCAGGGGGCAGGGAGCTTGCCGCTGCCCGGCGTCGGCGGGTCGCCGCGGCCGTGGCCGCCGAGGCGGTGCGCCTGCTCAGATTGGGTGACAGCGGCCACGCCTGGCTGAGGGAGGGGGAGCGACGCCGCCCCTTGCGCGGTGCCGACGTGGCTTTCCTGGTGCATACGCATGAGGAGAGCCGGGAACTGCGCGCCTGCCTGCGCGAACTGGGCGTGGCCGCCGTGGTCTATGGCCGCGACAGTGTTTATCGCACGCGGGAAGCCGAGGAACTGTGGATGCTGCTGTGGGCCGTGTATACACCGGAGCGGGAATCCTGCGTGCGCGCTGCCCTGGCCACGGAACTGCTGGGCCGGAACGCTCCCGAACTGTACGGACTGGGCCGAGACGAGGCGGCCTGGAGCAAACTCCTGGAGCGTTTCCGCGCTTGGCGCAAGCTCTGGCAAAGCCAGGGGTTCATTGCAATGTTCCGCCAATTGCTGCGCGATGAGGGGCTGCCGCGCCGGCTGTTACGCCTGCCCTCAGGTGGACGGCGCCTGGCCGATCTGCTGCAGTTGGGGGAACTGCTGCACGAGTATGAGAGCGCGGCGCACGCCGGCATGGGTGCCTTGCTGCGGCGCCTGGATAGCTGCCTCCATGCCGCCGCCCAGAATCTTGGGATTCCCGGTGAAGACGAGGAGAGACGCTTGGAGAGCGATGAGAAGTTGCTACGCATCTTCACCATGCACCGTGCCAAGGGCCTCGAGTTTCCCGTTGTTTTTTGTCCCTTTCTGCAGCCCTCCAAACCTCGCTCCAAAACGAAGGAGGAACTCTGGCTGGAACATCGCCCGCCCGACTGCGAACATGCTGCATTGAACTTCGAGAGTGAGCCGGAAGAAGCGCGGCAGAAGCGCGCCGCCGAAGAGCACATGCGCCTGAGCTACGTGACCCTGACCCGCGCGCGGTGCCGCTGCTACATGGTCTGGGCGCCGCAGCGCGCCGCCGGGGTACCGACCGGAGAGGCGCTGGCACGCCTGTTGCCTCCGCAAAGAGAGTCTGACCAGGAAGCAGGGCAGGACTATGCCTGGCTGGAGCGTGCCTCCGATGGAGCTATCCAGGTGGGGCAATTGCCCGCCGGAGAGGCGCGCCCGTGGTCGGCCGCCAGCGATCGCCGCAGGCTCCAGGCGCGCGTCCCCGTGCGGGCGCCGCCGGAGCCGGGCATCCGCGTTGCCAGTTACAGCCTGCTGGTGCAAAGCCGGGACGCCCACCACCCGGACTACGATTGGAGTGCCCGCGAGAAAGGGAAAAGCCCGGAGCAGGATGCTTCTTTCCCCACGGCCTTCCCCGCGGGAGAGCGCGCCGGGCACTGCCTGCACGAATTACTGGAGCGGACCGATTTTGAGGATCCCGCGCCAGGGGAAGAAGCGGCAAAGGGGTTGCGGACCCTGGCGGCAGAGGTGCTGCGCCACCACGGCTTTATCGGCCCAAAAAACCGGGAGGACGAGCAAGGGGCAAGGCGCATCGCCTGGGCCTGTGAGCTGCGGCGCCGCGTGCTTACCACGCGCCTGGAGGAGCAGGGCGCTCTGTGCCTGGGTGGCATTCCGCGCACGCGCCGCCTGGATGAAATGGGCTTTGATTTTCGTGCCGCCGGCCTCTCCCCCGAGTTGTTGCGTGGCCTCGGCGCGCGTCACGCTGAACGCCTGCCCGAATCCCTGCGGCGGCAGGTACAAAACCTGAAGTTCAGCACGGTGCGCGCCTGCGTTACAGGCCGCATCGACCTGGTATTCGAGTCTGAAGGGCGTTACCACCTGGTTGACTACAAATCCCACCTGCTGGGGGCGGACCCCGCCGACTACGTACCCGGGCGGCTGGACGCGGTGATGCGCCAGGACGGTTATGGCCTGCAGTACTTGTTCTACACCCTGGCCCTGCACCGCTACCTGCGCTGGCGCCTGCCCGACTATCAGTATGAGCGGCACTTCGGTGCTATCTATTACCTTTTCCTGCGCGGTATGGAGCCCGCGCGGGCCGCTTCCGGAGTATGGCGCACCCGCCTCCCGGAAGCATTCATTGAAGAACTGGATGCCGCCATGGGCCGAGAGCCCCCCTCGCCGAAAGGTGAAGCAGCCATCGGCAACTCCCGGCAGGACAGCCCGCCGGGCGGAGCCCGCTGATGACTTCCCCCAAGGCAACCGACTCCATTGCACAGGCCCCCGACCACTATCTCGGCGGCCTCCTGGAACGCCTGCACGGCAAAACGGCCCCGCGGCTCAGGGATGCCCTGCGGACGTTGTTCCGGGAGCTGGCCGTCGGCCATGTCTGCATCGACTTAACGAGCACCGGGGACGACCGGAATTCCGGTTCCCGGCAACAGGGTAAGGCTTGGGCGGCCTGGCGCCGGGAACTGGAGCAGAGCCCGGTGGTGGGCGCTCCCGGGGAGCGCCGTCCCCTGGTTCTGGACGGTAGCGGGCGCCTCTATCTCTACCGCCACTGGGCCCTGGAGAACGACTTGGCACGCCGCCTGCGCCGCCGCGTCCGACAAAAGCCCAGGATCGATCACAAGCGCTTGGCAGCCGGCCTGGAGGAGCTGTTCCCCGTTGCTGTCGCCCCTGAAAGCCCGGACCGTCAACGCCTGGCGGCGACGCTGGCTTTATTGCGCCCCCTGTGCATCATCTCCGGTGGGCCCGGCACCGGCAAAACCACCACCGTAGCGCGCTTGCTGGCCCTCTGGCTGGAGCAGCATTCCACTGCCCCGCCTCGCTTCGCGCTCGCCGCTCCCACCGGGCGCGCTGCGGCGCGCCTCGGACAGATGGTGGCGCTGGAGGCGGAGCGCCTGGAGCTTCCCTCCGCCTTGCGCGACCCGCCGGTGCTTACCATGCACCGCCTGCTGGGCGCGCGCCGGGACGGAGGCTTCCGCCACACCCGAGAGCATCCCCTGCTGCTGGATCTGTTGGTGGTGGACGAGGCCTCCATGATGGACCTGGAGCTGGCGGCGGCGCTGTTACAGGCCCTGCCGGAGCAGGCACACCTGGTCTTACTGGGGGACAAGGATCAGTTGGCTTCGGTGGAGGCAGGCGCCGTACTGGCGGAGCTGTGCGGCGATGCCGAGGGCTATTCCCCCGGGTTGATCGAAGAACTGGGCGGCTTCTGTCCCGGCATCCTGCCGGCCGCCCCCCGCCCCGGCTTCGACGACAGCGTGGTGCTGTTGCGCCACAATCACCGCTTCAGCGCTGCCGGCAGCATCGCCCGCCTGGCCGAAGCAGTGCGCGCCGGTGACTCACAAAGCGCCCTGGAATTACTGGAGGAAGGCGGCGACGGCGGCCTGCGCTTCCAAAACCTGGACAACACGGGAGAGCTCCGGAAAGCCCTGAAGCGGGTGCTGCCCCCCTGGCTGGAACCCTACCTCGAGTCCCTCCGCCGGGAAGACCCCGAACAGGCATTGGAAGCCTTCCAGGAATGCAGGCTGCTGGCCGTGTTGCGCAAGGGCCCCTATGGTGTCGACGGACTGAACCTCATGGTGGAGCAGTGGCTGCGTACACAAGGACAAGGCCCCACCCAGTTTGATCCCTGGTACCCCGGCCGCCCGGTGCTGTTGACCCGCAACCACCACGCACGTCGCCTCTACAACGGCGACCTGGGTCTCACCCTGAGAAAACCCGGAGCAGAAGCGAGCCTGTACTTCGCATCCCCCACCGGCTCCGCGCGCCTCCTGCCCCCGGCGGTGGCGCCTCCGCACCAGACAGCCTTCGCCCTGACCGTGCATCGATCCCAGGGTTCCGAATTCGAGCGCGTCTGCCTGTTGCTGCCACCCCCGGGACACCCACAGCTGACCCGGGAGCTGTTCTACACGGCCGTCACCCGCGCCCGCCGGGAACTGGAGATATGGGGTACCACCGCCGCCGTGAAGCAAGCCGTGGCTCGCCCGGCGCACCGCAACTCGGGCCTGGGGGAGATGCTGCGCGCCTCCCGGGAGCCATCCAGATCCTGGCGGGAACAGCCCCACGCAAATCAGCTTCGGGTGGGCCCCGGAACCACCATCTAAAAACGCAGGTGTCCCACTGCTGCCGGAAGGCGACCGGGGGTCTGGAGTAGATGACTTCGGAGCGGCCGAATGGTGCTGCCGAATAGTGCTAAAGGGCTGTCAGAGGCAGCGGGAAGCACCGTGCTACATGCAAAGGAACGTGGAGTGCGGCGGGCCAGCCGTTACGTTAAGTGTTGATGCTTTTTTACAACAGATCGGGCATCCCTTAGATCCTTGGTCTTCCGCCTCAGTTCCTTGGCCCTCCGCCTCAACAGGTCCGCCATCTCCATCATCCCGCCGGCGATCTCCCCCCCTAGCTGCCGTTTCCCGCATCAAGCCCTGCAAGCGCCTCCGCTCCGCCACCTCCTGTGTGGATTTCTGCCTTTTCTGCATCCTATCAACCTCCGTTAGCTCTTGCGTCGCCTTGCACCCGGTCTGTGGCAAAATCAACACTTAACGTAACGGCTAGTGCGACGGGCCAGCTTCTCATAAAGTGTGTTGATGCTTTTACCACAGATCGGGCCACCATCCCTCCGCAGGTGCTAAAATACCGGCCTAATCTGCCTTTGGGGCCGTGGCCGCACATCGGCTCCGTAGGCTTACTGAGCTGGAGATGTGGAGATGGGGATGTTCCTCTGACAAGTCGCTGGACTTCGCGAGTTATTGATCGGCTTGCTATAGAAAATGACTGGGTCTCACTAGTAATCGATTGGGTTTCATTATGCTTTGAGTTGGTTGCTCTGCACCTCCCCCGACTGCTCAGTAACCAAATTATCGCCTCAACCGTTGGGTCAATATTTTCGCTAGTCCTTATCTCCCGTATCTGGAAGCCCTTGAATCGCTGGGTTGGTCGGCTGATCCGACCTCGATCAGGAGAGCCACAAAAAGAGCAACGCAAGGAGAACGAGACCAACCTTAAGAAGTTGCTTCTGGAGATCGATCCTCACGGCGGCGGGCCCCTCCCGTTTTCCCCTAACGCGCATGACGGGGACGGAAGAACGGCACTAATGTTCGCAGCAGAAGAGGGACTCGAACCAACCGTCCAGTTACTGCTGGAAGCGGGCGCTGATGCCGATGCGCAAGACAAGGATTGGCAGACGGCACTCATAATATGCATCGGTCAACGGGCATGCGGGAATCGCCCGACTCCTGATTGGTGCATCAGCCGCAAATGCTAGTGAACGGGAAAAGCGCGTCAACGCACAAGCCAAGCGCGGCGGTACGGCCTTGATCTACGCATCCGTCAACGGGCACGAGGAAACCGTCAAACTGCTGCTTGCCACCAAGGCAAAGGTCAACGCACAAGACAAGCGCGGCTCGACGGCATTGATACATGCAGTAGTAAAGGGACACGTGGCTGTCGTCAAGGTGTTGCTTGCTGCCAGAGTGAATGTCGTTGCCCAGGCGAATGGTGGCGTAACGGCATTCATGCTGGCAGCGATGTTGGGGGAGGATAAGCTCGTGGAGTTACTTCTGGAAAAGGGAGCAGAGATCAACATGCAGGAAGATGCCGGTCTCACGGCACTCATGCTCTCTGCGCACGAGCATCACACAGTCTCTGCTAGATAAGAAGACTAACCCCAACCTACGGGACAAGGACGGCTGGACTGCCTTGGCGCACGCAGAGGCGGGAGGGCACACAGAAACCGTCAAGCTCCTGCGGGACGGGGACGGAAGGTATCTGCCTGATCTGTTGTAAAAAGCATCAACCCACTTTCTTAGAGGCTCGTGCGGCGGGCCGGGGGCCTTGCTATCTCCCGGTGGCCTGGTAGAGAGCGGAACGCCATCGAAATGCTGAAGAAGTTGCAATCCAGGCTGGGCCGGCGGGAGCGGTGCGCTGCCGGAAAGAGGACACAAGAGCGGGTTGGAGACTTCCGTATCGGTCCACGCCCATCTTGGATACCGGCTCATTAAGATGTACAGGGATGGAGGTCTTCCAAGTTCATTCCGCCGGATGCAGGGAGGAAACCCGCGGGAGGGAGGATTTTTGAGCCGTCACTTGCCCGGTGTCCTCCCGGCCTGCTCCGCCGCTTTATGTCACTCTATGCTTGGGAGTTCCCTTCCTGCCTGGGAGGGTTTCAGGCCCGGGTCGCCGTCGGCATTTGGATGCGGTGGTGGTTAATAACCAGCGGGAGACAACCTTCGGAGGGACCGCCCTGGATTCATGGACCGGGGGCGCTTTTTTATAATGCGCTAAGTCGTTGATTTAACTTGATATTACAGGAAGAGCAGGTGTTTAAGAAGCGCCTCTCCCAGAGTTTGGCATGAGGAATGCTATAAAACAAGGCAATTAATTCTTTAACTGACACCATCCATCCACGAGAGGAGTCTACATCATGAAATGGGATACCCCTGAATACAACGACATCCGCTTCGGTTTCGAAGTGACGATGTACATCAACAACAAGTAAATCCAGTAGATTACTTGTTGCGAGCCGAAAAGGGCGACTGAACAGTCGCCCTTTTCTATTATAGGGCCTGATCTCCCCCCTGATTCCCTCCTGAGCTCTCCCTGATCCCCCCTGATTTCCCCTGGCAGCTCTACCAGTTTGAGCAAGACCCCCGCCGATCCCATCCCCGATCGTATCTCCCCAATGACTCAACGGTCGGCGGTGCCCCCGTCGACGGCCTACCCGTCAGTTGACCGCTCTGCTGACCGCTCTGCTCGCGACCTTGCGCGGTGCGCTGGTCGCCAGGCAGCGGTACAGGGGTTGCCCGGCTGCGACGTACTTGCGTTCAAAGGAGCTCAGGGGTTCTGTGTTGGGCAGGAAACGTTCCAGGCGCGCCTTGCCGAGCTTGGAATATTCCCAGGCCAGGAGGAACTCCTGGGCATAGAGCTTCCAGCTGGTGCGCAATTCCAGGCGTTCAGCCAGCAGGGCCGGGATGGGCCAGATCGGGTGGGCATGCCAGCGGCGCCGCAGGTGCCTGCGCTTCGGCCAGGGGCATGGGTAGAGCAGGTAGTGGTGTGCGGCCCGCCACCGCGCCGCGGCCGCCAAGCGCCAGAAATCCACCAGGTCAGCGCGCACCAGCAGACAGTTGCCCAGCAGCCGCAGGTTTTGCTGAAGTTCGTGGCGGCGCAGGCGGTGTTCCGACTTGTCAATACCGATAATCAAGGCATGCGGGCAGGCCCGGGCCAGGCGCAGGCTGCCGCTGCCGTCACCGCAGCCGGAATCCAGCAGCAGGGGGCCGCCGTGCCGGGCGCGTAATTCTTCAACGCGGGTGAAGGTGCGCACACAACCGGTGCTGATCGGTTTCTCGAAAGAAGCACTGGAAGCGCGCTGCAGCGCTTCGTACAGCCGCTCGTGGGGTCGGTTCTGGTTACTGCATAAGCCCCGGCGCGGCGGGAGGTGATGCATTTCAGCCGGGAAACACCGCCCGCGCGTCAAACACCGGGCCTTCCACGCAAACGCGCTGCATGGAGACGTTGCCCCGTGAGTCGTGGAACGGCACTACGCAGGCGCCGCAGCCGCCGGTGGCGCAGGCCATGTATTCTTCCAGGGAGACCTCGCAGGGTAGCCCGTAGTTTCCAGCCAGGGCGGCCGCCGCGGCCAGCATGGAGGGTGGGCCGCAGGCGAAAATCTCCACCTGCGCGCGGGTCTCTTGCGGCAAACGCCGCAACCAGTGTTCGGCCAGTGCAGTGACATGGCCCGGGTAGCAGCCCGGCTGCCCGGTACCGCTGGCCAACGCCGAGGCGATGCCCAGCCTTTCCAGCGCTTCGAGACCGAGGGCGGCTGATCCAGGTAAGTGCTCGCGCACGGCCGTGATCCTGGAAGTAGTCAAGGGGAAGGGACGCTCCGAACCCAGCAATGCCAGCGGGTGTTGCCGTTGCCGCGCCATGTGCTCGGCCAGGAAGAGCAGTGGCGGAATACCTACGCCCCCGCCGATGAGCAGGGGACGCTCTCGGTAGCCTTCCAGCTTGAAGGGGCGCCCCGCCGGGCCCAGCAGTTCCAGAAGCGCACCGTTTTGCTTCTGGGCCAGCAGGCGGGTGCCCACGCCGTGCGCGACATAAAGAATCTCCAGTTCCCCGGAGTTCGGCTTGGCGCGCATGATGGACATGGGGCGGCGCATGGGGAGCATGGGGTCGCATTGCATGTGCACGAAGGTGCCCGGTCGGGCGGCGCCGGCGATACGCGGTGCCCGCAGGCGCAGCAGGTACTGTTGCTCCGGGCACCGCCGCTGCTCCAGTACGGTGGCCTGCTCCGCCAGCAGTAAGCGCGGCGCCCTCACGTTTCCTGCCTGGCGCGCTCAAACACCAGGCGGCCATCCAACAGTGTGTGCGTGACGCGGCCGTGCAGGCGCCAGCCGTCGCAGGAAGTCATCTTGCCGGCGCTGAGGAGCTCTTCTGGAGACACGGTCCATTCCGCCTCCGGGTCCACCAGGCACAGATCGGCGGCCGCGCCCACGCCCAGGGTGCCCCGGGGCAATCCCATCACGGCGGCCGGATGATGGGTCACCGCCGACACCGCCTGGCTTAATTCCAGGTGTCCCTCACGCACCAGGCGCAGCATCAGGGGCAAGAATAATTCCAGGGACGAGGAGCCTGCTTCGGTGGCTTGAAAGGGGGCTTGCTTGGCTTCCGGTTCATGGGGTTGATGGTCGGAACAGACTGAGAGCAGACCCTGCCTCAGGGCTTCACGCAGCGCCTCCCGATCACTCTCGGGGCGTAGCGGAGGACGCAGATGTCGGGAAGAGTCAAACAGGCCCAGATCCGTATCGCAGAGATGCAGGTAATTCACGCCGACATCAGCGCTTATCGGCAGGTTACGCGCCCGCGCCTCGGCGACCATGTGCAGGGATGCGGCCGTGCTCAACCGGCACAAGTGCACACGCGCCCCGCTCTGGGCGGCCAGTAGCAGGACACGGGCCACGGCAACGGTTTCGGCGACCTCCGGGAAAGAGGGCAGGCCCCAGCGGGTGCTGACGGGGCCCTCGTTCACCATGCCGTCGCCGCTCAGGGAGCCTTCCTCCGCGTACAGATGCAGGGGAAGGCCGCAGGTGGTGGCGTATTCCATGGCCCGCCGTAACAGGCCGCTGTCCGGCAAAGGCGTGCGAGCATTGCCCACCGCTACACAACCCTCCCGGCGCAGGGCATCCATGTCACTCAACTCCCGGTGGGCCAGCTTGCGGGTCAGGGCCCCGCAGACCAGCACACGGGTGCGGGCGGCCTGGCGCGCGCGGCGCTGAATGAGTTCCAGGATCGAGGGCAGGTCGGCCACTGGATGGGTATCGGGTGGGCAGCACAGGCTGGTGACGCCGCCGGCGGCCGCGGCGAGGGTTTCGCTGGCGATGGTGGCCTTGTGCTCCTGGCCCGGTTCGCGTAGATGCGCGCAGAGATCCACCAGGCCGGGCAGCACCAGTTTGCCGCGCGCGTCCAGATCCAATTCCGCCTGGAAAGCCTTGGGCGCCTGTCCCAGGCCCTTGATTTTGCCTGAGTCAATGAAGAGGTCGGTGACCGTCTCCAACTGGTTGGCCGGATCCACGACGCGGCCGCCACGCACGGCGATCTTCATCACTTCCTGCGTTGTGAAGCCGCGCGGCCCAGGGTCAACGCCATCACCGCCATGCGCACCGCGATGCCGTTGCTGACCTGTTCCAATATCAAGGAACGCGGACCTTCAGCGACCGCGGCGTCCATCTCGATGCCCAGGTTCACCGGCCCCGGATGCATGACCAGGCTGTCCTCCTTGGCCCAGGCCAGGCTCCGCTCGGTTAGACCGTAGCGATGGTAGTACTCGCCCAGGCTGGGCAGGTAATGGCCTTGCATCCGCTCACGCTGTAAGCGCAGGCAGATCGCCACGTCGCAGTCGCGCAGACCTTCCCGCAGGTCGTGCATGACGCGCACCCCCCAGTCGCGTTTCAGATCGGCGGGGATCAGGGTACGCGGCCCGATGATCCGGATTTCGCCGGCGCCAAGCAACTGCAGGGCGCGGATTTCAGAGCGCGCGACCCGTGAATGCAGAACATCGCCGATCAGGGCCACGCACAGGGCGCCGAAGTCGGGCCGATGACGGCGAATGGTGAACATATCCAGAAGGGCCTGGGTGGGGTGCGCATGACAGTTGTCGCCCGCGTTGATGACGCTCACGTGCGGAACAGCACGGGAAGCGAGAAAGTGCGCCGCCCCGCTATGCGGATGGCGGATCACGAACATGTCGCAATGCATGGCTTCCAGGGTGCGCAGGGTGTTGGCCAGGGATTCGCCCTTGCGGGTGGCCGACTGTCCGACGTCCAGGTTGAGCACATCCGCCGCGAGGCGCTTGGCCGCCAGTTCAAAGGTGATGCGGGTGCGGGTGCTGGGTTCAAAGAACAAGTTCACCACGGTTTTGCCGCGCAGCAGGGGAGACTTTTTGACCGGCCGCCGGTCCACGCCGCGGAAGGTCTCGGCATAGTCCAGAATGCGCAGCAGCAGCTCCCGACTGAGTCCATCGATGCAAAGCAGGTGGCGCAACTGGCCTTCCGCGTCCAGTTGCGGAACACCCTTGTTCACATTTGACGCACCCGTTCCAGGCGCAAGGGCTCCGGGCCGTGCAAGCGCACTTGTTCGGTTTTCCCCAGTCGCAGGTGGTGCCCGACGACGTCGGCTTGTATCGGTAATTCGCGGTCGCCGCGGTCGATGAGCACCGCCAGGGTCACGGAGTGCGGGCGCCCGAAGTCAAAGAGTTCGTTCAGCGCGGCGCGCACGGTGCGCCCGGTGTAAAGCACATCATCCACCAGGATCACGCGGCGCCCTTCCACGGTAGGGGGCAAACGCGATGGTCGCACGCGTGGATGCATACCGATGCGGCTGAAATCGTCGCGGTAAAAGGCGATATTCAGCTCACTGGGCGTGTCGGAGAGTTCCAGCAGGCGGCAGAGATGCCGCGCGATCCAGACTCCGCCGCGCTGGATGCCGACCAGCAGCGGTTGCTCTCCGTTCGAGGCGGGCAGGCGCTGCCGCAGGGTCGCGGCCATCTCCCGCAGGCATTCTTCAGGCGCGGGTAGTCTATCGGGCATGACAGGGCGGGTGCGTGTGTCCTGGGGCTTCGGCAGGAGGCTCCCCGGATTGCCGCGCCGTCCATTCGTTCAACCAACTTTCAAGGATGATCTGGGCAGCCAGGGAATCCACGTGGGCGGCGTGCGGTCCGGCGCGGCGGCGCGCTTCCACGGTACTGAGGCGCTCATCCACGCCATGCACGGGCAGGAGGTAACGGCCGCTGAGCCGGCGCATGAAGCGCCGCGCGCACGCGGTCAGTTCCTGCTCGGTGCCGTCCATGTGCAACGGCACCCCCACGATCAGGCGACTGGGTCGCCAGGAGCGCAACAACCTGCCTATGGCTGTCCAGGGCGTGTTCTTGCGGTTATCCAAAATGAGCAGGGGAGAAGCCGTGGCCGAGACGGTCTGGCCGACTGCCACACCAATGCGTTTGCGTCCAAAGTCGAAACCGAGCAGGGTTTCGTCGCGCTTCACGCGTGTCCGCTGATATGGCAAAGGCTTTTGGGGTCGAAACCGAGCAACCTGATCGCCGCCGCCCAACGTTTCTCGCTGGGCGTGCAGAATATCACCTGTGAGTCGGCGGGCGCACAAAGCCACGTATTCTCGGCCAGTTCGTATTCCAGCTGCCCTTCTCCCCAGCCGGCGTAACCCAAGGCTACCAGGCTTTCCTCCGGCCCCCCGCCGCCGGCGATGGCCTTGAGGATGTCGCTTGAGGTGGTGACGCCGATCTCGTCCGAGGTGCGGATGGTGGATTCCCATTCACAGGTCGGCCGGTGCAGGACAAAGCCCCGATCGCGCTGCACCGGGCCGCCGTGGAACACCTGCAGGGCGTGGATCTTGCTGGTGACAGGCTTGAGTTTCAGCTGCGACAACACGTCTCCGAGCACCAGGCTGTCCAGGGGACGGTTGATGATGATCCCCATGGCACCCTCCTTGCTGTGCACGCAGATGTAAGCGACGGCCTGGTGAAAATTAGGATCCGTTAAGCCGGGCATGGCGATCAGGAATTGATCAGTCAGGTTCATAGTTTGAGATGGAGAGACTTTCCCTAGCATGTTTTGTTCGAGACTTCCTTGATGGTTGATGGAAAGATCTTCGAGTAGAAAACATTCCAAGTATAGCGGGGAGACGCGGGCAATGCCATCTTGCGGCTACCCCCAGGGTTGGCTCGGCAGGCGGGCGCCGGGGTCGCTCGCTCCGGGAGCGTACATCGGCTAACGGAAGCCTTGATTCTCCAGGAACTGCCAGGTGCGGGTGATGTGCAGGATATCCACCTCCCGGCGGAATTCCCTGGGGAAGGGCGAGTAGGGGGCCGCCAGGCGGACGATATGCAGGGCGGCCTCGTCCAGCACCGCATGTCCGGAGGAGCGACGCAGGGTGACGTCATTCAGGGTGCCGTCGGCGTTCAGGGCCACGTCCAGGATCAGGCTGCCGGTGAGTCTTCGGCGCCGCGCTTCCTGCGGGTAGTTGAAGTTTCCGACCCGTTCCACCTTGGCGCGCCATGTCTCCATGTAGGCGGCGTACTTATACTCCTTGGTGGAAGCGGAGATGAATTTGCGGCGCGGACGTGAGGCCTCTTTCCGGATGCGGCGCTGGAGTTGCGCGGTCAGCGTGGCGATCTTCAAGCTTTCGGTTACCAGCCGCGAAGCATCCGGGCGGCGACTTGCGGCCGGGCTGGACTCGGAGCGGGTGCCTTCAGGTTGTGGTTCAGGTGGTTTCGGCCGCGGGTCGCGGATTTCGGGGGCGCCGGTCCGGCTCAGCAGTTCCTTGTCCGCCTGGGCTTCCTGCTCCATGGCAACGGCCTCGGGTTGCGGCGGCTCCGGCGTTGGGGGCGTCGCTTCCGGAGGAATTTTGGCCGCGGTCAATTCCGGCTGTTCCGCTGGAAACGCGGCCGGAGCCGCGCTTTCCGGGGTGACCTCTGGTTCTTCCAGGCCGCCGCCGCCCTGCAAATTCGCCTGCGCCAGCAGGTTCGCTTCTGGAGGCGGCTTGAGGCTGCGTTGCTGTACCAGCACCACGTCCAGTGGCTCGGGGTTTTGTCTCGGCGCAAGCTTCGGTTCCGCATTGAAACCCACGCCCAGCAACACGAAACCGTGGAAGATGGCGGCTATGCACAGGGCCAGGCTGAGCCGGTCGTTGGGATCCGGAGACATGATCGGTGTCGAAGATGCGGTGGAAAGCCTGGTTCAGGGCCGCGTGGAAGCGCTTGTGGCAGATGGCGGCGGCGGCCCCGAGGAGCGCCGGAAAGCCAGTAATCTCCCTGCCGACACACCATTTATTATACCAAGAACAGGGCCGCACCCAGGGAAACCTCGCAAGACCACCCAGGCGCCGGGCACCGGCTCAAAGATCCCACCGCCGGCGTGCCACGCGGCCTGCGCAAGCTCCAGTCATTGCAGGAGCTCCGGCAGCACCGCGCCATCCTCTTCCGCCGGTTCCCGGTTGAGGCGCTCCAGGCCTGCCCCCGGGCTCCAGGGATGGAGCGGCCGGTACGGATGCTCCAGTTCAGCGCGCATCATCCGCGCGGCGGCTCGTTCCTGTTCGGGTTCGGCGTTCCAGAGACTAAGCTTTACCAGGACCCCGAAGGCAGGGAAACTGCCCTGTCGCGGCTGTTGCCTGTCGCGGCCGCCCATGCGCAGGGCCGCCGGTCATGTTGCGAGGAGCAGCCGCGCGCCGCGGCCTCATCGCCGTCCCACGGCGCCGGCCTCCAGCAATTCGAAAAACCGGCCGGCGATATCCAGTTCGTAGAAGGTGTCCAACTCCCGCACACAGGTTGGACTGGTGACGTTGATTTCCGTGACCTGGCCGTCGATCACATCCAGCCCGACAAAATCCAGTTTCTGTTCATGCAGGATCGGGCCCAGGCGCTCGCACAGCCGGCGTTCGCGGGAGTCCAGCGCGACCCCCTCGGAGCGACCGCCAACGGCCAGGTTGCCGCGGAAATCGTCCGCAGCGGGGATGCGCGCCAGGGCGTAGGGCACTGCCTGCCCCTCCAGCAGGAGGATGCGCCGGTCGCCCTCACGCAACACCGCCGGCAGAAATTTCTGCGCCATGGTGTAGCGGCCGCCGCCGGTCATGGTCTCAATGATCACCTTCTTATTCGGATCATCCAGGCGCAGCAGGAACACCGAATGTCCTCCCATGGCGTCCAGGGGCTTGAGCACCAGGCGCTTGTGCTGTTCCAGGAAGGTCTCAATGCGGTGCGCATCACTACTCACCAAGGTCGGTGGGATGCAGTCGGGAAAGCGCAGGATAGAGAGTTTTTCGTTAAAATCGCGCACCGCGCGGGGGTGGTTCACGAGCCGTGGGGTGTGTTCCGCGCCGGGTGCCTCGAGCCGCTCCAGCAGGTGGGTCAGGTACAGGTACTCGCTGTCAAAAGGAGGATCCTTGCGCAACAGCACAAGGTCCAGCTGCTTCAGCGGCGTATCCACGGGCGCCTCCAGGTCAAACCAATGCGCCGCATCGTCCGCGACCCGCAGGCCGCATAGTTCGCCGCATACCACGCCCGCCTCGGCGCGCAGGCTGCCGGGCAGCGCATAGTGCAACTCCCAGCCGCGGCGTTGCGCCGCCAGGAGCAGGGCCAGGGTGCTGTCCTTCCGCGGCTTAATCCCCGCGATGGGGTCCATGATGACACAGAGTCTCACTTCAGCCCCGCATTTCTTGTGCGTTCAGCGGCCATCGAGGCGGGCTATGACGATCCCGGGCCCGTGCTAAGCTGTGATGAGTCGTGATGAAAAGCTTCCGTATCGTCACCCGCAAGAGCCCGCTGGCCTTGTGCCAGGCGCGTCTGGCCGCTCGGCAGCTATGCAGGCTGCATCCTGGTTTGCGGGTGCGCCTGGTGCCGCGTGCGTCGAGCGGGGATCGGCTTTTGGAGCATCCCCTGGCCGGCCGCGGCGGCAAGGGGTTATTCACCGGGGAGTTGGAAGATTGTCTGCTCAACGGCGCCGCGGATGCGGCGGTGCATTCAATGAAAGACCTCACCACGCGGGAACCTGAGGGCCTGTGCCTGGGCGCCATCCTGCGTCGCGCCGCCGCCGGAGACGCCCTGATCTCACGCGCGGGGCTGCTGCTTAAGCAACTGCCGCCCGGTTCCCGGGTTGGAACCGCAAGTTTACGGCGCCGTTGCCAGCTGAGCGCGCTGTATCCGGAACTTTGTATCTTGCCGTTACGCGGTAATGTACAGACTCGCATCGGAAAACTCGACCTCGGTGAACTGGAGGCCGTGGTGCTGGCGGTGGCCGGCCTGCAGCGTTTGGGGCTGGAACAGCTTATCAGTGAGTATCTGCCCGAGCAATTGATGTTGCCGGCCATCGGACAAGGCGCCCTGGGTGTGCAGCTGCGCGCCGATGATACGCGCGCGCGGCGCCTGGTAGCGCCTCTGAACCATCCGCCGACCTGGAATTGCGTACAGGCGGAACGCGCCGTGAGCCGGAGCCTGGGCGCCGACTGCCAGTCACCGGTGGCGGCCTGGGCGGTGCCCGAACGCAACGCCTCTTTGCGGCTGCAGGCCCTGGTCGGCCGCCCCGACGGCCGACGGCTTATCAAGGTGCGCGGGAGCGGCAGCGCTTGCTTTCCGGAGCGTCTGGGCCGGCGCCTGGCGCAGCTGCTGCTCGGGGCCGGCGCCGGCCCAATTCTCGCGCAACTGTAGAGGGCTCTTGCGTGTCCGACGGGCTGGAGGGATTGCACGTACTGGTGACCCGTCCGCAGCGCTTCGCCGCGCCCCTGGCGCGGGCGGTGGAGGAGCGCGGCGGGCGCGTCACGCTTTGCCCGGCACTGGAGATCCTGGGGCCCGAGGATCCGCGTTGCCTGGCGCAGCTGCATGAGGAATTTTTGCGAGGCGTAGCGGCCGCCGTCTTTGTCAGCCGCAACGCCGTGGAGTGGGCGTTGCGCTTGGCCCCGGCGCCACGCGCCCTGGCCGAGATTCCCGCCCTGGCGCCGGGTCCTGGAAGCGCCGCCCTGTTGCGGCAACGGGGTTTCCGGCGTGTGCTGAGCCCGGTTTCCGGCACAGGCAGCGAAGCGTTGCTGGAGGTGGAAGAGTTGGGTCACGCAAACATTGCCGGGGCCACGATCCTGCTGTTCCGGGGACAGGGCGGGCGTGCTTTGCTGCGACGAGAACTGCGTCGCCGTGGCGCACGGCTGCATTGCCTGAAAGTTTACCGCCGCGCCGCACCTCCTCACGGTCACGCGTTACTCGGCCGTCTGCTGCGGGAAGACCCCCCGGACTTGACGGTGGTCACCAGTGGTGACGCCTTGCGAAATTTGTATGCCATGTGCGAAGAAAAGTCGCTCCGGCAAACTTTAGAGCGCTTGCCGTTGTTGGTTCCCGCGTCCCGGGTGGCCGCCCTGGCGCGTGCACGACTGGCCGAGGACACCCAGGTATCTATCGCCACGGGGGCCGATAACGCGGGATTATTGCGGGGAATACAGGTATTCTATAAGGAGTTCAGGGCACGGCGTGGACCTGCAGGAATAACCCGGGAAGACAATCCATGAGAAAAGATCAGGAAGAAGCTCCGACGTCCGATGCTTCTGCGGAGGTCGCACTGCCGGAAACCGCTGCATCGGTTGGATCAGGGGATACGGACAATGGCGCGTCTCCTCCCCCGGCGCAAAGCCCGTCCGCGACGGTGCGCACAAGCGTCTGGAGGCCCGCGCTCACGGCCGCGCTGCTGCCCTGTGTCCTGTTGGCGGCGCTGTACCTGGACATACGACGGGGAGAGGAACAGACGCGCGGCGCGTTCCAGAACCTGGAGCGGCGCCTGGGTGATGCAATGGAAAGCACTCACTCCGCCCAGGAAACCTCGGAGCGGCTGCGCGTGGCGATGCACGAGCGGCAAGCCCTGCACACGCAGATAGAGGAGCTCCGCCAGTTCCACCAGGAACTGCAGGTATCCCTGAGTCAGCTGGAAGCTTATGACGCGCGCGATCCCTTGCACTGGCGTCTCGCGGAGTTAGAGCACCTGTTCAGCACGGCGACGCGCCAGGTATCCTTGTTGGACGCTCCACGGGACGCCATCAAGACCCTGGAAATCGCTGCGGCAAGGCTGGAAGAAATGGACTACCCGGACCTGAACGGGGTGCGCAAACAACTGGCTAAGGACCTGGTGCGCCTGCACGCGGTGGAAACGCTGGATCTGGCTGACCTGGCCCTGCAGTTATCGGTGCTGGGCCGCCGGGTCCGGGATTTGCCCTTACGCGGCGCCGCCGGCGTGGATCCTGGCGCACGGGAGCGCCCGCGGCTTCCGGAAACGGGCGGCGTGACGTCGGAAGAGGCGGGGATAAATACTTTATTCGCAGCTTTGGCCGCCGGATTGCGTGGTCAATTCAAGCTGCAACGCATTCCCAAGGTAACAGATGGTGTCGTGTTGCCGGAACACCAGGAGGCTCACGCACACGCCCTGTTGAGACTGTACCTGGAAAGCGCCCGTTTCGCGGCGCTGCGGCGCGACCAGGCGAATTTTGATGCTTCCATGGCCGATGTCGCCACCACCCTGCAGAGTCACTTTGATTCTCAGAGCCCACTGGTGCGTGGCATCTCGAAACAACTGCGGGAGCTTGCGCGTAGTGAACTGCGACCGGAGTTGCCCCTTCCCGTCGCCACGCTGGAGGCCTTGCGCGTCTATCACGTGCAGGCGTTTCAGCGCGAACCCTTGAAGGCGCCTGGGGCGCACTGAGTCCCATACCATGTTCCGCTTCATGGCGCTTACCATGCTTGCGTTGCTGGCTGGTGTGATTTGCATGATCCTGGTCAACCACTATCCGGCCCATGTATTGATTGACCTGGGCGATGAATATCTGCGCTTCAGTCTCTATGCCCTGCTGTTCCTCATGGCCCTGGTGTTGCTCATCGTCTTCTTTTCACAGCGTTTCCTGCGCGATCTTGGCCGGGTTCCCGGCAACCTGCTGGGCCGTTGGTCCAAGTCTTCCGTGCAGCGCGCCCGGGATCGCCTGCTGCGGGGCCTGGCGGACCTGGAACAGGGCGACTGGCTGGGCGCGGCGCGCCACCTGGAACCGTACTCAGCGCCTGGCGGCTACGAGTGCCTGCTGCGTTGCCTGGGAGCCGCCCGCGCCTCCTGGCGGCGCGGCCGTATGGAAGATTGCGAGCGCTTTCTGAGCCGTGCCCGGAACTGCTGTCCTGAAGCGGATCTATACATAGGGGTGCTACGCGCCCGTATCCATATTTCCGAGGGCCGTTGGGAACAGGCTGACACGCTGCTCAAACAGCTTGATAAGCAATATCCGGACAAGATCTATCTGCGTGAATTACTCCTGGAGTCTTCCCTGGCGCTGAATGACTGGCGTGCGGCGTTGTTCCACCTCTCGCGGCTACGCTGGCCGCGGGAGCGCCACGATCGGGTCTCCATCCAGGCTTTCCGTCAATGCTTTGATGAAGCGGTCCGGCAAGACACCCCGCAAGCCATGGAGCAGGCCTGGCGCGCCTTGCCCCGGCGCCTGGCGCGGACACCGGAACTGCTGGAGATCTACACCCGCGCACAAATGCACTTCGGTGGTGACGGTACCTGTGAAGCTCCGTTGCGCGCCGCACTGCGGCGCACCGTCAACCCGGAACTGGTCAGGCTTTACGCGCGTTTGGACGGCGCGGACGCGGAGAAACAGCTCGCTTTTCTGGAGGGCCTGCTGCGGGACAACCCGCGGCAACCCGCGCTTCTGGAGGCGACCGGCATGCTCTGTGCACGCCTGAAATTCTGGGGCAGAGCCTGCTCCCTGTACGAAGCGGCCCTGGGCATCCAACCCACACCTCGACTCTACCTGGAACTGGCCGATGTTCTGAAAAGGCAGAAGGATTCCGGGCGGGTTTTGGAGTGTTACCGCCGGGGTCTGGAAACCGCCGTGCGTGACGGTGCGGACGCGGCGCAGGCAGCAAGTCGGGATCTGGAAGCTCCCTCATCCGCCGCATAAAGCCGGACAGGCTTTTCTATCCTGAATGTTGCTCCATGCCGATCCGGAATAAAGACCGCGGCGCGCGGGGAGCCTGAACGGCATGCGACTGTCCCGTGTTCTGCTGAGCCGTTACCCGGGGGTTTACGAGAAATACTTCGCCGACCTCTGCCGGACACTGGGCGCCGGGGGCTACGAAATCCAGGCGATCATCGATCGAAACTTTGCGTATCGTTCTTACCTGCGTGCGGACGCCGCGCTGAAGGTGGTCAAAATCCGGGCGCGCGCCTGGCGCCCCCTGGCAGGGGGCGCGTTGAAAGCCGCGCTTGAGGAGTTTCAACCGGATCTCGTGGAAGCGCATGGCGTGCCGGCGACGCGGCTGGCCGCCGCGGTCTGCAAAAAACTGCGCCTGCCGCTCGCGATCCGTTTGTATGACGAAGGCGGAGCAACCGGTTGGCGCGGGCCGCAATACGGGGGTCTGGGCCGCTCCCTTTCCCCACCGCCCTGCTACCTGGCTTGTAACGAGCTGCAAACACGGATCTTGCAGCGGCATCACGCGCCCGTGCGGCGCATCCACCTGGTGCACGACTTCCATACCCCCAGGCGGAACACGCCGCGTCCGGCAAGCAAGGTTGGGGAGTGCTTCTACTTTACCGCCATGGGGCGTCTTGTCCCGCACCAGGGTTTCCACTTTCTGTTGCAGGCTTTGCGCCTGTTGTTGGATCAAAAGATCAACGTGTGCCTGCTTCTGGGCGGCGCAGGGCCGGAGCAGAATCGCCTGTGGAGACTGGCCGGTCGCCTGCGGTTGCAGTCCCATCTCATCATGATGGGCCGCGCCGTGGAGCCGCGTGCCCTGCTGGAGTGCGCCGACGCTTTCGTACTGCCATCTCTGGATGAGGCCTTCGGCCTGGTGTTGTTGGAGGCGATGGCCGCCGGGGTGCCTGTCATCTCAACCCGTCTTCCCGGCCCCATGGAAATACTGACTCCGAAACTCGCCTGGCTGGTGCAACCGGGTGACCCCGTGGAGCTTTTTAACGCCATGCGCCAGGCCATCCTGCTGCCCCAACTGCGCGTGCAGCAGGCCCGGCTGGCCCTGGAGCATTGCCGAAAGAATTTCCATCAGGAGAAGTTACTGCCGCGGTTAACCGATGCTTACCGGAGGTTCGTGGTGCCTGAAGCAGGTCGGGAGGTCGATACGGTCCGGGAGGCGCCCGGATTGTAATGCGCGCAAGCCTGGAAGCAGGCGTGCGCCGCATTCAGGCGGCGCGCCCCAGGAAGCTCAGCAGGGGTCGCCACTGCGCGCGATCGTAAAGCGTGCGGGAAGGGGGCAGTTCAAAAACACTCAGCCCCCTGTCCATGGCCGTCACGTAGTTTTGGCAGGAACGCAGTACCGTGGGGAATGGGATTTTCGAGCCATGAGGGGTCCGCAAGCCCTCCAGGAAGACCTCCAGCCTGGCGGCCGCCAAGGTGTCTTCCCGAACGCGATTCGCCACCAGGGCTACCTTGAGCCGCAAGCGGAGACGTTGACAGCTTTGCTCCAGGTTGAGCAGAAACAGCTCCGCTGCGCGCATGTCAAAAAACGAGGGGAGCACCGGCAGCAGCAAAGTATCGGCGAAGCCCAGCAACTGTTCCAGGCGTCGGCCGCGCAGGCCGGCCGGTGTATCGATGACGAGGAATTCGGTGCGCCGGGGTAAGCGTGGACGACCGTTCAGGAGTTCCGCGGCTGCCACCGGCGGGCGCCGCGCCGGGCGCCGCTCCAGCCAGGCCCGGCAGGAGGCTTGCGGGTCCGCGTCCAGAAGCGCGCTGCGCTTTCCAGAGAAAGCGTAAAAGCCCGCCAGGCATGCGGCCAAGGTGCTTTTGCCACAGCCCCCTTTCGGGTTTGCCACCAGGATCGAGTGCATCGCTTTACCTCTTATCCAGCTTACGAGGCGGGCCTGCACACCCGCACCGTGAAGTATAACAGCCTGGCGTGCGCGCGGTGCGTGCGTTCGGCCCTGGCATCCAGCCCCGGCCGGGGGCTTCAGGCGTTGTCGCGTTGTTCCATCATGTGCTGCAGGCTCGGTGTGATAATGAGCTCCATGCAGAAAATCTTCTTGCCGGCAGGCACCACGATGGTGTCCGGACGCGACATGAAGGAGCCGTCCAGCATATCCAGCAGGTAGCGGTAGTCCACCTGAATTTTTTTCGGGTTGCGTACGTGCACGATTGAGAAGCTCTCATCGTTGGTGGGAATGTCCTGGGTCGTGAACGGGTTCGAGGTGTCAATGGTAGGTATGCGCTGGAAGTTGATGTCGGTGCGCGAGAACTGCGGCACGATGTAACGCACATAGTCCTCAATGCGATTCAGGATCATGCGGATGGCCGCGTCTTCGGAATACCCGCGCACCGCCTTGTCACGCTGGATTTTCTGGATCCACTCCAGGTTGATGATAGGGGCGACGCCGATGAGCAGGTCCACGTGCTTGGCAATGTTCAGGTTATCAAGCACCAGCCCGCCGTGTAACCCTTCGTAAAACAGCAGGTCGGTGTTTTCAGGCAGTTTCTCCCAGGCGGTCAGGGAGCCGGGCGGCGCGCCGTAGCGGACCATCTCTTTCTCGTTATGAATGTAGTGGCGGCGCTTGCCGCCGCCGTGCTCCGCATAGCTTGCAAAGCACGACTCCAATTCCTCAAAGAGGTTGGCGCCCGGCCCGAAGTGGGTGATGATGCGGCCTTGGCGCGCGGCCTTGCGCACCTCTTCTTCCATACGCTCCCGGTTGTGACGGTGGAAACAATCGCCTTCGACGAAAGCCGCACTCAGACCTTCGCGCCGGAAGATATGCTCAAAGGCGACACGCACATTCGTGGTGCCTGATCCGGAGGAACCGGTAACGGCGACGATGGGATGGTTGCGTGACATGGGAATCTGGGCGCCGAGGACGGCGGTGTCTCATTCTGTGCCGTTATGGTGTCGCGGCGCAAGTCCCTGGTCGTGTTCCGTGCTCCTGGTGCGACCCGGGCGCGGCCGGAAAGCGTGCACCCGGCGGTGCAACTCGGCGAGTGCCGCGCGTTCCCCGCCATAGCGCGCCCGGATGTAGCTTTTTGTGAGCGCTTCGATCTCCGGGGCCGAGCCGGGCAGCAGCCGCCCGGCACGCGCGGCGCAGTCCAGGGGCCCCTCGTATTCCAGGATTCTAATCCCGGCGCGCGCCAAACGGCGGAGAAACAGATCGTAACAGCGCCGCGCCGCGTCCGCGCCTCCGGGTGCGTGCCGTGCGCCGGCGCGCAGGATCAACAGCAGTAAAAACAGCAGGCCGAACAAGCCGGCTCCCAGTAGCCCATACAGGGCCGGAGTGCCGAAGCGCTCCAGGTTCAGCAGCCGCAGCAATTGTCGTTGGTGCCGGATGTCATAGCCCAACACCCACTTGCTCCACTGGTAGCCGGCGCTGTCCAGCAGGTTGCGTAGCGAGCGCGTCCAGTCACCCGCGACCAGGGGCGTCAACAGGGGTTCCAGGAGCTCCGGCGGATTCAGCGAGAGCAGTACTTCGTCCATGCCGTTGCGGATGCGCTCCGGGGATACCGCTGTCACCGGATCCACACGCATCCAACCGACCTGATCGAGCCAGACCTCGGTCCAGGCGTGGGCGTCGCTCTGGCGCAGGATGTAATAGTTGCCGAGTGGGTTGAAGGTGCCTCCCTGGTAGCCGGTGACAATGCGTGCCGGCAACCCGGCGGCGCGCATCAGCACCACGAAGGCGGCCGCGTAGTGCTCGCAAAAGCCCTCGCGGGTTTCAAACAGGAAAGCGTCCATGTTGTCTCCGGACAAGGCCCGGGGAGAGAGGGTATAGACGAAGCCCTGTTCGTGGAAATAGGTCAGGGCCCGGTCGATGAGTTGTCGCGGGTTCAGTCCCTCTTGGCGCCACTGCCGCGCCAGAACGCGGCTTCGTGGATGACTCCCGGGCGGCAGTTGCAGACCGCGCCACTTGAAATCCGCGTTCTGGTCAAAGAACCGGTAGTCCACGAAGGAGGTGATCTGGTAGCGGCTCCTGCTGCGCAGTTTATGCGGAGCGATGAGCTGCATGTCCGGGGTGAATCTGAACGGCGCCGGAGCGTGGGCGGGGAGTTCCAGGGCAAACAGGCGGTGTTGCTCCGTGCCTTCCTGTACGACGCTGTACTGTATCGGCGCGTTCAGATGCGTAATGCGCGCCGCGCCGCCGCGCGGTGCGGGCGGCCCCTGCGACCAACTCCGGCCGTTCGTCTGCCACAGCACCGGGCCGCGCCAGTAGAGTTGATTTTGCGCCGGGGCCGGGCCATGGAATTCCGCTCGCAGCACCGGCTCCCGGGAACGGATGACCTGAACGATGCTGCCAGGCTCCATGGTTTCGCTGAGGCCGGTGACGGCCGTTTCGGAGTTGGGCATCCTCCCCCAGAGCGGCCCCGGGAAGCGCGGGAAAAGCAGAAAAGCCAACACCGCGATGGGAATCGCCATGAGCAGGCTGCGCCCGGCCCCGGCCAGCAGGGCGGGGCGTCCCAGGGAGCCCTCGAGGTCGTTGTGGGCGAACAGCGCCACGCACAACAGGAACAGCACCGCCAAGGCATGTAGCAACGCGAAGATCGATTGGTTGGAGAAAAAATGGCTAAGCAGTAAAAACAGGATCATGTAGGCCAGCAGGTAGAAATCTCTCCCCTGGCGTGCCTCCAGGATCTTGAAGCCGCAAAGCAGCGCCAGCATGGCCAGGCCCACCTGCGGTCCCAGCCAGTTCCGGTAGTAGGCCACCAAGGTCAGCAACAGCAGCAGGGCGCAGCCCTGGTAGAGGATTTGATGCAGGCGTCGCGGCGTAGCGGGAGCCCGTCCCGCCCAGAAACGCCAGCCGATGAGCAGGGCGCAGATCAGGCTCAGCCAGTAAGGAAAGCGGGTGACATGCACCGCCAGGGCCAGGACGAGGCTGAGGCCGAGCCAGCCGATGCCGCGCGGCGCCGCGGCCCTTCGGGGCGCCTTTACGTCGCGTCTCCCGGAAACAGGGCCAGGGCGCGCAGGCAGGCCTCCCGGTGTTTACCGGCCAGCCCCGGCGGCGCCGTAAAGCCCGGCAGGTGCAGACCATAGCGTAGCCCCAAATTCTCTGCGTTCAGCACCCAGCGGCACAACTGTGCCAGGCGCATTTCGTTATCCCGGAGCCACGCGAGCTCCGACCAGCGGAACAGCAGTCGCTCGGTCCGCCCGGCGGCGCCGAAACGGTTGACCAACAGCTCCTCACCCCGAGCCGCGGCGCGCCAGGAGATGCGCCGTATCGGATCACCCGGACGGTAGGCGCTCACACCGATGAAATCCTCGCTGCCTGGCTGCCGGGCACCAACCGCGTCACTCGAGCGCGCGCCCTGGCTGGTGGACGGCGGCAAGGCGCGCCCGGCCGGTCGGGGGTACACCAGGCAGGGAGGGGCTTGTGGCAGGTACAGCCAGGAGCGGAACAGACCGAGCGGAAAGTGTGTGGACAGGCTGACGCGCCCCGCCTGTAACACCAGCTGTCCGCGCCGCGACGTGGGCACGGCGAGTACCAGGCGCGTCATGCCCGGCAGGGCGTCGGCGCTGCTGGAGCGCGCCGGAACGGACAAGCCGGGCTGCTTCCGAGCACCGGGCTCACGCCCCGCCGCGCGCCAGACCAGGCGCAGTCCGCGGATTCTGCCGCGATGAATGACGAAGTCCAGGCCTGGGCCGCGGCGCGCCGGTCGCCAGGCCAACTTCAGGGCGCGGCGCGGCGTCCCCCCCGGGGTCCACACCAACAGGGGGAAGCGCGCCTGTTCTCCGGCGCACACCGGGGCAGGCGGCAACCACTCCAGTTCCAACGCCAGAAGCTGGAGGTAGGTCTGCACCAGGGAGGTCAGGAACAAGCCGCAGCCGAGGAATGCCAAGGCGTAGATGAGGTTATTGTCGTAGTTCGCCCCCCCGGTCACGATGCCGGTTAGCACGAGGCAAAACACCAGCCCGGCCCGGCTCGGAAAGATGTAAAGGTTGCGCAGGGAGACCCGCAGGCGGTCAGAATTCCTCCCCGTGGCGGTATCCGGAGTCGGATGTCGCCCGGAGACCTCGCCGCCCGCTATATTCCTCAGTCCGTTGCTCCCGTTGTTCAGGGGATAGGTACCCGGTGAAGCAGTTCCGAGACCAATTTTTCCGCAGCGGCCTTGTCGTGCACCGCCGACTGCTCCTGTTGCAGGCGGTGCACTGCGACGGCCGGAAGAATCTGCTGCAAATCCTCGGGCAGCACGATATCGCGTTCGTGTAGCAGCGCCCAGGCGCGCGCGCAGTCCAGCAGGCGCAGGCCGGCGCGCGGCGACAGTCCCATGCCGTAGCGGCCGCTCTCGCGGGTGTAGCGCAACAGGGCGAGCAGGTAATCCAGCAGGGCGGACTCGACCCGCACCTGGCTGACCGCCTGCTGAAACTGTGCCAGGCGCTCCGGCGGCAGCGGTGGCTTCAGGTCCTCGATCAGCTGGCGCCGCGGCTTGCCGCGCAGCAGGCGGCGTTCGGATTCCTGGTCTGGATGTCCCAGGGCCAGGCACATGGTGAAGCGGTCCAGCTGGGATTCGGGTAACGCGTAGGTACCGATCTGGGTGCCCGGGTTCTGCGTGGCAATGAGAAAGAAAGGACGGGGCAATGGGTGGCGCTGCCCGTCAATGGTCACTTGGGTTTCTTCCATCGCCTCAAGCAGGGCGCTCTGCACGCGCGGCGTGGCGCGGTTGATTTCATCCGCCATGACCACCTGGTGGAACACTGGCCCCGGGTGGAAGCGGAAAGCCTCTTCCTCGCGGTGATACACCGAGCAGCCCAGGATATCGGCCGGCAGCAAATCGCTGGTGAACTGCAGGCGCACAAAGCTTAAGCCCAGCAGGCGCGTCAGCAGCAGGGCCAGGGTGGTTTTCCCGACCCCGGGAATGTCCTCGATCAACAGGTGCCCCCGGGCCAACAGGCAGGTCAGGGTCAGACGGATGACGCGATCTTTACCGAGCAGCACCTCGCCGGCGAGCTCCAGGACCTGCTGTAAGGCCGCGGCGGCGTCGCGCGTGGAACTCGCTGAAATTCGGGCGAAGGCGGGGGAAGCTGCCATGGAAGCAGTTTATCCTAAGCTACGCGCCTCGGAACTCAGCCGTAACAGGACAGGGTGGGAAAGCCCCGGGGCTTCGCGCGGCAGCGTGATGCAGTGGTCTCCTGGTTGCCGTGTCGGCGGTGGATGTTGCCTGCCCTGGGGCGTTTTCAGGCTAACGGCCGTTTCCATTATTCCTGCTCCTTTGTCCGGATGCGGGCGGTGAGGCGCAGGTCGGGGCCGACCTGCCTGAGGTCCAGGATGTCAAGGTGGATGGCGTCCCGCAGTTGGTCGATGCCCGGGAGCCGGAGCAGGGGGTTGCCCCTGTGTCCCAGGAGCCGGGGGGCCAGGTAGAGGATGATTTGATCCACCAGTCCCGCCCGGATGAGGGCGCCGCTGAGGGTGGGACCGGCTTCCACCAGGACTTCGTTGATGTGCTCTTTCCCGGCCAGGTGGTGCATTGCCCGGTGCAGGAAGTTTCGTTTTTGCAGGGTGATGATCTGTGCGCCCCGGGCGGTGAGGGCGGTGGTATTGGGGTGCTCCGGGCCGCTGGCGGTGATGATCAGGGTGCGCCCCTGCTCGCGCAACATGGGGCTGTCCAGGGGGAGTCGGATGCGGCGTTCCAGAACGACTCTCAGGGGTTGGCCCCGGAGGGTGAGGAGTTCCGGGTCGCGCACCGTGAGTCTGGGCCGGTCGATCTTTGCGGTGCCCGCTCCGGTCAGGATGGCGCAGCTCCGGGCCCGCAGCTTTTGGACATCCCGGCGGGCCTGGGGGCTGCTGATCCACTGACTGCCGCCGTCCGGCGCCGTGCTGCGTCCGTCCATGGAGGTTGCCAGTTTGCAGCTGAGTCGAGGACGGTGATGCCGGTGGCGGCTGATGAAACCGGCGTTCAGCTCCGCGGCCTGTTCCGCCATGAGTCCGTTTTGCACCTTGACTCCATGTTGCCGCAGGAGCTCCAGGCCCCTGCCGCTGGTGCGTGGATCGGGATCCTGCATGGCGACGATGACTTCCCGGACCCCGGCTTTCAGCAGTGCCCCGGCGCAGGGGGGGGTTCTGCCGTGATGGGCACAGGGCTCCAGGCTGAGGTAGCAGACGGCGCCGCGCGCGTCAGCGCCGGCCTGCTCCAGGGCTTGCCGCTCGGCGTGGGGACCTCCCGCGTATGCGTGCCAGGCTTCGGCGATGACTTGCCCCCCTTTGACCAGGACGCAGCCCACGCGGGGATTGGGAGTGGTGCCATGGAGGCCGCGTGCGGCCAGTTGCAGGGCGCGCGCCATGTGGCGCCGGTCCTCTCCCGGGTCGCTCAAGAATCCTCGGCGCCCAGGGACAGCTGGAGCTGATCGTCCAGGGGGGAGAGGGCGTTGCTCAGCGCATCGATCTCGCGCTTGAACTCCTCCACGTCTTCAAACCGATGGTAGAAGGAGGCAAAGCGGACGTAGGCCACCTGGTCCAGTGCGCGCAGGCGGCGCATGACCATCGCGCCCAGCTGCCGGGTATCGATCTCCTTTTCCGTGTGGCCTTGCAGCTCCGTGTGGATCTCGTCCAGCATGTTTTGTATCTGTTCTTCGGAGATGGGACGCTTGTGCAGGGCACGGTTGACGCCCTCGCGCAACTTCCCTGTCTCAAAGTCTTCGCGGCGCCGGTCGGAGTGTTTGACGACCCTGGGAAACGCCAGGGCCGCCGCCTCATAAGTGGTGAAGCGCTTGCCGCAGTCTGGGCAGCATCGCCGACGTCGCAGCCGGCCGTGGGAGCTGGCGCGCGATTGCAGTACCTTGGTTTTCCGGGGGGGATTGCAGAAGGGGCAATTCACTCATGGGGCCAGTGGTGTTTCGATCAGCGCCGCTCGGGATAAACCGGGAAGCGTTGACACAGGGAGATCACCTCTTTCCGGACGCGTTCAATGACCTGATCGTCTTTCAGGTTGTCGATCACTTCGCACATCAGTTCGGCGGTGCGGCCGGCTTCTTCCGGCCCGCAGCCGCGCGTGGTCAGCGCCGGACTGCCGATGCGGATGCCGCTGGTGACGAAAGGGGACTGGGGATCGTTGGGCACGGCATTCTTGTTCACGGTGATGTGGGCGCGGTCCAGGGCGGCGTCTACCTCCTTGCCGGTCAGGCCGCGCTCCACGAAGCTGACCAGGAACAGGTGGTTGTCGGTGCCGCCCGAGATCACGCGGTGGCCATGCCGGATGAACACCTCGGCCATGCGTTTGGCGTTTAACAGGACCTGCTCCTGGTAGGCACGAAACTCGGGTTGCAGGGCTTCCTTGAAGGCCACTGCCTTGGCGGCGATCACATGCATCAGGGGGCCGCCCTGCATGCCGGGGAACACCATGGAGTTGATCTTCTTTTCCAATGCGGGGTTGGAGCGGCTGAAGATGATGCCGGCGCGTGGGCCGCGCAGGGTTTTGTGGGTGGTGCTGGTGACGATGTCGGCCCAGGGCACCGGGCTGGGATAAAGGTCGGTGGCCACGAGACCGGCGACGTGGGCGATGTCGGCCATGAGCAGGGCGTCCACCTTGTCGGCGATCGCCCGGAAGCGCTCCCAATCCAACACCCTGGAGTAAGCCGAGAAGCCGGTGACCAGCATGCGCGGCTTGTGCTCCAGGGCCAGCCTTTCCACCTCGTCGTAGTCGATCAGGCCGCTTTCCGGGTCGATGCCGTATTGCACCGCCCGGTAAACCTTACCGGAAAAGTTGACCTTGGCGCCGTGCGTCAGGTGACCGCCGTGAGCCAGGCTCATGCCGAGGATGACGTCGCCCGGCTGCAGCAGGGCCAGGTAAACGGCGGCGTTGGCCTGCGAGCCGGAGTGTGGCTGCACGTTGGCGTAGTCGGCCTTGAAGAGCTGTTTGGCGCGGTCGATGGCGAGCTGTTCAGCCACGTCCACGTAGGCGCAGCCGCCGTAGTAGCGCTTCGCCGGATAGCCTTCCGCGTACTTGTTGGTCAGCACCGAGCCCTGTGCCTCCAGGACGCGTGGGCTGGTGTAATTCTCCGAGGCGATCAGTTCCAGATGCTCTTCCTGGCGCCGCGCTTCGCCGCGCAGGGCCTCCTCTAACTCCGGATCGAGATCCGCAACGCGCATGCCTTTATGGAACATCAAGGCTCCTCCTCAAAAATGTCAGGTGTTGTCGCCGGGTTTTGACTTGTGCAGCAGGGGTTTGATTAATTCCAGCGGCAACGGAAAGATGATGACCTTCTGGTTCTGTTCTGAACTGATCTCGGTCAGGGTCTGCAGGTAGCGCAATTGCATGGCGCTGGGGTCTTCGGAGAGCTTCTTCGAGGCTTCCACGAGCTGTTGGGAAGCCTGCAATTCGCCCTGGGCGTGGATGATCTTGGCGCGCCGCTCACGCTCGGCCTCGGCCTGCCGCGCGATCGCGCGGATCATGCTTTTACCGATGTCCACGTTTTTAATCTCTACGCTGCTGATCTTAATGCCCCAGGCATCGGTCATTTTATCCAACTGCTCCTGTAGCAGGTTGTTCAGCGTTTCGCGCTCAGAGAGGATCTCGTCAAGTTCGTGGCGACCCAGTATCGAGCGCAGAATGGTTTGCGCCATTTGACCGGTGGCCTCGGTATAGTCCTCGATCTGAATGATGGAGCGCTGGGCATCGATGACGCGGTAATAGACAACGGCGTTCACGTGGATACTGACGTTGTCCTTGGAGATGATGTCCTGGGGCGGTACATCCAGCGTGAAAGTGCGCAGGTTCACGCGCTCGTAGGTCTGGATGCCCGGAATCACGATGACCAGGCCCGGCCCACTGACTCTACTGAAGCGCCCAAGCGTAAACACCACCGCACGCTCATATTCGCGCAGGATTTTGAAGATAGAGAAGATCAGAAAGGCCAGGGCGACCAGGACAGTTACGAAGATGCTGAACATGGCTTTATTCCTCCGTCGGGAGAGCTTCCAGGTCCAAGGTCAGGCCGTGAATGGATTTTACCTGCACCTGTTGGTCAATCTGAAGGGGTTGTTCGCAGCGGCCCTTCCAGGTTTCGGAATGCAAATGGATGAGGCAACCTTTCCCGTCCACCTTCAACACGGTGCCGACCGAGCCGACCATCTCCTCTGCCCCGCTCATCGCCGGGCGCCGATACAGGCGTCGCATCAGCACGATCAGCAGGGAGACGAGCGCGAAGACGGCAAACAGCAGCAGGCCGAACAACCAAGTGATGTAATTATATACATCCAGGGACTCGCGCAGGGTCATGACCATCCCCAGGGCCAGGCAGGCGGAGCCGCCGATGGCCAGGATCCCCATGCTGGGAATGAAAAACTCCAGGATGATGAAGAACAGGCCGAGGGCGACGAGAATCAGCCAGGCCTGCCCGATGGGCAGTACCTGGGTGCCGTACAGGAGGAGCACCAGGGCGATGAGGCCCACCACGCCGGGCAGGATCAAGCCGGGATTCTGGATTTCCACGAGGATGCCGATGAGGCCCACCGACAACAGGATGCTCAGTATCGCCGGATGGGAGATCAGCGCCAGGATCCGGTAACGCAGATCCGGTGCATAGACGACCACGGCCGCGTCGGCGGTTGCCATCATCGTGGGCCCGTCTTCCATCAGCACCTCCATGCCGTCGATTTCGTTCAGAAGTTCCCGGGTGTTTGCCGCCACCAGGTCAATGATGTTCAATTCCAGTGCTTCCCGGGCCGTGATGCTCACGGCTTCGCGCACCGCCTGCTCGGCCCAGTCCGGGTTGCGGCCGCGCCGCTCAGCCAGGCCGCGAATGTAGGCCACGGAGTCGTTCGTGATTTTCTTCATCATGGCTTCTTCTGAAGTGATGGTTTTGTCCGAAGCTTCGGAATTCTTCAATTTCCGGGAGGAATCCGCATCGTTTCCCCGCTGCCCGGAGCGCGCCTGTTGGTTGTCCGCGGCATCCGGCCGCGGCTCTCCTCCCTGATCCGCCGTTCGCTGCTCTTCCGGTTGTTCCGTTTGCCGCGGCGTGTCTTCCCACTCGTCCCGCGCTTCCCCGACATGCAGTTGCACCGGGGTGGCGGCGCCCACGTGGGTCGTGGGCGCCATCGCCGAGACGTGTGCGGCGTACAGCAGGAAAGTGCCGGCGCTGGCGGCGCGCGCGCCCGCCGGAGCGACGTAGATGATGATTGGCACGGGGGAGCGCAGGATGCGGCTCACCATGGAGCGGGTGCTCTCCAGAAGTCCACCCGGAGAGTCCATGAAGATCAGCAATGCCCGCGCCTCGGTGTCGATGGCTTGCTGTAGGGCGCGCTCCAGGTAGTCCAGCGTGGCAGGCCCGATGGGCTCATTATTGATGTCCATGCGCACGACGGTCGGCGTCGCCTGGGCGGGTTGCCAGGCCGCCGACGCGCACAGCGCCGCCAGCCAGATCGCGGCGGCGTGGAGTCCCTGGATGCGGCGCCGTTTCCGGAAGCGGCCCGGAACCGCGGGCCGGAATGCGCTGTACCGTGGCGCTGATCTTTGTGTTGTTCCGTTCATCGATGGAGCCTTCGCTTCCGGGTGCGGTGCTCTTTCAGGAGCCTGGAAGAACCTTAAAGGATAGCACTTTGGGGAGGCGTTATGGCGGAGTTTTGCAGGCCCGGAAATGGGGGCATCTGGATCGCGCGGAAAGCATCCGGGGAGCGGGCCTGACCGGAACCTGCGCAGAGGCGGCGTCTGCATCCCGGACGCCGGATGCTTCCTGCTATAATTCTGATCCCGGCGCCTTGGCGGAGTGCGGCCGGTTGGTGGAGAAGCGCCGTGTTGTGTTCCGCCCATGGAAGCTGAGGGAGGCGGTCCTGAAAGGGAGCCTGAAGGTGGGAGGCACCGAAGGCGTTTGCAGTGGTTCGGGGAAGGCCGCAGAGCTTTTGATGAATCGAGGGGGAAGTCTGGTGGAGCCCCGGAGCGTCTAAGGGAACCTTGGCATGGCAGAACTGGAAAGCTTGTTCCGTAATATCAACAACCTCCTGGAGGAGCTTGAACAGCGCACCCTGCGGTCGCCGGCTGGGCCGTCCGCCGCCGGGCTTGCGGAGGAGGCCGTGGGGCGTTCCGGGGAAAGCCCTGGGGATATCGGGGCTACCCATGAGGAAGCGAATGAAATCACCCCGGAGGCCGTGTACCGTTGGCGGGTGGAGAACGGCCGGGGTCGCCTGGAAGCGACATCGCGCCCGGTCGCGTTGACACTGGATGATCTGCTCTGCGTGGAGCGACAGAAGGAGGCGTTGCTGCGTAATACCTTTCAATTCCGGGATGGGCTGCCAGCCAACAACGTGCTGCTTTGGGGACCTCGGGGCACCGGTAAATCCTCCATGCTGCAAGCCTTGGCCGGGCGCTTTGCCGGCCCGAAGCTGCGCTTTGTGGAACTGGACAAGCGCGATTTGGAAGGGATGCGTGAATGCCTTGAGTTTTTGGAGCGAGGGCCGCGCAGCATTGTGCTTTGCGATGACCTTTCCTTTGCTGGCAGCACCCCGGAAACGCGTTCTCTCAAAAGCGCCATGGAAGGCTCTCTGAACGGGCGACCGAAGAGCAGCCTGATCTATGTCAGCTCCAACCGCAGGCGCCTGATGCCGGAGCTCATGTCTGACAACCTGGCCGGCCGTCTGGATGAGAGCGGTGAGCTGCACTTGGTGGAAGCCGCCGAGGAAAGCCTGTCCCTGGCCGAGCGCTTTGGCCTGTCCCTGGCCTTCCATGCCTTCAACCAGGAGGAATACCTGCGCATTGCCGCGCACTGGTTGCGGCGCCTGGGTGAGGAGCAGGGGCCGGAGGATGAGCAGATACGCCGTGCCGCGTTGCGGTGGGCCCTGGCCAATGGTTCGCGCAGCGGTCGGGCCGCCTACCAGTTTGCCTGTGATTGGGCCGGTCGTGTACGCTATGAGTCCTGAGCAGGGAGGACGCGCCGCCCCGCGGAGTTCCACGGCGCTGGAAGGAGAACTACTCTATGCACCAACCCAGGTAAACGCCGCGATGGATCGGATGGCAGCGCATATCAGCAGTGTTTTGTGGGAGACGGACCCGGTGTTGCTGTGCGTGATGTTAGGCGGTCTGCAGCCCACGGCCATGCTGCTGCAGCGCTTTGCTTTCCCGTTGTGCCTGGATTACGCGCACCTGGGGCGCTACCGTGCGCGGCGTGGTGGGAGCGTACGTTGGCGTCACCGTCCGGCCGCGACCCTGCGCGACCGGGTGGTGTTGGTGGTGGACGATATTCTGGATGAGGGGAAGACCCTGGCGGCGGTACTGGAGGCCTGCCGGGAGCGTGGCGCGTCGCGAGTCTGGAGCGCGGTGCTGGCGCGCAAGCGCCTGTCTCATGAGCCGTGCGTGGAAGCCGATTTCGTGGCCTTGGAAGTACCGAATCGCTTCGTGGTCGGTTGCGGTCTGGACTGCGATCAGTACGGCCGCGGCGGCTTGGCCCTGCGCGCCCTGCCGGAGGCGTGATGGCGCGCCTGGGCGTACTCGGAGGCACCGGCTTGAAAGGCCTGGAGGAACTGGAGGAGGTGCGCACTCTGAACACCGTGGAAACCCCTTACGGGAAGGCTTCCGCAGCTCCCCAACTGGGTCGCTGGGGGGGTCGCTGGTTGCTGTTCCTGCCGCGCCATGGAACCGGGCCCCGGCTGCCGCCGCATCGCATCAACTACCGCGCCAACCTGTGGCTGCTGCGTGAGCAGGGCGCGGCCTGGGTGGTGGCCGTGAACGCCGTGGGAAGTATTGATACCGCCCTGCCACCGGGCCGCCTGTCGATCCCGGAACAGATCATTGACTACACCTGGGGGCGGGAGCACAGCTTCCACGAAGGCGAGGGGCATGGTTTCCCCCCCATGCATGTGGATTTCACGCGACCCTATGATGAGCACCTGCGCCGCCGCCTGCTGAAGGCCGCCGCCGCCGCCGGGGTGCGGGTGCGGGATGGCGGCACCTACGCCGCCACCCAGGGGCCGCGCCTGGAGAGCGCCGCCGAGATCCACCGCCTGCGCCGGGACGGCTGTGACCTGGTGGGCATGACCGGTATGCCCGAGGCTGCCCTGGCGCGGGAACTGGGACTGCCGTACGCCTGCTGCGCGGTGGTCTCCAACTGGGCTGCCGGGGTGCGGGACGAGGATAGCCTGAGCCAGGAGGAGATTCTCAAGACGCTGGCCGGGGCGATGCAACATGTGCCGCCCCTGCTGCGCCGCCTGGCCGAGTTCCTCTGATCTCCCCATTTCCACGAACGCGATGGTGCCGTGTTCAAGGCGGCGGGGATGTTCTCCGACAAAGCATGACGATTGAGGGGTGCCGGAGGCCTTCGTAGCGTGACGGTTACGCTATAATTCCTGCTATATGAGCAGCCTTGCTTTCAAGCCCACGGCCGTTCCCGAGAGCCCTGCCGGTGTGCCCGGCGCTGCTCCGCGCCTGGTGGATCGCTATCAGCGTGTGGTCACCTACCTGCGTATGTCGGTCACGGATCGCTGCGACTTCCGCTGTGTTTACTGCATGAGCGAGGACATGCAATTCGTGCCGCGGGAGCGCCTGTTGACCCTGGAGGAGCTGGCCTTGGTGGGACGGGTTTTTTGCTCCCTGGGCGTCGACAAGATTCGCATCACCGGCGGGGAACCCCTGGTGCGTGGCAACCTCATGTCCCTGCTGCGTGAACTCAGAAGCCTGCCGGGCCTGCGCGAACTGGTGCTGACCACGAACGGCTCGCAGCTGCCGCGTTACGCCGCGGAATTACGACGCGTGGGGGTGCGTCGCCTCAACATCAGCCTGGACACTCTGAACCCGGAACGCTTCCGCCGCCTCAGCCGCACCGGGGAGTTGACGCGGGTGCTGGCCGGCATAGACGCGGCCCTGGACGCGGGGTTCGAGAAGCTCAAGATTAATTCCGTGATCCTGCGTGGGCGCAACGAGGACGAGGTGTGTGATCTCCTGGAGTTCGCCGGCAGTCGCGGTATGGATATCAGCTTCATCGAGGAGATGCCGCTTGGCGTCATCGGGGATCACGACCGGGCCGCGGTCTTCTTCTCCAGCGACGAGACGCGGAGCGCCCTGGAACGACGCTTCAGTCTGCTGCCCAGCCCTGAGCGCAGCGGTGGGCCGTCACGTTACTTCCGGGTGCGGGAGACCGGCACCCTGGTGGGTTTCATCTCCCCGCACAGCCATAACTTCTGCGGCGACTGTAATCGGGTTCGGCTCACTTGCGAGGGGCGCCTGTTGCTGTGCCTGGGGCAGGAGCATTCCGTGGACCTGCGCCGCGTGCTGCGCGAGCATCCCGGAGACGAAGAGGCCCTGCGCCAGGCCGTTCAGGACTCCATGGACATCAAGCCCAAGGGACATGATTTTGACTTGCGCGGCGCCCCCGTCCTCCTGCGCTACATGAACCTCACCGGTGGCTGAAGCGCTTGTCCACCGCCGTCCCCGCCTGAGCGTCGCGCCGCCGCCGCGCACCATCCCGGCGGAGGTGTGCGACGAGTACGGCAATACCCGTCGCCTGCAGGTCGCCGAGGAGCGCCCGCTGACCATCTACGTGGACCGCCGGGAGCTTGTAACCCTCATGACCCTGGGCCGGGAGCCGGAGTTGCTGGTGCTGGGTTACCTCTACAACCAGGGCTTATTTCAGGACCTGGAGCGGATCGCCTCGGTGCAGGTGGACTGGGAGACGGGCGCCGCTGCGGTCGCCACCCATGCCGGCGACTGGCACGGCCGCCCCGCGACCCGCACGGTCACCAGTGGCTGCGGGCAGGGCACCGTGTACGGCGACATGGAGGAGCGCATCCAACGGTTGCGGCTGCACGCTCCCATGCTCAGCCAGACGACGCTCTACGCCTTGCTGCGCAAAGTGAGCCGCTGCAACGAAGTCTATCGAGAAGCCGGCGCCGTGCATGGCTGTGCGCTCTGTCGCGCGGAGGAAGTGCTGCACTTCGTGGAGGACGTGGGCCGTCACAACGCGGTGGACAGCATCGCCGGGCGCATGTGGCTGGAGTCCGTCCCGGGGCACGACAAAATCTTCTACACCACCGGCCGTCTGACCTCCGAGATGGTCATGAAGGTGGCGTGGATGGAGATTCCGGTGCTGGTGTCACGCTCCGGCGTCACCAGCATGGGACTGCGCCTGGCCCGGAGCACCGGGGTCACCCTCATCGCCCGCGCCCAGGGCCGACATTTCCTGGTTTACCATGGTGCTGAACGCATCCGGCTGGACGCCCGGCTTCCTCCCAAGCGCTTCGTGGCGAACCTCGTGGCCCGCGTCGGCGGCTGACCGGGTATCAGGATTTCCTTTCACCCCGACTTTGGCCGAAGCGCTTAAGGCTTCAGGCTCTGAGCACCGCCTGAACCTGTCGCGTGCCCCGGCGCGGAGTGTTAGTTTCCATGAGGGTTTGCCGGTGACGTGGTTTTTTATGCCGCGGTGTGACATCAATTTTTGGACAGGAGCTTGAGATGATTCGCGTGCAGGAACTGGATTTTGACTATCCAGGGCAGCGGGTTTTGGAGGGCGTGAGCTTCGAATTGGAGCCGCGCCGCATCACCGCCCTGGTGGGGCCTAACGGGGCCGGCAAGACGACCCTGATGCGTTGCATCGCGGCCCTGTCCGTGCCGACGAGCGGGCGCATCCTGGTGAAAGGGGTGGACACCGTGGAGAACCCGCGCCTGGTGCACAGCCTGTGCTGCTATATGCCGGATCTCTTTGGACTCTACGATCGACTCAGTGTGAAGCATTGCGTGGAGTACGCGTACGCCTCGCACGTGGGTGCGGATGCGGATGACTTCCGGGTACCGCGCATCAGGGAGATCCTGGAGCTGACCGATCTGACGGGGCTGCAATCCCACCTGGTCGGCTCCCTGTCGCGGGGGCAACGGCAGCGTGTGGCGCTGGCCCAGGCCCTGGTACACGATCCGGAGGTGGTGGTGCTGGATGAGCCGGCCTCGGGTCTGGATCCGCTGGCGCGCGCCGATTTATCCAAATTGCTGCTGAAGTTGCGCGAGCAGGGCAAGACCCTGCTGGTCTCCTCGCATATCCTCGGCGAACTCCAGGAATACTCGGATCGGGTGTTGCTCCTGGAACAGGGCCGGATCATGAGCCACCAAAATCTGCGAGAGCTTCTGTACGAAGAGGGGCACGAGCGGCGGCGCCTGCGCGTGGTATTGAGCGAGGCCCGCGCTGACTTGCCGGAGTTGTTGGGAAAGCTGGATGGAGTGGGGGAATTCGCCTGGGAGGGCGCTGGACAGCGGGCCGGGACTTTCAGTTTTCGCGGGGACCAGGAGGAGCAGGGGAAGTTGCTGAAGCGCCTGTTGGAGGATGGTGTGCCGCTGGTCTCGCTGGAGCAACCCGCCAGCCTGCAGCAGGCTTACGTGCGGCGCTTGCGGGGCGGGCCGCCAAAGCCGTCGGGAGCCTCCTGATGCCTGCGGTGAATCCGGAGCTGCTGCGCAACCTGCGCCTGCAGTTCAGCCGGTGGCGGTTGGTCCTGGCGCCGCTGTTCTTCATCCTTCTGGCCATGAGCATCAAGGACAGTTTCTTTGGAATTCTTGGATTCTTTGGATACGGGGAGGGTCGCTTTATATTGGTGCCCTTAATATTTTGCGTAGGCGTGCTCTGGGGGCCACGCCTGGCGTCCGGCGCGGTACTGGACGAGATCAAGGGACGTACCTGGGACGCCCAGCGCATGAGCGTCTTGTCAGCCTGGAGTATGACATGGGGCAAGTTCCTGGGAGCTGTTTCTTATCCCTGGTATTGCCTGTTGTGGATCTGCCTGTGCGTGCTTTTGATAGATGACTCTATTGATCCGCGCGCCTTTGGGGGCTACCTGTTGGCCGCGTTCGGTGCACAGCTTGCGGCCTACTTCCTTGGCGTGCTGTTCGCAAGGGCGCAGCGTATCCCGTCAGGCTATACCTACATTGCTGATATAGGGGGAATGGTCGCGGGGTTGCTGCTATGGTTTGGATTTCAGGACGGCGCTGAAGTCCTGTCCAAGGGGGAGACTGAACCTATCCAATATGCGGGATTGATATGGGAAACCTGGGACTTTTGGATTTTCAGCTGCCTGTTGTTTTGCTTCTGGATGGTCTTCTGCACTTATCGGTTGCTGCGCCTGCAGTTGGGGTATCGCAATCTGCCCTGGGGGTTTTGGGGATTCTGTTTATTCCTGGGAGCTTATGGCATGGGGTTTATAGAACATCCCTCGTTGCCGGAGACCCTGGGTGCTTTCTCCACCGCGGGCTTGCTGCTGGCCTACTTTGCATTGCTGTGGGACGAGATGAGCCTGATGCAATGCCGCCGTTGTGTCGGCGCCTGGCGGCGCGGCGCGCCGCAACGCGCCCTGGAGGAACTGCCGCTCAGCATCTGGGTCTTGCCGGGTGTCCTGCTTTTCACGTTACCCACAACGTTGACGGCGCTGTTTCTTGACTCCTCGACGAGATTGACTTTTTTCCTCGTACAACCGGAGCTGGGCATGGCGGCCTTCTTGTTTCTGCTGCGTGACACCGGGCTGTTCTGGGCGCTTTGCCTGCGGCGGGAAGACGGGGGCGGCAAGTTGAGGGCCGTGGGGCTGGTGTTCGGGATGTTGTACCTGCTGCCGCTGATTGCTTTTGAAGGCAGGCTGACTGAGCCGTGGTTACGATCCTTCTTCGTATTTGAAGCGGACTTTGTTTACCTGCCGATAGTCGTGGAGATCGCCCTGGTCAGCTTCTGGGTGTGGTACGAGGGACAACGGGCCGTGTCCCGGCAGACGACGCGGCGGTGGTCCGCGACTTAAGCTTCCTGCAGGCGGCGGGGGATGGGGCCCGATCGCCGCGCGGTCCCGGCGGGGAACGGCGCTTGCTTGAAGGGGTGCGTCAAGCCGCTCCGGGGGATACTGTCAACAGGTGGCCCCCGCTTAAACTCCCGGGCGGAGCGGGTGCTGCCTTGGATGATTTCCGCGTGCTGGTGATGGTGACGGCCGGCCGGATGCGGGCCGTCGTGTGCCCGGGGACGTGGGAGCCGGATTCCCCCACGGTGTGGCTGGCGGCGGTGGCGCCGGAAGCGTGGGGTGGGGCGGAATATGCTAAGATCCGCCGCAACTCTCGCTTTCCAGATCTACCCCCGGAGTGGCTTCCGTGGACCGGGGCGATTCGCGTGAAGCGGGCGGTCGGCGGTCGGCCTGGAAGTGGACCCTTGGCTTCTGGATGTTCTCTCGTTGTTGGCTCCCGACGAGTTTGACAAGGATAATGCCTGGCATCCGCAACATGACCTTGAATTTCGGGCCGCAGCACCCGGCCGCGCATGGGGTGTTGCGCCTGGTTCTGGAGATGGATGGCGAGTTTATCCAGCGGGCCGATCCGCATATCGGGCTGTTGCACCGGGCCACCGAAAAGCTGGCCGAGAGCAAGCCCTACAACCAGAGCATCGGCTACATGGACCGCCTGGACTACGTGTCCATGATGTGCAACGAGCACGCCTACGTGCTCGCCATTGAACGCCTTCTGGAGATCGAGCCGCCGTTGCGGGCGCGCTATATCCGGGTGTTGTTCGATGAGGTGACCCGCATCCTGAATCACCTGATGTGGCTGGGGGCGCACGGTCTGGATATCGGTGCCATGAGCATGTTTCTCTACTGCTTCCGGGAGCGTGAAGATCTCATGGATTGCTACGAGGCGGTCTCCGGCACGCGCATGCATGCCACCTATTACCGGCCCGGCGGGGTGTACCGCGATCTACCCGGGGAGATGCCGCGCTACACGCCATCCAAGTGGCATGATGCGGCGGAGGTCAAAAGCTTGAACCGGGCACGCGAGGGCTCCCTGCTGGATTTCATTGAGGATTTCACCGGGCGTTTTCCGGGTTGCGTGGATGATTACGAAACGCTGCTCACCGAGAACCGCATCTGGAAGCAGCGCACCGTGGGCATCGGTGTCGTGAGCCCGGAGCGCGCCCTGCAGTTAGGCTTTAGCGGCCCGATGTTGCGCGGTTCGGGGGTGGCCTGGGATTTGCGCCGCAAGCAGTCCTACGAGGTGTACGATGAGTTGGACTTCCAGGTGCCGGTGGGCGTGAACGGCGATTGTTACGATCGCTACCTGGTGCGTATCGAAGAGTTGCGGGAGTCCACCAGGATCATCCGCCAGTGCGTGCAGTGGCTGCGCGCGCATCCGGGGCCGGTGATGCTGGAAGATGCCAAGCTGGCACCGCCGAAGCGCGAAGAGATGAAGCTGGACATGGAAAGCCTGATCCACCATTTTAAGTTGTTCAGCGAGGGTTACTGTGTGCCGGAGGGGGAGGTGTACGCGGCGGTGGAGCATCCCAAGGGGGAGTTCGGGATTTACCTGGTCTCGGATGGTTCCAACAAGCCCTACCGGGTCAAGATCCGGGCCGCGGGTTTCGCGCACCTGGCGGCGCTGGACGAAATGGTGCGCGGCCACATGCTGGCCGACGTGGTGGCGGTGATCGGCACCCAGGACATCGTTTTCGGGGAAGTGGACCGGTGAGCGAAGCGGCCGCGGCGGAGTTGCTGAACGAGCACAGCCAGGGAGAAATCGATCGCTGGCGCCGCAAGTACCCGCCGCGCAAGCAGCGCTCCGCGGTGCTGGCCGCGTTGCGCGTGGCGCAGCACCAGAACGGCGGCTGGCTGAGCCGCGAACTGATGGACGAGGTGGCGGTGCGCCTGGAGTTGCCGCCCATCGCGGTGTACGAAGTGGCCAGCTTCTACTCCATGTTCGAGACTCGGCCGGTGGGCCGCTGCAGCATCTCGGTTTGTACCAACCTGTCCTGTTTCCTGTGCGGCGGGGAGGATATCCTGGCGCACCTGGAGCAGCGCCTGGGCATCCGGGCGGGTGAGTCCACCCCGGATGGCCGTTATTACCTGAAGCGCGAGGAGGAATGCCTGGCCGCCTGCTGCGGCGCCCCCATGATGATGATCGACCACGAGTACCACGAGCGGCTGACCCCGGCCCGGGTGGATGCGATCCTGGACGATCTGGAGCGCGCCGCGCCTGTCGCGACCCCGGAGAAAGCGGTGGAAGATACCCCGGAGAAAGCGGCGGGAGGTGCCCCGGAGAAAGCGGCGGGAGGTGCCCCGGAGAAAGCGGCGGGAGGTGCCCCGGAGAAAGCGGCGGGAGGTGCCCCGGAGAAAGCGGCGGGAGGTGCCCGGGATGGTGCGCTGAACCAGGTCTGTTACGCCACCCTGGGGTTGGAGCCGCCGTGGAGCCTGGAGAGCTACCGCAAGGTCGGCGGGTACGAAGCCTGGAGCCGAGTGCTGCGAGAGCGTGTGCCGCCCGCACATGTCCTGGAGGAGGTCAAGGCTTCCTGTCTGCGCGGCCGCGGCGGTGCCGGGTTTCCTACTGGCATCAAGTGGAGCTTCATGGTCGAACAACCGTCGCCCAAGTACGTGGTGTGCAACTCCGACGAGAGTGAGCCGGGCACCTGTAAGGACCGGGATATCCTGCGCTACAATCCGCACGCGGTGCTTGAGGGACTGGCCCTGGCCTGTTACGCCATGGGTGCCGATACCGCCTACAACTATTTGCGCGGGGAATTCATGCATGAGCCCTACAGGCGCTGTGAGGAAGCCTTGACGGAGGCGCGCGCGGCGGGCCTGCTGGGCCGCGACATCCTGGGTTCCGGGGTTTCCGTAGAGGTAGTGAATACCTTGGGCGCGGGCGCTTATATCTGCGGCGAGGAAACCGCCCTGCTGGAATCCCTGGAGGGCAAAAAAGGACTGCCGCGCTTCAAGCCGCCGTTCCCGGCCAGCCGCGGTCTTTACGCGCGGCCTACCACGGTGAATAACACCGAGACTTTCGCCTCGGTGCCTGCCATCGTGCGCCGGGGCGGCGCCTGGTTCTCCGACCTGGGCACGGAGAAAAGCGGTGGCGTGAAATGCTTTTCGGTGAGCGGTCATGTCGAGCGGCCCGGCAACTACGAGGTGCCGCTTGGCATCCCTTTCCAGGAACTACTGGAGTTGGCCGGCGGCGTGCGCGGCGGGTGCCGTCTGAAGGCCGTGATCCCGGGGGGCTCTTCGGTGCCGGTGGTGCGTGGAGAGAGGATGCTGGAAACCGATATGGACTACGAGGCGATCAGTGCGGCCGGTTCCATGCTGGGCTCCGGCGCGGTGGTGGTCATGGACGAGCAAAGCTGCATGGTGCGGGTGCTGCGGCGTATCTCGCGTTTTTACTACGCCGAGTCCTGCGGACAGTGCACGCCCTGTCGTGAGGGCGCCGGCTGGTTGTACCGCATGCTGGATCGCATCGTGCAGGGGCGCGCCCTGCTCGCCGATCTGGAGCGCCTGGACGACGTGGCCGCGAAAATCGAGGGGCGCACCATCTGCGCCTTGGGCGATGCCGCGGCCTGGCCGGTACGCAGTTTCCTGCGGGAGTTCCACGACGAATTCACATACATGATCGAACACGACGGCCGCAGCATGGTGGAGCGCCTGTCGACGGCGGCCTGAAACGGTGAGCACATCCATGGAGCGCGACGCCGCGGCGCGGAAGGTGCGGATCGAGGTGGACGGTTGGAGCCTGAACGCGGCTCCGGGCAGCATGCTGATCGAGGTGACGGACGCGCACGGCATCTATGTACCGCGTTTCTGTTACCACTCCAAGTTGTCGGTGGCGGCGAACTGCCGCATGTGCCTGGTGGAGGTGGAGCGCGCGCCGAAAACCCTGCCGGCCTGCGCCACACCGGTCACCGAGGGGATGTGCGTGCACACCCGCTCCAGGGCGGCCCTGGAAGCGCAGCGCGCGGTGATGGAGTTTCTGCTCATCAACCACCCGCTGGACTGTCCCATCTGCGATCAAGGCGGAGAGTGTGAGCTGCAGGATCTCGCGATGGGCTACGGACGCGGCGTTTCGCAGTACCAGGAGAGCAAGCGGGCCGTGGTGGATCGGGATATCGGTCCCCTCGTGCAGACCGACATGACGCGCTGCATCCATTGCACGCGTTGCGTGCGCTTCGGTGAGGAGATTGCCGGCCTGCGCGAGCTGGGCGCCACGGGACGCGGCGAGGGCATGGAGATCGGCACCTACGTGGCGCACGCCATGGAATCGGAGTTGTCCGGCAATATCATTGATCTGTGTCCGGTGGGGGCGCTCACTTCCAAGCCTTTCCGCTATACGGCGCGCACCTGGGAACTGCGTGAACATGCCTCGGTGGCGCCGCATGACGGGGTGGGCTCCGGAGTGCTCCTGCATCTGCGCGAGGGCCGGGTCATGCGGGTGGCGCCGGCACCAGACGAGGAGGTGAACGAGGTTTGGCTCTCCGATCGGGACCGCTTCAGCTATGAAGGTCTGTATAGCGAGGATCGCTTGCGTGAGCCGCTGCTGCGGGCGGCGGACGGCTGGCGCCCGGTGACCTGGGAGACGGCCCTGGAATTCGCCGCCGCGCGGTTGCGCGAGGTGTTGCGGGAAGCCGGCGGCGGAGCTGCCCTGGGTGGCCTGATCTCGCCTTCCTCGACCCTGGAGGAGCTGCGGCTCTTCGGCCGCCTGGTGCGCGGCCTGGGTTCACCGCATCTCGATCACCGCCTGCGCCAGGGGTCTTTCGGCGACAGCGGCGCGCCGCCCCTGCTGGGTTGCAGCATGCGGGAGTTGGAGGAGTCGGACGCCGTGCTGCTCATCGGCGCGAATCCGCGCCAGGAGCAGCCGTTGCTGAATCACCGCCTGCGCAAGGCGGCGCTGCGCGGCGCGTCCGTGATGGCCTTGAATTCGATACGCTATGATTTCAACTATGAGCTGACTTTTACGCGGGTGGCGGCGCCCTCGCGTTTGCCGGAAGCCTTGGCCGCGTTGACGGCCGCCTGCCAGGGTTCCGGCGCGGAGTATGCCGAGGCCGCCGTTACCGCCGCCGCCAGGCCGCTGCGGGAAGCGCGCCATGCGCGGGTGCTGCTTGGCGAGAGCGCCTTGGCGCATCCACGTTACGACGAGTTGCAGCGCCTGGCGGCGACGCTGGCGCAAAGCTGCGGGGCGACCTTGGGTTACCTGGCGCCCGGCGCGAATGCCTATGGCGCATGGTTTATTAACGCTCTGCCCGGCACCGTCGCTAAGCCCGGGGAGGCGGCGTACGCGCCCGCCGAGTCGAACGGCGCATCCACTCCCTTAGACGCGCTCGGCATGCTGCGCGACCCGCGCGCCGCCTACCTGCTGCTTGGCCTGGAAGCGGAACTGGATTGCTGGGACGGCCGCCTGGCCACGCAGGCCCTGCGCCAGGCGCGACTGGTCATATCCCTGAGCGGTTATCGCACTCCGGCCATGCTGGAATATGCTCACCTGCTGTTGCCCATCGCCCTGTATGCCGAGAACGAGGGCAGCTACCTCAACCTGGACGGCCGCCTGCGGAGTTTCTCCGCCGCGGCGCGCCCGCCCGGTGAGGCGCGCCCGGCCTGGCGGGTGCTGCGTGTGTTGGGTGACAAGCTGGGCCTGGAAGGTTTTGGGCAGCACCGCGTAGAGGAACTGCGCGCCGACCTGCCGGTACGGCCGTCGGGAGATTCCGGGGTGCCGTCCGAGACGTCCATAGCGCCGCCTGACAGCGTGCAGGACGCGGCGCGGGACGATCCAATGGCCCTGGAACTCTGCGTGGATCGCGCCATGTACAGTGTAGATGCGCTGGCGCGCCGCGCATCCGCCCTGCAGGCTACCGTGCATGCGGCAGACGCGACGCTGCGCCTGCATCCCGCTGCAGCCGCGCGCCTGGGCCTGGGTGCGCGGGCGCGTTTGCGGCGCCATGGTGAAGCATGGGTGTTGCCGGTGGTGCGCGATCCGCGGGTTCCGGAAGACTGTCTGTACCTGCGCATGGGGCACCCGCTGCTTGCAGAGGTGGGCGCGCCCCATGGCCGGGTGACCCTGGAAGCGGTGTCCTGAACATGGCGGATCGGCCTGGTGCGGCTTCCAGCGTGCAAGCGGTGGTGGAACTGCTGCGTACTCTCACCGAGCGGCTTGCCGCCTGGGTGTTGCCGGAGGAGTTGGCACTGCAGGGAGCGCTGTTTTTGCAAACGCTCTTCTTCATCGCCTGCATCCTGCTGCCGCTCTTGTTCTGCGTTGCCTACCTGACTTACGCCGAGCGCAAAATCATCGGTTCCATCCAGTGCCGCGTGGGGCCGAACCGGGTGGGTCCCGGCGGTCTCCTGCAGCCCATCGCCGATACCATCAAGCTGCTTTGCAAGGAGGTGATCCTGCCACGCGGCGCCAGTCGGCAGCTGTTCTTGATGGCCCCGGTGCTGGCCCTGGCGCCCTCGCTGGCCGCTTGGGCGGTGCTGCCTTTTGACACCGACCTGGTGCTTGCGAATACGAACGCCGGCCTGCTTTACGTGTTGGCCCTGGCTTCGCTCGGGGTCTATGGCATCATCATCGCCGGTTGGGCCTCGAACTCCCAGTATGCGTTCCTCGGCGCCATGCGTTCGGCGGCGCAGATCGTGGCGTATGAGCTGGCCATGGGCTTCGCCCTGGTAGGGGTTGTCATGGCCGCCGGCAGCCTGAACCTGGGTGTGTTGACGGAGATGCAGAAGGGCGGCTTCTGGAACTGGTTCATGTGGCCGCTGTTTCCGCTCTTCGTGGTGTACTTTATCTCCGGCGTGGCCGAGACCAACCGGGCGCCATTTGACGTTGCGGAGGGGGAATCGGAGATCGTTGCAGGCTTTCACGTGGAATACAGCGGCGTCGGTTTTTCCCTGTTCTTTCTCGCCGAATACGCCAATATGATCCTCATCTCGATGCTCGCCTCGCTGCTGTTCCTGGGTGGCTGGGATGCGCCGTTGCCTTTCCTGCCGTCCGGGATCTTCTGGCTCTTGCTCAAGACTTCGCTGTTTCTGTTCGTGTTCCTGTGGCTGCGCGCCACCGTGCCGCGCTTCCGTTACGACCAGATCATGCGTCTTGGCTGGAAGGTGTTCCTTCCGCTTACCCTGGGCTGGCTGCTGGTCACGGCCGTGCTGGTGCGGGTCCAGCTGCCCCCTTGGTTCAACTGATCCTTCAGGGAGACTGCCGCCATGTTTGCAGGAATCGCCATGAAAATCCGCTCCGGCATCTCCACCCTGCTGTTGTTGGAGTTGCTCAAGGGTATGCGCCTGACCCTTTCTCAAATGTTTCGTCCCAAGGTCACCGTCCGGTACCCGGAGGAAAAGACCCCGCAGTCGCCGCGCTTCCGCGGCCTGCATGCCCTGCGCCGCTATCCGAACGGCGAAGAGCGCTGCATCGCCTGTAAGCTGTGCGAGGTGGTCTGTCCGGCGGTGGCGATTACCATTGACTCGGAGCAACGCGCCGACGGCAGCCGGCGCACAACGCGCTACGACATTGATCTCGGCAAATGTATTTTCTGCGGCTTCTGCGAGGAGTCCTGCCCGGTGGATGCCGTCGTGGAGACGCACATCTTTGAGTACCACGGCGAACAGCGCGGCGATCTGATCATGAACAAGGAAAAACTGCTTGCCGTGGGGGATCGGGCGGAGCCCGAGATTGCCGCGGCCCGGGCCCGGGACAGCCGGTACCGCTAGGCGCCGGGACATGCAGCAAATCGTCTATTACTGCTTTTCCTTGTTGCTGTTGTTTGCGGGCCTGATGGTCATATCGGTGCGCAACCCGGTGCATGCGGCGATGTTCCTGGTGTTGGCTTTCTTTTGCGCCGCCGGCGTGTGGCTGCTGTTGCACGCCGAATTCCTCGCCATCCTGTTGGTGCTGATCTACGTGGGCGCGGTGATGGTGCTGTTTTTGTTCGTGGTGATGATGCTGGATATCGACCTGGCGCCGCTGCACGAAGGCTTTGTGCGCCACCTGCTGCTGGGCCTGGGCGTGGCGGTGACACTGTTCCTGAGTCTCTGGTGGCTGCTGCGCGGCGTGGGTGAATTTCACATTATGAAGCCCGGTCCCGGTGCAACGTCTTCCGAGACGGGCAATACGCAACTTCTGGGTGAGTTGCTTTTTGAGCGCTATTACTATGCCTTTGAGCTGGCCGGCGCCTTGCTGCTGGTGGCGAGCGTGGCGGCCATCGGCTTGACCCTGCGGAGGCGCCGCGCACCGCGTGCGCCGACGGTGCCTGAGCAGCTGCGGGCGCGGCGCGACGATCGGGTGCGCCTGGTGCGGTTGGACCCGGTTAAGCCCGGGAAGGAAGGCGATGATGCCTGAGCTGCTGGACGTACTGGGCCTGGCGGCCTTGCTGTTTTGCATCAGCGTCGCCGGCATCTTCCTGAACCGCAAGAACCTGCTGATCCTGCTCATGTGCATCGAGCTGATGCTGCTTTCCGTGAACCTGAATTTCGTGGCTTTCTCGCATTATCACGGGGATCTGCACGGGCAGGTGTTCGTGATCTTCGTGCTCACCGTGGCCGCCGCCGAGATCGCCATCGGGCTGGCCATCCTGGTGCTGCTGTTTCGGAAGCGCGCGACCATCAATGTTGACAACCTCGATTCCATGCGGGGTTGAGCGGACCGCCGCATGAAAGCTCTCTGCCTGGCCGTTGTCTTCCTGCCTTTGGCCGGCGCCCTGCTGGCCGGCCTGGGGGGGCGGCGCCTGGGGACGCACGCCGTGCATTGGCTGACCAGCACAGCCGTCGGCCTGTCCTTCCTGTTTTCGCTCGGTCTCTGCGCCAGGGTTTTCGGCGCGGACGGCGCGATTTACCGTGAGACGCTCTATGTCTGGCAGCAGGGCGGCGCCCTGAACCTGCATATCGGCTTCCTCATCGATCCACTGAGCGTCACCATGACGGCCGTGGTCACCTTCGTCTCCTGGATGGTGCATATCTACAGCATCGGCTACATGCGCGACGATCCCGGCTACACGCGCTTCTTCAGCTACATTTCGCTGTTTACCTTCGCCATGCTGATGTTGGTCACGGCGGACAACTTTCTGCAACTCTTCTTCGGTTGGGAAGGCGTGGGGCTGGTTTCTTACCTGCTGATCGGCTTCTGGTTCCGACGCTCCTCGGCGATCTTCGCCAATTTCAAGGCTTTCCTGGTGAACCGCGTGGGGGACCTGGGATTCCTGCTTGGCATCGCCGGGGTGCTGGCGGTATGCGGCAGCCTGGACTACCAGGAGGTGTTTGAACTCGCGCCCCTGAATTCGGAGCAGCTGATCAGCCCCTGGCCCGGGCAGCAGTGGCACGCCTGGACCCTGATCTGCATCTGCCTGTTTATCGGCGCCATGGGGAAATCAGCCCAGGCGCCCCTGCATGTCTGGTTGCCCGACTCCATGGAGGGCCCGACCCCCATTTCGGCGCTCATCCACGCCGCCACCATGGTGACCGCCGGGATCTTCATGGTGGCGCGGCTGTCGCCGCTGTTTGAGCTCTCCGAGACCGCCCTGACCCTGGTGCTGGCGGTGGGTGCCTTCACCGCCCTGTCCATGGGCCTGTTGGGCGTGGTGCAGAACGACATCAAGCGCGTCATCGCCTATTCCACGCTCTCGCAACTCGGTTACATGACCGCTGCGCTGGGCGCTTCGGCCTATGCCGCCTCCATTTTCCACCTGGTCACCCACGCCTTCTTCAAGGCATTGCTGTTCCTGGCGGCCGGTTCTTTCATCATCGCACTGCATCACGAGCAGGATCTGCGACGCATGGGCGGTCTACGCCATTCCATGCCGATCACCAGCTTTACCATGTTCATCGGCGCGCTGGCCTTGATTGGGTTCCCCGCCACTTCCGGTTTTTATTCCAAGGACGCGCTCATTGAGGCGGTGGCGCTGGCCCGGATGCCGGGCGCCGGAGTCGCCGCCCTGGCTTTGCAGGCGGGGGTTTTTGTCACCGCCCTGTATACGTTTCGCATGCTGTTCCTGGCCTGCTGCGGGACGGGGCGCATGGAACACCCGGAGCAGGTGCGTGAATCCCCTCAAAGCGTGCGCATACCCCTGCTGCTGCTGGCCGTGCCCGCCGCCGTCGCCGGCATCGGGCTTATCGATGGCATGCTCTTCGGCGATTACTTTCGCAACAGCATCCATGTCGCCCCGGAGCACGACGTGCTGGCCGAACTGGGTGAGAGCTACCACGGTCCATGGAGCTACTTGGCGCATTCCTTCCTGACTCCCACGCCCTACCTGGCGGGTGCCGGGGTCCTGGTGGCCTGGTACTGCTATCTGCACCGTCCCCAGGTGCCGGCCCTGCTGGCGCGGCACTTGCGCCTGCTGCACCGCCTGCTGCTGCACAAGTACGGCTTCGACCTGTTCTATGAGCGTGGGGTCACCGCCTGCGGTCGAGGGATCGCCGGTTTGTTATGGCGCCTGGGAGACGAGCGCCTGATTGACGGGGTGGTGGTGAATGGCTCCGCGCGCTTCGTGCAAAAGTTATCCCGGAACCTGCGACTCCTGCAGAGCGGCTACCTGTACCACTATGCCTTTTCTATGATTCTTGGCTTGCTGGCGCTGCTGCTGGGCTTGATATTTTTCGCCTGAGCTCGACGCCGCTTGAGAAAACCCGGACATGTCTGAAACACCCCTGCTGAGTCTGCTGATCTGGCCGCCGCTGCTGGCCGGTCTTACGCTTCTGCTGTGGCCCGGCCTGCGCGCCCTGCCGGCACGCATGCTGGCCGTCGGAGCGCCGCTTGCGGGCCTGCTGCTGTCCCTCAAACTGTGGCTGGACTACGACCCCTTGGTCGGCGGCATGCAGTTTCTCGAGCAGTTTCCCTGGGTGGAAAAGCTGGAGCTGCACTATTCCCTGGGCGTGGACGGCATTTCCCTGCCGCTGCTGCTGCTCAATCATTTCATCACCCTGTTGCTGATCCTGCACACGCGCCCCGCGGACCTGTCCCACTCGCACCGTTACCCGGCCGCCTTCCTGCTGTTGATGGGCCTGATCAACGGCGTCTTTGTTTCCCTGGATGCCTTCCTGTTTTACGTCTTCTGGGAAGCCATGCTGATCCCCATGTTCCTGATCATCGGTGTCTGGGGCGGGCCGCGGCGCATCTACGCGGCCTTAAAGTTTTTCCTCTACACTTTCCTGGGCTCCGTGCTCATGCTCGTGGCGTTGCTTTATCTATACAGCCGGGCGGGCAGCTTTTCCATCCTGGAGATGCACGATACGCGCCTCGGTTTAACCGAGCAGAAATGGCTGTTCGGGGCCTTTCTGCTGGCTTTCGCGGTCAAGCTTCCCATGTGGCCGGTGCATACCTGGTTGCCGGACGCGCACGTGGAGGCGCCCACCGAGGGCTCCGTGATCCTGGCCGCCGTGCTGCTTAAGATGGGCGCCTACGGCCTGCTGCGCTTCAGCCTGCCGATCACCCCGGACGCCTGCCGGGAGTTCGCCTTGCCCATGGTGCTGTTGTCCCTGGTGGCGGTGATCTACATCGGCTTCGTGGCCCTGGCGCAGCGGGACATGAAAAAACTCATCGCTTATTCGTCCATCGCCCACATGGGCTTTGTGACCCTGGGCCTGTTCGTGTTTCTCATGTTCCCCGCGACCACCGCCTTCGAGGTGAGCCTGCTGAGCGTTCAGGGCGCGCTGGCCCAGATCCTTTCACACGGTTTCATCTCCGGCGCCCTGTTCTTTTGCGTCGGCATGATCTACACGCGCCTGCACAGTCGCGACATCCAGGATTACGGCGGCGTGGTGAACTCCATGCCGCACTACGCCGCCCTGCTCATGCTCTTTGCCATGGCCAACTCCGGACTGCCCGGCACCTCGGGTTTCGTCGGAGAGTTCCTGGTGATCCTGGCGAGCTTCCAGGCGGCCCCGTGGATTGCCTTCGGCGCCGCGCTCACCCTGGTGCTGGGTGCCGCCTATACCTTGTGGATGTACAAGCGGGTCATTTTCGGAGAAGCAGCCAATGAGCGCATCGCCGCGCTGCCGGACCTGGTCCCGCGGGAGCGGCTGGTACTCTGGGCCCTGGCCCTGCCGGTGCTCGGCATGGGGCTGTATCCCCTGCCG
>JABAAT010000069.1 GCA_014238615.1 Gammaproteobacteria bacterium | reverse complement strand
GGCTTCTTCACCTGTTGGAAAAAGCTTTTGTCACACAATCGTAAAAACGAGCGGGGTCGCAATGTCGGGAACCAGGTGGATCGGGTCTGCGCCCTGTTGCTGCACTCCATGGAAACCGGCGAAATCCAGCCCGGGCAGCGACTGACGGAGGCGCGACTGGTCACCCGCCACGGGGTCAGTCGCGGCCCCCTGCGGGAATCGCTGCGGCGCCTGGAAGGACAAGGCCTGGTGCAATGTGTGCCGAACGCCGGCACCCGGGTCATCTCCGTTGAGCCGCGGGAATTGCGCGATCTATACCAGGTGCGGGAAGTGCTGGAGGAAATGGCCTGTCAACTGGCCGCGCAACGCATGACGGATGACGCACTGGCCGCATTGCGCGACGCGCTGGAGCGGGAGGCCTTGGAGGAGACGGGGGCCGACGGGCCGAGCGGGGAGCAGGCCGGAAGCCTGGACCTGCACTTGCGGATTGTCCAGGGCAGCGGCAACAACCAGTTCATCCGCCTGTTCTCCGGCGACTTCTACTACCTGATGCGCATGTACCTGGTGCGCATGCATCGGGAACAGACGAAACGCAACCTGCAACGCGCACGGCGCTCCCTGCTGGAGCACCGGCGGATCGTGGAAGCGCTGCAACAGCGTGACGGGAAACTGGCCGGGTTACTGATGCGACGCCACGTACAGGGAGCCTGGAAAGCGCTGGAGCAAAGCCTCGCCAAGGCCCCCCCCGAGGTCCCTGGAAACCGGGCGGCGTCCCCCTGACTTCAGCTGCCGGGCGCACCCGGAGCAGCCGCCTCCCCCACGACGGAGACCACCCCCGGCCCATGCATGGCCGGAACAGCGCGCCCGGGAAAAGCGTATGGTGGCCGGGGACGGAATTGAACCGCCGACACAAGGATTTTCAGTCCTCTGCTCTACCAACTGAGCTACCCGGCCGGGTACAGGCACCGCGCCTTCCAAGGGTAATTCTTGCTTGTCGCCTCGACGTAACCGGCCGCATGCTTGCCGAAGCAAGTCAGCCTGTTGCAGCCCGCGCGCGCCGTTAAGTTTTGGGCGGCACGTAATCGGACGGCTTCTCAGCACCGCCGTGGAACAGGAATTTCTCCATCTCCTGCTCCAGGAATTTCCGGCTGCGGGGCTCAACTGGAGTCAGGCGATATTCGTTGATCAAGGTGGTCTGGTGCTTAAGCCACATGCTCCAGGCCTCACGGGAGATCTGCTCATGGATGCGGCGCCCCAGCTCACCGGGATAGGGCGGGGACGGCAGGGCTTCTCCCTCCCGGTCCAGGTAACGGCAGTGCAACATCTTGGTCATGTCGTCCGGGTTTTCGCTCGAGCAAATCCAGAAGATAGCGGCGCCGCACACGCCGTCCCGCGCTTCAGTATAGCAGGAAGCGCGCGGCGCACGGCCGCTGCCAATCCCACCGGCGGCGGGAGCTCCGGGCGCAGCCACAACGACCCGGAGTCCGCCGCGACGACGGCATGGGGCACCACGCGCAACAGGCATAGCTCGGCGTGCAGGCGATAGTGACTGAAGGTATGTCGCTGCTCCGGGAGGGGATGGGTGTCCACGACCTTGCAGTGGAAGCGCGCGCTGCACCAGGCGGCCGCGTCTCCGCCTTCCGGCGGTCCCTTGGGAAAACACCACAGGCCGCCCCATACGCCGGACGGCGGGCACCGCTCCAGCAACAGGCGCCCATCCTGGTCACGGAGCACCAGGAAGATCGTGCGGCGCGTCGGCGGAGCGTGACGGGGCCGCGGCAGGGGCAATTCCCGCTGACAGCCGCGGCGCCGTGCCAGGCACAACTCCTTCAGGGGGCAGCGCGCGCAATCCGGGCTGGTGGGCGTGCAGACGGTGGCCCCCAGGTCCATGAGGGTCTGGGTATAGAGCACCACGTCCCGCTCCGGAACCAGGGCCTCCGCCAGTTCCCAGAGACGGCGCTCCAAGGCAGCGCCGGGCGGTGCGCGCAGCAGGAAATAACGGCACAGCACCCGCCGCACATTGCCGTCCAGGATCGTCGCCGGGAGGTTGTAGGCCAGGCCCAGGACAGCCCCGGCGGTAGAGCGGCCGATCCCGGGCAGGCGCAGCAACTCCTCGAGGCGGCGCGGGAAGCGGCCCCCATGTCGCTCCCGCAGCAACCGCGCACTGCGGTGCAGGTTCCGGGCGCGACCGTAGTATCCCAGGCCGGTCCACAACCGCAGCACCTCATCCTCGGACGCACGCGCCAGGGCGATGACTCCGGGGAAACGCCGCATGAAGCGCTGGAAGTAGGGCACCACGACCACCGCCCGGGTCTGCTGCAGCATGACCTCTGAAACCCACACCCGGTAAGGAGTGCGCCGCTGCTGCCAGGGGAAATCCCGACGGCCGTGCACATGCCCCCAGCGCAACAGGCGGTGCACGAAGGCGCGCCGCCGCGCCGCCGGAACCGGCGCGGAAAGCGCCTCCCCGGAAGCCCCGGCCAAGGTGATTCGAACTCGGTTGATGTCTTTTCGCGCCACTTTAATTACCGCAGAACAAACATCAGCCTATATAAATACGAACAGGGCTTATGATTCAAAGGGTTTTGATCGCTATTGCATTTTAGCAATGCCCTGCACGGGGCATGTACCATCATTTATTAGAGCAGCATAACATAAAGATATAAAAATATTGATTTCGCAAGATAGAATCGGAATTCCGTTATTAGCATACATTCAAAGATATTAGGTAGTAGGTTGTGAACAGGGTACAGTAATTATTCTGGCAGACACTTTGAATTCTAGTAATTATGCCATGAATACTTGGTTGGCCAATGCTTAGATTTCGTCGGCGGGAGAAGACTTGTCTTACCCTGAACATGAGATATTACTTGTTGATGGGGGACTCTATTTGGATCTTGATTAGTACATAGCTGCAATAACCATACATACGAGTCGGCGAGTTGTAACATTCGGCTATAATGGGATTTAGTGAAATGTACGGTATCAATTAAGTAGTTTAGTTTCATGCTGAATTGGTAATCAGTCCCCTCTTCCCGATAACGGGAAAGAGCCTTAGCAAATTTCTTCGAAACTTTCTCATTCTCCAGATCACCAATGAGCATGCCATGAGATTCTTGCGAATCAAGGTGTCTCTCAACCTGTTCGACAAAGTACATGAATGCCATATTTTCTACGTCTACTTTATCGGGATATTTTATATGTGCAGGTTCTATTCTGGCACATATTTTCGCTAGCTCGCTCTCGCTGTCTAGAATGTCAGCGAGAGCGACAATAATACTTATTCGTTTTTCAAGATCAAAAGATCTGAAATTTCCTTTTTTGTGAAATATGTGGGAAGCATGAAATTCGGTATGCCTGGAAGAAGTGCCATCCCTAAAGCATTTTCTTGAAAGATCAGTAACTGCTTTTTCTAGGCGCTGAACAATCTCAGGCGTGGCTGCTATCCCACATATCCAATAATATGGTTGTTTTCCTTCCTCGTATTTTACCTCATCAAAATACACTAAGAACATGGTTCTTCCTGCCTACCTATTGATGATAGGTAAAGACTCCTTACTGTTTAGAGGGAGTATGACTGTTCCTACAACGCTCGGTGCTTGAGATCAAAGCTTTGAAAGATTCTACCATAAAGGGGTGTTGTTCTCACGGTGTTTCGAGAAACGGAGCGGATTATCTGCCCAAAAGGACACGGACGCCAGGAAGAGTACAGGGCGGGGCTACACAAGCTGCACGCCAAGATCGGTGCAGTGACGGTGGAACGCGATTGTTTGGAAATAACAGTGGGGCAAACGATGCTTCGGCTGAAGCTCTCTTGCGGGTTCAGAACAGGCTTTTCAGGCCCTCCAGTACCTGGTCTTTGACCTGCTCCTTCTTTTCTGGCTGCTCCGCCTTGTCTTCCTCCTTGTCTTTTGCCTCTGAGCCGCCGAGTAGGCCGCCCACGCCGGGCAGCTTCAGCTTGTCTTTCAGTTGGTCGATGATCGCGTCCTTTACGCCCGTGGCCAGCAGCTGCTTGTAGTCAAAGCCGTATTCCAGGTCCGCCAGGGGGCCTTGTATGCGTATGGGGAACTTGATGCCGCGCAGTTCCTTGGG
>JABAAT010000049.1 GCA_014238615.1 Gammaproteobacteria bacterium | reverse complement strand
GGATGAAACGCATCGCGGACGGGCGGGCGTGGTGTCTCGGAGAGGGGAGAAGATGCTCGTCCGTGTAGGGAGCGACACCTGGGACAAGATGTTGCCGGGCATCCGCGGGTGGTTGTCAGCCGTCTCCGTCAGTTGCCCTTGTGCCTGAAGGATGTCTTCAAGATATTGGTGGCTTCTAATAAAGAAGCTGCCTGAAGGGGTTGCCCATGGCGAGCGACTATCCGCCACGCTGAGTCAGGAGGAGCGCGGGCGTCGTTCCGCGGCATCGGCGGCTTGCACCGACCTTCCCCCGGCGTTGCCCCCTGGAGCGTGGGCAGCTGTAAGCGTTCCCCCGCCACGGACGAAGGCTGTTTCGGGTATTGTGCAGGAAGCAGCGGCACTTTTCGTAACGGCCGGGCCTGCATTTTGGCTGGGTCTGCATTTTTGATGGAGTGATTTGATTGTCTAAGAAGAAGAGATTGAGTAAGGAGATTGTGCCTGATCCGGAGCGGTTGACTGCCTGGATCGGAGAGTTGGATCGGCCCTTGCCGCCGCGGGAGCTGTCCCGGTTGCTGGGGTTGTCGAGCCGCGCCGCCGAGGCGCTGCTTTCCCGTCGCCTGAAGGCGCTCGTGGCCGCGGGGGAGTTGCTCTGTGATCGGCGCGGGCGCTATGGGGCGATTTTGCAGGCCGAACTGGTGCGGGGGCGGGTAATGGGGCATCCGGACGGCTACGGCTTCCTGGTGCCGGAGTCCGGGGAGGGTGCGGACCTGTTTTTGCCGGAGCGCCGGATGCGTGCGCTGTTGCATGGGGATCGGGCGTTGGCGCGGGTGCTGCGGAGGGATCATCGGGGGCGCCTGGAGGGGGACGTGGTGGAGGTGTTGGAGCGGGTCAATCGGCGTGTTGTGGGGCGTTACCTGGACGAGGGTGGGGTGGGGGCCGTGGGGCCGCTGAATCGGCGCTTGTCGCAGGATCTGCTGGTGCCGAAGGGGGCTTCCCTGGGCGCCCGTCATGGTGAGTACGTGGTGGCTGAAATCACGCGCCAGCCGGACGGGCATCTGCAGCCGCAGGGCCGGGTCTTGGAACGGCTGGAGCCGGGGGAGGGCGTGGCGAAGCCGATCATGCTGGCGCAGCGCAGCCGGGAGATGCCGTGCCGCTGGCCGCCGGGGGTGCGGGCCGAGCTACGCGCCCTGGCGGGGCGGGTCACGCCGGCGCAGCGCCGCGGCCGGGAGGATCTGCGCGATCTACCGCTGGTCACCATCGACGGGGAAGATGCGCGCGACTTTGACGATGCCGTCTATTGTGAGCGGCGGGGCCGGGGTTGGCGACTGGTGGTGGCGATTGCGGATGTCTCGCATTACGTGCGGCCCAACTCCGCGCTGGACCTGGCGGCCCGTGAGCGCGGCAATTCCACTTACTTCCCGGGGCAGGTGTTGCACATGCTGCCGGAGCGCTTGTCGCAGGGGCTGTGCTCGCTGCTTCCGGACGAGGAGCGGCTCTGCATGGCCTGCGAACTGCTGATCTCGGAGCGCGGGCAGGTGCGCTCCAGCCGTTTCTTTGACGGGGTGATGCGCTCGGCGGGCCGACTCACCTACGAGCTGGCCGCGGCCGCGGTGGAGCAGCGGCGGGAGCAGGAGCGGCGTTCCCTGGGAAGCTTGTGGAAGCCCTTGAACGCTCTGTACGGGTTGTACCGGGTGCTGTTGGGCGCGCGGCGCGCGGCGGGGATGATCGATTTTGATTCGGAAGAGCTGAAAGTCCGTTTGGACGCGCATGGCAAGGTACGCGAGTTGGTGTCCTGTGTGCGCCTGGAGGCGCATCGCCTGGTGGAGGAGTGCATGCTGGCGGCGAACGTGGCGGCCGCGCGCCTGCTGCACGAAAAGGCTCCGGCCGGCCTGTACCGGGTGCATGACGTGCCGCCCGTGGAGCGCCTGCAGAAGCTGCGCGGCACCCTGGGGCGTTTTGGAATGACCCTGGATGGCGGCGAGCAGCCGACGCCGACGGACTACGCGGCCCTGCTGCGGGACGCGGCGCGCCGTGACCATGCGCGCCTGGTGCGGTTGCTGGCGCTGCGCAGTCTGCCCCTGGCCGTGTACTCAGAGCAGCCGCGCGGACACTTCGGTCTGCATTTCCCGCACTACACGCACTTCACTTCGCCCATCCGGCGCTACCCGGACCTGGTGGTGCATCGCCTGTTGCGCCACGGTTTCCATCCCCGCGCCGCCGCCGGGAAAGGCTACGAGGAGTCGGAACTGCAGGACCTCGGGCGCCATTGCTCGATGACCGAGCGGCGTTCCGAAGAGGCTGAGCGCGAGGTACAGCGCTGGTGCAAATGCAGCTACCTGGCGGAGCGCATCGGCGAGGAGTTCAATGGCTGGGTGAGTGGGGTGCAGTCTTTCGGGCTGTTCGTGGAGCTTGAGCATTTGCAGATGGACGGCCTGATCCATGTCACCGGGCTGCCCGGCGATTACTACCATTACGACCTGGAAGCGCAGGCTTTGCAGGGGCGTCGGCGTGGCCTGCGGTTCCGGCTCGCCCAGCGCCTGCGGGTGCGCCTGCGGGCCGTGGACATGGAGGAAAAACGGGTCGACCTGGAGTGGGTGGCGGGCGATCATGGCGCGGGTTGACCAGGCGCGGCGGCGGGCCGGCGGCAGGCGCCGCGCGGCGCCGCGCCGCGCCGCTTCCGCTCTGATCTACGGCGTCCACGCCGTGCGCCTGGCCCTGCGGCGGCGTCCGGAGGCGGCGCTGGAGTTGTGGGTGGGGAAAGGAGTGCGCTCCGGCGGGGCCGCGGCGCTGCCGGACGAGGCGCGGCGTGTGGGAGCGGTGCTGCACCGGGTGGAAAACGAGGTCCTGGCGCGCCTGGTCGGGGATGTCGCGCACCAGGGGGTGGTCCTGCGTTATCACGCGCCGGTGGAGCGCCCACGAGCGGAATTGCTGCGCCATGCCGGCGCGGGAGCTTGGTTCCTGGCCCTGGATCGGGTGCAGGACACGCACAACCTGGGAGCCTGCCTGCGGGTTTCTGATGCGGCCGGGGTGAACGGACTGGTGCTGGGTGCGCATGAGACGGCGCCGCTGAGTGCGGCCGCGATCAAGGCGGCCTGCGGTGCGGCGGAAACAGTGCCGATCTACAGGGTCTCAAACCTTGCGGGGATCTTGCGTGAATTACGCCGCGCCGGAGTCTGGGTGATCGGCGCGGATTGCCGGGCCGACACCTCGCTCTACGATGCACAGTGGCCGACGGTGAACGGCCTGCTGCTGGTGCTGGGCGGGGAAGGCGGCGGGTTGCGTCCGGTGCTGCGCGGCTGCTGTGATGTGCTGGTGCGCATCCCCATGGCCGGCACCGTGGAGAGTCTGAATCTTGGGGTGGCCGCCGGTGTCGGATTGTTTGAAATGCGCCGCCGCGGTACGGGTGCCGCGCGGAGCGCCTCTCCCTAAGCCCCCGGCTCCCTGGGGATGATTACGTGGTT
>JABAAT010000047.1 GCA_014238615.1 Gammaproteobacteria bacterium | reverse complement strand
GTTGCGCGCGCTGGGGCGAGCCGCCGCTGGTGGAAGCCCTGCATCGCGCGGGATGGCGTGATACCGCCGCCCTTACAGGCAACCCCGACGCTCCGGACAACGAAAGGTCCGGGCGGTTACGCTGATCCGGGCGCTGATCCGCCACGCTGGTCCGGATTCTGTTTACAATCCCGCGCCGGCGGCCCTCAGGACAGGAATAATTCGTAGGCCGGGTTGTCACTCTCCTCCCAGCAGGGTATCTCCAGGGACTTCAACAGTCCTTGGAATTCGGGGTATTCCGGCTCCGGCACCTGGATGCCCATCAACACCCGCCCGTAGGCGGCGCCATGGTTGCGGTAATGGAACAGGCTGATGTTCCAGCGGCCCCCCAGCCGGTCCAGGAAACCCAACAGTGCCCCGGAGCGCTCCGGGAATTCAAAGCGGTACAGGTGCTCATCATGCACCTTCCCGGCGCGGCGCCCGCCCACCATGTAGCGCACGTGCACCTTGGCCAATTCGTTAGCGCTGAGATCCTGAACTTCGTAGCCGGCCCGACGCAGGTTTGAAATCAGCTCGTGGCGCTCGGCGTCGGCGGTGCGCAGACGCACACCGACAAAGACGCGGGCCCGGCTGGGGTCGGCACAGCGATAGTTGAATTCGGTGATCTGGCGCTCGCCCAAGGCGCGGCAGAAACGCCGAAAACTGCCCTTGCGCTCCGGGATGGTGACCGCCAGCAGCGCCTCCTGGTGCTCGCCCAGGGCCGCCAGCTCGGCGATGTGGCGCAGGCGGTCGAAGTTGACGTTGGCGCCGGAGAGTACGGCCACCAGCTCACGATCCCGCGGCGCATCGCTTTGTACGTATTGCTTTAACCCGGCCAGGGCCAGGGCGCCGGCCGGCTCCGGAATGGAACGGGTGTCCTCAAAAATATCCCGCACCGCAGCGCAGATTTCATCCACGCTGACCAGCAACACGCGGCGCATATAGCGCCGCAGCACTTCAAACGTGTGTTCCCCGGCCTTGGCAACCGCGGCGCCGTCGGCGAAGACGCCGATGTGATCCAGGCGTACCGGGCGCCCGAGACGCAGCGCTTCATGCACGCAGGGAGCCTCGGCCGGTTCCACTCCGATGATCTCCAGGCCGGGGCGCCTCGGGCAGACATGGGCGGCGATGCCGGCAGCCAGTCCACCGCCGCCCATCGGGACGAAGATGACATCGGCCGCCGGGTGCTGCTTCAGTATCTCCACCCCCACGGTGGCCTGACCGGCGATGACCCAGGGATGATCGTAGGGGGGCACGAGGCAAAGATCACGACGCGCGGCCTCCTGCAAGGCTTTTTCACAGGCTTGGTCGTAGTTGTCGCCGTGCAGGATGATCTCCGCCTCCAGTTCGCGCACCGCGTCCACCTTAATTTCGGGCGTGCTGCGGGGCATGACGATCACGGCCTGGGCGCGCAGGCGGCGCGCGGCCAGTGCCACTCCCTGGGCGTGGTTGCCGGCCGAGGCGGCTATGACGCCGCGCCGCAGGTCGGCCTGGGGCAGCTGGCTCATGAAGAAGTAGGCGCCGCGCAGCTTGTAGGAGAAGACCGGCTGCTGGTCTTCCCGTTTCAGCCAAACGCGGTTCGACAGGCGACGCGACAGGGCCGGCGCCGGGTCCAAGGCGGTGCGCCGCGCCACGGCGTAAACCCGCGTGCAGGCCTTGTGGATCAATGCCTGGTAATCCTGCATGCCGGGTGGAGAACCTGGTTGGAAAGCGGTGGGGGGGCGTAAAAGCCCGCCGATTTTAGCACGCCGCCCGGGGCATACGAACGACCTTCACATTCCCGTTACATCGCGTGCCTAGAGTTCTCCCATGAAAACCGGAGGCAAGGCGGCGCGTCCCGTGGATTGTAACGGGATATCCCACGGCCTGGCGCGCGGGCGGCGTTTGTTTGATTTGCTGAACAACTCACTGATCCTGGTTGGCGGGATGGCCGTCATCGCCGCCTGCGCCTTGATTTTCCTGTTTCTGCTCTACGTGGTGGCTCCGATCTTCCAATCGGCCGAGGTGCGCGCACGGAGCTCTTTCCCCACGCCCGGCGGCGGGGGCGACACGCTGCTGTATGCACTGGAGGAGCAGGGCGGGATGGCGCTCCGGGTCAGCGGCGATGGGCATGCCTATTTCTTCAACACCCGGGACGGCGACCTGCTGAAAGAAACCACGCTGCTGCCGGCCGGCGCGGGGCCGCCGGTCGCCTTCGCCCGCGGCGCCCCGGTCTATGGCGGCCTGGCTCTGGGCCTGGCGGACGGCGGCGTGGTGCTGGCCCGCTGTCACTTCACGGCGCACTACACGGCGCAGGGACGCCAGGTGACGCCGGTGGTGGAATTTCCCTTTACCTCCGCACCCTTCCCGGTCACGCCGGGCGGCACCGCGCCGGTTGCCCTGGGCGCGGCCCTGGACGCGGAGCAGGCCACCGTGGTCGCGGCCAGCGCCGCTGGCGGTTTTTCCCTGCGCCTGTTGCGGGTTCAAGGCCGGGGCAAGGAAACAGACGTGTTGTTCGGAGTACCGCGGGCACCGGAATCCGTGGTCACGGAACTGCCTTACGCGGGCGGCAGGATCTCACGGGTGTTCGTTAATGAGCGGCAGGATCGGGTGTTCGTGATCGAGGAAGACCGGTTCCTGCACTTCTATGACATCTCCCGGCCGGGCGCGCCGATCCTGTTACAGAAAGCATCGCTCGTGGAGGGGGAGACCCGGGTCCGCTCCGTGACCCTTCAGGCGCGCGGCTTCTCGCTGCTCATCGGCGACAGCGCCGGACGGGTGCGCCAGTGGTTCCCGGCGCGCGACGCCGAGGGGAGGGAGACCCTGCGCCTGGTGCGCACCTTCTCGGCGGACGGTCTGGGTGCCATCACCGCGCTGGCCCCGGAGCTGGAGCGCAGGGGCTTCGTCGTCGGCGACGGTACCGGGCGCCTGGCGCTGTTTCACGCCACCTCGGGGCACCAGCTGCTGCTAAAACAGGTGGCCGCAGGCGGCATCCACCAAGCCGCCTTCTCGGTCCGGGCGGAACACCTGCTGGTGGCCGCCGCCGACGCCCGGGTCAGCCTCTGGGAGGTGCACAACCCGCATCCGGAGCTCTCCTGGCGGGCGCTCTGGGACAAGATCTGGTACGAGGGCCGGAATCAACCGGAATGGGTCTGGCAGTCCTCCGCGGCCAGCGCCGATTTCGAGCCCAAGTTCAGCCTCACGCCGCTGAGCTTCGGCACCCTTAAGGCGGCCTTCTACGCCATGCTGTTCGCGATCCCGTTGGCCGTGCTCGGGGCGATCTGCACGGCCTATTTCATGGCGCCGCGCCTGCGCGCCCTGGTCAAGCCGGTTATCGAGATCATGGAGGCCGTGCCGACCGTGATCCTCGGTTTCCTGGCCGGGTTGTGGTTCGCGCCTTTCGTGGAGGGACACCTGCCGGCCATCTTCCTGATCCTGCTGCTGGCGCCGGCGGCCGTGATCGGCGCGGCCTGGTTGTGGAGCCACCTGCCGGCGGCGGCGCGGAGCAAACTGTACGGCTGGGAGGCGTTGCCCCTGGTGGCGGTGCTGGTGCTCGCCGTGGCGGCGGCAGTGCAGCTCAGTGTGCCGCTGGAAATGCTGTTTTTTGACGGCAGCATGCCGCAGTGGATCCACGCGCGGCTGGGCCTGGACTACGATCAGCGCAATTCGTTGGTAGTCGGCGTCGCCATGGGTTTTGCCGTGATTCCCACCATCTTCTCGATCAGCGAAGACGCGGTGTTTTCCGTGCCGCGCCACCTGAGCACGGGTTCCCTGGCTCTCGGCGCAACGCGCTGGCAGACCTTGCGGCGCGTGGTGCTGGTGGCCGCCCTGCCCGGTGTTTTCTCGGCCGTGATGATCGGCTTCGGACGCGCCGTCGGTGAAACCATGATCGTGATCATGGCCACCGGGAACACCCCGATCACCGACTGGAATCTTTTCGAGGGCTTTCGGGCCTTGTCCGCGAACATCGCCGTGGAACTGCCGGAGGCGGAAGTCGGCGGCAGCCATTACCGCCTGCTATTCCTGTCCGCGCTGCTACTGTTCCTGGTGACCTTCGGCCTCAATACCGCCGCCGAACTGGTGCGGCTGCGGCTGCGGCGCCGCTATCGGGCGCTTTGAGCATGGTGGCGCACGAGTCACGGCAGGGCGGGCCTGGCGCAGCGGCGGGGACAGGCGGCCGCCGCCTGGGTTGGTTCCGGGGGGATGACCCTTTTATCTGGCTCTGTGCCGGTGCCGTCGCCTTCTGCCTGCTCATGGTCAGCGGCCTGATGGGGCTGATCCTGGTGCGCGGTATGACCTATTTCTGGCCTGCGCCCGTCGTGGAATTCGAATACACCGCCCCCGGGGCGTCCAGCGTCACACTGGCAGGGGAAATCGCGCACAGGCAGCTGGTGCTCCCGGAGCAGGCCCTGGACGCGCCCCCGGCAGCGACGGGCACCCATCCCGAACGCCTCCTCTTGAAGACCGGCAACCGCAGGATCTACGGGCAGGATTTCCGCCGGATTTACAGCGCCGACCTGCAGAACGCGCGCTACCCCGAGGAGTTGACGGTTTTTCAGCGCACTGAATGGGGCAATCTTTACGGCTACCTGGAAGCGCTGGAGGTTGCCGGCGTGCGCCGGAGCCCGGATGACGCGCTGCTGCAGGACTTGATCGCCCGGGGCGCCGACCTGCGGCGGCAGCTCCGGCGCCTGGAACGGGGAGAGGGCGGCAGGATCAATGGTGCGCTGGAAAAACTGCGCCTGGAGGAGCGGCGCCTGGAGCTGGATGAAGCCCCCGCCGACGATGCGCGCTACGTCCGCCTGGCGGAGCAGCGGCGCACCCAACAGGAACGCTACAAGAACCTGGAAGGGCGCGTGGGCGCGCTGCGTCAGCAGCTGGAGCGGGACCGGGTGTGGGTGCGGCTGGCAAGCGGGGAACGGGTGGAGCAGACCCTGGGGGACATCCTCCTGGCGTACCGCCCGAACGCCATGAGTCTTCCGCAAAAGCTCGGCTTCTACCTGCGCGGCGTGCTGAAGTTCCTGGGCGGCGAACCGCGCGAGGCGAATACCGAGGGCGGCATCTTCCCGGCTCTTTTCGGGACCTTTATCATGGTACTTGGTATGTCCGTGCTCGTTACACCCTTCGGGGTCATCGCCGCCATCTACCTCCATGAGAACGCGCGCCAGGGGCTGCTCACGCGCCTCGTGCGCATTTCGGTCAACAACCTGGCCGGGGTGCCCTCGGTAGTGTACGGCGTTTTCGGCCTGGGGTTCTTCGTCTATTTCCTGGGTGGTTCCCTGGATCGGCTGTTTTATCCGGAAGCACTACCGGCCCCCACTTTCGGCACCCCCGGTCTGATCTGGGCCTCGCTCACCCTGGGCCTGCTCACCGTGCCGGTGGTCATCGTCGCCACCGAGGAAGGCTTGAGCCGGGTGCCGCACTCCCTGCGGGAAGGCAGCCTGGCCCTGGGCGCCACCCGTTCCGAGACGCTGTGGCGCACGGTGCTGCCACTCACCATACCGGCCATGCTGACCGGCCTGATCCTGGCGGTGGCACGCGCCGCCGGGGAAGTCGCGCCGCTGATGCTGGTCGGGGTGGTCAAGCTGGCGCCCTCGCTGCCGGTGGACGGGGTGTTTCCTTACCTGCACCTGGAGCGTAAGTTCATGCATCTCGGCTTTCATATCTACGATGTGGGCTTCCAAAGCCCCAACGTGGAGGCGACGCAGCCGTTGGTTTACGCCACCACCTTGGTGCTGGTGCTGCTCATCGTGGTGCTGAACCTGAGCGCCATTTACCTTCGCCACCGCATGCGGGAGGGCTACCGTGACCCCGGAACCTGAGCAAAACGCGGCCGCGCACGCACACGTTGCCCTCCCGGACCCGGGCTCCGCGCCCCGGGACGGCGCGCCCAGCCGACCCTGTATTGAGACCCACGGCTTTCACCTTTACTACGGCGCCAAGCCGGCCCTGAAAAACATCGACCTTTCGATTCCGGAGCGCCGGGTCACGGCGATCATCGGCCCCAGCGGCTGCGGTAAATCCACCTTGCTGCGCTCTTTTAACCGCATGAATGAACTCATCGACAACGTGCGCTGTGAAGGCCGCATTCTGATCCACGGGGCGGACATCCATGCCCCGGAGCAGGACGTGGCCTCCCTGCGACGCCATGTCGGCATGGTGTTCCAAAAACCCAACCCCTTCCCGAAAAGCATCTATGAGAACGTGGTTTACGGACTGCGCATCCAGGGCATCCGGGGACGCCGGCACCTGGATGACGCGGTGGAACACGCGCTGCGCCGCGCGGCGCTTTGGGAGGAGGTCCGTGGGCGCCTGCACGAAAACGCGCTCAGCCTCTCCGGCGGCCAGCAGCAACGCCTGGTCATCGCCCGGGCCATCGCCGTGGCGCCCCGGGTGCTGCTGCTGGACGAGCCGGCCTCGGCCCTGGACCCCATCTCCACGCTTAAGATCGAGGAGTTGATCTTCGAACTGAAATCAGACTACACCATCGTCATCGTCACCCATAACATGCAGCAGGCCGCGCGCGTTTCCGATCACACCGCCTACCTGTACATGGGTGAACTCATTGAATTCAATGAAACCAGCAGGCTCTTCACGCAGCCCCGAGAGAAGATGACGGAGGACTACATCACCGGGCGCTACGGCTGAAGCGTCGCTTCCAGGAACCAGCACTCATGAAAGAGACGGAATTATCCGGACACATTTCTTCCCAGTTTGACCACGAACTGGATAGCCTGCGCGGCCGCCTGCTGAAAATGGGCGGCCTCGTGGAGCAACAGTTAAGCGCTGCTGTTTCGATCCTCAGCGAGGGGCCACCGCAGGACGCGGATCACCTGCGTGGCAAGGAGAAGCAGGTCAACCGCATGGAGGTCTCCATCGACGAGGCGGCCCTGCGCCTGCTGGTGCGGCGGCAGCCGGCAGCCGGGGATCTGCGGATGCTCATCGCCATCCTGAAGACCAACACGGACCTGGAACGCATCGGCGACGAAGCCGAGCGCGCCGCCGCCATGGCCACCTCGCTGCTGAGGAAGGAACATCGGCTGCCCGGTTACCACGTGGAAAACATCCGCGCCATCGGTGCGCACGTCTGCAACATGATGGCCGGAGGCCTGGACGCTTTCGCCCGCGGTGACACGCGCCAGGCCCTCGAGGTCATCCGCATGGAGGACAAGCTCAACCAAGACTATGCGGCCCTGCTGAAACAGTTGCTCACCTATCTCATGGAAGAACCGCGCCACGCGCAGACCGGCATGGACAGCATCTGGCTGGGGCGCTCCCTGGAGCGCATCGGCGATCATACCTGCAACATCTGCGAGTACGTGATCTACGTCGATACGGGACGGGACGTGCGCCACACCGACCTGAAAACCATGGAGCGCCACTTCAACCGGGACGGCTGATTGCATGCGCCGCGGCGCAAGCGGCGCGCCAGTGGCGGCGGGCCCGGGGCGGGCCGGGGGGCGGACTCAGAGAATATAGGCGAAGAGCATGACGCAGATCCAGACGATGTCCACGAAATGCCAGTACCAGGCCGCAGCCTCAAAAGCGAAATGATGATTCGGGCTGAAATGCCCCTTCACGCAGCGCAGCAGGATCACCGTGAGAATCAGGGCGCCGATGATCACATGGCAACCGTGAAAGCCGGTCAACATGAAAAAGACCGCGCCGAATACCCCGGAGTTCAGGGTCAGGCCGAGTTCCTGGTAGGCGTGCACGTACTCCGTGGCCTGCAGGCCGACGAAGGTGAAGCCCAGCAGGACGGTCACCAGCAGCCAGTTGCGCAGTCTGGTGCGCTGATCTCTTCTCAGGGCTTCGTGGGCAAAGTAGATTGTGACGCTGCTGGAAACCAGGACGACGGTGTTGAGCACCGGCACCTGCCACACTGCAATGGTGCCTTTGGCTTCCTGGAAGAGACCGGTGTCGGGGGGCTTCAGCAGCGGCCATACGGCTTGAAAGTCCGACCACAGAAGTTCATGCGTGGCGTAACCGGTACCCGCTCCGCCCAGCCAGGGCACGGAGAAGAGCCGGGCGTAGAAAAGGGCGCCGAAAAAGCAGGCAAAAAACATGACCTCTGAGAAGATGAACCAAGACATCCCCCAGCGGTAGCTGACATCCACCTGTTTATTGTGCAACCCGGCCCGGCTTTCGTCGATGACGGTGCCGAACCAGCCCACGAACATGTACACCAGGACGGCGACGCCGATCCCCATGAGGAAAGTCCCCAGACCAAGACCGTTCAGCGCGACCGCGGCGCCTCCAAACAACACGAACAGGGCCAGGGTGGCCACGATCGGCCAGTGGCTCCCATGAGGAATGTGATACGCGCTTTGCGTGCTCATGACTCTCCCTTCCCGGATGCTCCGGACGATCGGGTGGCCGACACCGCCGTCGGCTCGGATGGATAGAAAGTATAGGAAAGCGTCAGCTCGCCGAAGCGCTCCGGCAACTCCGGCGAGACCGCCATGCGCACGGCCAGGCGCTTGTGCTCTCCGGGTTGCAGGTCCACGGGCGAGAAGCAGAAACATTGCAGCTTCTTGACATAGGGCGCCGCCTGCGACGGGGTAACGCTGGGGAGGGCGCGCCCGGTGAGGGGCTCTCCCGAAAGGTTCTGCACCTCGTAGACGAATTCATTGATCTCGCCGAGACGCAGCCACAGCTTTTGCCGCTCCGGTCTAAACCTCCAGGGGAGTCCGTCGTTCAGGTTGGAGTCCAGTTCCAGGAGCACCCGGCGCCCGGTGCCGCGCAACGCGCTCGCTTCCTGCTCGGAAATCACGCCGGAGCGGGTATTCAACCCGGTGTATTCACAGAACACCTCGTAGATCGGCACCAACGCGTAAGCGAAGCCTACCATGCCTATTGCCGCGAACCCCAGCAGCCACGCCACCCGCCGGTGCGAGCGGCCGCGATCCTCGGGGGGAGATGGCGCGGCGCTCATCTGAGCACCCCGTTCAGCAGGATAAAGCCCAGGTAAAGGCTCATGGCAACCAAGCCCAGCAGCCACGCCACCCGGAAATTCCTGCGGCGCAGCCGCCCCGCGACCGACGTATCGTTCACGCGCACCGGCTCACAAAAAACTGCCCCGGCGGTGCCTCACCTGACTTCAGGCGCACTGGTAAAACTGTGGTAGGGAGGGGGCGAGGACAGCGTCCATTCCAGGCCCGTGGCGCCCTCCCACACCCGGTCGTCGGCCCGTGCGCCGCCGCGTATGCACTTGTAAACCACGTATAGGAAAATCAACTGGCTGGCGCCGAAGACCATACCGCCGATGGTCGATATCTGGTTGAATTCGGTGAACTGCGTGGCGTAGTCGGGGATGCGCCGGGGCATGCCGGCCAGGCCCAGGAAATGCTGCGGGAAGAACAGCACGTTCACGGAAATCACGGAGAGCCAGAAGTGCAGCTGACCAAGCCGCTCGTCATACATGTGGCCGGTCCACTTGGGCAACCAGAAGTACGCGCCGCCCATCAGCCCGAACAAGGTGCCGGTGACCAGTACGTAGTGGAAGTGGGCCACCACGAAATAGGTGTCATGGTACTGGAAGTCCACCGCGGTGATGGCAAGCATCAGGCCGGAGAGACCGCCTATGGTGAACAGCAACACGAAGGAGACGGCGAAGAGCATGGGGGTCTCAAAGCTGAGCGAGCCGCGCCACATGGTCGCCATCCAGTTGAAGACTTTGACTCCCGTGGGGACGGCGATGGACATGGTCGCGTACATGAAAAACAACTCGCCGGCCAGCGGCATGCCCACCGTGAACATGTGGTGCGCCCAGACGAAGAAGGACAGGAAGGCGATGGCGGCGGTGGCATAGACCATGGAGGTGTAGCCGAACAGCGGTTTGCGTGAGAAGGCCGGCAGGATCTGGGAGACGATGCCGAAGGCGGGCAGGATCAGGACGTACACCTCGGGGTGGCCGAAGAACCAAAAGACATGCTGAAACAGGATCGGGTCGCCGCCGCCCGCGGCGTTGAAGAAGCTGGTGCCGAAGTACTTGTCGGTCAGCAACATGGTCACCGCCCCGGCCAGCACCGGCATGGTGGCGATGAGCAGGAAGGCGGTGATGAGCCAGGTCCACACGAAAAGCGGCAGCTTCATGAAGGTCATGCCGGGCGCGCGCATATTCAGAATGGTGGCGATGATGTTGATCGCGCCCAGCACCGAAGACACGCCCATGATGTGCACGGCAAAGATCACGAAGGGCAGCGCGGCGCCGGTCTGCAGCATCAGTGGTGGATACATGGTCCAGCCGCCGGCGGGACCGCCGCCGGGCATAAGCATGGTGCCCAGCAGCAGGACGAAGGCGAAGGGGAGCAACCAGAAGCTCAGGTTGTTCATGCGCGGCAGGGCCATGTCCGGCGCGCCGACCATCATGGGGATCATCCAGTTGGCGAAGCCGACCGCCGCCGGCATCAGGACGCCGAAAATCATCACCAAGGCATGCATGGTGGTCAGCATGTTGAAGACCTGTGGGTCCACCAGCTGCAGGCCGGGCTCCCAGAGTTCAGCTCGATTCACCAGGATCATGGAGCCGCCGACGAAAAACATGGCCAGCGCGAACACCAGGTACATGGTGCCGATGTCCTTGTGGTTCGTGGTAAACAACCAACGTTTCAGGCCGCTCGGGTGTTCCGCGTGGTGCTCCTCGTGCGCCCCTGTGATAACGGCGGCATCATGCATCTTTCTCTACCTCATGGTGGGGCACCCCACGGCGGCTGTTCATGGCGCGCCCGCGTCGCGATAGGCCTGCACCTCGGCGGGTGCCAGCATGGACGCCACTCCGGTGGCGCGTTGTTTATCATTGCCCCAGGCATTGCGTTCGTAGGTCACCACGGCGGCCATTTCCACGTCGTTCAGCTGCTCACCAAACGCCGCCATGGCGGTCCCGGCCTTGCCGAACATCACGACTCGGACATGCTCGTCCAGGGAGCCAAGCGCCAACGGATTACCGGCCAGCGCGGGAAAGGCCCCGGGCAGGCCTTGACCATTGGCCTGGTGACAGGCTACGCAGAGCTTGTTATAAACCTCTTTCCCCGTGGCCATGAGCTCAGCCATGCTGTATTCTCGCGAGACGTCCGGGGTATCCGCGGCCTCGGCTTTGGCCTCGGCCACCCAGGCTTGGTACTCCGGCTCGGGCAAGGCATGCACCACCACCGGCATGAAGCCGTGGTCGCGCCCGCAGAGCTCCGCGCACTGCCCGCGGTAGATGCCCGGCTCTTTGATCCTGGTCCAGGACTCGCGTACAAAGCCGGGCACTGCATCCCGCTTCCAGCCGAGCGCCGGCACCCACCAGGCGTGGATGACGTCACTCGCGGTGGTCAGGATCTTGATCTTCTTACCGACCGGCAGCACCAGGGGCTTGTCCACTTCCAGCAGGTAGTTGGGCACCGTGCTCGGATCCTCCCCGGAGTTCAGCTGCCGCGCGCGGTTGCTGGCTTCATCCAACACGCTGAAATAGCCGAAGCCTTCGTCCAGGTAATCGTAGCGCCATTTCCATTGGTAGCCGGTGACCTTAACGGTCATATCGGCGGCGCTGCTGTCCTCCATGTCGATCAGCACCGCGGTGCCCGGAATGGCCATGCCAACCAGGATCAGGATGGGAATCGCGGTCCATAAGATTTCGGCCCTGGCGCTGTGGGTAAAGCTCGCAGGCACGGCACCGCGGGACTTGCGATGGTGAAACATGGCCCAGAACATCACGCCGAACACGATGAGTCCGATCACCGTGCAGATGATCAGCATGAGCTGGTGCAGGTCGTACACCGCCTGGCTGGTCTCGGTGACACCTCGCGGCAGGTTGAGCTGGTAATCAGCCCGCGCGGCCTGCGTCGCCAGGAAAGACCATGCAAAGAGAGGGACAACACTCCCGAACGCGTACCGTGTACAAGTTCTTTTCATCTGTTATAAGCTCCTCCGCCCCCCGGTGGGGGACCCTGGCAAACCTCGCGAGGCCTCAACGTTTCGCCAGAGCGAATCGCTGCCCCGCCCCAAGGCAAACCCTCTCTCCCCCTCCGCATTAACCTATCACAAAAATGTTGATAAAAAATGGTGCGGCGCAGTAAAATTGTCCAGACATTTAGATTGCCGGCAGGAGGAGGGATACGATGAAGGGCAACAAAAGGAACGCATATTGGCCCAGCCTGCTGCGGGCTGCGCTGACACACGCATCGTCTGAAGGTCATTCCCAAGTGCTAAATCTGCTGCGGGCCGTGATCGCCAACACCCAGAAGCCATGAAGGATTGGGTTTCCATGCAGTTAGTCGAGGACATCGCTGCAAAGTTCTTTTCGGCCTGGACTACCCGGTTACTGAAAAGAATAAAGCCCTGGTGGAGCCGATCTCGAGCAAAGAGTGATACGGCGTTGATGGCGGCGGCGATCGGAAACACTAAAGAAGTGGAGTGCCTGCTAAAGGAGGGGGCTGATGTTGATACGCGAAGCCAAAATGGCCAGACGGCACTCATAAATGCATCGGAGTACGGACATGCGGGGATTGCCAAGATCCTGATTGATGCACCCGCAAGTGCTGTCGAGCGGGAAAAGCGTGTCAACGCACACGACAAGGACGGCGATACGCCTCTGATCTGCGCCTCCCGCTACGGGCACAAGGAAACCATCAAGCTACTGCTTAACGCCAAGGCAAGAGCCAGCGCACACAACAAGCTCGCCCTGACACCACTGATGCTTGCAGTAACCTATAGACACGAGGAAGTCGTCAAGTTGCTCCTGGCGGCGGGAGCTGAAATCAATATGCAAGACAAGGACGGCATGACAGCCTTGATGAGATCTGTACTTCAGAGAGATACGAGCATCATACGACTTCTGTTGGATCAGAATGCTTTGATAGGGACTTGCAGCTCGGGCGGCAAGACGGCACAGGATTACGCATGGGCGGGCGGAGACAAAGACAGCATTCACATACTGGACACAGAATACGTGTCAGATGATTCAAGGGAACGCATAGGTCAAGAATATATGGAGCAAATCGCCGATGACCACAGAGACGATTACTGAGCTAAGACGGAGCACTTGCTGCACCGCACCATTTTTATCAACAATTTATTGATAGGCTAGCCCCCCCCCGCGCGCAAGGCAATGATAACCGGTCCGTCCCGGGTTATGACCGGAGCGTATCCGGGAGGCTGGACCAGGCAAGCCCCCTACAGAACCCTCGAAGGTCCGGGGGGCAACGCACGCGCTCGCTTAGCGCATAGCAAACACTTGGGGCGCACCCACGGCATCCTACCCGAAACCCGCGCCCTCAGTCCTGCCCCAGGCAGCACTTCTGCAGCCGCTGTACGACTTCCCCCATGTACCCGGCTAACTGCTCCGGGGCCGGACCGGCGAGATTCGGCACCACGGCCAAGGGCGGCGCGCCCAGTGCTTCGCCCAGGTAGTCACAGGTTTCCGCGGTGGTGCTGTAGTCCGGATCCACGCCGGTGGCGATCCAACCCAGAAGCTGTGCGCCGTCCTCCCGTATCGCCCGGGCGCTGAGCAGGGCATGGTTGATGCAGCCGAGGCGCAGGCCGATCACCAGCAGCACCGGGATGCCCAGGGCACGTACCATATCCGACACGTCGTGCCGGCCGCCCAGCGGCACCAGCCAGCCACCCAGGCCTTCCACCACCACGAATTCCGCCATCCCGGTGAGCTTCGTGTAGGCCTTCTGGATTTCCTCCAGGGAGATCGAGCAGCCGATGCGCGCGGCGGCCAGGTGCGGGGCGATAGGCGGCTTGAAACGGTAGGGGTTGATCAGATCGTAAGGCGCCTGGAGGGAAGACACCTCGTGGAGCTGCAGGGCGTCGCTGTTGCGCAGCATGGAAGCCGGGCCTTCGCAACCGGTGGCCACCGGCTTCATGCCCGCCACCCGGAAGTTCCTGGTGCGCAGGGCTTTGATCAGTCCGATGCTGACCCAGGTTTTGCCCATGCCGGTGTCCGTGGCGGTCACGAAGACGCCGCGGGGCTTGCTGCTTGTCTCGTTCACCCGGCTTTGCCGGCTGAACCGGAGGATTTCAGATCGCGGGCGTGGAACGTCACGCGGCGGGCGTCGCACGGGACGACCCGGGACGGAGCCCACGCATGACCGTAGATCACCTCGTAGGTCGCCGGGAGGCCTTGCGGGCCGCGCAAGGTCTCATAGTTCTCATACAGCAGGCGGCGTGCGTTGCGCGTGCCGGACAACCCCGGGCGCCGCACGCGCACCGAATTGCGGGCTCCCAGACGCCGCAATTCGCGCAGCAACGCGGTGCAGTCCGGGTAGCCCAGCGTGAAATACTCTACTTCCATGACCGGCGCCTGGAAGCCGGCCCGCACCAGCGCGTCACCCACATCATGCATCTCCACGAAAAGATGCACGTGGGGCTCGTCGTCCACCTGGCTCCAGCTCCAGCGCAACTCCCGCAAGGTGTCCGGGCCGCAGGTGGAAAACAAGAGCAATCCCCCCGGGCGCAACACCCGGAGGCATTCCTGGAACACCCGTTCAAGCGCCGCGCACCATTGCAGCATGAAGCTGGAGAACACCAGGTCCAGGCTTTGTCCACGGAACGGCAGCGCGTGCGCGTCGGCCCGCAGCCAGGCGGTGCGCGGCAACTGCCGGGGCGGCGTTCGGCGCCGCGCCTCCAGCAGCATCCCGTGGGCGAAATCCAGCTGCGCCAGGCGCGCCCGCGGATAACGGCGTGCCAGCAGCCGGGAACCGTAACCCGTCCCGGCTCCAAGGTCCAGCACCCACAAGGGCTCCAAACGCATGTACTCCAGCCTTTCGTCCAGGTTCCGGGCCACGCGGTGCTGCAACACGGCCGCGTCTTCATAGCCTCCCGCGGCGTTGTCGAAGTTCCGGATAATCCGGCGCCGATCGAGTTCCACGGCGCCTGGGTCCGGCTCAAGGCGGCGCGTGCCGTTCACGCGGGCGCGCCGCTAACGCGACGATGCACTCCACCATCCCCACCGGGTCGTCCAGGAACGGGGCCGGGAATGGGGCCGGAAACGGGACGTGACCGCAACCGCGCGGCAACCCGCGGCCTGGCCGGTGCCCGGGAACAGGGCCCGGCAGGCCAGCGGCACCAGCACATCCCCGGCCGCCCAACAACCAGCGCGGGGGCGTGGAGATGCCGGGTGGACCCCGCCAAATCCGCGTTTTCGGAGGCTTCCCCACGGCCAGGCAGTTCCGGCAGCTCGGGCGGCGGGGCCAGGCATGAAGCATCCCAGGCGCTCCCGCCAAACGCCCGGCCGGGTAACAACACCAGGGGGCGTGCACCGCCCGGAGCGCCGCCGCGGGTCATGCGCATCGGGGGCGCATCGCACGATACAGTTGTTGCCCCGGCTGGCGCGCGGACTTCAACCTGCACGCGGAAGATCCTCCCCGCCAGGGGCGCGCCCGAGCAGCAGAAGCACCTCGACCGACACGTCCAAAAGCCGTTCCAGCTGCGCTTTCTCATGCGCCGCACTCAGGCTGAAGCGCAGGCGGGAACGGCCACGCGGAACCGTGGGCGGACGAATCGCGGGCGCCAGGATTCCCCGGGCCAGGAAACTCTCGCTCGCGCGCTGGGCGGCCTCGTTGGAACCCAGCAACAACGGCTGGATCGCGCTATGCGTATCTCCCAACGCCAGCGCGCGCTGGGCGGCGCCGGCTTCCAGGTCATCCACCCACTCGGCCAGGCGCCGGCGGCGCCAGGCTTCCTCCCGCAGCAGACCGAGCGCGCTCCGCGCCACGGCGGCCAGCGCTGGCGGCGGCGCGGTGGTGTAGATGAAAGCGCGCCCCAACTGCGCGACCCGTTCCAGCAACTCTCCGCATCCGGCGGCAAAGGCGCCAAAGCAGCCGAGCGCCTTACCGAAGGTGGCCATGAGCAGGGGCACCTGCTCCTGCCGCAGGCCCAGGAGCTCCAGGGTACCGCGCCCCTCGGCGCCCAGCACCCCGAACCCGTGCGCGTCATCCACCATCAACCAGGCGCCGTGCCGCGCGCAGTCGCGCGCTATCGCCGCAAGCGGCGCGATATCGCCATCCATGCTGAAAACCCCCTCGCACAACACCAGGCGCCGTCCACCCGTCGTGCGCGCCAGGGTCCGTTCCAGGCTGCCTTCCCGGCCGCGCCGGAAGCGCCGCAGCGCGGCGCCGCTGAGCAAGGCGGCATCGTACAGGGAGGCGTGACAGTCGCGTTCCAGCAAGACCCAGTCGCCGCGCCCGACCAACGCCGGCACCAGGGCCAGGTTCGCCATGTATCCCGTGGAGAACAGCAGGCAACGATCCCGCTGCAGCCAGGCGGCCAGTTCGCCCTCCAGCGCCTCATGCTCCTCACTGTAGCCGCTGAGCAGGGCGGCGGCACCGCTGCCGACGCCCCAGGTCCCGGCGGCTCGGCCCAGGACTTCCGCCAGGCGCGGGTGGGCGCTCAGGCCCAGGTAATCGTTGCCCGCGAAATTATCCAGCTCCCGCCCGGCCAGGCGCACCACGTTGCCCTGCGGGCCGCGGCGCGGGCGGCGCTGCCGCCAGCGTCCCGCCGCCCGCAGCCGCTCCAGCCCGGCCCGTATTTCAGCCAGCTCCGCCGCCCGCGCCGCCCGCGCCGCGGCCATGGAAAGCGCCTGGCTCATGCCTCGACGCTCAACCCAAGGCGCGCGAACAAACGATGGTCCGCGGCCTCTTCCGGGTTCCCAGTGGTCAGAAGCTGTTCGCCGAAGAACACCGAGTTCGCGCCGGCGAAGTAGCACAGCGCCTGTAATTCCTCGGACATCCGGTCCCGGCCGGCCGATAACCGTACATAGGCGAAAGGCATCATGACACGCGCCGCCGCCACGACACGTACCAGGTCGAACGGGTCCGGCGCCGGGGTCTCCTCCAGCGGCGTGCCGGCCACCCGCACCAACAGGTTGATAGGCACACTGCGCGGGTGCTCGGGCAGATTGGCCAGCGTCCGCAGCATCCCGGCCCGATCACGCACGCTCTCCCCCATGCCCAGGATGCCGCCACAGCATACGGCCAGGCCCGCCCGGCGCACATGCTCCAAGGTCTCCAGCCGATCCTGGAAAGTGTGCGTTTGAATGATGCGCGCGTAATATTCTTCGGAGCTGTCGATGTTGTGGTTGTAGTAGTCCAGGCCGGCCTCCTTGAGGCGCCGCGCCTGCCCGGCGCTCAGCATGCCAGCGGTCAGACAGGTCTCCAGGCCCTCTTCACGCACCGCCTCCACCAGCTCCAGCAGGCGCGGGAACTCCCGCTCGGGAGGACTTCTCCAGGCCGCTCCCATGCAGAAGCGCGCGGCGCCCGCGGCGCGCGCCGCCCGTGCCTGCTCCCGCACCCGCTCCAGGGACAACAACGGCTGCGCCCGCACCCCGGTGCGATAACGCGCGCTCTGCGGGCAATAGGCGCAGTCCTCCGGGCAACCGCCCGTCTTGATATTCAGCAGCGTGCTGAGCTGAATTCGGTTCGGATCGAAACAGGCGCGATACACGCCGTGCGCCCGAAACATCAAGTCGTTGAGCGGCGTACCCAGCAGTTCCAGCACCTCTTCCAGGCGCCAGTCATGGCGCGGCGAAGGGGCGGCGGATTGTTCCCGGCGGGACGGCATGGCATGCAACTCCATGACGACTAATCTACAATGCCTCCGCTCTGCAGGAAAGCATACTGATGAAAGGAACTCACATTCTCCGGGCGTTTCGGCGGCTGTGCCCAGGCCTGCGCCGTTGCTGCCGCCTGTGTGGAGCGGACAGCGCGCACGCGACCCTGTGTGCCGGCTGCCGCTCCGATCTACCTTACAACCGCCGCGCCTGCCCGCTTTGCGCGGAGCCGCTGGAGAGCCTCGGCGTCTGCCCCGGCTGCCTGCGCGCGCCGCCCGTTTTCCAGCGCTGTCTTGCCCCGTTACTTTACCAGGCGCCGGTGGACACCTTGATTCATGACCTCAAGTTTCGCGGGCAGCTGGCGATGGCGCCCCTGCTGGCCGAGTACCTGCTGGAAGCGCTGCAGCAGCGGTGCCAGGCGCTGCCGCAATGCCTGGTCCCCGTGCCCCTGCACCCCAGGCGCCTGGCGCGGCGCGGTTTCAACCAGGCGCTGGAAATCTGCCGGCCGCTGGGCAAAGCGCTGCGCATCCCCATCCTGTCCCGCTGCTACCGGCGGCTCCCCGGGCCCCCCCAGGCATCGCTGCCGGCCGCGCGCCGCGGGCGTAACGTCAGCCGGGCCTTCCAGCCCCTGCGCTCCCCGGACTATCGTCACATCGCCATCGTCGACGATGTGTTGACCACCGGCAGCACCGCGAACGCCCTCGCCGCGGCCTTGTACGCGGACGGCGCCCGCTACGTGGAAGTCTGGGTGCCGGCGCGCGCCCCATCTCCCACACACCCGCCCAGGCCCCCGCGCGCAAAAGCGTCCGCGTCCCGCCGCTCCTCGGCATAGCCAAGGTAAGTAGGCCGGAGACGGTTTTCAAGACCCTAGGGCCGAGGCCCGACTTGTGGACTTTGCGGCTGGTGCCGATAAAAATCGGGGGTGGTGAATATGTGAAACCGTTGCTGTTCTTTCCCGGACAAAAATGGAACAACCCATCTATATGCGCAACTACGAAGTTGGGTGATGAATCAACTTCATTTTTTCAAACTGCCTGTTTACCCAATCAGGCACATTGTTTTTTCTTTCAATATAAGACATTGCCTTCGTCATGGTTTTAGAGGAAATCTCGTTGAAGATGTTAGGCTGGGGAACCCGCACATTATTTAGGTCATTCGGTTCAAATTTATCCAAAGCATCACCATATCTTCGACTTGATAATGAAGTGATTTCCCTGCCGGAAGTAGATGCCAGGTAAATGAACAGACGATCAATATAGTCTTGACCGACCAAATTGGGCTGAAACCCATGAAAGCATGTTAGATTCAGTGCATTGGTCTTGTTACGAATGATTTTATACCCGCCACGAAAGAAGACGCTCAAGAGCAGTGGGGACGGCCTTCTGGCTTCGAGCTTATACCACGGCTTTCGATTTCTTGTCAGAAATCTTGTATTGAACCCTCTTTCTTCGCCGTTTTCGATATATGCTTTCGCACTTTTTGAATAGGAACCCTTCCCGTTGAACAGTAGTACGGGAAGATCGTTTTCCTCCAGCTCCTTATAATTTTCCTGCTTGAAGACAGCACTCCGTATCTGTGGGCTTCTAGTGATGCAGGGCAGAAGTTCCCGTCGATTAATTTTCCACCGTCTGCTTTGAGACGGTTTCATGGCGAAGAACTTATTGGCTCCTGTAGCTATACCTCTACTGAAGCGTCCGTAGTATCTCAACGGAACCGTCAAGTCTGCATGGACGGAAAAGCATTGCTGCTGGAAGTGGGAGAGCCATTTTGAATCGGCTTCCAGAGATTTTACCGGAATCCGGTTGATTGGCTGACAATCGAGTATTTGCTTCAATTCCTTTATCGAGCCAGCAATATGAAAATTCACATGAGAATAAGATCTTGCGGCATCGAACAATATTATTCCAACCGATGTCGTCGCATCAGGAAAAACTTCTTTTTCGCAATCGAGCCTGATCACTGAAACCAGGTGCCCATTCTCGATAAGCCGGTTTTTGACAATGCTGCCGTATCCGGTATTAAGGAATTCAAGAGGCATAATGTAGGCGAGCCTTCCTGAACCGCTCAATTCGGATAAAGATTTCAGTAGAAATGCAGACGCTGTATTCGTGTATCCCGATAACCTTAAATTCAAATTCTCGATGAATGCTTTGGATACGCAATTCCTGTTCAGAAATTTCTGGAATCGCATATATGGCGGGTTGCAGACTATGTTGGCATGGGATTTCCCCCATGAGAGCAGGTAATCCTCATTGAATATTCTTGCCTGGTTCCCATTGCCGTTGGGTGCTTTGATCCAATACTCCAGGATTTTGGAGTCGATTTCGCTGCCGTCAAACTGCACCTCCAGGCCGGAAACGGCATTCAAGAAAGCGCCGAGACCGAATGCGGGGTCATAAAGTGACTTTTCACCTGAATACAGAGCCCAATCCACCATGAATTTTGCAACATCAGGATGCGTGAGGAATTGCCCATATTTCTTGCGATGAGGTTCTCCAACTTCCCGCAAAAAATCAATGTGATCATTTTGCATCTACTATTTCCCTGAAAAAGGTGTCGGAATCCAAGCAGCCTTTGCCTCCCCGGAATGTCACATAGTATAAAAGACGTCCTCTGTCCAATTCCTTCAGTTTAGCATGATGCTCCGGCATGTCAATCTTTCCCAGAATCTCCTTGCCAGCCCGCACTTTCACTTTAATGGTTGTCTTTCTCTGATTCTTGGTGTCGCGTTCCACGAAAAATTTGGTGCCTTTATTTTCCGGGTCGCATATTAATTCAAGAATGTTCTTGAACGAAATTACATATGCCTTATCAAAAAACACTTGAAGATAATAATGCTTAACTCCGAATCGTTGAATCCACCTGTTGACTAAAGCAAAGTCCTCAAGCTTCGGCGTAATGCTAAGATAGTCGCGCTTACAGAGAATTTTGATTTGCTCCTTCATCTCTGCCAGGATCTTACTTAGCTCCTTCAACTGCCTGGTTGAAGACTGGGCCTTCAGTCCGACTTTCAGGTCCCTGAAAGTATCAACTGTAGCGGCCTGTATCATTTTATGATCCTCGGGGCTCTTTTCAAGAAGCAGGCCGGAATACGGTTCCGTTTTCAATTTTTCCTGGCATTTCTTGATTTTTTCTTTAGCATCGAGAGTTCTTTTTTCCATGAATTCCGAATACTTGTTTATCAGGAAACTGCTTGAACGGACCTCTATCGCAGCTATAGCCTTTCGGATGAAATCCTCATCTCTACAGTCATAGTGGCTCGGAATATCCGCCCGCTTGTAAATGAGGATATCAGGCCTTTTTCCAATTGTGTTTAGCTCTTTAATGTATGAACTGTAGTGCTCGGAAAATCTTGGGGAATCGGCGGAAAGAGGGCTGGAATGTCCGTATCGAATCGAACAGAATTCCTGCGAATCCCGATTGATGGCTTCGAGCACGATCTTCTCAGCCCACTCCCCCTGCTCCTTGTTCGTTAGAAACATTGAATTCGCCGCAGTGGGCCTTCGTTTGGGAACCTCCATATCAACATCAATATCAACCTCCATGTTGGTAGAACATTTTTTTATCAGGCAGGAGATCAGTTTTTGGTATTCTGTGTTCATCCACCAAACTCAGCCTATGCCTATAGTTTAGTCACGCGCAAGACTAAATGTCCAGGTTGACCACCGCCAACGCGTTTTCCTCGATGAACTCGCGCCGCGCTTCCACGCGATCCCCCATCAGAATAGTGAACGTTTGATCCGCCGCGACCGCGTCCTCTAAACGCACCTGGCAGAGCACCCGGCGCTCCGCGTCCATGGTGGTCTCCCAAAGCTGCTCCGGGTTCATCTCACCCAGGCCCTTATAGCGCTTGATCTCCACTCCCTTCAGGGACACGCTCAGCAGGCGCTCTATCGCCATACGCAGCGTCTGCACCGGGTATTCCTGTTCGCCGCTGACCACCTTGGCGCCTTCCCGCAGGGTGGCCGCCTTGGAGAACAGGACAATCCGACGATAGTTCCGGGAAGCCGCAAAGCCGGCCCCGATGTGATAGCGCTGCTCGGTGCCCTGGAGCCTCAACCGAAATTCGCAGACCCAGCCATGCTCTTCTTCCCGCGCCGGCGCCACGTGGGGCGTGCAGCTGACGCCCCGGGTGGCGCGTAAGGCCGCGCTGAAGGACTCCGCCCAGGCGCCCAGGCGTTCCCGGTCGGCACAATCCTCGACACGCAGCTCCGGCACCGTGTGCAGCACTTCAACGAAGCGCTCCGGGTAGCGTTGCAGAAGCTGTTCCTCGGCTGCTTTCATGTGCGAGTACTTTTCCCCCAGCTCCAGCAATTCCTCGTGGGGTATGGGTGGCGCGCCCGTCTCTGGGTGCAGCGTGGCGCTGCGCAGGGCCATCTCCAACAGGTGGCGGTCGCGCGCCACTCCGCTGTGCAGGTAGCGCGTCTGCTTTCCCTTCCTGACCGAGAAGAGCGGTGGCTGCGCGACATAGATATGCCCTCTTTCCACCAGTCCCGGCATATGCCGGTAAAAGAAAGTCAACAGCAGCGTGCGGATATGCGAACCGTCCACGTCCGCGTCGGTCATGATGATCACCCTGTGGTAGCGCAGTTTCTCCAGGGAAAACTCATCCCGGCCGATGCCGCAGCCCAGGGCTTGGATGAGGGCGCCGATCTCAGTCGAGGAGAGCATGCGTTCAAAACGCGCCTTTTCCACGTTGAGAATCTTGCCGCGCAACGGCAGGACCGCTTGGTAACGGCGGTCCCGGCCCTGGCGCGCGGAGCCGCCGGCGGAATCTCCCTCCACCAGGAAAATTTCGGCCTTGGCCGGATCCCGCTCCTGGCAGTCCACCAGTTTCCCCGGCAGGCCCACGCTGCCGTCCAGCAAGCCCTTGCGGCGGGTTAGTTCACGCGCCTTGCGCGCCGCTTCACGCGCCCTTGAAGCATCGTTGATCCTGCCGCAGATGGCCCGGGCCTCCCGTGGGTTCTCCTGCAGAAAATCGCCCAGCCTGGCGCTGACGTTACTTTCCACCAGGACGCGGGCCTGGCTCGAGACCAGTTTGTCCTTGGTCTGGGAGGAGAACTTGGGATCCCGCAGTTTCACCGAAAGCACCGCGGTCAAGCCCTCCCGCACGTCTTCACCACTCAGTGAAACCTTCTCCCTGGCAGGCAGGTTTTGCTTCTCCATGTAGCCGCCCAGGGTGCGGGTCAAGGCGGTGCGCAACCCGGACAGATGGGTGCCGCCGTCACGCTGCCGGGTGTTGTTCGTGAAGCAGAACACGTTCTCCTGGTAGGATTCGCTCCACTGGAGGGCGAGCTCCACGCTGTCGCCTTGTCGCTCTACCTTGAAGTGAATCACCTTGCGGTGCAACGTGGTTTTATTCCGATTCATCTCCTCGATAAAGGCCACAAGACCGCCCTGGTACTGGAAGTTGCTGTGTCGGTCCGTGCGCTCGTCAAATAAATCAACGCGCACCCCCTCGTTCAGGAAAGACAACTCCCGCAGCCGCTCGGCCAGCAGGTCATAATGGAACTCCCTGTCGCTGAAGATCTCACGGCTGGGAGAAAACCGGATGTAGGTGCCGCTGAAGGTGGAATCTTCCATGCGCTCCAGCGGGGCTTGCGGCACGCCATCCCGGTATTCCTGGCGATAGAGTCCGCCGTCCCGATGGATTTCCAGGAACAGCTGCTCGGCCAGCGCGTTCACCGCGGATAAGCCAACCCCGTGCAGCCCCCCGGAGACCTTGTAAGTGTTGTTGTCAAACTTACCGCCCGCATGCAGGGTCGTCATGATCACCTCTGCGCCGGAGTGCCCCTTGGCATGCGAGTCCACCGGGATGCCCCGACCGTTGTCCCGCACCGAAACCGTACCGTCCGCGTGGAGGCGCACCTGTACGTGGTCACAGTGGCCCGCCAGCGCCTCGTCCATGCTGTTGTCCAGCAGCTCGAAAACCAAGTGATGCAGCCCGGATCCGTCCTCGGTGTTGCCGATGAACATACCTGGCCGCTTCCGTACCGCCTCCAGGCCTTCCAGAACCCTGATCCTTGAGGAATCGTAGTTTTCCGACTG
>JABAAT010000063.1 GCA_014238615.1 Gammaproteobacteria bacterium | reverse complement strand
GAAAGTAAAGGTGATGCTCAAGGTTTCAGTACAGCCGATGGAGGAGTGATGGGCCGCGGGGACCGCCGCTCCGCCACCTTGCACCCCGCCCGGAGGCGCCTGTCCCGTGGCCGCCCGGCCTGAACGCGGCCCGGATTCCGTTCCCGGCCGCAGCCCACCCTATTCCCTGGAAGCCGAGCAGGCCGTGCTCGGCGCCCTGCTGCTGGGAGCTTCCGCTTGGGATCGGGTGGCCGGACTGTTGGAGGACGGCGACTTTTACGACCCGCGCCATCGCTTGGTGTTCCGGACTATCGCCGTCTTGCACCAGGAACACCAAGTCACGGACTTGATCACCCTGAGCGACCGCCTGCGCGGTGGCGACCAGTTAGAGGAGGGCGGTGGCCTGGATTACCTGGCTGCGCTGGTTGAAAATGCGCCGGAGGGAACCAATATCCGCGCCCATGCCCTGGTAGTCAGGGAAAACTCGGTGCGGCGCGCGCTCATCGAAGCCGGCGGCGGGATCCTGGAGTCGGCTTATAACACCGGCGGGCGCAGCATGGCCGAAGTGCTGGACCGGGCCGAGCAGGGCATCTTTGAAATCGCCCGGCAGCGCAAGCGTGGCCAGGAAAGCTACCGCCCCTTCACGAAAATTCTGGCGCCCGCGCTGGAGCGCATCGATACCCTTTACAAAACAAAGAGCACGGTGACCGGGCTGGAGACCGGTTTCAACGACCTGGACAATCTTACCGCCGGCCTGCAGGAAACCGACCTCATCGTGCTGGCCGGACGACCCTCCATGGGCAAGACCGCGCTGGCGGTCAACATCGCCGAGCATGCCGCCCTCAAGCACGGCAAGCGGGTGCTGCTCTTCAGCATGGAGATGTCCGCCCAGCAACTGGCCATCCGCATGCTGGCCTCCCTGGCCCGGGTCGATCAGCAACGCATCCGCACCGGGCGTCTGAGCGAAGAGAACTGGGAGCGACTCTTCTCCACCGCGGGCCAGCTTCAGAATGTCTCCATCTTCGTTGACGATACGCCGGGACAATCCCCCACGGCGATCCGCTCTACCTGCCGTCGCCTGGTGCGCGAGGAAGGCGGTCTGGACCTGGTGCTCATCGATTACCTGCAGCTGATGCAGGTCACCGGCAGTAAGGAAAACCGCGCCACCGAGATCTCGGAGATCTCACGCTCCTTGAAGAACATGGCCAGGGAGTTGGAGGTGCCGGTGGTAGCCCTGTCGCAGCTCAACCGCAGCGTGGAGCAACGCCCGGACAAGCGCCCGGTGATGTCTGACCTGCGGGAAAGCGGTGCCATAGAGCAGGACGCCGACCTGGTGCTGTTCATCTACCGGGACGAGGTTTACCACGAAGACAGCGAGCAGCAGGGCGTGGCCGAGATCATCGTTGCCAAGCAGCGCAACGGGCCTATCGGCACGGTGCGGCTGGCTTTCCTGGGGCGCTATACCCGCTTTGAGGATCTGCTCAGCGAGGCGCGGGTGCCACTTGGCGCAGAGTGAATGCCACGTCCCCTGAAGCTGTTGATCCACGGTGCGGCACTGCGTGCCAACCTGCGGCGTGCGCGTTCCCTGGCCTCGGCGAGCCGGGTGCTGGCGGTGGTCAAGGCCGACGCTTATGGGCATGGCCTGGCGCGGGTCGTGCAGGGCCTGGCGGAGGCCGATGGTTTCGGAGTGGCATGCCTGGAGGAGGCGGCGCTCTTGCGCGAACTGGGTGTACGCCGGCCCATCCTGCTTCTGGAGGGCTGCTTCAGCGGCGCCGACCTGGAGCGGGCGAGGGAACTGAAGCTGGACCTGGTGGTGCACCAGGAGGAGCAGTTGCGCATGCTGGAGCAACCGTGCACAACATCCCCGCCGCGGGTCTGGCTGAAGATCAACACGGGGATGAACCGGCTCGGCTTCCCGCCCCAGGACGCGCGCGCCGCCTGGGAGCGCCTGCGCGCCCTGGCCGGATTGGCGGGCGAGCCACTTTGGATGACGCACCTGGCCTGCGCGGCGCAGCCGGAGCATCCGGCCAATGCTGAACAATTGCGCCTTTTCAAGAACCTGACTCGAGGACTGCCCGGGCCGCGCAGCATTGCCAACTCGGCCGCCCTGCTGGAACTGCCCGAAAGCCACGCCGACTGGGTCAGGCCCGGCCTCATGCTTTACGGCGCCGCACCGTTCGAAAAGCCGCACGGGGCCGGACTGGGTTTGCACCCGGCGATGACACTGCGCTCCAGCATCATCGCCCGGCAGCAAGTGCCCGCCGGCGGCCAGGTGGGCTATGGCGGCGCGTGGCGCTGCGAGCGCGCCACGTGCGTTGGGATCGTCGCCTGCGGTTACGGAGACGGCTATCCCTGGAATGCCCGCGCGGGAACACCCATATGGATCAACGGCCGTCGCATGCCGCTGCTGGGCCCCCCCGCCATGGACATGTTGGCGGTTGCCCTGGAAGCTCCGGCGCACATCGGAGACCCGGTGGAATTGTGGGGGAAACATCTACCGGTGGAGGAGGTCGCCGCGTCCTCCGGCACCATCACGCACGAACTGCTGTGCAGGATGCAGTCTTGCCAGCGGGCGGTGGAGCTGGAGGAGGAGGAGGACGGACCCGTCGCCGAGACGCCGTCGCCCGGCGCCCGCCCCGGCGCTTGCGCCTGACGCCGCCGCCCCCTTAACGACAGCTTGCGCCTGCCGCCGCCGCGTCGCTCGCAAAGTCGTACGGGCTGGACTGTGATGACCCGCGCACCAGCCTCATCGCTCGGTAGGCGGCCAGGTAGGCTACGGGGGTGCGTGGCGTCGCGGGTGCGCCGCGGGCGTGGGGTTCGGCGCCCGCGGTGACGGAGACGGCTATCCCCGGGGACATCCATCAGGGACAACGGCCGTCGCATGTTGCTTCCGGGGCACCCGGTCATGGGCATGTCGGTGGTTGCCCTGAAGACTCCGGCGCACATCGGAGACCCGGTGGAATTGTGGGGAAAGCTTTACCAGTGGAGGAGGCAGCCGTATCCGCCGGCGCTGTCACAACGACTCGCGTTCATCCTGCTTCCATTTTCAGCCGCCGCCCAAGGTTGTCATTTTCCCGCGGTACGCGGCGGACTATTCCGGAGGCCGACTCCGACGTGTTCCATAAAGCCCGGGTGCCTCATTCAGCTTCCGCAAGCGTTGGATTGCGGTGACCGGTGCAGTTTGACGCGTTGACCATGCCGTTTCGAATGGCTTTTCCCATGATGCGTGGGAGCGTTTATGGAAGGCTGTCCCGGGGTGGAGGCTCCGTGCTCAGGACGCGCGCCTGCAGGCGGCCCAGGAGGGTCATGAGGGGGGCCAGTTCGTCCGGGTCGTCTCCTTCCAGCAGGGCGATATGAGTGGCGTCCGCGTGTTCCTGTCCGAAGGTGGGGTCTATGGCCTGCCAGCTTGCGCCGTTCCAGCTTTCCACCCAGGTGTGATAGAGGAATCCGTGGTGCTGCTCGGAGTAAACCAGGCCGTTCATGACGCGGGTCGGCAGGCCCAGGCTGCGCGCCAGGGCCGCGTACAGGTAGCTGTGTCCCTGGCATTCACCGGCGCCGCGCTCCAGGACGTCCAGGGCGGTGTGGCTGTCGATGATCTTTTGCTCAATGTTGTCCTGCAGCCATTGCACCAATTCGGGCACGGGCCAGCTTTGCCTCTGGCTGATTTCCTCGGCCAGTTTGCGTAGGGTGGGATGATTGGTGGGGATGCGCAGGGTGCGCGCCAGGTACCGCTCCGGGTCAGGGGCGGCCTGGGTGTCGACCTGGGTGTCGTGGGGTTCCACGCGCACGCGGCAGACGGCCTGCCCCGGCTCCGGGCCGGGCGTGCATTGCTGGCGCGTGGTGCTGGCGGGTAGCTGGAGTTCGCCGAGACCGCTCAGGGCCAGTTCCAGGTAGCGCAGGCTGCGGGGTTGCCGCAGGCGCCGGTCGCTACGCACCAAGCTGAAGTCGATGAGCTTCTCGCTTTTGCTCAGGGCGCCCTGGGTCAGGTAGCGGCGGGCCCGTCGTTCGCTTTCCAGGCCGGCTATGAGCAGGTTGTGGCTGCTGATTTCAAGCGCCGGTCGGCCCTGCTCGTCGATCCAGGTGCGGACGGTGTCGCCCCCCAGCGAGGTGTGCATTTTGTAGGCGTCGCCCTCAAACAGGTCGCTGCTTTCGTAACTTTTGACATGTTGCCGCACGCGGGCGATGGTCAGGCGTTGACCGTCATAGACCTGGTAGTCGTAACTGGCATCGGGATACAGCCCCTGCAACAGGGGATAGAGGTTCAGGGCCGCGCTGGGGTACACGGGAACTCCGTGTAATTCCTGCTCAAGCGCTGTTTCACCGGCGCTGTTTTGGATGCGCACGTGCAGTTGCCCGCCGCTGATCTCGCCTTCCTGGCTTTGGATGCTGTCGTCCGTGCGGTATTCATATTGGAAGCGGCGCAGGCGGAGCTCCCGATCCACCCAGTCGCGCGCGCGCAGATGCACGCTCTTCCCGTAACCGAGGAGGCGGAAGTTCATGGCCGCTTCGGATTCGATCAGGTAGCCGCCGTCTCCGGTGGGCTCCAGGCGCAGGTGGGAGAAACCGACCTTGTCTCCCAGCATCACCACTCCGGCCCAATATTCGCGGTAAGGCAGTTCGGCGAGCGAGTATCGTAGCGCCTGCGGCGGCGCCGAAATCGCCTGGGCGGGGATCGCGAAGGGGTTGAGGACGCGCGTGCCGCAACCGGACGCGCCCAGGGCCAGCAGCAGCAGCAGGCTGACGGTGCGGTGCGGCGCGGCCAGGTGCAGCAGGCGCCGGCCAGGCGCCACTAGGCGGCCAGGCGCCGCAGTACGTAAGGCAGGATGCCTCCGTGCTGGAAGTATTGCCATTCTTTCGGGGTGTCCACCCGCACCTTCACCTGGAAGCGGGTCTCCACGCCGTCGGCGCGGACGGCCTGTATCGCCAGTGTGCCGTTGTCCGGCGCGGGGATGTCCAGGGTGTAGCTTTCGGTGCCGTCCAGGGAGAGGGAAGCGATGGTTTCCCCGGGTTGAAAGGTCAGCGGCAGCACGCCCATGCCGACCAGGTTGGAACGGTGAATGCGTTCAAAGCTCTCGGCGATGACGGCCCGTACGCCCAACAGTTGGGTGCCCTTGGCGGCCCAGTCGCGCGAGGAGCCGGTGCCGTATTCCTTGCCGGCCAGCACGATCAGCGGCGCTTGCTCTTCCTGGTAGCGCATGGCCGCGTCGTAGATGCTCATGACTTCGCCGGATGGCTGATGCCGGGTCCAGCCGCCTTCGGTACCTGGCGCCAGGCGGTTGCGCAGGCGCAGGTTGGCGAAAGTGCCGCGCAGCATCACCTCGTGGTTGCCGCGGCGCGCGCCGTAGGAGTTGAAGTCACGTGGTGCCACGCCCTGCTCCACCAGGTAGCGGCCGGCCGGTCCATCGGGAGCGATGGCGCCCGCTGGGGAAATGTGATCCGTGGTGATGCTGTCACCGAGCAGCGCCAGCACCCGCGCGCCGCGCACGGCCTGTAGGGGCGCCGGCCTGGTTTCCAGCCCCTCAAGGAAGGGGGGGCGGCGCACGTAGGTGGAGTCCGTTTGCCAGGTATAGCGGTTGCCGACCGGGGACGGGATGGCGGCCCAGCGGGTTCCGCCGTCATACACCTGGCTGTAGCCGTTCTGGAACAGCTCGCTGCTGACGTGGGTCGCGGCGCGCGTGAGTTCCTCGCTGCCGGGCCACAGATCGCGCAGGTAAACCGGGCGGCCCCGCACGTCTTCGCCCAGGGCCTCCTTGTAGGGATTGATGAGCACGGTGCCGGCCAGGGCGTAGGCCACCACCAGCGGTGGCGAGGCCAGGAAGTTGAGGCGCACCTCGGGGTGCACGCGGCCCTCGAAGTTACGGTTTCCGGAGAGTACGGCGGCCGCGGTCACACCACGCACGCGTAGCGCCCGGCTCACCGCTTCGGGGAGCGGCCCGGAGTTGCCGATGCAGGTGGTGCAGCCGTAGCCGACGATGTGGAAGCCCAACGCTTCCAGCGCCTCCAGCAGGCCGGCGCGTTGCAGGTAGTCGCGCACCACCACGGAGCCGGGCGCCAGGCTGGTTTTCACCCAGGGCTGGACACGCAGGCCGCGTTCCACCGCGTGCCGCGCGAGCAATCCGGCGCTGAGCATGACGGAAGGATTGGAGGTGTTGGTGCAAGAGGTGATGGCGGCGATCACCACGGCGCCGTCGCGGAGCGGGAAGGGGACCTCCGTTTCCGGTGTTTCGGCGGTGGGCTTGGCGGTGGCGCGATTTTCCTCCAGGTATCGGGTGATGACCTGCTTGGCGTGACGCAAGGGGATTCGATCCTGGGGCCGTGTCGGCCCCGCCAGGCTGGGTTCCACGTCGTCCAGATCCAGGCTCAGGGCGGCGCTGTAGCGGCGCGGCCGGTCGTTACGCCATAGTCCCTGTGCCTTGGCGTAAGCTTCCACCAGGGCGATTTGTTCATCGGAGCGCCCGGAGAGGCGCAGGTAGGTCAGGGTTTCCTCGTCGATCGGGAAGATGCCGCAGGTGGCGCCGTACTCCGGTGCCATGTTGGCGATGGTGGCGCGGTCCGCCAACGGCAGTCCTGCCAGCCCGGTGCCGTGGAACTCCACGAATTTTCCGACCACGCCCTGTGCGCGCAGCATCTGGGTCACGGTGAGCACCAGGTCGGTGGCCGTGGCCCCCTCGGGCAGCACGCCGCGCAGTTCAAATCCCACCACCTGTGGAATCAGCATGGACAGGGGTTGGCCCAGCATGGCGGCTTCGGCTTCGATGCCGCCGACGCCCCAGCCCAGCACCCCAAGGCCGTTAATCATGGTGGTGTGGGAGTCGGTGCCGACCAGGGTGTCGGGATAGGCCAGGCAGGCGCCGTCTCGTTCCTCGGTGAATACGCAGCAGGCCAGGTACTCCAGGTTGACTTGATGCACGATGCCGGTGTCAGGTGGCACCACGCGGAAATTCTCGAAGGCCTGTTGTCCCCAGCGCAGGAAACCGTAGCGTTCGCTGTTACGTTCATATTCCAGGGCGGTGTTGCGCGCCTCGGCCTCGGCGTTACCGAAGTGGTCCACCTGCACGGAGTGATCGATCACCAGGTCCACCGGGGACAGCGGATTGATGCGTGTCGGATCGCCGCCCAGCTGCACCATGGCGTCGCGCATGGCGGCCAGGTCCACCACTGCGGGCACCCCGGTGAAGTCCTGCATCAGCACCCGGGCCGGGGTAAAGGAGATCTCGTGGAATGGCTCGGCTTGTGGCTCCCAGTCGGCCATGACCTTGATGTCGGCGGCGGCGCCCTGCGAGCCGTCTTCGTGCCGCAACAGGTTTTCCAGCAGGATCTTCAGGGACACGGGCAGGGAAGCAATGTCTCCCGGGACCGCTTCCAGGCGGTAGTAGTGATAATTGCGCGTTCCGGCGCGCAGGGTGGTGCGCGCCTGGAAGCTGTCTGGATGCCGGGTCGTCACAATGATCCTCCTGATCGCCCGCATAAGGGCATGGTAGTGGTGTCTGGTTGCGCTGCAACCGTCCGCCCGAACTCGTCACGCGGGAGCTCCCGCAGGCTTGAAGAAGCGGGCCGGGTGGTCTCTCGTTCTCGATTCCCCTGCTTTCCGGGATGCCCACCCATGGACTCGTCCCAAGGCTCGTCTCAAGGCTTATTCTAACAGGGTAGGCGGAGCGGCCCGTTTCCCGGCGCGCACCGGGTGCCGCGGTTTCCAGCAGCCGGCCGGGTGCTGGCGCCTACCCCAACCGGCCCAGACTCTCGGTCAGCGGCCATCGTTCGGGCCCTTCAGACGCGCACCCCGTGCGGCGTCTGAACACAAGCGCCGTTGCCCCTGGGACAGGTCGCCGGAAGCGACTCCACTGCCATGCGGGCACACTTACCATTCCGCGAAGCCCTGGTATCCGTGGGTGTTGAGAAAGATGTCGCCCACGCGCCGCCGGTGTTCCGATTTTTCAGATTCCGCCCACCGCGAATCATGGCATTCTGAAGATGGTCAACGAGACTTTTTGAGTCAGCGATGGAAGCGCTGCCCTGCCTTGAGGCACGACTGAATTTCATGGAGGAGAATGATGACTACTTTGCACGCTGAGCTTTACGAAGCCTTGGTATCCGTGGGCGCGGAGTAAGGAGATAGCCCGCGCCGCCGCGACAGGGATACCGTCCCCTGAACACCTGTTATCAAAGGCCGACTTCAAGGTCGGGATAACCGCGGTGCATGGCCGCCTGGACAAAATAGATGGCCGCCTGGACAGAATGGATGGCCGCCTGGACAGAATGGATGACCGCCAGGACAGAATGGAGGGTTGCATAGGTAAAGTGAAAGACCGGCAGTTAACCAGCGCGGGCCTCATCATGGGGACGATCGGTATCGCGACCACGGTCATCCTGTACTCTCTCTGAGTCGGACGTAGTCCACGCGCCCGCGCTTCCTGGCCGGTGGCGCTCCGGGCCGGGCGGAGGGCGGCTTTCGGGCGCGTCGCCGCCCATGCAGACCTCGTCGCTGTACAAGCTGTTTCCCGCCCGGATGCGGCGGTTCGTTCCCCGGGGCGTCGTCGCCGCGGTTGACGCGGGGGGCGGCGGCGGCGCCAGCGGTGCGCGTGGTGAAAGCCACCGCCTTTAGTGGTGCGGCGCGGGCAGGGAGGGGGCTTCCGGGTGAGTTTCAATCACGGCGCCGCCCAAGCATACCTCGCCACTGTACAAGGCCAGCGCCTGACCGGGTGCGACGGCCCACTGTGGGGCGCTGAACTCCACCTCCAGGGCGTCGTCGTCGCATGCCGCCAAGCGGCATTCCTGCAAGGGCTGGCGATGGCGGATGCGGGCCTTGTACAAGCCGCCCACCCGCGGCGTCCGCTCGATCCAGTGCGGCTGCGAAGCCCGTAGGCGGCACTGGTACAGGGCCGGATGATGGCGCTCTTGCACCACGTACAGCGTGTTTTTCCGGATATCCCTGGCGGCCACGTACCAGGGCGCAGCGTCGTGGCCGCGGCGCCCGCCGAGCCGCAGTCCGCGCCGCTGGCCGATGGTATGGAACCAGACGCCGTCGTGTTCACCCAGCACGCAGCCGTCCTCCAGGGCGCGGATCGGACCGGGGCGCGGCGGCAGGTAGCCTTCCAGAAAGGCACGGAAGGGCCGTTCGCCGATAAAGCAGATGCCGGTGCTGTCTTTCTTATCACAGGTCAGCAGGCCGGCTTCCCGCGCCAGGCGCCGCACCTCGGTTTTCCGCAGTTCGCCCAACGGGAACAGCATTTGTTCCAGCCGGGCGCCGCGCACGCGTTGCAGAAAGTAACTTTGGTCCTTGTCCTCGTCCAGGCCGGTCAGCAATTCCCGGCCGCTGTCGGCGGTCCGGCGGTGCCGCGCGTAGTGACCGGTGGCGACGCGCCTGACACCCAGCGCGGCGGCGGCCTCCAGCAAGCAGTGGAATTTGATCTCCTGGTTGCAGAAGACATCGGGGTTGGGAGTGCGGCCGGCGCGGTACTCCTCCAGGAATGGTTCAAAGACCCGGCGGCGATATTCCCCGGACAGGTTCACGGTGCGCATGGGGATGCCCAGGCCGGCCGCCACGCTGTAAGCGTCCTGGGCGTCTTCCGCGGCCCGGCAGCGCAGTCCCGGTTCGTTTTCCTCCCAGTTGCGCATGTACATGCCTTCCACGATGCAACCCCGGCGCTGCAGCAGCAGGGCCGCCACCGAGGAGTCCACACCGCCGGACAGGGCCACCAGGACCCGTTCCCCGGAAGCTGTCGCCGCGTTCACGGGGGTGGCGGGCGCCAATGCCAGAGCAATTCCAGCGGGTAACGGCGGCCGGCCAGGTAGTCGCGCAGGCAGCGTTCCACCATGGGGCTGCGCAGTTGCCTGGAGCGCGCCGCGAGTTCCTCGGGCGTCAGCCATAAGGTGTCCAGGATGCCATCGTCCAGCGGCCAATCCGGGTGGCGCTTGCTGACCGTGCCGAGGAAACAGAAGCGCAGGTAGGTGATCTTGGAGTGCGGCTTTGGATAGCTGTAGATTCCCACCAGCGCCTGCGGCTTGAAGTCACGTCCAGTTTCTTCCCGCGTTTCGCGGCGCACCGCGCCCAGCAGCGTCTCGCCTTCTTCCAGGTGACCGGCCGGCTGGTTCAGCACCCGGCGCCCATCGCGTAGTTCATCCACCAGCAGAAAGCGGTTGTCCCGCTCCGCCAGGGCCGCCACCGTTACATTAGGTTTCCACTGTTGCATGCTCCGCGTTCCGTCCATCGATCAGGCCGGCGAGGTGCCGGAAGGTTAAAAGGTTACGGCGCGCCGTTGCCTGGGATTGAACCAGTGCACTCGTTGACGGAGGAGGCCCGCCGGGGCACCGTGTTTCCCAAGGTAAGCAGCGCTCCAGGTGATGCTCCAGGCAACCTTCCACGTGCGCCGCGCCTGCTGACCGGCTGCTGCGCGGTGACGGCGCGATGGAGGACTCTTCTCCTCGGCCCCCGCGTCAATCGTCCCATACGGGCTGACTCCGGGATGCCAGGTGCCTGCTGCAGTCTCTGAATTTTACAGGATTACAGGCTCTCCCATGCCGCCCACGGCGTCCCATCCAGGGCCGCGTCCGTTGTGGGGCTGCACGAGGATGAGGCGACCGCGCGGCACTCCATCTCCCTTTACCTTTCCGCTTGAGGCGCTGTGACGGGGTCCGGGTAGCGTGCCGCCGGGATTACGCCACCCGCCCCCCGGCGGCGGGTGACATGGGTTACCATGAAACGTGCGCGGCGGCAGGTGTTCATCCCGGCACTCATCTTCCAGCCGCGCCACGCCCGCAGCCATGCAGCACCCTCAAGCAAAGCCCATGTCCTGGTTCCGCCGACTTGCCCTGGGTGTCGCCCTGGCCCTGTTCTGGCTGGCGCTTTCGGGTCACCTGGGTACGTTGCTGCTGACCCTGGGCGCCGTCTCGGTTTTGTTGACGCTGCTTTTGGCGCAGCGCTTGTTGGCGGGGCGTCAGCCGCTTGGGTTGTTGCGCGTGGCCCGCCTGCCCGGCTATTGCCTATGGCTGGCCTGGGAGGCCTGTCAGTCCAACCTGTATGTCGCCGGCCTGTTGCTCAGGCCGCGCCTGCGCGTGAGTCCATGCGTGCTGCGCCTGGGACATGGACGGCGTACGGACCTGGTGCGGGCGCTGTATGCCAACTCCATCACCATCACCCCCGGTACCCTGACCCTGCGGATGCATGAGAGCAGCCTGGAGGTGCATGCGCTGACAGCGCGGACCGCCGCCGCGTTACGCACCGGCACCATGGAGCGGCGGCTCGGGGTCTTAGAGTCCGCGGGCGAGGATGACGGGCGCTCGGGCGGGGCGCGCGCCTGATGGAAGCGGGGCTGTTGCTGCTGGCTGCCACGTTGCTCATGTGCCTGGTGCGCGCCGGGATAGGTCCCACGATGTGGGATCGTCTGCTCGCGGCCAACACGCTCGGCACTGCGGTCGTGTTGTTCCTTGCGGTCTATGGTTGTTACCGCGGGCGTTTGGATTTCCTGGATGTCGCCCTGGTGTATGCGTTGATTAATTTCACCGGGACGGTGGCCTTCCTGGAATTTTGCGAGCGGGAGCACCGTGTGTCCACACCTTCCGCCAGCCTTCCGTCCGCCGCTGCCGCGCCCGCCGCGCCGCCCGCCGCCGATGCCTGATACCTGGCTGGCGTGGCTGCCGCCGTTGCTGGTCTGTGCCGGCGCGCTACTGGCCATGGTGGGTGCGCTCGGCCTGTTGCGTTTGCCGGACTTGTTTTGCCGCATCCATGCCGCCGGCATCGTGGATACCCTGGCCGCGGCCCTGGTGCTCCTGGGCCTGTTGCTCTGGGCGGGTTGGAGCGGCGCTTCCCTGAAATTGCTCCTGATCGCCGGGTTCCTGTGGCTGACTTCACCCACCGCGGCGCAGACCCTGGCGCAAGCCGCTCTGCAGGGCGGCCTGCGTCCCATGGAAGGACCGCGGTGACCGGGCTCGTGGTGGAGTTCACTCTTCCGGTGCTACTGGTGGTCACCGCGCTGCTCGTCCTGTGGGTGCGGGAGCTGCCGAGCGCAATCATCCTGGTGAGCATCTTCAGCCTGCTCTGCGCGGCCCTGTTCTTTACCTTGGACGCCATGGACGTCGCCCTCACCGAGGCAGTGATAGGCAGCGGCGTCAGCACCGTCCTGCTGTTCCGCGCTCCGGACCTGAACCGCCCGCCGCCCCCGCGCAAGCTGCGGCTGCCAGCCTTGGGAGTGTCGCTGGCGGCTGTCGGCCTGTTGCTCTACGGCAGCGCCGAGCTGCCCGCCCTGGGCGACGCCGCGGCCCCGGTGCAGGCCTATCTCAGTCCCCTCTACCTGGAGGGCAGCCGCTCGGAATTCGGCATTCCGAACGCGGTGACGGCCATCCTGGCCGGTTACCGGGGTTATGACACGTTGGGTGAACTGGTGGTGATCTTCACTGCGGGGATCGGCGTGCTGGCCTTGTTAGGCGCGGCGCGGCGCCCGGAGCGCCCCTGATGCACCGCCACCTGGTGCTGCGCGTAGTGGTGACTTTGCTGCTGCCGCCGCTGCTGCTGTTCGCCTGTTACGTGCAGGCGCATGGAGACTACAGCCCCGGCGGGGGTTTCCAGGCCGGGGCCTTGCTGGCCACGGCCCTGTTCCTGTATGGCCTGCTCTACGGCGAGGCCGCCCTGAACCGCGCACTGCCGCCGGGACTGTTGCGCGTCGGCGCCGCCGCGGGGGTGGCGCTTTACCTGGGAGTGGGGCTGGCCGGCCTGGCGGCGGGAGGCAACTTCCTGGAATACGGGGTGTTCAGCGCGGAGCCGGTCGCCGGCCGCCACTTGGGCGTTGCCCTGGTGGAATTGGGTGTAGGTATTACCGTGTGTTGTGTCTTGACCCTGCTCTTCCAGAGTTTCACGGTCAGCGCCGCGTCTCCTCCGCCGGGAGCAGGGCGGAGCGAAGAAACAGGCGGGGGCCCCAGGGTCAACCCGGAAAACAGCCTGTAAGCTCCGGCGCGCCGGGTCAGGTGCAAGCTCCCGCCCGGCGGCGTTCCCGGGCGGCTCCGCCAGCCGTTATCGAAAGGGGTTGATTTTCAGCCGTGGGCCGCTCGGCGGAGACGGCGGCAGGAGGCCACGATGCGTGCGGCCGCCCTGCCTGCGCCCCTGACCGTGGGAGGGCCGGCCGCCCAGGTTCGCTTCCCATGGGCTATACCTATGTTTGGTGAGACCAGCGGCAAGTCCCGGGTTGTGGTAAAAAAGCATCAACACTTAACGTAACGGCTAAATCAACACGCTTGATACTTGCCGCAGGCCGTGGGCGGATGTAGAATGTACCCGGTGTTTGAATGCTTAAAAAGCTTGGGGGCGGGTGTTGCGCTCCGCGTCGTCCCGAGGATGCCGTTAAGAATTGTTCCCGTGTGACCGTGTCGTCATCCAGTTCAAATTCGCCCCGGAGCCGTCATTGCTGATGTATCACCAAGGGCAGACCCAAGACGGGCAGGCTTACGCCGCTCTCCAGATGTGGTCGTGTAAAGTTCCCCTAATCTAAACCATCCAGCCAGGCGATGCAGCCCGGCAATCCGGTGAATGCAATCCAGTCAGCGCATTCCGGTCAGCGGTTGAGGAAGATTTAATGCAAAAACAACAGGTATCGGGGGAAGAGTCAGCGGGGGGGACGCGCTTGGTCGAGCTGTCGTCCGGGGCGTTGCGGCCGCGCTCCCTGCTTCTCGGCCTGCTGCTCTGCCTGCCGGGGATGACCCTTTCCCCGGTTGGCGCGGTTGAAGATTCGCCCGAAGTCCTGAACCTGGGGGTCGGCGGCGGCGCTGCATTGTCCGTGGAAGAAAGGGGGAGATGGGACGGGAGGCGGGACCTTGGGGAGGGAATTCCCGGAAGCGGGGAGCTGTCCGTGTTGCCCGGACTGGAGAGAGAGGCTGTCTCGTCGCGGGACGAGGAACAGCGGTTCATGGAGCGCGTGCTGCATCGCGTCAGTGACCAGGTGTGGAGCGCCGGAATGAGTTTGTTGACGCCGGACAGGCTGTTGGCGACGGCGAGCGCCGCCCGGGAAGGGACGCTCTCGCAACATGGGAGCCAGGCCCTGCAGGGTCTTCAGGACCAGATGCTGAATGCTGTCATTGACGCGGGTGTTGACGAATTGCAGCGCCGGGCGGAGAACCAGTACCTGCGGAACCTGGAGATTCGCTACCAGACGCCGCTCTCCGGACGCAGCGGCACCTTTAACGTGGACGCCTTGTTCTCCTTTCTGGACCAGGGTCGGCAATCGATTTTTGGCCAGGTGGGAGGCTTGTTCGGCGGAGACGACAGCGGTTTCAACTTTGGTTTGGGCTATCGCCGCCTGCTACCCAACGACCGGGTGCTGTTGGGGGCGAATTTTTTCTACGACTACAGCACCGACGCGGAGTTGCAGCGCGTTTCCCTGGGTCTGGAAGCGAAGAGCACGGCCCTGGATCTGTACTTCAACTGGTATCACATGATCGGCACGGGCAACGGGGTAGGCGATGGGTTCCTGAGTTACACCCCGGACGGTTTGGATATAGAGGTGGCGGGGCGCCTGCCGAGCGTCCCGTGGGTGGAGCTGTCGGGTCGCTACTACTACTGGTTCCTGGAGGACGATGATGTCTATAGGGCGCGTGACGGCAGGGGCCTGAGCGGCTTCAACTACAAGCTGGTGTTGCAGCCCATGCCGATGTTCGGCTTGGAACTGCAGTTGGATCAGCCGGAGAAGGGCGCGGTCGAGTGGGGATTGGGGGCGCAACTGAAGTATCGTTTTGGGGTTCCCCTACAGGAGCAGGTGCGTACCCGGAGGGTGAAGGCGCATGCCCCGTTGCACAGGCGTTTTGAGCGCGTTCGGCGCGAGTACAAGGTGCTGGTGCGACGCAGGGCGGG
>JABAAT010000041.1 GCA_014238615.1 Gammaproteobacteria bacterium | reverse complement strand
CCAGTCAGTCAAGCCAGTCAGTCAAGCCAGTCAGTCAAGCCAGTCAGTCAAGCCAGTCAGTCAAGCCAGTCAGTCAAGCCAGTCAGTCAAGCCAGTCAGTCAAGCCAGTCAGTCAAGAGAAAGCCGCCGCATACGCGGTACGAAAAAAGCTGAAGAGCCGCGGATTCGCTTCCTGGCGACGAATTCCTTCCGCTGACCGTGCGGGAAAGCATATGACCGTGCAAAAATTCAGTCTTCAAGTATAACGCAAATTTAAGGCGTTTTTGTACAATTTAAGCCGTGGCCGCGGGCGCAACGGTCTCCGGGTGACTCGTCTGCATCCGGGAGCAGTTCTTGGCCGAAGGTCGGCGCGGGCGCGAATTCAGGCCTTGGGAAGCGGTTCCCACCCCGGCTGCGGGCGACGGCTTCGAGCAGGCGGGGGACGCCGTATTGCTTCCGGCCTCCCGGTGATCCAATCCTCCAGGTCCTCCGGCCGGTCCAGGTCCCGGCGGCGGCCCAGAAGTCGTATCCGTAGCCCCATCAGGCGGCAGCGGCGCAGGCTGATCTCCAGCACCCGCGGGCCACCCCAGGGTAACCCCTGGAACAGCGGCGGCCTGGGGCGGCGCAGGCCCAGCAGGTAATAGCCCCCGTCCAGCGCCGGTCCCAGCACCACGTCGCTGCAGTTTTTGCCGCCGGGGTTCAGGTTCGCCGCCGCGCTTTCCAGGTCCGCCTTGCGTAGCCGCGGGCAGTCGCTGCCTATCATCAGGACGGCGTGGCACCGCCGCAACGCCGCGCGGCAGGCATACGCCATGCGCGCCCCGAGATCTCCACCCTGCTGCCGTCGCAGGTCGATCCGGTAGCGGTGTGCCAGGCTTTGCAGTAGGGGATGGGGTCGGCCGGCGTACCAAAGTTGGGTGGGCATACGCCGCCCGCCCAGGACCTCCGCCAGCACCCGCTGCAGGAGGGTGGCTTGCAGCCGTGCCGCCCCCGCCGCGTTCAGCATCGGTATCAGGCGGGTTTTGACCTCGCCCGGGTACGGCGCCCGGGTGAAAATCAGCAGGGCGCAGCCGCGCCGCCGTTTCATCGGTAAAATCGGGCCAGGTGTTCCGGGCGCACGCCCAGGAAGAATGCGAACCGCAGCCACCACATGAGCAGTACGGTGCGCAGGATGCCGCGCTGTTCCCAGCGCCGGCTGGAGGTGATCACCGGTGGGCTCAGGCAGAGCGGCCGCCGCCGGCGCCGCAGCATCTTGCAGAATGCCACGTCTTCCATGAGCGCGATGGGGGGAAAGCCGCCGCACTCCAGGTACAGTGCGCGGCTGACAAAGATCGCCTGATCGCCGGTCGCCACGCCCGTTAACCGGGAACGCCAGTTGATGCAGCGCTCGAGTATCCGGAGCAGGCCGTGGGCGCCGCTCAGGCGCACGTCAAAACGTCCCCAGCAGGGTGCCATGCGGGCCTGTTCTTCCAGCCTTTCCATGGCGTCGGCCGGCAACTCCGTGTCCACATGCAAAAACAGCAGTAACGCACCCGAGGCCGCGGCGCTTCCGGCACGCAGCTGCAGAGCCCTGCAGGGAGGCGCTTCCAGAACCTGGTCGGCCAGCGGTCGCGCCAGCGCCGCGCTGCCGTCGCTGCTGCCCCCGTCCACCACGATGAGTTCGTGGCCGGCGCGCCGCCAGGCCCGCAGGCGGTTTAAGCAAGGCGCAATGCGTTCTGCCTCGTTCAGCACGGGGGTGATGATCGAAATGTGCACCGAGGCGGTTACGACGCCTGGGATTTCGCCAGCGCCCCCCCGCAACTGCTGCCCTGGCCGGCGGTGCAGCCATAGCAATGGTCCCGTACCTGGATCGGCCGTCCTTCCAGGGTTTCGCCCAGCAACCCGGACAAATGCACGCGCCCACCGGCCAGCCCCAGTCCCAGCATCTGGTTGAAGTCGCAGTCATAGACATAGCCCTGCCAATCAACGCTCAGCAAATCCCGGCACATCACGTTTTCCAGGTTCTCCGGGCGATGGTTATCCGCCAGCAGCCGCAGGTAGGCACCAAACTCCCCACGTGAGACCAGCATGCTGCCAAAACGCTTGATGGGCATGTTGCATAGCGTGTACAGGCGGTCAAAGCGGATTCCCAGGCGTCCCAACTCGCGCTTGTAGTCAGCTTCCAGGCTTTCCTGCGGCGGCGGCAGCACGGGTCCTTGCGGGTTATAGACCAGGTGCAGCGGCAGGCGGCCGCTGTCGTCACCGTAACCCAGCGCGTTCAAACGCCGCAGACCGCGCAGGCTTGCACTGAACACTCCCGCTCCGCGCTGCCGCTCCACGTTCTGTTCCAGGTAGCAAGGCAGTGAGGCAATGATTTCCACCTGCCGATCCGCCAGGAATTTCGCCAGGTCTTCGTGGCCCGGTACTTCCAGGATGGTCAGGTTGCAGCGGTCAATGACCCGCCGGCCCAGGGCCCGTGTCCTGTCCACGAGTCGCCGGAATTCAGGATTGAGTTCCGGCGCTCCGCCGGTCACATCCAGGATCTCCACGGAACCGGCCTCCAGGAAATGCAGCACCAGGTCCACATGTTCCGCGCTCATGAGTTCGGTGCGATGCGGGCCGGCGTTGACATGGCAGTGCACGCACTGCTGGTTGCATTTGTAGCCCAGGTTCACCTGCAGCGTGCGCAGACGCCGCCGCCGCATCGGCGGAAAGGCGTGTTGCTGCAGCAGGGCTAAGGTGTCGTGCATGGTTCGTATCGACGGGCGGGTGGCCCGGGAAACTCTGGAAACGCTATTGAAAATGCTTTCAATATATTCTTAAAATAGGCTCCCAATCAGGAGAGATGTGGATTCCCCCTGGCCTGATTTTACCCGGGAAGTAACCCGGGAACCACCCAAGGGGCCGTAGCTCAGTTGGTAGAGCGTCGCGTTCGCAACGCGAAGGTCAGGAGTTCGATTCTCCTCGGCTCCACCAGGTTTCTCTTGTTCCATCGCCCCCTTCAGCTTCCCCGGCATTCACCAGCAGTCTCCCCGGGTCACGGCGGCGCGGGTGCGTGGTTCAAGCTTTCGCGTCTTCCTCCGTGTTCTCTTCCCCGTTTCGCAGGTAGCGGTTGTCGTCGCGCATGACGCGCGGCATCAGAACGCGGTTCTCGATACTCACGGGCTGATAGACGACCCGTTCCTGGTCGGGGTCATAGCGTACTTCCACCTTGCCGTGCAGGGGAAAGTCCTTGCGGAAGGGGTGGCCGATGAAGCCGTAGTCGGTCAGCAGCCGGCGCAGATCGGGATGCTCCGTGAAGAGGATGCCGAAAAGGTCAAAAGCCTCGCGTTCATACCAGTTCGCACTGTTCCATATGGTCACCACGGAAGGCAGGCGCGGCGGTGTGCCGACCGCCCGGCAGCGTAGCCGCAGGCGGCGGTTGTGCTTGAGGGAAAGCAGATGGTAGATAGCCGCAAGGTGGGACTGGTCCGCTTCGTTCGACGGCTCCTGGTCCGCATCGCCCCAAGTCTCCTCTTTCGGCGTTCCGCGTGCATCCGGCTGCACGCCGCGACTGTAGCCGGTGTGGGTCGTGGATTGGGTGTTCCAGTCCGTATGGCCGTAAGTGGAGTAGTCCATGCCGCAGATATCGGAAAGCTGCTCAAAGCGCAGGGCCTGGTCATCGTGCAGCACGCGGCAGACTTCCAGCAGGTGCTCTGCGTCCACCTCCGCCGTGACCATATCGCGTGCGCCGTCCTTGAACAGCAGCAGTTCATCGAAGCGCTTCCGCAGCTGCGTATCGAGGTCGCTGATGGCGTTCAAGGCCCGCGCTGCTCCCCGTTCAGCGGGCGATGAAAGTGCTGGTGCGGCGGATTTTCTTTTGTAACTGCATGATCCCGTAGAGCAGGGCTTCCGCGGTGGGAGGGCAGCCGGGCACATAGATATCCACCGGCACGATGCGATCGCAGCCGCGCACCACGGAGTAGGAATAATGGTAATAGCCGCCGCCGTTGGCACAGGAGCCCATGGAGATGACCCAGCGCGGCTCGGACATCTGGTCATAAACCCGGCGCAAGGCGGGGGCCATTTTGTTGACCAGGGTACCGGCCACGATCATCACATCGGATTGGCGCGGGCTGGGGCGGAAGATGACGCCGAAGCGATCCAGGTCGTAGCGGGCGGCGCCTGCGTGCATCATTTCCACGGCGCAGCAGGCCAGGCCGAAGGTCATGGGCCAGAGCGAGCCGGTGCGTGCCCAGTTCACCAGGCGGTCCGCGGTGGTCGTCAGGTAGCCTTGGCCTGCCAGTTGGCCGAACGGCTCATCGGCCGGGACTTCCGCCGGGTGGGAGATGGGTGCTCCGGGGGGCGCCTCGCCGAACTGCGGCCAGGGAGGAAGGCGGGAGGGGTCTATTCCCATTCCAAGGCCCCCTTGCGCCACTCGTAGATGAAGATCACGGCCAGGATCGCCACGAAGGGAAACATGGCCCAGAAGCCGATCTCTAAATGGCGGAAGCTGACCGCCCAGGGAAAGAAGAAGGCGAATTCCAGATCGAAGAGGATAAAGACAATGGCGACCAGGTAATAGCGTATGTCAAAGCGGCTGCGGGCGTCGTTAAAAGCCTCGAAGCCGCATTCGTAAGGCGCCAGCTTGCGGGGGTCCGGGTGCCGTGGCCCAAGCAGGAAGCCGAGGCCCAGCATGACGACGCCCAGTAACAGGCTCAGCAGGATGAACAGCAGGATGGGGTAGTACTCAAGAAGCATATGATGTGGCTCCAGGCCGCCGCGTCTTCCTTGCCGGTGCTTCCAGCACGGCTGACAACGTCAGTGTAGCACGGCGTGACGGCGACCGGGGGCGGTATTTTCGGCCCTGCAACCCCGGGACCGCGGCGCGGGCGGTTGGTGCCGATGGCCGGACTCGAACCGGCACGGCTTTCGCCACTACCCCCTCAAGGTAGCGTGTCTACCAGGTTCCACCACATCGGCTGAACGTTCCAGGGGCGGGAGGTGGCGGCGCCCCATCAACCATCATTATACCCGGGAGCCACGCCGCGGGCGGGCGTTTTGCTTGCATGGGCGTTCCGACTGTGCCAGCATGGAGGAAGCTCCGGTTTCTTATGCGCCGCCGGTACGCCGCCTCCGCCTGGAGACCCGCCGGGATGTGTTCCACCCCGGCGTTGCGGGCGGGGCCTCCAGCGCACCTGAAATTCCGACGGAGATTGGGTTGATTTTATGAGCGATAAGCATCGAGTCGAACGGGACAGCATGGGTAAGGTGGTGGTGCCCGCGGAGGTGCTGTACGCCGCCCAGACCCAACGCGCCGTGGAAAATTTCCCGATCAGCGGTTTGCCCATGCCGCGTTTCTTTATTCGCGCCCTGGGCCTTATCAAGGAAGCCGCGGCGGCGACCAACGCTTCGCTCGGGATGCTTGAGGAGGACATGGCGGCCGCCATTCGCGCGGCCGCCGTGGCCGTGGAGGAAGGCAGGCACGATGAGCATTTTCCCGTGGACGTGTTCCAGACCGGGTCCGGTACCAGCAGCAATATGAACTGCAACGAGGTGATTGCCACCCTGGCCACCCGCGACCTGGGACGGGCCGTGCATCCCAACGATCACGTCAATATGGGGCAGAGCAGCAACGACGTGATTCCCAGCGCCATCCACGTCAGCGCCTGCCTGCTGGCCAGGGAGCGGTTGTTGCCGGCCCTGGCGGAACTGGCGGATACCATCGGCCGGCGCGCCCGGGAATTACGCACCGTGGTCACCACCGGGCGTACGCACCTGATGGATGCCATGCCGATCACGCTGAGCCAGGAGCTGGGCGGATGGGGAGCGCAGGTGCGCCTGGGTGGGAAACGCATCGAGGAGGCCCTGCGACGCGTGGCGGAGTTGCCGCAGGGCGGCACCGCGGTAGGCACGGGCATCAATGCACACCCCGAGTTCGGTGAGCGCGTGGTGTCACGCCTGGGCGAGCGCACCGCTTTTCCCTTCCGCGTGAAGGAAAACCGCTTTGAAGGACTCAGCGGCCAGGACGCGGCCGTGGAACTCAGCGGCCAGCTGAAAACGGTAGCGGTCAGCCTCATGAAGATTTCCAATGATCTGCGCTGGATGAACAGCGGGCCGCTGACCGGACTGGCCGAGATTGGACTGCCGGTGTTGCAGCCCGGCAGCAGCATCATGCCGGGCAAGGTCAACCCGGTGATCCCGGAGGCGGTATGCATGGTCTGCGCCCAGGTGATGGGGAACGATCTGACCATCAGCATCGCCGGGCAGTCCGGCAATTTCCAACTGAACGTCATGCTACCGGTTATCGCCCATAACCTTTGTCAGAGCCTGGAATTGCTGGCCAACGCGTGCGGGGTGCTGAGCGAGAAGGCCGTGGCCGGCTTTACCGTGAATCGCGCGCGTTTGGAGGAATCCCTGCTGCGCAACCCGATGCTGGTGACCGCGCTCAATTCCAGGATCGGCTACGCGCAAGGGGCGCGCATCGCCAAGCTGGCTTATTCCAGGGGACGGTCGGTCCTGGACGTGGCGCGCGAAGAGACCGATTTAAGCGAAGATGAATTGTTAAAGCTGCTGGACCCGGTGCGGCTGACCCGCGGTGGTCTGCCTGTCGACTGATGTCCTCTCGGCGCCGAACCAAATCCGGGCCCGCCTTTCATGAGAGCGCCGCCCTGTATCCCGGCACTTTTGATCCGATCACCAACGGCCATTCGGATATCACGGCGCGCGTGGCGCGCCTGTTTGACCGGGTGGTAGTCGCGGTAGCGGGCAGTACCCGCAAGAAGACCATGTTTCCCTTGAAGGAGCGGGTGCGCCTGGCCGAGCAGGCGTTGGCGGATATCTCCGGCCTGGAGGTCATCGGTTTCCACGGCCTGGCCACTTCGCTGGCCCGCCGTATGGGGATTCGGGTGATGATTCGCGGTCTGCGGGCCTTGTCCGATTTTGAATACGAATTCCAGCTGGCGGGCATCAACCGGCAGATTGCCGATGAAGTGGAGACGATCTTCCTGACCCCCGCGAACCGCTACAACTTTCTTTCTTCAAGCATGGTGCATGAGCTCGCCCACCTGCAAGGAGACGTACAGGAATGGGTGCACCCGAAAGTAGCCGCGGCCTTGCACCGCCTGCATGGTAAATCAGCCGGGCGGGCGTGAGCCTCGGGCCATGGCGCGGTGTGTGCGCCTGGGCGCTTTCCTGCTCGGCTGGGGCCTGGCCTGCGCCGCGGGCGCGGGCCCGGAAGAACGGCCGCCGCGCGCCGCGGTCGTCAGCGCGCATCCCTTGGCGAGCGCTGCCGGCGAGGAGTTGCTGCGGGCCGGCGGGAACGCCTTTGACGCCGCGGTGGCGGTGAGCGCCACCCTGGCGGTCGTGGAACCTTATGCCTCCGGGCTGGGTGGGGGCGGCTTCTGGTTGTTACACCGCGCCGCCGACGGCAGGCAGGTCATGCTGGACGGGCGTGAGACCGCCCCGGCCGCGGCGCGCCCCGAGCTCTTCCATGCCGCTGACGGAACCCCATCGCCCGAGCTCAGCCGGGATGGAGGAACGGCCGTCGCCGTTCCGGGAGTACCCGCGGCGCTGCTGTACCTGGCGAAGCACTACGGTCGACTGCCGCTGGCGCGCAGCCTGGCTCCGGCCGTGCGCCATGCCCGCGCCGGTTTCCCGGTGACCCCGCGTTATCGCCGCCTGGTGCAATATCGATTGGAGTTGCTGCGCGCCGATCCGGCCGCCGCCGGGATCTTCCTGGAACAAGGCGAGATACCGCCCGCGGGGCATCTTATTGTGCAAGAGGAACTCGCCGCCACCCTGGAGCGGCTCGGCGCGGAGGGCCGCGCCGGTTTCTACGCCGGAGAGGTGGCCCGCCGCTTGGTACGGGCGGTACGGGCGGCGGGCGGCGTTTGGGAGTTAAAGGATTTGGACGACTACCGGGTGGTGGAGCGCGCACCGGTGGTGTTTGAATATCAAGGTGTTCGGGTGATTTCCGCGCCGCCGCCTTCTTCCGGCGGCGTGGTGCTGGCTGAGACCCTGAAGATCCTGGAGCGTTTCTCTCTGCCCGGGTCCGGCCCGGCGCGCGTGCACCTGGTAGTGGAGGCCATGCGCCGCGCCTATCGTGACCGCGCCTGGTGGCTGGGCGATCCGGATTTCACAAAGATCCCCATGCAGCGCCTGTTATCCGGGGCGCACAGCGCCCGCCTGGCAAGGGATATTTCCCTTTCCGAGGCCACGCCGAGCACTAAATTGCCTGCTCCGAAGCGTATCCCGGAACCTGAGAGCGCGGACACCACGCACTTTTCCATCTTGGACGAGGCAGGGAACCGGGTGGCCGCCACGCTCAGCATCAACCTGCCTTTTGGTGCGGGCCTGATGGCGGCCGGCACCGGAGTGCTGCTGAACGACGAGATGGATGACTTTGCCTTCGGTTTCCGGGACCCGAACGCTTACGGCCTGGTGGGCGGGCAGTCCAACGTCGTGGCGGGAGGCAGGCGCCCGCTGTCCAGCATGACCCCGACTTTCCTGGAAACGCCGGAGCGCATTGCCCTGCTCGGTACCCCGGGAGGCAGCCGCATCATCAGCATGGTGCTGCTTGCCATACTGGACTTTACCGCTGGCGCCGAGCCGCAATCCTGGGTGACCCTGCCGCGCTATCACCACCAATACCTACCCGATATTCTGCAATTTGAGTTGGGTGCGTTGCCGGCCGGGGAACAGCGGGCGTTACGCGCCATGGGCCATCAATTGCAGGAGAAAAAACGTCGCTACGGCAACATGCAGGCGATTCTCTGGGACCGTCTCGGCAACCGCGTAGCGGCGGCCAGTGACCCGCGCGGCGAAGGCGAGGCGCGCATCTTCTCCGTGGGGCCCTGCCAGCCGGCTCCCGTGCATTAGCTCCTGTCACGCGGGGTGGATGGTACTCAGGTCAGGAGCCAGGCGGCGCAGGCTGATGGCTTCCCGCAGGTGTTGGAGTGTCAGGTTCTCAGCGTCTTCCAGGTCGGCGATGGTGCGGGCCACCCGGCGCAGTCTTTGCAGGGAGCGCATGGATAGGCCCAGGTGCCGGGCGGCCTGTTCCAGGAGCCGGCGGGCGGGCTGATCCAGGGGACAGAGCGATTCGAGTTCCTTGTGGTCCAGGAGGCTGTTGACTTTGCCGCTGCGCCGCAACTGCAGGGCATGGGCCGCTTCGACACGCGCCCGCACGGCGCCGGAGTCTTCCCTGGCACCGACGGTGCGGAGGAATTCCAGGGTACAACGGGGCACTGGCACATGCAGGTCAATACGGTCCAGCAGGGGGCCGGAGACACGACTCCGGTAGCGGCGTACCTGCTCCGGAGAGCAGCGACAGCGCCCTTCCTTGCTACCCAGGAAGCCGCAGGGGCAGGGATTCATCGCCGCAACCAACTGGAAGCGGGCCGGAAACACCACGTGCTCCCGTGCGCGCGCCACGTGGATCTCCCCGGATTCCAGTGGCTCACGCAGCATTTCCAGGGTGCTCCGTCTGAACTCCGGGAGTTCATCCAGGAACAAGACTCCGTGGTGCGCCAGGGAGATTTCCCCGGGTCTCGGTATGCTGCCGCCGCCCACCAGGGAGGGCGCGGAGGCGCTGTGGTGTGGAGAGCGGAAGGGCCGCCGGCCCCAGTGGCGGGCATCCAAAGTGTCCCGCAGGGAGCGCAGCACGCTGGATTCCAGCGCTTCACGCTCGGTCATGGGCGGCAGGATCCCGGGCAGGCACCGTGCCAGCATGGTTTTGCCACTGCCCGGGGGACCGATGAGCAGCAGGTTGTGCCCCCCGGCGGCGGCGATTTCCATGGCACGGCAGGCGCTTTCCTGCCCCATCACCTCGGAGAGATTCGGGTAGCAGGAAGCAACGGCCGTGTCGGACGGCGGCGGAGGAGATGGCTTCGGGAGGCTTTGGGTTCCCGTAAGGTGTGCGCAGACCTGCAGCAGGTTCTCCGCCGCCAGGAAGCGCGCCTGGGGATAGAGGGCGGCTTCGGGAGCGTTCGCCGTCGGCAGCAGCAGGCACCGCCCGGCGGCGGTCGCCGTAATGATTGCCGGCAGCACGCCGGTCAGGGGCCGCAGGACGCCGGTCAGGGACAGCTCCCCGACGAATTCGTAGCCTTCCAGCCGCGCCCCCGGCAGTTGTTCTGAAGCGGCCAGGATGCCGAGCGCCACCGCCAGGTCGAAGCGGCTGCCTTCTTTGCGCAGGTCGGCCGGTGCCAGGCTGACCGTGATACGGCGCGCGGGGAAGCGGAAGCGATTGGTCAGCAGGGCGCTGCGTACCCGGTCCCGGCTCTCGCGCACCGCTGCTTCCGGCAGACCCACGATGGAGAAACGCGGCAACCCCCCGGAAAGGTGCGCTTCCACGATGATCAGGGGCGCGTCGGTGCCGCGGCGTCCGCGGCTGTAAACAATAGCGGTGCTCACACTAATCCTTGTGTCTTACAGCATTCCTTAAAAGGCTCAGTCCGCCGGGTGTTCCGTCGCCGCGCGGGGGAATATTGATCCTCGGGCGATCATTATACCTTGGGAATACACGCTCGTGCAGCCCCGATGGGCGCCCAGGCTATATGCAGTCCCAGGCCGCCCGGGGTCCCGGGAAGAACCAGTGGAAGTCGCGGGTGCCGCAACGAAGCCACCCGGTGGCAAGCGCTCCAGGCAATGCCGACGTCTGCCCACGTCTGCATGCAATGTTGGACACCGCTCGCGAACACGATGCGTGGCTTGTTGTGATCGACACCACGCCGTATTCCGAAAGCACGGCTCCGGTCGCGGCCCGCGCCGCCGATGGTGTCTTGATACCGTGTCGCCCCATCCTCCCTGCCCTAAGAGCCGGCACCGCGGCCCCAGGTATCCTACCCGGTCAGGTGAGGGTCGAAGCCATGCTCAATGTCGTGCCGTCACGCGGTACGCCGAAGCAGCCATCAGCGGCTGGGGTCCTGTGCTCTCAACCGTCTCGCTGGTGCGCGCGTGAGCTGGAGTGAAAGGAGGGAGTTGAGCATTAATTTTGCAAAGATGCTATATTCAGCTGCAGAAATGCCCGCAGGATGCCGACGGCAAGGAAGCGTCAATGTGTTTTCCATGCTTGCAGTTGGTGACGAGCCTGGTAATTGTGCTTGGTGATTGTGCCTGGGGACTGCGTTTTGACGAGGGGGTTCGGAAGAGAAATCGCCTGGGCTCAGCTTGAGATGACACGCCTTACATTTGCTGGTGGCTTGCGGGAACAATCGTTCCTCCAGAGGGTGATGACGTCGTGGAAGAGCCTTACCTGTTGCATATAATTACCCCGGTTGATAATCCCAGCCCCTTTGATGTGTATATGGGTTACAAGGCCGGATACAATGGTGTGATTTCTTATACCAATGTGGGTATGGAGGATGTCAGTTCCCTGGTGCAGGACATCGTCTTCTCACTCGGTCACAAGGGCGTTCCCCGCAGCGCCGTGTTTATAGCCGGCCGTGACCCGGGCTTTGCCATCGACATGATGTATCGTGCCCGCAGTGCCGTGATGCAGCCTTTTGAGCTTTCCATTTTCGCTGATCCAGGGGGCGCCTTTACGCTTGCCGCCGCGGTCACCGCCTCGGTTGAATACCTCATCAAGCTGCGCACGGGGCGTAAGCTGGCCGGTCAGCATGTTGCGGTGTTCGACGGCACGGAGCCGTTGGGAATATGCTGCGGGATCCTGGCGGCGCGCCTCGGGGCTTTCGTGACCCTGCTCAGCGACCGGGGGAAGATAGTCGCGGACCAAGTGGTCGAAGAGTACAATCAGCGCTACGATTTGAAAATGATGGGCGGTGACAGCAGCACCCGTGTGAACATACATGATGTGCTCGCGCAGTCGGAGGTGGTCATCGTGGCGTGCCGCGACGGCATGCAGATGCTGAATGAAGACGACCTGCGGCGGGCGCCCTTGCTGATGGCGGCGGTGGATGTGAACCCAGTGCCCCCCTTCGGTATCGCCAGGTTGCGCTCGGGGGATTTTGGAGTGCGTATGGAAGCCACCAGTTCAAACGCTTTGGGTGCGGGGGCGATGGCGGTGGGTAAAATCAAGTTCCAGGTGCATCAGCACATCTTTGATATCATCAAGACATCCAAGGAAAGCATGCATGTAGGTATGGAGTATGCCATGGAGGTGGCCCGGCAGCATGTGCCTAAAGAACCCACTTGCGAAGAGGAGCATGAGGACCTATAGCGCCGCGGTGTTTGCATTGTGCTATAGAGAGGTGAAGGTGTTGCGGTGAGGAGGCGGAGAGCCGGCCTGTTGTGGGTCTCGGTGAGTGGCAGGGCCATGGCGCAGGCGGCGCGGCGCGGCGGCCATACCTTGCAGGTGGTGGATTTTCATGCCGATCTGGAGACGCGCGCGGCGGCGCGGGCCGCGCCCTGGAGGGGGGATGAACGCGGCTTCCAGGCTGACCTGGAGTCTTTCCTGGATGACTGGGTGCCGGTGCGCCCGGGCCGCGCCATGCTGTTGCCGGGCAGCGGTTTTGAAGCACGCCCGGAATTGTTGGACGCGCTGGGTGCGCGTTATTCTTTGCCCTGTGCCTACCCGGCGCAGTTGCGCCGGGTACGGGACGTGGAAGGCTTCATGACCCTGTTGGATCGTCTCGGCGTGCCGCGCCCTGAGCTCCGCCCGCGGGGAGAGACGGGGAACATCGCGGCGGGACATTGGTTGGTGAAGCGGCGCGGCGGCATGGGCGGTGGGCATGTGCATTTTTACAGGGGAGAAAGGCCGCCGCGGGACAGCTACTTACAGCGCTACTACCCGGGGCGGCTCTTGTCCCTGGTGTTTCTGGCGGCGCGGGGAACGCTGCTTCCGGTGGGTTGGAGCGGTTGGCCGGCGGCGGTGGATGGGGATTTTCGCTTTGGTGGTGCGATCGCATGGCCGCGGCCGCCGGCGCGGGCCGCCGCCGGGTTGTTGGAAGCGGCTTGTGAGCTGTCCCGGGTGCTGGAATTGCGTGGTTTGTGCGGTTTGGACGCGGTCCTGGATCGAGAGGATGGTTTCCGCCTGCTCGAATTGAATCCGCGGCCGCCGGCTGGTTTCGAGCTACATGACCAGGGAGGGTTTCTGTTTGATGCGCACCTGGCGGCCTGCCAGGCTAACCGCATACCACGCCGCCTGCCGCGGCCGGGTTGTTCTCCCGTGCGCGCTTTGGCGGTATGCTATGCCGCATCTTCCGGTTCCCTGGCACCGCGCGCCTGGCCGGCCTGGGTGCGTGACCGGTCGCGTCCCGGCAGCAGAGTGAGCGCCGGAGCGCCGGTTTGTACGGTGCATGCGAGCGCTGCCACGCCTGCCGCGGCCGCCTGGCTGTTGCGGCGGCGTTGCCTGGGCCTGCGTGGTCTGCGCGGCCTGCGCGATGCCGTTGTGCCCGGTGCTCCATGGAGTTCGTCGGCTGGCCCGGGCTGGGCCGCCCGTGTCTTTTTCCCGTGCACTCCGCACGTAAATCCCTTGAAATCGAGAATGTCCTGTCATGTCTGAAGTAGTGTCTAAATCATCCCGTAAAACAGCCGCCGTTCCCAGCATCCACGCGGCTGCGTTGCCGCTGTTACGGCATTTGCTCAGGGATCAGCAGGTACTGGGCCTTGAGGAGTCCTTTTTGGAGAATGGCACCCGGGTGCTGAAGGCCGGTATGGGCGGCCTGGAGGTCGGTCGGCGCATTACTGAACTTTGTATGGGCGGCCTGGGGGTGGTGAGCCTGGGTTGTGCGGCGTCGCGGGAACATTGGCCGTGGGAACTCTGCGTACACAGCGCACGCCCGGTGTTGGCCTGCCTGGCCAGTCAGTATGCCGGCTGGGGCCTGGAGCATCCATTGCCGACCGGCGGAAAGTTCAATGCGCTGGGTTCCGGTCCGGCGCGCGCCCTGGGGAGTAAGGAGAAGTTGTTTGGAGACCTGTTGTATCGTGACCGCGCCTCGGAGACCTGCATGGTATTGGAAAGCGATCAACGGCCGCCCGTGGCCCTGGCGGAGAAGATCGCGAGCCGTTGTGCGGTGGCGCCGGAGTGTCTGACCCTGGTGCTGGCGCCTACGTGCAGCCTGGTCGGCATGGTGCAGGTGGTGGGTCGGGTGTTGGAAGTGGCGCTGCATAAGGCGCACATCCTGGGGTTCCCCCTGAAAGACATTGTCGATGGTATTGGAAACGCGCCCCTGTTCCCGCCGTCTCCGGATTTCCTGACCGCCATGGGTCGCGGCAACGACGCCATACTGTGCGCCGGACGGGTGCACCTTTATGTCTCCGGCGCCGAAGCCGAGGCGCATACCCTGGCTGAGAACCTGCCGAGTAACACCTCGGCGGAATACGGCCGACCTTTCGTGGAGATTTTCCAGGCGGTGAACTGCGATTTCTACCAGGTCGACCCGATGCTGTTCAGCCCGGCCATGGTGAGCGTCACCGCCTTGGAGAGCGGTCGTACTTTTCACGCGGGCGCCGTAAACGAAGAGCTGCTCGAGCGTTCTTATGGCGGCGGAGCGAGCTCCTGAAACGACGTTTCATACCCCCCGGGTAATCGTCTTCACCCGGGAGCCCGGCTGGCATGGCGAGCGCCTGGCGAAGGCCTTGGCGCGCCGCGGCCTGCGCTGCGTTTTTGTAGATCTGGCTGAGTGCGCCCTGGAGTTGGAGTCGCCCGGGCGGTTGCGCCTGCCGGGTTGCGGCGGGCGCCTGCCGCGCGCCGCCCTGGTGCGTGGTATCGCCGCCGGCAGCCTGGAGCAGATCGTCTTGCGGCTGGATTTGCTGCATGCCTTGGAGCGTCAAGGTGTGCCGGTCTGTAATCCGCCGCGCGCTATTGAGCACACGGTGGACAAGGGCATGAGCAGCTTGCTGCTGCTGCGCGCCGGGTTGCCTACGCCCCCCACCCTGGTTTGCGAGACGCTGTCGGCGGCCAACGATTATTGTCAGGCAGCCTGGCGCTCCGGCCGGCGCCTGGTGCTCAAGCCGCTGTTTGGTTCCGAGGGTCGTGAGCTGCGCCTGCTTTCCGGTCCCGCCGACCTGGAGCGTTGCGCCGCCGTGGGCGGCGTCTGGTACCTGCAGCATTTCGTGGAGAGTGCCGCGGAGTGCTTCTGGGATCTGCGGGTGCTGGTCATAGGCGGCCGGGCGCGCGCGGCCATGCGCCGCCGCGCGGCCCACTGGATTACGAACCGGGCGCGTGGCGCGTGCTGCGAACCCTGGCCGCTGGATGCCGTGAGTGCGCGCCTCGCGGAGGCGGCGGCGCGCGCCCTGGGCGCCAGTTACGCCGGCGTGGACCTGGTGCCGGACGCCGCCGGTCGTCTGCAAGTGCTTGAAGTAAACGGTGTGCCTGCCTGGCGTGGGCTGCAGGAATTGGTGTCCTGGGATATCGCCGAGGCGGTGGTGGAGTTGCTGGAGCCGGGGTCTGGCCGTCCGATGCCTGAAATGGCTCCCGGGGTTGCCTCGGGGGTCGTTTAGAGGTCGCCGGGAATGCCTGCTTCCGCGCCGCGTGGCTTCCTCGAGACGGCGTTGCGGCGTAGCCTGGAAGCCGAGGTGCGTGCCTTTAAGCCGGGCAATGTCAGCCTGGATTCCCCCGGCCATGACATGACGGCCCGCGATTTTCTACTCAGCGCCGAGCTTTGCGCACCCATCCTGGTGCGCCCTGTGTCTGACGCCGGCGCGGATTTGGGCGCGCGGGTGTTGGAAGCGGTGCGGGTGACCCGGGAACGGGTGGGTTGTAACACCAACCTCGGGATGCTGTTGCTGTGCGCGCCGCTCGCGCTGGCGGCCGTCGGAGCTACCCAGGCGTTTCCGGAGCGCAGGCTGCGTGAGCGCCTGGAGCGGGTGCTGTCGCGCCAGGGCGCGGAAGCCGCGGCGGCGGTCTTTGAGGCCATTCGCCACGCCGCACCCGGCGGCCTGGGGCGCAGCGAGCGCTTTGACGTGCATGCCGGGCGGCCGCCCGCCGACTTGATTGCGGCCATGCGCTATGCGGCGCCGCGTGATCGCATCGCGCGCCAGTACGCGGAGGGCTTTGCCGAGGTTTTTGAACTGGGTTTGCCCGTGGTGCGGGAACGACTGCGGGTCGGCGCGACCCTGGAGTGGGCCGCGCTCTGCTGCTACCTGGCCTGGCTTGGCCGCTTCCCGGATACCCATATCCTGCGCCGCCACGGCGTGGAGACGGCCCGCCGGGTGCGGGAGCGTGCCAGGGAATTGCACCATCGCCTGCCTGGTGGTAATATCCCGGATCACAAGTTTACTGACGCGCTCCGGGAGTTTGACCGTGATCTGAAGCAGGCCCGTGTGAATCCGGGAACTTGCGCTGATCTGACTGCGGCGAGCTTGTTTAGTGCGTTGCTTACAAACCGAGGAAAACCCTCAAGCTGATTGATCCCTGTCGGTGCGCCGACCTGATGCAGAGTTCCAGCCGGATATCGCGTGATTTCGTTCCCCGGTTTTCTGCCCGGTTTTCTGCATTCGGGTGAGTAGGCGAGGCTTCGCCAGGCATTGCTGCAGACATAGACTGATAACCTGAATTTGGAGGCTGAAAATTATGGCACTGATCACTAAAACCCTGGTTGGGGAATCGCTGGTTGGAGAAGGCAACGAGGTTGCCCACATCGACCTGATCATCGGACCGCGCGGCAGCGCGGCGGAGACTGCTTTCTGCAACGCTTTAACTAATAACAAGGACGGCTTCACCAGCCTGCTGGCGGTGGTTGCTCCTAATCTGCCCTGCAAGCCCAGCACCGTGATGTTCAACAAGGTGACGATGAAGGGTGCCACGCAGGCGGTACAGATGTTTGGGCCGGCGCAGCGTGCCGTGTCCATGGCGGTCATGGATTGTGTGGAAGACGGCACCATTCCGGCCTCCGAGGCGGATGATATTTTCATCTGCGTCGGTGTCTTTATTCACTGGCTGGCGGAAGACAATGCCAAGATCCAGGAATACAACCACCAGGCCACCAGGGAGTCCATTCAGCGCGCGGTACGAGGCGAGCCAAGGGCTTCCGAGGTGCTCAGCAAGCGAGGGACTTCGCCGCACCCCTTCCAGGCTTCCTGAACTCCTTCCAGATGTCCCCGGGGCCTTGGCGGTTCTGGGGGTCATGCTGAGGTTTGCTAACGCGGCCCGGGTCGGACCCGAGTGTCCGGTCCGGGCCTTTTTATGCCTGTTTCGGGGCGGAGTGGTCGCTTGAGAGGTCTGTTCATCACGCTGGGCCTGGTGGCGGCGGTGGAGGCCGTGCTTGTGCTCGGTGCCTTGCTGGGCTACCCGTTGTTCCTGGTGCTGGGGGAGTTGGGCGCGTCGCTGCCCTTCTACAAGTGCACGCACTACAGCGGCCTGGCCCTGGCTTTCCTGGCGGGCCTGGCCTGGCTGATGTCGCGGCCCGGAGCCGCCGAGGGTCTGCTGGCCGGGCCGTGGCGCCAGGCGGGAATTCATCTGGTCAGCGGTGTCTTCCTGGGCTTGCTGTTGTTGCTGTCCCTGGAAGGGCTGCTCATGCTGGCCGGCGCCCGCGAACTGGTGACGGCCGAGGACTTTGCCTGGAGTGACCTGGCGGTACAGGCGGGCAAGGGCCTGGCCACCGGGAGCGCCGTGGGGTTCCTGGAGGAAATTATCTTCCGCGGCGTCCTCCTGGGGATTCTGCTGCGGCTGCTGGGCGTGATCCCGGCCGCGGTGCTTTCCAGCGCGATCTTTTCGATCCTGCATTTTCTGCGCCCGGAGCCGTTGTGGGAGTCCTCCGAACTGCTTTGGTACAGCGGCCTGGAGCTTCTGTGGAAGGCCCATGTGCAGACATGGCTGAACTTCCCCATGCATTCCATGACGGCCGCTCTGCTGTTCGTGTTGGGCCTGATCCTGGCCCTGTTCCGGGTCCGCAGCGGCGTGCTTTGGCCCTGCATCGGTCTGCACCTGGGATTGGTACTGGGTCTGCGCGTGGTGCATTACTGCGGCTACTCGGTGCTCGGAGCGTTGCCCTTGTGGCTTTACGATCCCGCCATGCATCCCATGGGCGGCGTGGCCCTGGGCCTGATCCTGTTTTTTTACATCGTCTTGCTGCTGGCTCCGGGGCGGCTGGAGCGCGTCGTTGAGAAGGATGCCAGGGACGCGGAATGGGAGCAGCGTGATTCTCCCTACATACGGCGCTGACGATAGCCGCGATCGTCCCCCCGAGCCGGAACTCCGCCATCCATGCGTTACCTGGGTCACTCTGATTTCAGGCACCGGGAACCGCCCTGCACCGGGATTTTGCTCACCAACCTGGGCACGCCGGAGCAACCCACCCCGGCCGCCCTGCGCCGTTACCTGGCGGAGTTTCTTTCCGACCCGCGGGTCATCGAGCTGCCGCCGCTGTTCTGGCGGCCCATCCTGCACGGCATCATCCTGAGATTGCGGCCGCGGCGCTCGGCGGCCGCTTATCGCCGCATTTGGAGTGAGGCCGGTTCGCCGCTCATGGTTTTTTCCAGGCGCCTGGCGGAAGCCGTCCGTGCGCGCCTGCCGGAGCGTGCACCCGGCGCGGTGCGCCTTGAACTCGCCATGCGTTACGGCGAGCCGTCCATCGCCGCCGCCTTGCGGCGCCTACACGGCGCCGGCATGCAGCGCCTCCTGGTCTTGCCCGTGTACCCGCAATACAGCGCCGCCACCACCGCTTCCGTGTTTGACGCCGTGAGCGCGGAATTGCGTCGCTGGCGCCGGCTGCCGGAACTGCGCATGGTACGTAACTATTGCACGCATCCCCTTTATCTTCATGCCGTGGCGCGGAGCCTGCGGGAGCATGCGGCCGCGCACGGACGCCCGGAGAAGTTGCTGTTCTCCTTCCACGGGCTGCCGCGCCGCTACTTCCTGGCCGGCGATCCTTATCACTGTGAATGCCTGAAAAGCGCCCGCCTCGTGGCGGAAATCCTGGAGCTGCCGGAGCAGGCATGGGAGGTGGTCTTTCAATCCCGTTTTGGTCCCCGCGCCTGGTTGCGGCCCTATATCGACGAGCGTCTGAAGGAACTGGCCGCGCTGGGCGTGCGCCGCGTGCAGGTGGTTTGTCCGGGATTTGCCGTGGATTGCCTGGAAACCCTGGAGGAGATCGCCATGGGAAGCCGCGCAGCCTTTCTTCAGGCCGGCGGCCATGAATTCTCTTACGTGGCGGCTCTGAACGACAGCGGCGCGCAGGTGGAGCTGATGCTGGAGCTGATCAAAGAACACTGCGCCGGCTGGCCCGAATTCCTGCCCGGCCATGATCCCCGGCGGTTGGAGCAGGAACTCGCGGCGCGCGCGCGGCGTGCCGAGCGACTCGCCGCCGAGGGCAAACCTTGAACCTGGTAAAGGACTGGGCCTGATGGAAAATTTTGTCGATGATTTCCTGAGCTTTTATGCTCCTGCCCCGAATGCGCCGGCGCGTCCCACGGGCGCCCCGCTCGCGGAGCTCAACCCGGATCTTTACAACTGGCCGGTGCCCGCACCCGCCACGGAAAGCCGCCTGCGCAGGTTGCAGGAGAACGCCAGGCGGGTCGAGAGCCTGGCGGCCGCGCCGTGCGCCGCGCCCGCGTTGCGCTCCGGCCTGCGCGTGGACTACGCGCGCGCCCTGAATCCCGAGCAGTGCCTGGCGGCCACCACCGTGGAGGGACCGCTCCTGGTGATCGCCGGGGCCGGCACCGGGAAGACCCGCACCCTGATCTACCGCGTCAGCTACCTGCTGGAATCCGGTGTGTCTCCGCGGCATATCCTGCTGCTGACTTTCACGCGCCGCGCCGCCTACGAGATGCTGGGTCGCACCGCCGGCCTGTTAGGTAACGACGGCGCCGCCCAGGTGCAGGGCGGTACTTTTCACGCTTTCGCCAACCTCATGCTGCGGCGCCACGCCGCGCAACTTAACATGCCCGCCGCTTTCAGCATCATCGACAGCGCTGATGCCCGTGATATCGTCGCCCTGATCCGCGCGGAGCGGCGCGGCCGTGCGCCGGGCGGAACCTTCCCCCGCAAGGGACGTATCCAGGAGTTAATTTCGGCGACGCGCGCCCGGCGCATCGAGTTACCCGAGTTGCTGGAGCGGGAGTATCCACAATGGAGCAAATACCTGGAAGAACTGGCGCTCATCGCCCGCGCCTACCATGCGTACAAGGAGCGGCGCGGCCTGTTGGATTACGATGACCTGCTGGAGTGCATGGCGCGCGGCCTGCGCGAGACGCCTGCTTTCCTGGAACAGGTGCGCGCACACTACCGCCACCTGTTGGTGGACGAATATCAAGACACCAACCTGGCACAGCGCGAGATAGTGGATCGGATCGCCGCCGGGAGCCGCAACCTGATGGTGGTGGGTGATGACTTCCAGGGGATTTATTCCTTCCGCGGCGCCCACCATGACAACATCCTGGAATTTCCCGACACCTATCCGGACTGCCGGGTGGTCAAGCTGGAGCGCAACTATCGCAGCGTGCAGCCTGTTCTGGACCTGGCTAACTCCGTGGTGGCGCAGGCCGGCCTGGGCTACGCCAAGCGCTTGCGAAGCGAGACGAGAACGGGGCCGCGCCCGCGCCTGGATGCCTTCCTCACCGCCCAGGAAGAGGCGGGCTTCGTGGTGGAAACCATACTGGACTTACGTGAAAAGGGCATCTCGCTGCAGGACATGGCGGTGCTCTATCGCGCCGGTTATCACGGCAACCACATCCAGGCGGAACTGCTGCGGCGCTCCGTTCCCTACGTCGTGGTGGGAGGCATCAAGTTCGTCGAGCGCCGTCACGTGCGCGACCTGGTGGCGTTCCTTCGGGTCCTCCAGAACCCCCGGGACGCGCCCGCCTGGCACCGCATCCTGGAGCTGTTGCCGGGCGTCGGCCGGGTGACCGCCCGGCGCATCATTGAACGCCTGGAGCCCGGGGACAAGCCGGCGCGTCTTGTGTTCAAGGGCGGCGGCAAGTACCTTCCCGAATTACGGGAGTTGCTACGGGTGCTGGAGGAAGCCGGGATGGATGGATTGAGCGTGGCGGAGCGCTTCGATCGGGCGCAGGATTTCTATGCGCCCCTGCTGTGCCGCCTGGAGGAGGACTGGGAGTTGCGCTTGCGCGACCTGGAGGTGCTGCGCAGCCTGGCCGAACGCTACCAGGAACTGGAGCGTTTCCTCAGCGATTTTGCCTTGGAGCCCCCTTCCAGGAGTTTCCAGGATCGCCGTGCCCCGATCTTGGAAGACGGAGAGGAGTTTTTCCTGACGCTGTCCACGATCCATTCCGCGAAAGGCCTGGAGTGGCGCGCCGTGTGGGTGCCGCACCTGATGGACGGCCTGTTTCCCGCGGCCCGCTCCCTGCAGCACCTGGAAGACCTGGAAGAGGAACGCCGCCTGTTCTATGTCGCCGTGACCCGCGCCAAAGAGCAGCTCTACCTTAGCACCCCCATGCAGACGCCCTATCGCGGCGATATGGCCCTGCCGTTGCCCTCCCGCTTCCTGGCGGAGTTGGACCCCGAGACCTGGGAAAGCACGGAGCCGCGCCCCGTTCCCGGACAACAGGAGTAAGGCTGCTTCGGGTCGCCGGTGCGCCGCGCTTCCCGGGCCCTAGAAGCGGATGGGCAGGTAGTGGTCGGTCAGCAGGGCCGCGAACAGCAGGCCGAGGTAGAGGATGGAGTAGCGGAAAGTTGTGTGCGCCACCTGTTCCGCGCCGCGCCGGAAGAGCAGCACCGCGTAATACAGGAACACGGCGTTCAGGAAGATGACAGCGCCCAGGTAGAGCAGGCCGCTCATGTAGGTGAGGTAGGGGAGCAGGCTGACCAGGATCAGCAGGATCGTGTACAGCAGGATCTGCAGGCGGGTGAAGGCCAGTCCGTGGGTGACCGGCAGCATGGGGACGCCGGCCCTGGCATATTCGCGGTGGCGATACAGGGACAGGGCCCAGAAGTGCGGCGGAGTCCAGACATAGATGATCAGGAAAAGCAGCAGAGAGGCGGGCGCCAGGTCGCTGCTCACGGCGCTCCAGCCCAGCACCGGCGGCGCGGCGCCGGTGACGCCGCCGATCACGATGTTCTGGGGGGTGGCGTGCTTCAGGTACATGGAATAGATGAAGCCGTAGCCGATCAGGGAGAACAGGGTCAGGAAGGCGGTCAGGGCATTCACGAACCACAGCAGGATCAGCATGGAGCCCAGGCCGAGCAGGAAGGCCAGGATGCTTGCCTGCCGGGGTGTGATCTGGCCGCGCGGCAGGGGGCGATCGCGGGTGCGGTGCATCGTGGTGTCAATGTGGCGGTCCACCACGTGGTTGACCACCGCCGCCGAGGCGGCGGCCAGGGTGATACCGAGTGAGCCGAAGATCAGCGCTGTCCAGGGCAGGGCGGCGGCGGCCGGGGTGGCCAGCAGCATGCCCGCCACGGCGGTAAACAGGATCAACGCGACGATACGTGGCTTGCAGAGCTGCAGGTATTCGTTCCAGGGGATCGATGCCGCTGCAGCCGGGTTTGGTTGTGACATGAAAGGGTCAACCTTGGGTAGGCGCACGTCTCGGGCGCTTGTGATGCCGCGTGTTCTCCCCGCCTGCGCTCCAGAATCAGAGGGGACGCCGGGCTATTTTAGCGGAGCGGACGCGCGTGGGTGCGGGGAAAGGGGGCCGGGGGGGCCGGGCCAGGGGCGCTGGGACCGGCCCGGGTACGGTGCAGGAACAGTCCCATGGCCATCAACAGCAGCATGGCGCCGGCGTTGTGGGCCGTGGCCAGGGGCGTCGGCAGGCGCATCCATACGGCCAGGACGCCGATGCCGAACTGGAGGCATAGCAGCAGGCCCAACGTGAGGGACGCGCGGCGCAGGTGCGGGCTGCCGACAAGCCAGGCGCGGACGGCCAGGCTGCCAAGCAGCAGCAGGATCAGTAAGCCGCCCGCGCGGTGGGCGATCTGGATGGTTTGCAGGGCCGCCGGGGAGGGGGCAGCCGCGGTGGCCACGCGCTCCCGGAAAGAGAAAGCGCCCCGGAAATCCAGATGGGTGGGCCACCATTGTCCCTCGCAGGTGGGGAAGTCCGGGCAGGCCATGCCGGCGTAATGCGCACTGGTCCAGCCGCCCAGGGCGAGTTGCCCGAACAGCAGGAGCAGGGCCAGGCAGGCGGGCGCCCACAGGCCCCGATCCACCGGCGCCGGCGCGGCGGCGGGACGCGCTTCCAGGGAAAGAAAAAACCACCACAGCAGCAGCAGGATCAGGGCGCCGCCCAGCAGGTGTGCGGTGACCACCAGGGGTTCCAGCAGCAGCGTGACGGTCAGGCGTCCCAGCTGGGCCTGTCCCAGGATCAGCAGGCAGAGCAGCGGCGGCAGCCACAGCAGGCGTCCCAGCCGGCGGCGTTGCAGCACGGCCAGCAGGGTCATGAACAGGATCAACAGCCCCAGGGCGGCGGCCAGGTAGCGGTGCAGTAATTCCTTCCCGGCCCGCTCCCGATCCAGGGGTTGCAGTGGGTGGCTTTTTTGCACCCGTGCGGCCTCGGTTTCGTCGGGGACCCATAAACGGCCGTAGCAGCCGGGCCAATCAGGGCAGGCCAGTCCGGCGTCGGAGATGCGTACATAAGCGCCAAAGATCACCACGATGAGTGTCAGAAGCACGGCGCAGCCGGCCACGCGGCGCAGTCGCGGCGGCGGCCCTGGGTGTGCCGCCGCCCGTGTCATTCCAAGCTTCGGTTGTAGCGCAGCAGGCGTTGCAGATCTTCCCGTATGGCACCCACCGAGGCTTCCGCCGTGTAGGCCAGAACCACCTGTCCGCGCGGATCGACCAGGTACAAGGCGGCGGCCGGAAGCGTGTCCCCGGCGGCACCCTGATCTTTTTCCCCGAGCAGGTCCAAGGCGTTCTGGGCCGCTTTCGGGGCCTGGTACAACAGCAATCCGGGTTGTGCGGCGAGACGGCGCCTCGTCGCTTCTCCGGAAAGGCCGCCGGCCAGCAGCAGTTGTTGGGTGTGGTGGCTGTGGCGGCCGCTGATGAGGCGGACGTAGCGGGCCTGTTGCAGCATTTGCATGCAGGCCGCCGCGCAGCGCCCACCGTCCGGTTGCAGCAAGGTCCATTTGCCGTACAGCCGCGCCGCTGTCCCGTCCATCGCGTGGTGCAGGACGGCGTCCGGTAGTTCCGGGGGCGGGTGTAACAAGCGGCCGTATTGACTTTGTCCGGTCGGGAGCCACGCGGGATGGCGCTGCAGCCACCAGGCGAGCAGCATGGGCGCCGCGAACAACAGCGCCAGCAAGCCAACCAGGTAGCGTGTGCGGCACCGCGCCGGGGCGGGAGCGCTTTGCTTCATGTTGCGTCTCCGCGGCGGCGTGTCGCGGCGCGGAAACCCAGCACCAGGTAGATGATCAGCACCGTGGCGGCCATGCAGAACCACTGGAAGGCGTAACCACGGTTGATCTCCGGACCGCGCCTGGAAACCGGCGCTTTCCAGGTGCGCAGGTAGCCTTGTTCCTGGTCCGGGTCAAGGAGCAGTTCCAGGGGTATCGGTGTGGAGCCGAAGATGCGTTCAAGGACGGTGGGTTCCAGGTGCTGCACCCGGTGCAGGCCGGGAGCCAGTTGTTCCGTGCGCAATGCATTGTCCAGGCGCAGGCCGGTGACCGTCGGTTTGACCAGGGTACCGCGCAGCACCGCCGCGCCACCGTGCAATCCCACTTCTGGAGCCTGTTCGCGCCGGGGCCCGGCTTCGATCCAGCCGCGGTTTACCAGGATCCAGGCCGCACCCCGCGCCGCCTGGAAGGCGCTGTACACGTAATAGCCTGGGCGTCTTCCCCGCGTCTGGTTATCCAGTAACAGTTGCGGCGCCGCCAGCCAGGAGCCGCGTAACTCCAGGCGCCGTCCCGTCCGCGGGTCGCTCGGCGCCCGATCCGTCACCAGCGTCGGCAGCTGTTGCCGCGCCCGGTAATCTTCCTGCAGCCGTTCTTTTTGCCGGGCGCGATCCAATTGCCAGAAACCCAGTTTCACCATGCTCAAGGCCGTGGCCAGGGCGAGCAGGGTATATGGCAGGGTGGTATGGAAGCGCCGTTTTGCCTTGCGTTCCCCGGGGGAACTGCCTACACTGGCGGAATACTCCGTTTCCGAGGGTGTGCGCTTGAATATTCTCATTATCGCTTTGTTGCTCGTTATTTTTGCCACCTTGTTTAGCGGCTTGGTGTTCCTGGTCCGCGATCGCGGTCAGTCCGATCGCCTGATGCGCTCCCTCGGCCTGCGAGTCGGCCTGACGGTGTTGCTGCTGCTGATCCTGGTGGTGGGGTTCCTGACCGGGCGGATCCAACCGCGCAGTTTTCCGCTGCAACCGCCGCCGGAGGCTCCCGGGGCCGCTTCGTGAGATACTTCGGGAGCGGCGGGAGCGAAGGTATGGTTCAGTGCAGCATACACCAGGCGATCACCCGCGTTTCCCGGCCTGCCGGTCCATGCCGGTCTGACCGGTGGCTGGCCTGCGCCGCTGCGCGTTGACTGCGGCTTGGCGAAGAGGCCATAATAAGCGCTTTATGCAACAAGCAGTTCATGCCACAGATCTAGAATACCAGCAGCGCGCGTTACAGGGAGTCTCCCGCACCTTCGCCTTGACGATTCCGCGGTTGCCGGGTCCGCTCGCCCGGGTGGTTGGCAATGGCTACCTGCTTTGCCGCGTCGCCGACACCATTGAAGACGATCTGGAGATGAGCAGCGGGCTGAAGCAGCACTACGCGGAGCGCTTTATCGCACTGCTGGATGGAGGCTGCAACATCACGGATGCCGCCGCATTGGGCCGTGAAGTGGTGCCGCGCCTGGCGGCGGCCACGCCGCCCGCGGAACGAGAGCTGTTGGAGCGCTTACCTTCCATTTTGCGCATCACGGCGGCCTGCACCCCGGTGCAGCGCGCCGCGCTGCAGCGCTGTGTACGCATCATGGCGCGCGGCATGACGCGTTTCCAGCAGCAGTGTTCGGATACAGTCGGGCTGGCGGATATGGAGGATTTGGATGATTATTGTTATCATGTCGCCGGTGTCGTGGGGGAAATGCTGACCGAACTGTTCTGTGACTACTCTCCGGACATCGCCACGCACCGCACCGAGTTGTTGCCGCTTTCGGTGTCTTTCGGGCAGGGCCTGCAGATGACCAACATTCTCAAGGACCTCTGGGAAGATCGGCAGCGCGGCGCCTGCTGGCTGCCCCGCGAGGTATTCCGTCGCCATGGCTTTGAACTGGAGCAGCTGGTGCGGGAGCCGGACGCACCGGGTTTCCGCCGCGGCCTGGAGCAGTTGCTGGACATCGCCGCCGGGCGCCTGCGTGAGGCCCTGCGTTACACCCTGCTGATCCCACGGCGGGAGAACGGCATCCGGTGTTTCTGTCTCTGGGCGCTGGGGATGGCGGTGTTGACCTTGCGCCGCATTCACAGGCGGCCCGACTTCAGCAGTGGTCAACAGGTGAAAATCAGCCGCCGCGCGGTGCGCGTCGGCACCGCTACCTTGACGGCGCTGAGCCGTATGGATGCGGCGCTGCGGTTGCTTTTCCGCTGCTATACCCGCGCTTTGCGCGCCGCGCCGATGACCTGAGCCGGGCAGGCTGCCTTTCACCCCGGATAAGACATTTTGAGACAGGTGCCGGCGGGTTGTGAGCGCCGCGCCGGTGGGTCAGGCAAGATCTGATTGAACAAGGGTATTTATGTCAACGAACCCGAAATCAGCCTTTGAGTACGACTGGGAGACGCCTGCTGACGTTGGGTCGGCCACGCGCTCCGTTAACACGGCCGTTGAGGAAGCCGTGCAGGCCTTGTTGCGCCTGCAACACGACGAGGGCTGGTGGGCCTGGGAATTGGAGGCCGACTGCACCATCCCGGCCGAATACATTCTCATGACCCATTTCATGGGGGAGCCGGAGGAGGAACTGGAGGGCCGCATTGCCGGGTTGTTGCGCGCCGTGCAGCTTGAGCAAGGCGGCTGGCCCCTGTACCACGGCGGCGACTTTGACATGAGTTGCTCGGTCAAGGTTTACTACGCCTTGAAGCTTTGCGGTGACGATCCCCAGGCGCCGCATATGCGGCGCGCACGCGAGGCGATCCTTGCGCACGGCGGCGCGGCGCGCAGCAACGTTTTCACACGTATCACCCTGGCCCTGTTCGGGCAGATCCCGTGGCGCGGGGTGCCCTTTCTTCCGGTGGAGCACATGCTGCTGCCGCGTTGGTTTCCCTTCCACATCTCGAAGATATCTTACTGGTCGCGCACCGTGTTGGTGCCGCTGGCGGTGCTCTGCAGCGTCAAACCGGCGGCGGTCAACCAGCGCGGCAGGGGCATCGCCGAATTATTTACCGTACCGGCGGAGCAGGAACGCCACTACTTCCGGCCGCAAGGCCTGCTGGGTCGCCTGTTCCTGGTCTGGGATCGGACGGCGCGGCTTCTTGAACCGCTGATCCCCAGGGTCTTGCGCGCCCGCGCGCTGCGCGCCTCCGCCGACTGGCTGATTCCGCGCCTGAACGGCGTCCACGGCCTGGGCTGTATCTTCCCGGCCATGGTGAATGCCTATGAGGCCTTGGGATTACTGGGCTACGCACCCGGGCATCCCTACTGCAAGGAGGCCCGTGAGGCCCTGCGCAAGCTGCTGGTGCGGCGCCCCGATGGCAGCGTTTCCTGTCAGCCCTGCGTCTCCCCGGTCTGGGACACGTCCCTGGGCTGCCTGGCCCTGGCGGAGGCTGACCCCGAAGCCTGTCACATTCCCCTGGTGCGGGCCCTGGACTGGCTGCGCGGCCGACAGGTGCTGAAGGCGTCGGTCGGCGACTGGCGGGAGAAACACCCGGACCTGGCCGGCGGCGGCTGGGCTTTCCAGTTCAGCAACAACCATTATCCCGATCTGGACTCAACGCCCGTGGTGGCCTGGGCCATGCGCGAGACAGACCCGGAGCGTTACAGGGAACCGATTGCACAGGCTGCTGAATGGGTGCATGGCATGCAGTCCAGGAACGGCGGCTATGGCTCATTCGACTCGGACAATACCTGCTACTACCTGAATTACATCCCCTTCGCCGACCACGGGGCCCTGTTGGATCCGCCGACCAGCGATGTCACGGCGCGCTGCCTGGTGCTATTGGGCCGAAGTCCGGAACCCGCGCACCGGGCGGCCGCGGCGCGCGCGTTGAATTTCCTGTGGCGGGAACAGGAGGAGGATGGCTCCTGGTTCGGGCGTTGGGGCACAAACTACATATACGGCACCTGGTCGGTGCTCTCCGCCCTGGAGCAGGTCGGCGTGCGGCCGGATGACCCGCGTGTGCGGCGCGCCGCAGCCTGGCTGAAAAAGATCCAGAATACCGATGGCAGCTGGGGGGAAAGCAACGATAGTTATATATGGCGCGAGCAGGCCGGTTGCGGTGTCGGCACTCCTTTCCAGACCGCATGGGCGCTGCTTGGCCTGCTGGCGTGTGGCGAAGCGCATTCCGAGGCCGTATGCCGGGGAGTAGAGCATCTGCTGCACACTCAGCAGGACGATGGCCTGTGGAACAGCGAGGAATTCACCGCGCCCGGTTTCCCGCGCGTTTTCTACCTGCGCTACCACGGCTACAGCAGGTATTTCCCACTTTGGGCCCTGGGGCGGTACCGCCGTTTGGTGCATCGCCAAACGCAATCCTCCTGAGTAGTCCTTATTGAACGGGATTCTTGAACGGATTTGAGCAAGGGGGCGGCACGCGCGCCAGGTTACCGATCCTGGGAGTGGTGGCCGCCTGGCCGGGGGAAGCACGTTGCCTGGGTCTGCGGCGCCCCACCCGGGGTCAAATCAGGGAAGTGGCCTCGGGGTTGTTGGTGGTCTTATCCGGAAGCGGCGCGGCGGCTGCCGAACAGGCTTCACGGCGTCTTCTGGAAGGCGGAGCGGAGCGACTCCTGAGTTGGGGTGTTGGGGGGGGGCTGCAGCCCGATTGGCGGCCGGGTGAACTCCTGGTTTCCGATCTCCTTGTGCACGATGAGCGACGCTGGCCGCTGGACGGGGATTGGGTCCGGGCCTTGTGCGCATGTTTGCGGCGGCGTGGCCTGAGCGCGCGCGTCGGCGCCCTGTGGCACGCCTCCAGCCTGATGAGCAATCCGGACGTGAAGCGCCGGGCCGGACGGTCTTCGGGCGCGGCGCTGGCGGATATGGAGAGCCTGGGTGTGGTGCGCGCGGCGGCGGCTGCCGGGCGGCCCGCGGCGATCCTGCGCGCGGTCGCCGATCCCCTGGAACTGGCCCTGCCTGATTGCGTCCCCGGCGCCATGGACGAGAACACCGACTGGCACTGGGGGCGCTTCGGCCGGGGCATGCTGGCCCGCCCCCTGGCCTGGCCCGCGCAATGGCACGGCCTGGCGGTCCTGGCTGGTTGTTACTGGCGCGCCTTGCGCGGCCTGCGCCGCGCCGCGCCCTGTCTGCGCCCGTAGCGCGCCGCCGCAGGCCGAGGCGGAGCATTGCCCCGAACCCGACAGAAGAGCAGCCTGCCGAAGGGCTTTCTTCGCCATCCGGTCAACCTTGTTGCGACGGGTTTCGGGCTGGGCTTAAGCCCCTATGCCGGCGGCACCCTGGGCACTCTGCTCGGCATTCCCTGTTGGTTGCTGCTGCGGCACCTGCCGGACTGGGGTTACTGGGGGGCGCTGTTTTTGCTGTTCGCGGCGGGTGTCTGGATCTGTGAGTACTCCGGGCGGCGCCTGGGCGTACATGATCACGGTGCCATCGTCTTCGATGAAATCCTGGGATTCCTGGTGGTTATGAGCGCCGCCCCCGCGGACGACCCACGCTGGATTCTGCCCGGCTTCCTGTTGTTCCGTCTCTTTGATATTTGGAAACCGTGGCCCATCGGCTTCGTGGACCGCAAATTACGCGGCGGCCTGGGAGTCATGTTGGATGATCTCCTGGCCGGAGTCTATGCCGCCCTGCTGCTCTACATCGGGCACCTGGCATGGCCCTGAAAGCGGAAACCGTATAATGAATCCACCCCGGACCCGTGCGGTGACCTGTCTGATCGGGCGATGTGCCGCTGTCACCCCCTGGTGCCCCCCCTGGTGCCTTTTGTAAGTGCTTTTATGAGAACCGGATTCAGGAACAAAACGCGCTGTAACGGGGCGCGCGGCGGCTCCTGCCCGCTTTTATGGGCCGCGCTGTGTCTGCTGGTTTTCCCGGCTTCGGCGCCTGGCCAACAGATCTACAAGTACCTGGGTCCCGAGGGCGAAATGCTGTACACCGATGAGCCGCAGGCGGCCGAGGCCGGTTCGCAGCTGCTGAAAGTCTGGACCTGGAAGGCATGGGAGGGCCATGCATACAACGCGCAGAGTTCCCGGAACCGGGAACTCTACGCTCCCCTGATTGAAATCGCAGCGCACCGACACGCGCTCAGTCCGCAATTGGTGCACGCCGTCGTGCAGGTTGAGTCTTCCTACCGCCCGGACGCCGTTTCGCGGGCCGGGGCGGTGGGGCTGATGCAGCTCATGCCCGGTACCGCGCTCCGCTTCGGAGTCGCCGATCGACTGGATCCAGGTGCCAACCTGGAGGGAGGCAGCCGTTACCTGAGACATTTGCTGCTGCTCTTTGACGGCGATTTGGAATTGGCCCTGGCCGCCTACAACGCGGGCGAGGGGGCGGTGCTGCGCGCGGGGCGGAAGATTCCCCCTTACCGGGAAACGCGCCGTTACGTCAGCAAAGTGCTTAGCCTGTTGCGCGGGGCCGGCCCTGGCGCCTGGCGGGAGCCGGAAAGCGAAGGAGCCGGGACAGGAGGGTTATTCAGCCGAATCCCCCCGCCGAATTCCCCCGCCGAATTCCCCGCCGAATTCCCCGACTGAAAAGCTTCCAGGTGAAGCAATCCCGGGTTGACTAAGTGCAGGAGATGCGCCGACAGGCCGCCGTGAGCGCCCCAGGCGCTGCCGGAGAGCGCCCCAGGCGCTTCCGGAAGCCGCCGTCTATTGGCCTCCTGTCTATGGCCTGTCTATGGCCTGTCAATCGAGCGCCGTGCTCAGTGCAGGGAAGACAGTTTTTGCCTGGAGGAGGAGGTAGAAGCGGGGATGGGGTGCCACTTCAGGTGGCGTGGCAGGTAAGTGCCGTAGGAAGAAAAATCAAAGAATTGCAGGTGACTGGCACCCAGGTACTCAATGACCAGGTGCACTCTTGAGATGTCCCGCAACGTGGGGTCAAGGACGATTTCGTTGGAGCGATCCCGGCCCACCGAAGTCCGTCCCACGGCCAGGCGGTGCGAAACCCCATCGACGTCAACGAAGCACGGTTCCTGGCCCAATTCCAGCCTGCAGGGATGGCTGGACAGCAAGATCTTGATCGGCTCTTTCGATTGCAGTTTCAGGCTCACCCCCATTCCCCGGGGCAGGCGCTGGAAAAGCTTTTTGTTCTCGGACTCCATCTCCATTGGTGCTTCCATCGGTGGTGCCATGTTCGCCGCCACGTGTCCGTCGGAAAGCGCGGAACCCTGCCTGGGAGGCTCCTCTAAGTCTAAGGCCAATTCTTCCAGGTGCGGCGGTGGCGGTTGGTTCAAGGTTTGTTCCAGGTCATCCTCCGCGCGCCCAAGCAGCACCAGGGACAGGGAATCCTCGCGCCGCCCCAGGTATTGCAGGTAGTAGAGCAACGCGAGCCGCACCGCTCCCGCGTGCAGTCGGCGTCCCCCGGTAGCGCCGCGCAAGGCGCGCATCACATCGCGCCAGGCGTTGTCCTTAGAAAATATGCGCGCTTCGGGGAGATACAGGCCGGGTTGCAGCTCGGTGGTTATCAGGCATTTCAAGAGCCGTTGCCGGGCTTCCTTGAGCATATCCAGCTGCTGCTGCAGGTCGCCCTTGCCCAGGCTTGGCAACTCGTGCATGCGATTGGCAGGCAGGGAAACACGATTGCCGCAGAAGTCCTTAAAGGAGTCAAGATGGTGAAATCGCAGGAGGTTGGACTGAAAGAGCATGCGCAGGGGCAGCACGCGTCCGTAGAGTCTCTTCAAAACAGAACCTGACATACGCATGAGCTTTACCATGAGCCTTGCAATAATGAAGGATTTCAGCGGGAAAGCATATCCTTCAGCCAGGAGAAAAACCCCAGTTTTTTCGATTGTCTGTTGGAGTCACCTCTGCTGCGGCGCGCCCGCTCACTCCAGAGCGTGTCCCTGGCACGTACTTTCTTGGCGGGGCGACTGACTCCCCGGGCACCCTCCATCGCAATCGGCGATGGAGCTTCTTCCTTTTTTTCACCGGATTCAGCCAGGCCAAGCAGACCTGTAAGCCGGGTCCCGGCGCGCGGCCCGACTTTCTCCCTGGCGAGGTTCACCAAGTACTTGTCGTTGTAGCCCTTGGCCTTCAATTCTCCGATAATCTGCTTGAGGATGTCGTCCGATTTCCGCTTGCGCAAGGCCACATAGAGGCTTTCCATGAGGGACTCGGACCACATTGTCAAGCTTTCTTCGTTGTCACCCATCATGTTGAATCTTCTCCAAGCGTCATCTTTAAACTGCTTCGGTCGGACAGCTTATCCCTGGGCCTGCCCCTGATCGCTACCGACTAGTGAGCAAAGTGTAACACGTTCCGGTTTTCCTTCCCATTGATTGTCTGCAGGTCGCTGTACCTGGAGTTGCCGCCGCCAGGCTTTGCCGGATAATAACAGGTTGGAGCACCCATCTTTCATGTGGATTCTAGCATACAGGGCGGCCTGAAGGATCGATTTAGGCCTGCACACAACGCATTCAGCGCCCGCCGGGCAGGTCGCTGACCCCGTCTTCCGTACCAGCGCTTCGGTGCGATGGGAAAACCGCCGGGCCGGTGACCGCCGGGCCAGGTGAGAGTCTGAATTTATTTTGCTCCAAAACCCAGAAAGCGGCAACCGTGGAGCAGGCGGGAAATTGTTAAATTCCCCTGTCTCCTGCTATAGTTGAGCGATCGATTTAGAGGCAACGATTCACTGGATCAAGAGGTATGGACTTGAAATGACGATGTCTGAGACGGAAATTTCCGCGCTCGCCGCCGAATTAGCCGACCGCGGACCTTCGGAAATCCTGGCCCAGGCGCTGGAGCGCTTCGAACAGCTTGCCGTGTCCTTCAGCGGAGCCGAAGACGTGGTGCTGATCGATATGGCGGCGCGCCTGCGCCCGGGGATACAGATTTTCTCGCTGGATACCGGACGCCTGCACCCGGAGACCTATCGTTTCCTGGAGCGGGTGCGCACGCACTACGGGGATCGGATCGTGCTGGAGGTGCTGTCTCCGGACAACGAGCAGCTAAGAGAACTGGTGTCCCGCAAGGGTTTATATAGTTTCTTGCGCGATGGTCACGCGGAATGCTGTGGAATTCGCAAGGTGGTCCCCCTGAAGCGGAAACTGGCCACCTTGGACGCCTGGGTCACCGGCCAGCGGAGGGATCAGAGTCCCGGCACCCGGGCCGAGGTCGCGGTCGTGGAGCGGGATTCGGTCTTCAGCGGCCGGGAGGGGGCGCTGGTCAAGTTTAATCCGCTGGCGAACTGGAGTTCCGCGCAGGTTTGGGAGTACATCAGGAGCAACGAGCTGCCCTGGAACGAGTTGCACGCCCAAGGCTACATCAGTATCGGCTGTGAGCCTTGCACCCGTCCCGTACTGCCCAACCAGCACGAGCGTGAAGGCCGTTGGTGGTGGGAGAGCGAGGCCGGCAAGGAATGCGGTCTGCACGCCGGCAACTTGCAGCCCGCGCGTTCCGCCTGACTACCACGGGAGTTCGGCAGCCTTCCCGGGAGGCCCGTCATGGCCCGCGATTTCGAAGCGCTTGTTCCGGCGCGCGCCGTGCGTCTCACCATGGTCAAGAAAATCATGGCGGACGGGCGGCCCTGTCGCAAATGCGCCCAAGTGGAGCAGCGCCTGCGGGAACAGGGTTATGCCGGGCGCATTGACCGGATCCTGGTGGCGGACGAGCGCGCTCCGGACAGCCCCGGCATGCGCCTGGCACGGTGCCTGAACGTGGTCGAAGCGCCTTTCTTCGTGATGGAAACGGAGCACGGCGAGCACGTTTATACCAGCTACCTGAAGCTGGTTCGGGAGGTTTTTCGCGGCCGTCCCTCGGAGGCGGCGGAAGCGCGTGAGCTGCTGGAGAAGACCCCCGGCCTGGATTACATCTAGCCGGATGTAGCCGGACGTGGTGCGCCGCCGGGACATCCCTGGAATGCAAAGCTCAGAATTCGGGCAGTTCCAGGGAGGCGAGCAGTTTCTCCCGCTCCCGCCTTGAGGCGAGCGCCCGCACCCGTTCCACCAGGTTCCGCGTCATGTGCGCGGCGAACAGCTGGATAGACTCGTACATATAGCGGCGCAGGAAAGTGTCCTTACGGAAACCGATGCGGGTGATGCTGGGCTTGAACAGGTGGGAGGCGTCCAGGGCGGTCAATTCCTGATCCTGTCTGGGATCGTAGGCCATGGTGGCGATGATGCCGATCCCCAGCCCGAGCTTGACGTAAGTCTTGATGACATCGGCGACGCTGGCGGTCAGTACCAGCCTGGGGCGCAGGCCAGCGGAGTTGAAGGCCTCATCCAGCCGCGAACGCCCCGTGAAGCCGAACACGTAGGTAATCAGGGGATAGGAAGCCACCGCTTTCAGCGCTTTCAGACTGAGCCTGGGCGCACGCTCCAGCGGATGTCCATGCGGCACGATGACGCTGCGGTTCCAGCGGTAGCAAGGTAGCATGATGAGATCCTTGAAATACTCGATGGCCTCGGTGGCGATGGCGAAATCCACCGTGCCTTGCGCGACCAGGTCGGCGACCTGCTGCGGCGTGCCTTGGTACATTTGCAGGGAAACCCGGGGATAACGCCGGGTGAAGCGCTGCAGCAGCGGGGGCAGCACGTAACGCGCCTGGGTATGCGTGGTGGCCAGGGAAAGGTTGCCGACTCCAGGGTGTCGCCACTCCCGGCCCAGGTGCCGCAGGCCCTCCACACCCAGAAGCACCTTCTGGGCGCGGCGCAGGATTTCCATGCCTTCGCTGCTAAGGCCCACCAGGCGTTTGCCCGAACGCTTAAAAGATGCTTACTCCCAATTCTTCCTCGAGCCGCCGAATCTGCTTGCTGACTCCAGGTTGAGAAAAGCCCAATTCCTGGGCGGCCGCGGAAATACTGAAGTTTTGCCTGGCGACTTCGCAGATGAAATGCAACTGTTGCAGTTTCACGGGTGGATTCCTGGTGTGGGCCGGGGTGTTTCCCGGGGCAACCGGATAACGATCCGGCCGCGTGGCCGGAGAGGCAAAGTTTTTGTTATTTAGATATTCCTATATTATAGCTTTAAAGAATAAGTACTTCACCTTAACATGAGGCAGGGTTTCCCATGTGCAGGGTGCCCGTGGCGCCGGGCGCCACGCACCGAACCCTCGTTAGACCGAAAATGATGCTTGAAATCCCGCAAATCGTGGCAGGCCTGGTGGTAGGCTTTTGCATTGGGTTGACCGGAATCGGGGGGGGCTCCCTGATGACTCCCTTGTTGATCCTGGTCTTTGATGTGCGGCCCGCGGTCGCCGTAGGCACCGATTTGCTTTACGCCGCGTTGACCAAGAGCGGCGGCCTTTGGGTACATCAGCGCCGCGGCCATATAGAATGGCGCGTGGTTGGGTGGCTGGTGGCGGGCAGTCTGCCCATGGCGCTGCTGACCGTACTTTTCCTGGGCCGACTGCTTGACGGCATGGTGCTTTACGAGCGGCTGGTCACCGTGTTCCTGGGGATCGCCCTGGTGCTCACCGCGCTCGCCGTGTTTGTGCAACAGGGCTTACAGCGCGGCCGCAACGGTGACATTCCGGGGGCTGCCGCCGCGTCACACGGGACGAGGGTACGCCGCTGGCAGACCTGGGGCGTCGGCCTGCTACTGGGTGTACTGGTGACCCTCTCTTCGGTGGGGGCCGGGGCCCTGGGCACTGCCTGCCTGTTGTTTCTGTACCCCCTGCTGCGCGCGAAGGCAGTGGTCGGCACCGACCTGGCTCATGCCATACCCCTGACCGCCGTCGCCGGTCTTGGGCACCTGCACCTGGGCACGGTGGATCTGGCCTTACTGCTGAACCTGTTGATCGGTTCCTGGCCCGGGGTGTACCTGGGCGGACATGTGAGCGGCCTGTTGCCGGAGCGATTATTGCGCTTCGTCCTGGGGGCGCTCCTGCTGGGGATCGGAGCGTGGCTGTGTTACAGCTTCTTCGGCCGTGCCGTCTGAAGTGCCGCCTGAAGTGCTGCCAGAAATGCCGCCTGAAGCTCAGGCCGCCCCGGTCAGCTGGATCCATGGGTCGGCTGGATCCACGGCAAAGCCCGGCAAAGAATTCCGGGCAGTTAGGACCCTGGGCAATCAGTCGGCGGGCAGTCAGCTGGTGGGCAGTCAGCCAGCGGGCAGTCAGCCGGGTGGTCAGCCGGGTAGTACTGGATAAGAACCGGAACGGTTAAGCGAGGCGGGCAGACGTCCGGACAACCTGGTTCATACGAAACCACGCTTGCCCGGACGTCCAGATGGTCTGCCGCCCTGAACACCTACCTTGGAAGATCCGTCCTGAAGATTTTGCCGACGGCGCCGACGGCCTTACCGACGGCCCTTTCTCCCGGCCTTTCTCCCGGCCTTTCTCAGCAGAGGGAAGGGCCTTTCTCAGTAGCCGGATACCAGGGGCTAGCTGCCAGGCATAAAGCCGAATCCGCGGTAGAAGCCGGTGGAAACCTCTTGGTCTTCCATCTCCATGCCCATCGTGCCTTTCTTGAGCTCGAACATGGTGATTTCACCGTCTCCATCAAGATCCAGTTCGTCGAAGTGGTCGCCCATCCAGGGCTGAAAACCCTGAAAGCGGCTTCCGAGGCGGTAAGTTTTGATTTCACTCATGCTGACGCCGCCGCTGCCATCGGCATCCGCATCCATCATGACGTCGGTCCACGGCATGAAGCCCGAGCCGCCGCCCTGGGCGTTAGCCGAAATATTGAGAACCATACCGGCTGTACACAACATCATTCCGATAAGAATTTTTTTCATCCGAATCATCTCCTGCTACTTGTTAAAAATGTCCATATTTAGAGGGTGTTCACAAGTGGCTTGGTAAGTTTCAAGATACAGCGCCCATGCGCCGCACATCCCGCCTGAAGAGGCAGTCCCGCCGCTTTCGGTCCGTTGAGTTCTAACTTAAGCCTGGCCCAACCAAGTCTGGCCTAACCAAGTATGGCAGCGCCGAGTATGGCGTACACGGAACTCACTGGATTCTGCGATAGGTAAGACTATACTTTAATTGAATTTAGCCTTGCTGACAAGGAACCGGTGGCAGGTCTCAGGAGTGCGGCGGGTCATCCCGGGACGTGGACGGGGTTTCCAAGGTTGGGGGGGGGTCGGTGCTTTTCGGTGCCTCCGAGGCTTCCGGAGCAGATGGAGGCGGTGTCCCCAGGGCCGAACGCACGGCCTGTTGGCGGGTTTCGCCCTGTTTTTCCTGTTCATCCCGCAACTCCGCCCGCACCTGCGTCTGCAGGTCCCTGAACTGGTGCTGGAGCATGTGGTAAAGGCGGCGCCCGATACGCACCGTTTCCACCAGGCGTTCCGGCCCCAGTACGATCAGGCCGGCCACGGCCACCAAGGCGATTTCCCAGAAACCGATGTCCACGGCTTATCCCGGGGGGACGCCGGCGGGCCCCGGGTCCGCTTCCCGCGCGCCGCCACGATGGTCGCGGTGTACCCGGGATGCGGCGTGGACGCTAAAATAGGATGACGGGAGCATCGCGGCGTGTCTCCCGTGTCTTTTGGTTCGCGCCGCGCCTGCCGCGGCGCCACGTGCGCGGCCCAAGGAGCACAACCCATGCAAAAGCGCAGTGCGGAAGTCACCCGCGAAACCCGCGAGACCGGCATCACCGTCGATCTGAAGCTGAACGGCACGGGCCGGTGCGAACTGGACACCGGCCTCCCGTTCCTGGAACACATGCTGGAACAGGTTGCCCGCCACGGGTTGTTCGACCTGCGCGTGCGTGCGTGCGGCGATCTGCGTGTGGATGCCCACCACACGGTGGAGGATCTCGGCATCACCCTGGGGCAGGCCCTGGCGCGGGCCTTGGGCGACAAGCACGGCATCCGTCGTTTTGGGCAGGCTTATGTGCCCCTGGATGAGGCCCTGAGCCGCGTGGTAGTGGATTGCTCCGGGCGACCGGGGCTGCACTACCGGGTTGTTTACCCGCGTGCCCGGATCGGGGATTTCGACGTGGACCTGCTGCGCGAATTTTTCCAGGGACTGGTGAATCATGCGTCCCTGACGTTGCACATTGACTGCCTGCAGGGGACGAACAGCCATCACATTGCGGAGACGGTGTTCAAGGCGTTCGGCCGTGCCCTGCGCGTTGCGGTGGAAGCAGATCCGCGTGCGCCGCAGGACGTGCCACCGTCCACCAAGGGAAGCCTGTAACCTGCGCGCGCCATGCTCCAGGTAGCGGTCATTGACTGTGGCAGCGGGAATCTGCGTTCGGTGGTCAAGGCCCTGGAGAAGGTCGGTGGGCGCTCCTGCAGGGTGCGCCTCTGCACGAGTCCCGCCGACCTGCGCCGCGCGCACCGCGTCGTATTCCCCGGCCAGGGGGCGATCGGCCCCTGCCTCCGGGGCCTTGAGAAATGCGGGCTGGACGTGGTGCTGCCTGAAATCACGCGCCGTGGGGTTCCCTGCATGGGTATCTGTATCGGTCTGCATGCATTGTTAGAGTACAGCGAAGAGCACGGCGGCAGTCAGGGCCTCGGCCTGCTGCCCGGCCGGGTGCGGCGCCTGCCGGCCGGTACCCGGGACGACAACGGGCACCCACGCAAGATACCGCACATGGGCTGGAACCGGGCGCGCTTTACCCGTTCCCACGCTTTGCACGCGGGCCTGGAAGCGGCCCCCTACTTCTATTTCGTACATAGTTACTATGCCGATCCGGAGCCGACGCACGTGGCGGCCCAGACCGATTACGGCGTGCGTTTCTGCAGCGCCCTGGCCAGCGGTAACTGGTATGCCACGCAGTTCCACCCGGAAAAAAGCCGCCCGGCCGGTCTGCGACTCCTCGCAAACTTCCTGCGTTGGGACGGCGCCTGAGCGCTTCCACGCCGCTCAGCAACATCCGGCGTTGCCGCGGCCGTGGAAGATCTCGTCCATCTCGGCGCGCAGGTGCTCTTTGATCTCGGCTTTTTCCTCCGCCCGCGGTGCCGCGCCGCGCCACGCGCCGCGCACGTTGAACAGGTAGTCGTCCAATTGGAATTCACGCACGCACAGGCGGGTGTGGAAGATATTGTCCTCCGGCAGACAGCGGTCGATCAACGCATAGGCGCGCCGGGTGTCCGAATCCAGGTAGTTGCGGATCGAATCGATGGGATGGTCCATGTAGATCTTGTCGCCGCCGGTGTCACGGGTGAAACCGCGTACCCGGTAGTCAATATAGACAATATCCGAATGGAAGCTGTGGATGAGGAAGTTCAGCGCCTTGAGCGGTGAGATCATGCCGCAGGTGCTGACGTCAATGTCGGCGCGGAAGACATGCACCCCCGGCCCGACCCGGCTCTCCGGATAGGTGTGCACGGTCAGGTGGCTCTTGTCCAGGTGCGCTACCGCGGAACGCCCCGCCGGTCCGGGCGTCTGGCTGTTGTTGACGCCGTCCGGCACCGGCGCCTCCTCGGACACCAGCATCGTGACGCCGGCTCCCGCCGGCTCGAAGTCGGCTTGGGAAATATGCAACACGTTGGCCCCGATGAGGCGTGCCAGCCCGCGCAGAATGCCGGCCAGGCGGGAGGCGCTGTATTCCTCGTTGATGTAGTCCAGGTAGGCCTGGATGTCGGAGGCGGAGCGCGTGTAGCAGACATCGTAGATGTTGAAGCTCAGCGACTTGGTCAGGTTGTTGAACCCATGCAGGCTGATTTTGCTGGCGGCCGGCGCCGCAAGCGGTTGAGACATGACTTTAACCCTGCCTTCTTTTAAGACTTCGCCAGGGGCGGGTGATAGATCATTTGCACCAGGTTCTCCTCCGGATCCAGGCAGTAGAAGCTGCGCGCTCCGTCACGATGGGTACGCGGTACCGAGCGCACCGGCACGGAATGCCCCCCGAGGTATGCGTACCAGTGGTCGACCTGTTCCGGGGTGTCCAGAAGAAAGCCGATATGGTCCAACCGTTGCGGCCCATGCGGCACCGCCGGGTCCCGATGCAGGGCCAGGTTGTCGCAGCCCGAGCCCAGGTAAACGTTGTCCGCATCCGGCCGCCATTCCACGCGCATGCCGAGCAGTTTCACGTAGAAGCTTTCACAACGCTTTAGGTCGCGGACCCGCAAGGCGACATGCCGCAACCCGCGGGTGCGTGGTGGTCGGGAAGGCTGCGCAGACATGAGGATCTCCTGGGCGGGGAAAGGCTGACGATACACCGCGCGGGTCGCCGCCCCAACTCCGGAAAGCCGGGAACAAGCGTGTCCGGCTGCATCCCGGGAACCCCAAGGCCCCCCGGGCGCCGCGCACTCGCGGGACCTCCACGGTCGTTATCATAACAATTGCCGGCGCCTGTCACGGAGGCGCCGCGCGGTGGTCGCTTTCCGGGATCAGTGCAGGGTTGCCGGGAGAATCATGGGGTCGTTTCGGGGAGGGGCGCCTGGGCGAATTCCTCCCGGAGCAGTTGCCGGTAGTTTGCGCGGGGGATGAGTGCGGCTCCCATGCGTTCCAGGTGAGAGGAGGACATTTGACAGTCCAGAAGCCGTATGCCGGTGTTCCCGGATTGTCGCAGCAGGTATAGCAGGGCGGCCCGGGAGGCCCCGGGGCGCCGGCTGAACATGGATTCTCCGGAGAACACGTTGCCTACCCGCACTCCGTACAGGCCCCCAATCAGCTTCTCAGCCTCGTCCCAGAGTTCCACGGACCAGCAGTGGCCGAGCCGGTGCAGTTCCAGGTAGGCTCTGGTCATGTCCCGGGTGATCCAGGTGTGCCCGCGCCCGGGGGCGGGCTTGGCGCAGGCGCGCAGGACCTGTTCGAAAGCCTGGTTTCGGCTCAGGCGGCAGTGGCCGAGGCGGCGCAGGTCGCGGCGTATTCCGCGTGGTGTCCGCAGGCGCTCCGGAAACAGTACGCAACGTGGGTCGGGGGACCACCAGAGAATCGGTTCGCCCTCGCTGTACCAGGGGAAGATGCCTTGCCGGTAGGCTTGCAGGAGCCTGGTTGCTGACAACCCGCCGCCCATGGCCAGCAGTCCATTGGGCTCGTGCAGGGCTTCCCGCACGGACGGGAAGTCCTCCACCAAGGCATGCTGTCGCACGGCATAGAGCGGCGGGAGCGGCACGGGGTTGTTCCGATTCAGCCGTGCGCTCAACGGTTCAGGCCGTTGCGCCGCGCACCTCATGGGTGTCGCGCACCGCGCGCTTCATGGGTGTGGATGTGCCGCCCGCCGGCCGTGCCCGGGACGGCCTCGGGGCATGGGAGTGGATCGATGCGGGGCTTCCGCATGCGTCATCTCCGCTCCCTGTTGTGGAATGGTAAATGGCCGCGCAGGCGCTCCAGCTCCCGTTCCACCGCGGGTCTTTCGCGCGCCAGGTAGGCTGCCACCGCCTTCCCGAAACGGGGGTCCCTGAGCCAGTGCAGGGACAGACCGCACTCGGGCAGGAAGCCACGCTTGAGCTTATGCTCGCCCTGTACGCCGGCGTCCGCGTAGCGTAGGCCGTGCTGGATGCAGTAATCGATGAGTTGGTAGTAGCAGAGCTCGAAGTGCAGACAGGAGTACTGTTCGCTGCACCCCCAGTGGCGGCCGTACACGGCGTTCGGACTCAGCAGGGCGTAGGCTCCGGCCACGTAGGTGTTGGCGCGGCGCGCCAGGATCAGCAGGGGCGCGTCCGGCAACACTTCACCGAGCGCCTCAAAGAACTCCAGGGTAAAGCGTGGCCTGCCCCATTTTTTGGAGAAGGTGAGGAGATAAAAACGATAGAAGGCCTGCCAGTGCCGGGGTTGGATTTCAGCGCCGCGCAGCACCTCGATCCGCAGTCCGGCGGCGGCGGCCTGGGCACGTTCCCGGCGGATCTCCTTGCGGCGCCGGGCGTTCAAGTCGGCGAGAAAGTCGGAGAAGTCCCGGTAGTCGCGGTTCCGCCAGCGGTAGTAAACGGTGTAGCGCGTCAACAGGCCCTGTTCCGGCAGGGCCGCGGCACCGACCTCCTCCAGTTCCCGGTCGGCTACGAACAGCCAGTGCAGGGAGGACAGGCCGTTATCCCGCGCGAGCTCCATGGCCGCGTGCAGCAGGCCGCCGCGCACCGCCCGGCGCTGCGCCTCCGGGCCGGTGGTGAGTATGCGCGCGCCCGGCACGGGGGTGTAGGGAATCGCCCCGACCAGTTTCGGATAGTAGCGGCCGCCGGCGCGCGCATAGGCCTCGGCCCAGTTCCAGTCAAAGACGAATTCGCCCTCGGAATTGAACTTGGCGTACAGGGGGGCGGCGCCCACCAGTTCCTGGCCTTGGTAGGCCGCCAGGTGCAGCGGCTGCCAGCCGTGTGGGAGCAGGCAGTCCCGCTGCTCCAGGCAGGACAGGAAGGCGTGGCTCAGGAAGGGGTTGCCGTCGCTGTTCAGGCGATCCCAGGCCGTGGCCTGGACCCGCGCCAGGGAGTCCAACACCCTGATCTCCAGGTTCTCGGCGGGAGCCTTCATACCCGGAGCCGGGGCGGTCGATCGTCGCCCTGCACCAGGCGCCGCGTGGGCCGGGCCGGAAAGACAGTGCTTTGCCAATGGTTGCTTCGTCCCGGATGGGCTGCTGTTCCACCGGGCGCGCCAACCTGGGCGTGTCGTGTGAAGAGTCTCACCCCGCCCGCGTGGAGGTAGACATCCTGTCAGACTTCCACCAGGCAGTCGGCGAGTTCTTTCTTCATGGTCTCGCGCATGTAGTAGCCGCGTGGGTTGCACAGCACCTGGGTGTTGTGCAACCGATAATTCTGGGTGGCGTGCGTATGGCCGTGAATCCACAGGTCAAGGGGGAAAGTTTTGGTCAACTCCTCCAGCTCGTTGCAGTAGGCATAGCGCGCAACATCCAATGGGGAGTGGTGCCAGCTTTGCATGCTCGGCGCGTGGTGGGAGACCACGACGGTGCGGCCATCGAAACCTCGTTCCAACTCACCGCGCAGCCAGGCCAGGCTGCTGTGATGGATGGCCTCCGTGTCATCAGGCTGCAGGTAGCGTCCGTCCTTGTAGATACAGAAGTAGTCGTTTACCTGCGCGCGCACCAGGCTCCGTTCCCGGGGATTCAACTTTTCAAAGCTCGTCCAGAGGGTCGTCCCCAGGAAACGCACGCCGCCAAGCACGACGCTGGAGCACTCCAGGAAATGCAGGTTCCGGTAATTCTCGGCGCGCCGCCGAATGTCGCGTTGGGTATCCGAGAAATCGCCGCCGTAGTATTCGTGGTTCCCGGCCACGTAGATCACCGGGACATCGGATTGCCCCAGCCAGTCCACACCTCTTGTTCCGGGAGAGATATCGCCTGCCGCTACGATCACATCGCCGCCCATCGGCAGGAAGCAATCCCCGAATTCCAGGTGTACATCAGAAAAAACGCGAATCTGCATAAAGAACTCCGCCAGGTTTTTAATGTTTAGATGCTTAGATTTTTTAGTGCTTAGCCCGTGAATTGCAGGTATCTTAGCTTGAAAGCGGCGTTTTCCAATGCGTCCCGGGGGAGGCGGACGGGACGGGCTCCGGGCGCAACGCCTTGCATGCCCGCCTGATCTCTGGAATAATGCAGAGAAATCTCATGAGATACAAAGTTTTGCATGGAAATTCTAAGTCAATTTCGAACTAACCGGGGACAGGCGTCGAAACGCCTGCCGCGCCTCGTTCCGAGGTTGCTGCAGGGGTTGCACCTGGCGCTCACATGGTTGGCCGGCTGTTTCCTGTTGCTGGCGCTGGTCAGCTATCACCCCGCCGATAACGGCTGGTCGCAAGTCCAGTCAGGCGCCATGATGACCCATAACCTCGGTGGTCCGGCAGGCGCCTGGGTAGCCGATGTGAGCCTTTACCTGTTCGGCTACGCGGGTTACCTGCTCCCCTTCGCCCTGGTCGGCCTGGGCTGGGGGTTGGCACCCGCTCCGGATTACCGCAATTTGCGCACAATGCGCCCCTGGCTCAGGATCTGGGGTTTGCCGCTTGGCTATGCGGGCATGTGCTGCCTCGGGGAATTTTATTACGAAGGCGCCATCCGCCTGCCGCACCACGGCGCGGGTGGTGGAGGGGTGCTGGGCGATGCGCTTGGCGCGACCTTGCTTGGACCGTTGGGCTTGACGGGCGCCACCCTGGCGGCGCTGCTCGCCATGCTGTTCGGCCTGAGCCTGTTCACCCGGTTGCCCTGGCCGGTCCTGACCGGGTGGGTCGGACGCCGGGCCTTGTGGCTGCAGGGACTGGCGTTCGGCTGGATACGCACCGCCGTGCAGGCGCGTCGCGCGCGCCTGGAACGCCAGCAACAACTGCGCCGGGGGCTGGCGCGCATGGAAGATCGCCCGCTGCCGCACATTGGCTCTTTGCCGGCCCCCGTTAAAAAAAGCGATCGTTCGCTGCTGGAGCGCCAGGCGGAACTGTTCAATGCGCCCTCGGCCAAGACCCGGCCGACCCTGGACCTGCTGGCCACGGGTGCGCCGGAGGGAGCGGCGCGGGACGGGCGGTCGGGGCCGCCCGGCGGTGCTCCGGGTACGGCGCAAACGTCGGGCGACGAGCACACGGAGCTGCAGGCGATGGCCCGCCGCCTGGAGATTAAGCTCGGTGATTTCGGTGTGCAGGGCCGCGTCATGGGGGTTTACCCCGGCCCGGTCATCACCCGCTTCGAATTGCAGCCGGCGCCCGGCGTCAAGGGCAGCCAGGTCAATTCACTGTCCAAGGACCTGGCCCGTTCGTTGTCGGTGTCCAGCGTGCGAGTGCAGGATGTGATCCCGGGCAAATCCGTGATTGGGCTGGAGATTCCCAATCAGCGCCGGGAACTCGTCACGCTGCACGAGTTGCTTGCGTCCCGACAGTTTGAACGTAGCCCTTCGCCGTTGACGCTGGTACTGGGCAAGAACATCGCCGGTCGTCCCTTCGTGACTGAACTGGAGAAAATGCCGCATATGTTGGTGGCAGGCACGACCGGCTCGGGCAAGTCCGTGGCCCTGAACGCGATGATCCTGAGCCTGCTCTACAAGTCCTCCGCCGAGCAGGTGCGCCTGATCCTGATCGATCCGAAGATGCTGGAACTGTCGGTTTACGATGGCATCCCGCATCTGCTGACGCCGGTAGTGACCGATGTACGGCTGGCCGCCAATGCCCTGCGCTGGTGCGTGCACGAGATGGAGCGCCGCTATCAACACATGGCGTCCCTGGGGGTACGCAACCTGGCCGGTTATAACCGCTGCGTCCGGGAACGGGCCCGAAAATCGGCGCGGGGACCAGGGGAAGAGCCGCTTCAGGAAATGCCCTACATCGCCGTGTTCGTGGACGAACTCGCCGACATGATGATGACCACCGGGAAAAAGGTCGAGCAGCTGATCGCGCGCCTGGCCCAGAAGGCGCGGGCCGCCGGGATCCACCTGGTGCTTGCCACCCAACGCCCCTCGGTGGATGTGATCACCGGCCTGATCAAGGCTAATATTCCGGCGCGTATCGCCTTCCAGGTGTCCTCAAGGGTGGACTCCCGCACCATCCTGGACCAGATGGGCGCGGAGCATCTGCTTGGCCACGGTGATATGTTGTTTATGCAGCCCGGCAGCTCCATCACGGAGCGGGTGCACGGTGCCTACGTGGGTGAAGACGATGTGCAGCGGGTCGTGGGGAAACTGCGGGAGAACAGTGCGCCGGCTTACCACGATGAGATTCTGCAAGGGGATGCGGGCGAGGCCGCGCCCCTGCCCGGCGTGGATCCGCCGGCTGTTTCCGACGATGATCCGTTCTACAACGAGGCTTTGCAAATCGTGATGCATACCCGCCGCGCTTCTGTCTCCGGAATCCAGCGCCGCCTTAAGATCGGCTACAATCGCGCCGCGCGCCTGGTGGAAGAGATGGAGCGCCAGGGTTTCGTGGGGCCATTGGAGACGAACGGCAACCGGGAAGTGCTCGCGCGCGGCGAGAAATGCCAGCCCGGCATGCCTTGAGCGGTGCCGCCGCCCGCCCGGGCGGTTGCCCCCGGGTCCTGCCGTCGCTCCTGCTGGCGTTGCCGCTCTGGCTCCTCGGATCGACGGCGCACGCGGTGCAATCCATCCCCGAGGCGCGCGCTTACCTGGGGCGCATAGAGGCTTTGCAGGCCCGCTTTGAATTGCTTGTGCTGGATGAGACGGGAGAGCAATTGGACCATAACAGCGGCATGCTGCACATGCTGCGCCCCGGCCGCCTGCGCTGGGAGATCGCCGCACCCTATCCCCACCTGCTGCTGGTGGACGGCGCCAGGGTTTGGAACTACGATCAGGAACTGGGGCAGATCACGGTTCGGGAACTGGACGAAGAGGTGCTGCGCACCCCGGTCGGTCTGCTCCTGGAGCCCACGCGCCTGGAGGCAGACTTCCAGGTGGACGGCGACCGACAGGACGCGGACGGCCGCTACTGGCTGATGTTCTCACCGCGCGGGGAAGCCTCCCGGATCAGGAAGCTTGAAATCGGCTTTTACCGAGGGGTGTTGGAACAACTGCGCATGTGGGATCATTTCGGCCAACTCACCGGCCTGCAATTCAGTGATGTGAAAGAAGAGCCCCCCCCGGACCCCGCCCTGTTCCAGTTCACGCCGCCGCCCGGTGTGGAAGTGCTGGACGGGTTGCATGACTGACCCGGACCCCGGTGCGCCCGGAAGGTCGGCGCGGACGGTGCGCGCGGGAGCATCGCTGAATCCCGTCCCTGTTCTTCCTGCGCTCCCAGGCGAGTTTCCAGCATGAAGATACTCCACGCTGCCAATTTTTCCCTGTATCCCCCGCGGAAGTCGAACCTGGCCTATGTGTATGCCCCTGCCCGCGCCGTGCACAACGGCCTCAATCGCAACGGCCACTGTGTGCTTGACTTCAGCGTGGATGACACCACGCGGTTTCACCGCGGCCGCGTGTTGCGCGGTTGCTGGAGCGGCCGCGCCGCCATGAATGCGCTGCTGCTGAAGACGACAAGATGCTTCGCCCCGGACCTGCTCCTGCTGGGGCACGCCCGCCAGGTGACCTCCGCCACCCTGCACGCCGTGCGTGAGGCCCTGCCACGCATCCGTATCGTCCAATGGTGGGTGGACTCCCTGCATCCGGAACGCGCCAAGGCATTAACATGTATCAAGCGGAAATTGCCTTTCCTGGACGCTTTCTTCTGCACCACGGAAGCGGCCTACGCCGCAAGAATCCTTGGTGACACGGCCGAACGCATTCACTTTTTCCCCAATATTTGCGACGGCTCGGTGTACACCCACCGCTCCTTCGCACGGCGGGAGCACCGTTACGATCTGATCTACATTGGTCGTCCGGCCGCCTCAAGACAATCCCTGGTTGCGCGGTTGCGGGAGCTCGCGGTTCACTACCGGGTCGGCATCTACGGCCAGACCCAGAAAACCCAACTGAACAGCGCTTCCTACCTGGATGTCGTCGGTCATTCCCAAATGGGCGTCAACTACAGTCTCCACAACAACGAGATCCCCTTATATTCCTCGGACCGGATGATCCACCTCCTCGGCAACGGCGTGCTGACTTTTTGTCCGCGGGTGCCGGGTATGGAAAGCTGCTTCAGCGAGGAAGAAGTCGTTTATTTCAAGGACCTGGATGAGTTCCAGGACAAGTTCAAGGAATACCTGGCATGTGCGGACAAGACCCGCGCCACGGCCCGTGCCGGCTGGGAGAAGGCGCACCGCGTTTTCAACGAGGTTCGGGTCACCCGCTTCCTCCTGGAAACCGCCATGGGGCGTCCCTACAGTGAAGACTATGAATGGCCGACAAGGCGATCGAACGAGGCTCCGGCACGGGCGGACAGCTATCCACCGGGTGCTGCCGCGGCCCACGGCGGCAGATGAAGAGTCACCCCGTCGGACAGGCGGCCGGCGCGTGGTTTGCAGATTCCGTCGCATGAAAAAAATACTGATCGTCATTGGCACCCGGCCGGAAGCCATCAAGCTGGCACCCGTCGCGGCCTGTTTGCGCGGGTGCCCCGAGGATTTCACGGTACGCATCTGCACCAGCGCGCAGCATCGTCAGCTGCTGGACCAGGCTTTGCGCTGCTTCAACCTGACCCCGGATTTAAGCCTGGACGTGATGCGCGAGCGACAGACCCCGAATTCAGTGACGGCCGCCGTCATGCGGAAACTGGAGAAGGTCATCGCCGGGGAGCGGCCGGACCTGGTGCTCGTGCAGGGCGACACCGCGACCGCGCTCGCCGCCGCGCTGGCGGCCGCCCTGAACGATGTGCACGTGGCGCACGTGGAGGCCGGCCTCAGGAGTTATGACCGAAGCCGACCCTGGCCGGAGGAATTGAACCGGGTGCTGATCAGCCACCTGGCCTTGTCACACTTTGCTCCCACCGCGGCAAACGCCGAGAACCTGCGCCGCGAAAAGGTGCATGGCGAGATTCACGTGACCGGCAACACGGTGCTGGACGCACTGCTCGCCGTGAGCGCCCGCCTGGACCAGGATCCGGCCCCCGCCGCCGAGCTCCTGCGGCAGGCCGGCTACCCATTGTCACGGCGCGACTTCATCCTGGTCACCGGGCATCGGCGTGAAAGCTTCGGCGCGGGTCTCCGGAACATCTGTGACGGTCTGCTGGAAATCGCGCGCACGCGCCGCACCCTGGATATTGTTTACGCGGTGCACCTGAACCCCCGGGTGCGCGGGACGGTGCGGAAGAAGTTATCCGGGCAACCGAATATCCACTTGCTGCCGCCCCTGGAATACGAAGCCTTTGTGCTGGCCATGAAGTCCTGCCGGCTGATCCTCACGGACAGTGGCGGTATCCAGGAAGAAGCGCCGTCCCTGGACAAACCCGTGATCCTGATGCGCGAGGTCACGGAGCGCCCGGAGGCGGAGGCGGTCGGCGCGGTAATACTGGCCGGAGCGACCGGCCGGCGTATTGCGCACGAGACCTTCGAACTGCTGGATGACCCCGCATCCTACGCGGCCGCGGCGGCCGCACCGAATCCCTATGGGGACGGCCGGTCGGCGCCGCGCATCGCCGACATCCTGGCTGGTCGCGAACCGGCTCCTCCACCCGTGTCCGCGACCGGCAAAACATAAGCCGCCCTATTCCCACGATTTCCACTATTCCCACTATTCCCACTATTCCCACTATTCCCACGATTCCCACTATTCCCACGATTCCCACTATTTCCACGATTCCCACTATTTCCACGATTTCCACTATTTCCATGATTCCCCCTATTTCTACTATTTCTACTATTTCCCCGATTCCTAAGAGAACCCTGTCGCCGAGTTGAAGCGCGGTGCCCTGGTTCAGCCGCCTCTCCCCGCTGACGAGGAAAAGAACAGCCCGCCGCCGTTGCAAGGAGCATGCAAGGATGTGGTTGGCACCCATCCGCGTAGCCGCCGGGGGCCATTGCTCCCCGGGAAAGCCGGGACAAGCCGGTCATTCCGCCTCGGCGCAATTGGGCGATGGCCGCTCCGGCGGTCACCACCGGCGCGTCGCGTCGTAGGGCCATTACTTGGGGCGGATCACCCTGCTTGTGGGGGGGCCGGTCGTGCGGTCCCGGCTGCTGCTCCGCGGTCGGTTGCCGCCTGTCGGCAGTCGGTTCCCCGGCGCGACACCTGGCCGGGGTCGCGAGAACGCGGTGTTCGGGTCACCAGCCCATATTGCGTGGGGCGGCGATCAGTTCGAAACCCGCTCGGGCGCGGGGTTACCCAGGCATGGGGGCCGTTTCCGGGCTGCGGCGCCGCCGGGGAATTTCCCCCTCGCCCGTGATGGGAGGATATACTGATTCCCCCCGGCGGCTGCCGGAATCAATATCGGCGAAAGGACTCGGAGTAGAGGGCTGTATGCATGGGTAAAATCCAACGGATTGCCGGGATCAACGGGGGCGTATTGAAGCAGTGTCGTGAGCAGCTCGGCCTCGACTTGGACGAGGCGGGGCGGCTTAGCGACATGAAGAAACTGCCCGAGGTAGAGCGCGGCGAGCATCAACCGACGTATCTGCAGCTGTGCAGGCTCGCCGATCTCTACCTGGTTCCTACCTGGGTGTTCCAGGAGAAAATGCTTCCCCGGGAGTTCCGCTTCCAGGAGACCCCGGTTTTTCGTTCCTTGAGCGGGCGGAAGGTCGAATTCTCCTATCGCGTGCGGAGATTAGTGCAGACAGTGGAAGACCTGCGCGAACATCTCCTGGAATTGTGCCGCAACGAGGGCAGCGCGATCCCCCCGTTCGACGGCCCGGCAAACCATCATGGAGTTCCTTCGCCCGGGAGGGTTCGGGCATGGCTGGGAGTCTCCCTGGATGAACAAGTCAAGGCCGCGAGGAAACCACAAGATGTTTTCCCCTTGTGGAGGAAGGCTATCGAAGAGAAAAACATCTTTGTATTTATGACCCGGAGTCGCCCGCACTGGTCGAAAATGGAAGTCAACAAGATGCGAGGGCTTGCCCTGTTCCACGAAACCCTGCCGGTGATCGTTGTCAATGGTTCCGACAGTCATCCTGCCCGGACCTTTACCCTCATGCATGAATTGGCGCACGTGCTGGGGCGGAAGACATTTCGGGATGTCGGAGACTTCGAGGACTTTCGTTCGCAGAATGAGGAATCGCTCTGTAATCAGTTTGCGGCCGACCTGTTGATGCCGCGGGAAGACTTCAAGGGATACGCGAGAGAGCAGGTGCGACTTTCCGGAGGACCTGAAAAACACTCCAGGGATTTGGAGCCGGTGGCCAGGCACTTCGGGGTAAGCCCCTTGGCGGCAGCTGTTCAAATGTGTCGACTAGGAGAGATGAAATGGTCTGCTTATCGTGCCGTGAAGGAGTATTTGGCTCTTAAGTGGGAGGAAGCCCAAGGTAAACAGAAAGAGACATCCGGGGGGCCGCCCCGGAACATCCCTAAAGAGACACTCCAGCAGTTCGGCGGGTTATATACAGGAGCCGTGCTGCAGGCCTTTTATGACAAGGAAATCTCCTTGAGTAAGCTATGCGGGATCTTGTCCCTGACCAAGGTTCGCTATGCCGGGGAATTGGAAGAGCTGCTGTGAGCTCCGGGGACGTTTATTGTATGGACAGCAGTGCTTTATTACACGCATGGCAGGAGGGTTACCCCCCGGATGTTTTCCCTGCTTTGTACGAGAAGTTAAAAGGAGTCTTTCCGAAATACGCCCTGGTTTTGAAGGAGATATTCAGTGAGATCAAGAGCACTGATGAATCCAATAAATTTGGGGACCTCCGGACATGGCTTCGGAAGATCCCGCTCAATCCCGTATCCTCCGACGTGGAGAGTCAGAAGATTGTGGATTTGTCCAAATCATTTAAATTTAAGGAGAACAGCCGGGAAGGACTCAGTCGCAAGGACATGTCTCTTGTCGTTTATGCCCAGAAACACGGATTTACGGTGGTTACGCAAGAAAGCCCGCAGGTAACCCCCCCTAAAGATCGTTCCAGGTATAGGATCCCACGTGTCTGTGAGAAGTTGAATGTGAAATGCATGAACTGGGTGGAATTTCTGCGTGCCTGCCAGGTGGTGGTTTGACGGCAGGGGGCAGCTCCGCCGGTCGCTGTATCCGTGCCCGAAGGCGTTCGAGACGGCCAGGGAGGTATGCCGATTGACCAAACGGAGGGGGGAAGGGCCGAAGGTGGGGCATCCGGCCGCCGGGCATGGGCCGCTTTCGTCCCCTGCATGCGGCAGTTCGCTTTCCCCTAAACGCGTGCTACACCGTCGGCCGCCTGGGCGACGGGAAGCTCCCGTTTCCCCGCGTGCTTGAAACAGGTCCGCCGCTTGCAGCGGTCGCCGGTGGCGCACCACCCGGAAGCGATCTTTACGGGGGATTTTTCAAGGCGCCGGGGGCGGGACGTGGAGCACTGAAAAGTGCATTGGCGCGTTCCAGGTCGGTGGGTGTGTCCACTTCGTACCAGCGCTCCGCGCCGGTGTCCAGGAAGTCGAAGCGCCGCGTGGTAAAAAGCGCCGGGAAGACCGTCTCGAACCAGTCTTTTTCTCCTTTCTCGGTGAGATGCTCCTCCATGAGTTGCAGCAGGCGTTGTTGTGCCGGCATGGTTATCTTGTGGAGGTCCATGGAAACACCGAAAGCGCGGTGCGGGGGAATGGTCTTGGCGATATCCGTGACGCGCCCGTTCTCGGCCACAACGATTTTCATCGCCTCATGATCGTAGGCCCCGGGCCGGACGGGAATGCGGTTGCCGGAGGACTCCAGGAGCGCCCGCACCAGGGTGCTGTCAAACACGTTGTCCCCGTTGCCGAGCAGCAGGTCGCAGTGTCCTTCCTCCAGGGCGCGTAGCGCGAGCCACAGGGAATACATATTGTTGGTTTCCGCATAACGTGGATTCTCAATGACGCGGACCTCGGGATACCGGTCCCGCAGGTAGTCCCTGATCTTGTCCCTCTTGTAGCCGGCGACCACGTGGATCTCCCGCTCGGAAAGGCCGGCCGCGAGGTAAGCCCGGAGCTGGCGCTTCAGGATGGCTTCGCCCGCCACGCGCACCATGGTTTTCGGCCTGGAAGCGGTGAAGTGGGCCAGGCGGGAACCCTGCCCGGCCGCGAGAATGACGACCTTCATACCCTGAATGCTCAACCATCAAGTGCCATGCTGAAGGGAAGTCAGCCGCCTTTCCTTGCCGCCAGGGCAAAGAACAGCCCGTCGCTGCCGTCGCGATGATCATAGGGAATGTTGCTTTGCACCCGCACCGCGGTGAAGCCGGTGTGCAGCGCCGTCGCCGCCAGTTCCTCCGGGTGAAACCATTGTTCCCAGGGTGGGATAGGCATCCTGACCCTGGTTCTTATGTCCTTGTCAACGACCAGCAGCGTGCCTCCCGGTGCCAGGAGCCGCGCCGCCTCGCGCAAGGCGTTCTCGACATCCACGGCGTGTAACAGGGATTCCACGTAGAGCACGAAGTCAAAGGAAGCATCCGGAAAAGGCGTCGCCAGCATGCCGCCGCACGTCCTTTCGATGTCCGGCGGCAGTTCGTCCAGGTTGCGTGGGTCGATATCCAGGCCGCAGATCCGGAGTTTCGGGAAGCGCTGCCTGATGAAGCGCGTGATCCGGCCCTGGCCGCAACCCATTTCCAGGAGACTTGCCGGTGCGGCGTCGGTGATGGCATGCAAGGCGCCCTGTACCCGCCCGTCCGTTTCCCGCAGCGTATCGCCGGCCGCCGGCGCCATCACGGCGGCGCGGCCCCGTTCCCTCGCGTGCTCGAAATGGACTTGCTGCTTCCAATACAGCGCGTCCAGAAAATATTTACAGGCCCAGCTGATTTCCTGTTTTTTACAGTAGTTCGCGCCGCTTCCCCAACTACCATGAAAGCCGCCGCCGGCGTGCTGTTTTTTCACGACGCAATTCAGGGCGCGATCGGCGCGTTCCAGGTCACCGAGCTTGTACCAGATCACGGCAAACTGCAGCAGTCCGACCGAGCAGACCCAGGACACGTCCTTGTAGGCCGGGATGGAGCCGTCCTGTTTTTGCAAGGCCGCCACCTGCCGCATGGCGGCGCGCGCCGTGTCTGTTTCCCCCATATCCACGAGTCCTTCCAGCATGTAGGCGTAGAAATGCGACAGCGCATGGAAATCCAGGAGCTTATCCCTATGCTCGCGCAGGTAGTAGGCCAACACTTTTTGCGCCGCCTCCTCGTATTGTGGCCGCTGGAAGCGCCGTGCGGCCAGGCGGAGCGGCTCCAGGCAGTAAAGGTGTATCAGGTCGGTAACGCCCGTCGACTCGTCCCACATTTCCCGCGTGGGCGATGTCATCCGGCCTTCGGGAGTGATGTGGGTCAGCAGCCAATCGCAGCCGCGCAGGATCGCCTTTTCCGCGTCCGGCTGCAGTTCCACCACCGCCAGCAGGCCCTTCAGGATCTGGCCGCTGCCAAATACGTATGGCGCCTTACCATGAGCATCGCACCAACCGCCGTCCGGCCGTTGCAGGCCGATGAGCCAGCGGGCATATTGCAGGGCCAGGGTGCGTTCTCCCCAGCGCAGCAGGGTCGGAATCAGGTAGCCGGACACTTCCGGGTAAGGCGGCATCTCCCGCCGGCCGTCCACCAATACGCGGACCCCCTGTCCGGGCAATGAATGCTTCCGGAGCCAGGACATGCAGCGGCGGTAAGGGGGCACCAGTGCGCCGGTGACCTTGCGGAGTGCCAGGACGCGCATCCATCTTTTCCGCAGCGAACGGCGCAGGCGCACACCCAGGCGGTGCGGTGCCCGTGGTTTCGCGAGCCGCGGCATTCGGGCCAATTCCAGGATGGCGTCGGCGGCGACCGCAGCGGCGCGGCCCTCGCAGGGCCTGAACAACTGGTCGCGCAAGGCGGCGCGCCGCTCGGCGAGCGGGTCGTCGGCCAAGGCGTCCCGCACCGCGGACTCCAACCGTGCGGGATGATTCACGAGCGTACAGATTTCATAGACTTCCGGCAGAAAGCGACGATTCTTTTCACCGTCACTCATCGTGGACAGGCCGATCAGAGGCGTTTGCGGCGCACATAGGACGCACTCCGCCAGGGAACCGCTTTTGGCGTCCACGATCAACAGGTCGGCGGCGCGCACGATCTCCCCCATGCTATGGATCATTTCCCCCGGTAAAGGGCGGGGAAAGTCGTGATGCGGAGTCAGCTTTTCAATAGCACTCGCCGTACCCGGCGGAGAGAAATAATGGTGGCAACCGGTCTCGAGGGCATATCTTTGATAGATGCCGAGGGATATCACATCGTAGATACCCTGGTGCGGGCGTACCACCATGACATGTTCCCGCGCCAGGTTCCGCAGCGGCGCGCCGAACAGGCTGACACCGCAATGTTCGTCCCAGGTCGTGACATATACGATGAGTTTGTCTTCGGGAGCGATTCCGAAGCGCGCCCGCGTCGTCGCCGCATCGGGGGGATTACGGAAAAAATCATCATGCATCGGCGAACCGATCGACTTGACTCGCGCCGACGGCAGCCACGCGGCGGCTTGTTGGGCCGAGTAGTCGCCAAAGGCCAAGGCTCCGTCATAACCTTCCAAGGCTGCCCGACTTTGGGCGAAGCCCTGTTGGTGTAGTAGATTAACGCCGTAAATCAACTTGATTTGTATCGCGTTGGTAAATCTTCTTGCAGCTCCTCGTGCGACGACTACATCCGCGTTACGGTCCGCGTTTGACTCGGTGCTGATCCCGTAGGTTGGAAAATCCCTTCGAAATTCCACAAAGCATTTTTTACGTCTGGCTCGTAACAAATAGCGGACAACATGCCCCCGTTTCTCTAGTTCCTTGTAGATCGGATGCAGGCTGAACAAGCAGCCGTAACTGAGCAAGGGGAAAACGATTTTCATGAAAATCTCTTCAAGGTTCCTGGTGCGAATGATGGAGCATTAAAAAGGCATCGGCGTGTTCCCGTCCGGCGGAAGTGTCTTAAATCTTGCCCCGACGTGCCGCACCGGCGCCCTGGAAGCCGCCGTGCCACGCGGCGAAAAGCGCAGGTGAAAACAGCCTCAAACCAGTCATTCCCAAGTGCCTGGATGACCCCGACTCCGCATTCCTCCCCATGGTATTCTGTGCTACCCTAAGCTTTCCTGTCAAGATCCGCTTTTGGGATGGCTGAAGCGCTCTGCCCCGGGTTCCGCCGCCTGGGTCTTCTATATAATCCTGCGCAGCAAGCGGCAGTCATGAAACAGCAGAAACCGCACATGCCCCCCGTCAGCCCCTCCGTCAGCCCCTCTGTCAGCCCCTCTGTCAGCATTGTACTGCCGGTCTATAACGGCGAAAACTTCCTGGCGCGCGCGATTGAAAGCTGCCTGGCGCAGAGCCTGCGGGATTTCGAATTGTTGATCGTGGACGATGCTTCCTCGGATTCCACTCCCGCTATCATTCAAGCCTACGCGGCGCGGGATCAGCGGATTCGGGTGCTGCGTAACGCATGCAATGAGGGTCTTCCCAATTCTTTGAACAACGGCTTCAGCGCGGCGCGCGGTGAGTACTACACCTGGATTTCGCATGACAACGAGTACTATCCGCATGCCCTGCGCGGCATGCGCGAGGTCTTGGAAAGTGACCCCGACGTCGGCCTGGTGCACGCGAATTTCGATTTTTTATATTTCAACCCGGATGGCTCGGAGCAGCAACTCAGCCGCATCCAAACCTGTGCTGACTCGCGCGGCGTCCTGTTGCTGGGTTTCTGGGCCGTGGGAGCCTGTTTCCTGTACCGGAGTTCCCTGGCGTTGCGCACGGAAGGTTACAGGGATGATTGGCGCATCATCGAGGACTACGAATATTTTTTGCGCCTGCAACTGTTTGGGAAGTTCGTCCACTTGGACCAATCGCTTTACCTGTATCGAAGTCTTCGGAACGAGGCCCGCCTGAGCGTCAGGCATAAAAAACGCCAGCGGCGGCTTACGAAACAGGTGGTAGCGCAATATTTCCCGTGGTACATGGAAGCCTTCCAGGCGGAATTTGGCAGGGAGGTGACTGCCTTCATTTGCTACCACCTGTCGCGGCGGCGGCGTTTCCGGCATTTTTCGGAAAATTGCAAGTGCCTCTGGAAGGCGCTCAGGCTCATGCCTTCCATCGTTTGGAAGGGTGCCGGGAAAGGCCGCCTGTGGAAGACCCTGATGCCGCGCTCCGTTCCCCTGGAACGACGGGCACCAGGCGACGCGGCCGAGTAGGTCGGCGCCGCACGTATCTCCTATAATATTGCTTTCGCGCCGGCGTCCGCACCGCCCGGCGGACGCGCCTGTTCCATCGCATGGGGTTCCCTGATGTCCGACTCACCCGCCGTAGCCGCTTCCGCCTCCATGATCAGGAGTCCGGAGGAGATCGAGCGCATGCGGGTCGCCGGACGGCTGGCCTCCGAAGTGCTGGAAATGATCGGCGGGCACGTGCGTCCCGGGATCAGCACCGGGGAGCTGGATCGCCTTTGCCACGAGTACATCGTGCGTAAGCAGCAGGCCATTCCGGCGCCCCTGAACTACAAGGGCTTCCCCAAGTCCATCTGTACGTCGGTGAATCACGTGGTCTGTCACGGTATTCCCGGCGATCGACGCCTGCGCGACGGTGATATTCTCAACATCGACGTGACCGTCCTGAAAGACCGCTACCACGGTGACACCAGCAAGATGTTCCTGGTGGGCAAGGTGCTGCGGCGCGCCCGCAGGCTGGTGGAGGCGGCTTACGAGTGCCTGTTGCGCGGCATGGACGCGGCCCGGCCCGGCCATTCGCTGCGCGCCGTGGGTGCGGCCATCCAGGCATATGCCGACGCGCAACGCTTCTCGGTGGTGCGCGATTTCTGCGGCCACGGCATTGGGAGCAATTTCCATGAAGCCCCCAGCGTCCTGCACTACCGCAACCGGGGGCCGGACCTGATCCTGGAGCCGGGAATGACCTTCACGATCGAGCCGATGCTGAACGCCGGAAGCCACGAAGTCAAGCTGCTTGCCGACGGTTGGACCGCGGTGACCCGCGATCGCAGCCTGTCCGCGCAATGGGAGCACACGCTGCTGATTACCACGGACTATCCTGAAATCCTGACCCGGCGCACGGAAGAACGCTTCTAGCCTTGCGCAGAGCGCTGCCAGCCTCGCGCGTTCGGGAAGTGCGCGCGCGCCCGGTGCCGCCGGCCAGCGCGTGGGCCGGGCTGCCGCCCGCCGATCCTGCCGCCTGGCGGGAGCGCCTGCGGCGGCGGCGTGCGCTCCTGGATCGGCGTTTCAAGGCGGGTGCCCCCATCGGGGAACTCCTGGCCGCCCACAGCGCCCTGTTGGACGAATTGCTGCGCGAATCCTGGGTGCTGCACGGGTTGGACAGGTTGCGCTTTGCGTTGCTCGCGGTGGGCGGCTACGGCCGCGCCGAGTTGAACCGCGCCTCTGACATCGATTTGCTGGTGCTGCTGCGGCGCCGGCCGCGGGGGCGCGGCGCGCTGGCCCTGGAAAAGTGGGTCACTTTCCTTTGGGACATGGGCCTGGAGGTGGGGCACCAGGTGACGACTCCGGGGCATGCGGCGCGCGTGGTGCGCGGCGCCGCCGCGGCCCTGACCTCGCTTCTGGAGGCGCGTCCGCTCATCGGCGACGCGGAGTTGCCGCGGCGCCTGGCCGCCGCGGTCACCACGGACCGGATGTGGTCTCCAGACCGCTACCTGCGCGCCAAGCTGCGGGAGCTTGAGGCCCGGCACCTGCGCTTCCGCCCCGAACTCGGCGGCCTGGAGCCCGACGTCAAGGAGGCGCCGGGGGGACTGCGTGATCTGCAGACGCTGCACTGGGTGGCGTTGCGCTGCCTGGGGAGAGCCGCCGGGTCGCCCGCCCGCCCGCGCCTGCACTGGCTGAACGCCGCCGAACGGGAAGCCTTGCGCACGGGGGGGGAGCTTTTGCAGCGCCTGCGCTACGCGCTGCACCTGCTGGCCGGCCGCGCGGAAAACCGCCTGCTCTTCCAATATCAGCCTGACGTGGCGCGCCTGCTCGGCTATCGCGGCGCCGCCAACGCGGCGGTGGAACGCTGCATGCGTGACTACTACCACACCGCTCACAACCTCGAGATGCGCTGTGCGCTGCTCCTGGAGGCCCTGCGGGAGCGCTGCGCGCCGCGCCGTGCGCGCGGGCCTTCGCGTTCCATCAACCGTCGTTTCCGCCTGCGCGCCGGGCAGGTGGAGGTGCGCCGGGCGGAGCTTTTCCGGCGTGCGCCCTGGAGCATGCTGGAAGCCTTGCGTTGCCTGGCGCGGGAGCGGGGCGCGCGGCGCCTGGCCCCGGCGACCTCGCGGGCCCTGTGCCGGTATGTGCCCTCCATGAACCGTGCGGCGCGCGCCGATGACCGCACCCGCGCCCTGTTCATGGAACTCGTG
>JABAAT010000037.1 GCA_014238615.1 Gammaproteobacteria bacterium | reverse complement strand
GATGAAATGTCATTACGAAAACCTGGTAACAGCCCTCCCGTGGGGGGTGTTCGGGTATGTTGTGACAGGTGGCGGCGCGCATGATTGAGGAATTGCTGCGCGATCTGACCCTGGCTTTGCCCGAGGTGTTTCTGCTCGTGGCCGTGTGTGGGGTGCTGCTGCTCAGCGTCTTCATCGAGTCCGAGGACTATGAAACGATCCCCCGGGTCACCCTGCTCGTGGTCTTCGTCTATTTGCTGCTGGTGCTGAAAGGGGTGGGGGTGGTGCAAATGGCTTTCCGGGGCGGCTACCAGGCGGATCTCATGGCCTCCGTGCTGAAAGGCGGCGTCGGCCTGTGCGTTCTGGCGACGCTGTGTTACGCGCGCGACTACCTGTGGGGCCACCGCATCTGGCAGGGCGAGTACTACGTGCTGATGCTCTCCGCGCTGATGGGTGCCTCGGTATTGGTCTCGGCGCATAACCTCCCGGTTCTGTACCTGGGGCTGGAGTTGATGTCGCTGTCCCTGTACGCCCTGGTGGCCATGTCCCGTCGCCCGGCCGCCGTGGAGGCCGGCATGAAGTACTTCGTGCTGGGTGCGATATCGTCCGGGATCATACTTTACGGGTTCTCGCTGATCTACGGGCTCAGTGCTTCCCTGGAATTCTCCGAGATCGCCGGTTCCCTGGCGGCGAATGTCGACCGCGCCGAATACCTGGCCTCGTTTGTTTTTGCCATGGTGTTCATCCTTGCCGGGATTGCCTTCAAGCTGGGCGTGGTGCCCTTCCATATGTGGGTGCCGGATGTTTACCAGGGGGCGCCGTTATCGGTCACACTGTTCATCTCCAGTGCTTCAAAGCTGGCGGCCTTTGGCTTGATTGCGCGCCTGTTGTACGAGGTGGCCGCGCCGGTGGGCTTACAGCTGGGTTATCTCCTGGTGCCGTTTGCGGTGCTGTCCATGTTCTTCGGCAACATTGTCGCCATCGCCCAGTCCGACCTGCGGCGCATGCTTGCCTATTCCACGATTGCGCACATGGGGTTCATGCTGCTTGGACCTATCGCCGGGGGGGGCATCGGCTTCGCCGCGGCCATGTTCTATGTCCTGGTCTATGCCCTGATGAGTGTCGGCGCCTTCGGTCTGATCCTGGCGCTCGGCCGGTCCAATGTTGAGGCCGTGCACCTGGAGCAGTACGCCGGCTTGGCGCGGCGCGATCCTGTTTCGGCCGCGTTGCTGGGGCTGCTCATGTTTTCCCTGGCCGGGGTGCCGCCCTTCGCGGGCTTCTGGGCCAAGTGGTTCGTGTTGCTGGAAGTGGTGCGCTCGGGTTACATCTTGCTGGCGGTGGCGGCGGTGCTCTCCTCGGTGATCGGAGTTTATTTCTACCTGCGCCTGGTCAAGCTGGTCTTTTTCGACGAGCCCGGGCCGCGCAGTCTGCCGCGGCGGCACGCTTCCCCCTATTACGTGGTGTTAAGTTGCAACGTGCTGCTCGTGCTGTGCCTGGGCCTGTGGCCGGCCCCCCTGATGGATCTGAGCCTGGCCGCCCTGGGCGGCGGCCGCTGAGGGAGGAGGGCGGCTCGGCCCCCGGGTGATCTTGGGACTTTGAAGGCCGTCCCGGGACAGTGGCCGCAAGGGGGTGGAGCCATCGCTTCAATTGGGGGGCCATGAAGAAATCGGATGCGGTGGGCCCGGGCGCGAGTGTTGCTGTTGGGCCCGTGGTCCTCGCTGCCGGCCCTGGGGCGGTGTCCCCGGTCGCCGAGGGGCCGGCCGTGGTCCGTGTGCCGGGGGTGCTTTGTCGGGGTTCCGCGTTTTCCCGGTGTATAATTCTGGGTATGTATGCCTCAAGTGGTCTTTGTCCCTGCCCGTGGTGCGCCGCCGCGTGGTGCGCGCCTGCACTGCTGTCATCGCTGCTGCCCTGAGGGGCAGTTTTTTCTCTTACATCGTCACCTTTATTTATCGCTTTCGGCCCGTGCCGGGTGTTCCCGGAGTTTGGGGTTCGCGCCGTGGCCGGAATGCCCCCTCATTAACTCCCTGCCGTCCTGGCGGGGCGGTGGACGCTGTTTTAGGATAAAGCCATGTCTAGTGATTCCCTGAAGATCTTCGATACCACTCTGCGCGACGGTGAGCAGAGTCCCGGCGCCTCCATGAATCGGGAGGAGAAAGTGCGCATCGCCAAGGCCCTGGAGCGGCTGCGGGTGGATGTCATTGAGGCCGGTTTCCCGGCCGCCAGCGATGGGGACTTTGAGGCGGTGCGGGCCGTCGCCGAGGCGGTGGAGAAGAGTAGCGTGTGCGCCCTGGCGCGCGCCGTGCCGGAAGATATCTCCCGGGCCGCGGAGGCCCTGCGTACGTCGCAGCGGCCGCGTATTCACACCTTCATCGCCACCTCTCCCCTGCACATGAGCAAAAAGCTGCGCATGAGCCCGGAGCAGGTACTGGAAAAGGCGGTGGCCGCGGTGCGGCAGGCGCGTGAGTTCGTGGAGGATGTGGAATTCTCCCCGGAGGATGCCGGGCGCTCTGAGTTTGACTTCCTGTGCCAGGTGGTGGAGGCCGCGATCGAGGCGGGCGCGGGGACCATCAACATTCCGGACACGGTGGGCTATACCCTGCCCCAGGAGTTCGGGGAATTGATGCAGCGGCTGCGTTCGACCGTACCGAATGCGGATCGGGCCGTGTTCTCGGTGCATTGCCATAACGATCTGGGTTTGGCGGTGGCCAATTCCCTGGCGGCGGTGTTGCACGGGGCGCGCCAGGTGGAGTGCACGATTAACGGCCTCGGTGAGCGCGCCGGCAACGCCGCCCTGGAGGAGGTCGTGATGACCGTGCGCACCCGGCGTGACCTGTTCTCCTGCGAGACGGGCGTCGATACCCGCGAGATCCTGCACTGCTCAAGGTTGGTCTCCGGTATCACCGGCTTTCCGGTACAGCCGAACAAGGCCATCGTGGGCGCGAATGCCTTTGCGCATGAGGCCGGCATCCACCAGGATGGTGTGTTGAAGCATCGCGAAACCTACGAAATCATGCGCGCCGAGGACGTGGGTTGGCATGATCACCGCATCGTGCTCGGCAAGCATTCCGGGCGCAATGCTTTTGCGGCGCGCCTGCGTGAATTGGACGCGCAGCTGTCGAGCGAGGAGGAGCTGAACCAGGCCTTTCGGCGTTTCAAGGAGCTGGCCGATAAGAAACACGCCATCTATGACGAAGATCTGCTCGCCCTGATTTCGGACCTGGAGCATAGGGGGGACGAGCGGGTGCGCCTGGTGGCGCTTCGGGTCTGCTCGGAGACCGGTGAGGTGCCGCGGGCGCGGGTCGCGTTGACCTTGGATGAGTCGGAGCGGCACGCCGAGTCCACAGGCAGCGGGCCGGTGGACGCCACCTTCCGGGCCATCGAGAGCATGGTCGGGAGCGGGTGCAAGCTGCTGCTGTACTCGGTCAGTAACGTGACCAGCGGTACCGACGCGCAGGGGGAGGTGACCGTGCGCCTGGCCCGGGACGGCGTGATCGTGAACGGACAGGGGGCCGACACCGATATCGTGGTGGCTTCCGCCAAGGCGTACCTCACCGCCCTGAACCGCATCATGACGCACGCGGCGCCGCGGCGACATCCGCAGCAGGGTCTCTAGGCCGGTGCTCTCCGCGGCGCGGCGCGGCTACTACCTGCGAAGGCTGGGCCTGACGCTTTGGCGTCGGCGTGCGCGGCCCTGCGCCGCGCCGGCGGCCGCTGATCCGGTGGCACGGCTGGCGCGCCTGGAGCGCCTGGTGGCCGCCTGCACCCGCTGCGCCCTGCATCGCTCGCGAACGCGCACCGTGTTCGGAGTGGGTTCCACCGCGCCTGGCTGGCTGCTCATCGGGGAAGCCCCGGGGGCCGAGGAAGACCGGCGCGGCGAGCCTTTCGTGGGGCGCGCCGGGAAACTGCTGGATAACATGCTGGCCGCCGCGGGACTGTCTCGTGAGCAGGTTTACATCGCCAATATCCTCAAGTGCCGGCCCCCGGAGAACCGGAATCCGCGGCCCGAGGAGATCACCTCCTGCATCCCCTACCTGCGGCGCCAGGTGGAATGGCTGCGTCCGCGTCTGATCCTGGTGCTGGGGCGGGTCGCGGCCTCCAGCCTGCTGGACACGCAGGGCCCCCTGGGGCGCCTGCGCGGCCGGGTGCACGAACATCCGGAGCTTGCTGCTCCCATCGTGGTCACTTACCACCCGGCCTACCTGCTGCGTTCCCCGGGCGCCAAGGCCCAGGCCTGGGAGGACTTGCGCCTGGCCCTGAGCCTGGGGCGGGCGGCGTGAGCACGGTACTCCCCGGGTGGCGCCTGCGGTTCATGCGCGCGCATGATATCCGGCGCGTTCGGGAGATCGAGTGTGCGCTCTACATGTATCCCTGGGCGGCGGAGCTCTTTAGCGACTGTCTGCAGAGCGGCTGTGACTGTCGGGTCGGCGAGACCGGCGGCGATTTGTATTGCTATGGCATCCTGTCGGTGCACGGGGAGGATGCGCATCTCATGAATCTCGCGGTGCGGCCCGATTTCCAGGGCAGGGGGCACGGGCGGCGCCTGCTGCGGCATATGCAGCGGCGCGCCCTGAGTTTAGGCGCTACCAGCATGCTGCTGGAAGTGCGGCCTTCCAACGCCCGGGCCCTAAACCTTTACCTGTCGGCCGGCTATCGGCGCGCCGGGGTGCGCTGCACCTATTACCCGGCGCCCTGGGGCAAGGAAAACGCCTACCTGCTGCGGTGTCACCTGAAGCCGATCGCGCTGCCGCGCAGCGTCACATGAGTCTGCGTACGTCGCTGGACGATGGGGCTGTGCCCGCGGCCGTCCTGACTGTTGAGGATCAGGTCGGTGATACGCCGTTGGTGCGCCTGCAGCGCCTGCCGTGCGGCGACAATTTGCTGCTCGCCAAGATGGAAGGCGAAAATCCGGCCGGTTCGGTAAAGGACCGTCCGGCTTTCAGCATGATCCGGCGCGCCGAGGAGCGCGGCGAAATTCACCCCGGAGACACGCTCATCGAGGCGACCAGCGGCAACACGGGCATCGCACTGGCCATGGTTGCCGCCGTCCGCGGTTACCGCATGATCCTCTTGATGCCCGAACACATGAGCGCCGAACGCCGCGCCGCGATGCGCGCTTACGGGGCCGAGATCCTGCTCACCTCGCGCGAGGGCGGCATGAATGAGGCCATCGATCGCGCGCGCGCGATGCAGCAGCAGGGGCAGGGGCGGGTCCTGGATCAGTTCTCCAACCCGGACAACCCGCGCGCCCACTACGAGGGCACCGGCCCGGAGATCTGGCGCGCCACGGGCGGCCGCGTCACGCATTTCGTCAGCAGCATGGGCACCACCGGCACCATCATGGGGGTGAGCCGCTACCTGAAGGAGCGCGCTCGGAATGTGTGCATCGTGGGGGTGCACCCGCGGGAAGGCTCCTGCATTACCGGAATCCGTCGCTGGCCGGAAGCCTACCTGCCGAAGATCTACGAACCGCGGCGGGTCGATCGAATCATGGAGGTGAGCCGCGAGGAAGCCGAAGACACCACGCGGCGTCTGGCCGCGGAGGAGGGGATCTTCGCTGGCATCTCCTCGGGCGGTTGCCTGCACGCCGCGCTGCGCCTGGACCGGGAGCTGGAAGGCGCGGTGCTGGTCTGCATTCTCTGCGACCGCGGTGATCGATATCTTTCCACCAAGGTTTTTCCGGAGTGCTGAGCCGGCGCGACCGGCGTGTTGCACGGAACTTTCCATGAATAATGTCCTGGTGTTTGACCTGGAGACGGTGCCCGACGTGCGCCAGGCGCGCGCGGCCCATGAACTGCGGGGTGCGTCCGATCGGCAGGTGGCTGACTGGATGTTCAGTCGCCGCAGTCTGCAGACGCGCGGCGCCAGCGAGGTGCTGCGACCGCACCAGCAACGCATCATCGTCGTGGGGGCGTTATTGCAGTGCGGCGAGCGCTTCAAACTGTGGTGCCTGGGGAATGTGGACGGGGAGGAGATCGACCTGGTGCGCGGCTTCTTCCGCCTGCTGGAGCGTTACCGGCCGGTGCTGGTGTCCTGGAACGGCCGCAGTTTCGACTTGCCGGTCCTGCATTACCGCGCCTTGCTGCACGGCGTGTCCGCGCCCGCCTACTGGAGCGGCGGCCGCTCCGCGTACGTCAACCGCTACGGCATGCGGCATGTGGACCTGATGGATGTGCTCGCGAACTACGATGGCCGCGCCGCGGTGTCCCTGCAGGAGATCGCGCTGTTGCTGGGACTGCCCGGCAAGTCCGGGATGGACGGCGCCTCGGTGTGGGATCAGTACTTGGCGGATAACCTGCAGGGCGTGCGGAACTACTGCGAGATCGATGTGCTGAACACCTACCTGCTGTACCTGCGTTTCGATTTGCTGCGCGGCGGCTTGAATCCACAGGCTTATCGGCGTCAGCTGGCGATCCTGCGCGCCGCGCTGTCCGAAGACGAGCGGCCGCACGTGTTGGAGTTCCTGGAGCATTGGCAGGTGGAGGCGGAGCCGCCGTCGGAGCCCGTGGATGAGACGCCGCGGGAGCTGTCGGAGACTTCTTCCCGCCCGGAGGAAACTCCGGAGTCTTCGTTTTGAGCACCGCGCCCGCGTCAACGGCGCCCGCGTTGCAGGTGGAATCCCTGTCGCCAGAAGGCCGTGGCATCACGCGCGTCGCCGGCAAGGTCACCTTTATCAGCGGCGCCCTGCCCGGCGAGACGGTGCTGGTGCGCCTGCGCCGCCGCCGCGCGCGCCGCGATGAGGGGGAGGTGACACGCGTGCTGAGCGCCTCGCCGTTGCGGGTCGTGGCGCCCTGCGCGCATTACCCTGCCTGTGGCGGATGCAGTTTGCAGCACCTGGAGCCTGCCGCGCAGCTGGAGCACAAGCAGCGGGTGCTGTTGGAACGCCTGGAGCGGGCCGGGGTCTCTCCGGAGCGTGTTCTGGCACCGGTGCGCGGGGCGCTTCTGGGGTATCGGCGGCGTGCGCGGTTGGCGGTGTGCTGGCGGAAAGAATCCGGCAGGCTGTTCCTGGGTTTCAGGGAGCGGGCCGGGCACCGCGTGTTGGATATTGGGGACTGCCCGGTGCTGGAGCCGCGCCTCAGCCGGTTGCTGCCCGCGCTCGGCGCCTGCCTGGGGAGACTGCAAGGTAGGGCGCGTATCCCGCAGTTGGAATTGGCCGCCGGCGATATGAGCCTGGCGGTCGTGCTACGGCACTTGGATCCGCTCTCCGCTTCTGACCTGGACGAGCTGCGGCGCCTGGAGGAAGGGATGCCGACCGTGCGTTTCTACCTGCAATCCGCGGGCCCGGAAAGTCTCAGGCCGCTGCATGCGGAGCGCGTCACGGAGCCTTTGTCCTACCGCCTGGCCCATCCCCCCCTGCGCCTGGAATTCGGACCGTTGGATTTCGTACAGGTGCACAAGGAGGTGAACAATGCGCTGGTGGAGCGTATGCTGGAATTGCTGCAGCCGGAGGCCGGGGAACATATCGCCGATCTCTACTGTGGCCTGGGGAACCTGAGCCTGCCCCTGGCCACCCGGGCCGGCCGGGTCAGCGCTTTTGACGTGGAGTCCGGGTTGCTGCGCCGCGCGCGCGCCAACGCCGCCGCGAATACCTTGCACAACCTGGAATTTCAGGAGGCTGACCTGGAGCACGGGGTGCCGGCCGCGTTGCTGCGTGCCGGGGTTTCCAAGCTGCTGCTGGACCCGCCGCGCACCGGAGCCCTGGAGGCGGTGCGCGGCATGCCTCTGGAGGGCCTGCAACGGGTGCTGTATGTTTCCTGTGACTCGGCCACCCTGGCGCGGGACGCTGCTTTACTCTGTCGGCGCGGCCTGTTGTGCGCGGCGGTCGGTGTGCTTGACATGTTTCCACATACGGCCCATTGCGAGTCGATGGCGCTGTTCTTGGCAGAGTGATGGGCGCCGTGAGCGGCGGTTTGCGGCGCGTGGGGGCGCTGCTGCTGGTGACGGCCTGGCTTGCCGCCTGTGATGCACCGTCGCCGGACGCCGTGCACATGGGCATCTCGCGGCGCCCGGAGGTGTTGGATCCGCGCTTTGCCACCGACGCCGCCTCGGTGCGCGTCTGCCGTTTGCTTTACCGCGGCCTGACCCGCCTGGACGAAGCCGCGCGGCCGGTACCGGACCTGGCCTCCTGGCAGGTGCTGAAGCCGCGGCATTACCGATTTCGCCTGCTTCGGGAGGGGCGCCGCTTCCATGACGGTGGTTTTCTGGGCGCTGAGGATGTGGTGGCGACCTATCGCTCAGTGCTGGATGCGGCCACCGCTTCCCCCATGCGCGCCGGTCTGGCCAAGCTCGTGGAGCGGGTGGAGGCGCACGGCGCGGGATTCGTTGATTTTCACCTGAAGCGTCCCGAACTGTACTTCCCGGCGCGTCTCACCCTGGGCATTCTGCCGGCTGCCCTGGCGCGCCGGCCGGCCCCGCCGGAGCGGCCCGTGGGCAGCGGCCCGCTGCGTTTCCTGGAGCGCAGCCTGCAACGCGGCCTGGCCTTGGAGCGGGTTGCGGATGGGCGCCGCATTGAGTTGCATTCCATCGATGATCCGGTGGTGCGGGCCTTGCGCCTGGTGCGCGGCGAGTTGGATATCATCCAGGGGGATTTATCCGCCGAACTGCTGACCTGGCTCCGGCGGCAACCCGGCGTGGAGGTGCGCACCGAACCGGCCGATATCTTTGCCTACCTGGGATTTAACCTGCGCCATGCGGTGCTGGGCGATGAACGTGTACGGCGTGCCATCGCGCACGCCCTGGACCGGGAGCACCTGGTGCGCTACCTGCTACGCGGCGCGGCCGACGTCGAAGGTTTCATGTTGGCTCCCGACCACTGGGCTGCCGCCCCTGACTTGGAAATCCCCGCCTACGATCCAGCGCGCGCGCGGCGCCTGCTCGCCGCCGCCGGTTACCCCGGCGGCGCCGGCCTGCCGGTCCTGGAGTTCAAGACCTCCACCAACCCGGACAGCATCCGCATGGCCACGGCGCTGCAGCAACAACTGCGGAAGCTCGGCATCCGGACGCGCATTCGGTCTCACGACTGGGGTACTTTTTACGGCGACGTGAAGGCCGGGCGCTTTGATCTCTACAGCCTGAACTGGGTGGGCGTGCGCCTGCCGGAGATTTATCGATACGTGTTTCACAGCGCTGCGACACCGCCGGCCGGAGCGAATCGCGGTCGTTTCATGAACGCGCGTGCCGACCGGCTGATCGAGGCGGCCGAAACAGCCGCCGGGGCCGCGCATCAGCGCCGCCTGTTCCGGGAGCTGCAACGCCACCTGGTACAGGAATTACCCTACGTACCGCTCTGGTTCCGGCACCAGGTGCTGGCCGTGCGTTCCGGGGTGCACGGTTACCGGGTGCCGAGAGACGGCGGCTACGAGGCCCTGGCCGAGGTGCGGAAGGAGCCGCCGGCCCCGTGAACGTGCCGGTGACGCCGCGGTTGTTCCTGAACCTGAAGTTACAGCGCCTGGGACTGCGGTGCGACGCCCAGGCGCCTCGCTACTACCGGGTGTCCACGGCGCGCTCCGGCGCGGGGGAACGGCTGAACAGCGGCTGTACCCCGCGCGGTCTGCACGAGGTGGTGGAGAAGTTCGGCGCGGGCTGTCCCCCCGGCACGGTGTTCGTGGCGCGCCGTGCCTCCGGGGAATTATACAGCCCGGCCCTGGCGGCGCGTTATCCCCGGCGCGACTGGATCCTGACCCGTATCCTGCGACTCAGGGGCTGCGAGCCGGGCCGTAACCTGGGGGATGAGGTGGACAGCTACCGGCGCTGCATCTATCTTCACGGTGTCCCGGACGACAGTCCCATGGGCATGCCTGGGTCGAAAGGCTGCATCCGCATGACGAACGCCGACGTGGTGGAGCTTTTTGACCGGGTGCCGGTGGGTACGCCGTTGCTGATCGAGGAGAGCTGAGCGGGTGCCGGCGCGCGGCGGCGGTGGCTCAGCTTTTGGATGCGTTCGAGGAATGTTGCAGGATCAACTGCGCGCCGGTGCGCACCGTGGAGAGCGCGATGTGAGCGATCAACAGCAGCAACAACAGCAGGATAATGCAGCCCAGAAGGTAGCTGATGCTCAGCATGGGCATTGCGGGCTTCGCGGACGAGGTTCTGACTGCCTCCTCTTCCTCCAGGGCGTTGTCGGTGGGAGTGGGGAGCGCCGCATCGTTGTTGTTCGTGGATTTGGGGGCGAGCAGGTGGTACAGGGTGGCATCGATCCGCATGCCTTGTTCCACTGCCGCGCTGAAATTCTCAATGCGCGCCGGATCCTTGTAGATCGACCAAGCTTCCCACAGCACCGCGCAGCTCAGCACCAAGCCGAACAATAACAGGATGCCGCCCCCTAAGCGGACTGCCAGCCGACAGGCTGCCTCAATAGAGTTCGAAATGCTCATAAAACGCGCCATTCTAGCACAACCTCCCGGGGGCGCTGGAGTCCCTGCATGGAGGGCACGGGGATGAGCGGACGCGCCGTATTGTCTGTTTACCTGGGACGCCGCCTGGCCGGTGCCGCGCTGGTGCTGCTTGGTGTGAGCATGCTGGTGTTCCTGCTCGCGCATGTGATCCCCGGCGATCCGGTAGAGGTCATGCTGGGGGAGAGCGCATCATCCGCCGATCGACAGGAATTGCGTGTTCGCCTGGGGTTGGACCGCCCCCTTTGGCGGCAGGCGGTCGACTACTACCAGCGCTTGGCGGTCGGCGATCTGGGTGAATCCGTTCACCACCGCCGCTCGGTGTCTGGATTGATCAGGGAGCGCCTGCCCGGCACGGTGCGGCTGGCCCTGGCGGGACTGGCGGTGGGCTTCCTGCTGGCCATGCCGCTGGGCCTGGTGGCGGCCCTGCGGCGCGGACGTTGGAGTGACCGGGGCATCATGTTGTTTGCCATGCTGGGCGTGGCGATCCCAAATTTCTGGCTGGGGCCCATGTTGATCCTGTTGTTCGCCTATCACTTGGGCTGGTTCCCGGTGGGCGGCATGCGCGGCCTGTCCTCCCTGGTGTTGCCGGCTTTTACCCTGGGCACGGCCCTTGCCGCCCTGCAGGCGCGCCTGATACGCAACTCCTTGCTCGAGGTGCTGCAGTTGGACTACGTGCGCGCCGCGACCGCGCGCGGCCTGGCGCCGGCCCGGGTGCTGCTGCATCATGCCTTGCGCAACGCCCTGCTGCCGGTGCTGACGATCCTGGGGCTACAGCTGGGGGCGTTGTTGACTGGCGCCGTGGTCACCGAGAAGGTCTTTGACTGGCCGGGGGTGGGGTTGCTGATGGTGGAAGCCATTCAGGGCCGTGATTACCCCCTGATCCAGGGTTGTGTGCTCTTGGTCAGCCTGGTTTACGTGAGCGTGAACCTGTGCACCGATATTGCCTGCGCGATCCTGGATCCGCGCATTCGCATGGAGCAAGGGTGAAGCTGCTGCGCGCGTTGCCGTTGTGGATGCTCGGCACCTGGGTATTGCTCAGCCTGGCCGCCGGCCTGCTGCCCCTGGAGCCCTACCATGTGCAGCTGGAGCGCATCCTGGCGCCGCCTTCCCCGGAGGTCTGGCTGGGCCATGACGAGTTGGGACGGCCGGTGGCGCATCGGCTGCTGCTCAGCCTGCGCAATTCCCTGTACATCGCCTTGCTGGTGGTGACCCTGTCCCTGCTCATCGGCCTGCCGGTGGGCATCTGTGCCGCGCGCCTGGGCGGCTGGTGCGATCGCCTGGTGGTCTTTTGTATCGACTGCTTTTTGGCTTTCCCGGGGCTGTTGCTGGCCATCGCCGTGACCGGCTTTCTGGGCCCCGGCCTGTTCAACACGGTACTGGCCTTGTGTTTCGCCGGCTGGGTGAGTTTCGCGCGCCTGGCCCGCATCCAGACCCTGGCCCTGGCGCGTGCCGGGCACGTGGAGGCGGGGCATGCCCTGGGCACGGCGCCGCTCACCGTGGCGAGACGCCATATCCTGCCGTTGCTGACGGCCACGCTTGGCGTGCAGGTGACCTTCGAACTGGCCGGTGTCATCATCGCGGAATCCACCCTGTCTTTCATCGGTCTGGGCGTGCAGCCGCCCGCCCCTTCCCTGGGGAACATGGTCCTGGAGGGTACCCGCTACATGCTGGTGGCTCCGCACCTGGTGTTGGCTCCCGGGGGGGCCATCTGCATCCTGGTGTTGTGTGTCAACATCATGGGCGACCAGTTGCGCGACCGGGCCGATGTCAGGCTATCCAGAAACGCTTCGAGCGCGCCCGGGCCGCGGCGCGCCGGGCTCTCGTGAAGTCGGTTGTCGCCCCGGGGGAGGAGTTTCCGGGAACGTTGCTGTGTACCCTGGAGGGCCCCCGGCTGACGCCTGCCGAGCGTGAGTTGCTGAGCCATCCCCGGGCCGGCGGCGTGGTTCTGTTTGAGCGCAATTTTCAAGACCGCGCCCAGCTGACCGCGCTGCTCTCCGAACTGCGCGCTCTGCGCAGTCCGTCGTTGCTGGTCACGGTGGACCAGGAGGGCGGCCGGGTGCAACGCCTGCGCGGCGACTTCAGCCCCTTGCCTGCCGCCGTGGCCCTGGGTGCACTGTATTCCAGGGAGCGTACGCAAGCCTTGGAGGCGGCGCGCGCCCTGGGCTGGCTGATGGCCGCGGAGCTACGCGCCGTGGGGGTGGATCTCAGCTTCGCCCCGATCCTGGATCTGGATCGCGGCCATGGTGGAGTGCTGGCCTCACGCGCCTTCAGCTCAAGTCCGGAGGCGACGGCCGAGCTCGGCCTGGCCTGGATCGAAGGCGCGCATTCCGCCGGTATGGTCGCGGTAGCCAAACATTATCCCGGCCACGGTGGGGTGCCGGGGGACTCGCACAAAATCCTGCCGCGGGATACCCGCCCGCGCGCCGCCCTGAAGGAGGATCTACTGCCCTTCCAGCGTGCCCTGAGGGCTGGTCTGCGCGCCCTCATGACGGCGCATGTGCTCTACCAGGCCCTGGACCCGGAACGGCCGGCCGGCTTTTCCCCCGCGATCCTGCGCGGGTTGCTACGTGCGGAGCAGGGATTCCAGGGACTCATCTTCAGTGACGACCTGTGCATGGCGGGGGCTCGGACGGCGGGCGATCCCGCGGCGCGCGTGCGCGCGGCGCGCCGTGCCGGTTGTGATCTCCTGGTGTTGTGCCATGACGCTGAGGCAGCCTGGGAAAGCCTGGAAGAACTGGCCACCGAACAGCCGCGCCGGGGGAAGCAGGCGGAGGAGCTGGAGGCGCGGGTCTGGGGGCGCCTCGAGGAACTCCGCGGGGGTGCAGCCCCCGCCTGGGAAGAGTTGCGCGCGCTGCCGCGGTGGCGCGCGGCGCGCGCCTGGTGCGAGCGTTTAAGCACCTGAGTGAATGCCGCCCGGGTGCATTGTACGGTCCCATGAGGAAGCACGCGTGGCGGTGACGAGCACATTCACCAGGGCCCTCCGGGGTGATGTCAAAGAGGGGGTCGTGCGGCCTGCGGGTCGGCGGGTTCGAGCAACGCTTGGCCGAGGCGGCCAAGTCTCCGGCCGCGTCATTCTTGATGGAGGTCGGTGTGCGGATCGATAGTGAGGCCGGGGGGCGACCACCATGTCGCGCATGGCGCGTGCCATGGCCGTGGACTCCAGTTCCAGGTGACATTCGTGCCGGCTGCTCCAGCAGCCGCAGGCGCCTGCGGCCCCAGGTCCAGGACCCGCGGCTAAGTGCATGGATGGTCACGAAGTGACATGGATTACACTTTATCCCGAGTTGTTTCCCGAGTTGTTTTCAATTAGATAATGGGAAAGCCGCGATTGATGTCCGAACAGCCTGTACTTGACTTACTTCTGGAGCCGGAGTGGATTTTGCCCGTGGAGTCGCGTGAGCCCTTGCGCGACCACGTCCTGGCCGTGCGGGAAGGGCGTATCGAGGCGCTGGCACCGCTGGAGGAAATGCGGCACCGGCGGGCGCGGAAGCACCTGCGTTTGCCCGGCCGCGTGCTGTTCCCCGGGCTGGTCAACGCCCACACGCATGCGGCGATGTGCCTGCTGCGCGGTTTGGCCGACGACCTGCCGCTGCGCCCCTGGCTCGAGGAACATATCTGGCCGACCGAGCAACGCTGGGTGAGTCCGGAATTCGTGGCCGCCGGCAGTCGTCTGGCCGTGGCTGAGATGATCCGCAGCGGCACCACCTGCTTCAATGACATGTATTTTTTCCCTGACGAAACCGCGCGCGTCGCGGCCCGCGCCGGACTGCGTGCGGTGCTGGGGCTTTTGCTGGTCGATTTTCCCAGCGCCTGGGCTTCCGGCGTGGAGCAATACCTGGAGCGCGCGCGCGATGTGCATGCCGAACTGCATGGCTCCGCCTTACTGAGTTGCACCTCTGCGCCGCACGCGCCTTACACGGTGGGCGACGATTCCCTGCGGCGCATGCGGGCGCTGGCGGAGGAACTGGATCTGCCCCTGCACATGCACGTGCAGGAAACCGCCACGGAGGTTGCGGATTCCCTGCGCATCCACGGGCGGCGCCCCTTGACCAGGCTGGATGACCTGGGCCTGGTGGATCAGAGGCTGCTGGCGGTGCACGCCACGCAGCTTGAGGATCAGGAGATCGAATTGCTGGCGGCACGCGGCGCGCACGTGCTGCATTGCCCGGAGTCCAACCTGAAACTGGCCAGTGGCGCTTGCCCGGTGCAGCGTCTGCTGGAGGCGGGGGTGAACGTGGCCCTGGGCACCGACGGTGCGGCCAGCAATAACGACCTGAACCTGCTGGGAGAGGCGCGGAGTGCGGCGCTGCTGGCTAAATGGCGAGAGCAGGATAGCAGCGCGCTGCCGGCGGCCCAGGTCCTTGAGGCCGCGACCCTGGGGGGTGCCCGGGCGCTGGGCCTGGATCGCGAGATCGGCTCGCTGGTACCGGGCAAGCAGGCCGATCTGGTGATCGCGGATCTGCGTCGCCCGGAGACCCAGCCGGTCTATGACCCTTGTTCGCAGTTGATCTATGCCTGCGATCGCTCCCAGGTGAGCCATGTCTGGGTGGCCGGTCGACTCCTGCTCGAGGAGGGGAGGCTGTTGACCTTGGACTTGGAAGATATCCTACAGGAAGCGCGGGGCTGGGGCGGGCGGATCGCCGCCGCCCGGGAGCGCCCGTTTCCAGGGCAGGCGGTTTAGGCGGCGATACCGGGCGGCGGCGGCGCGTAGCCGCCCAGCTTGTGCCAGCGGTTCACGATGGTGCAGAACAGGGTAGCCGTGCGCTCCGCGTCGTACAGGGCGGAGTGGGCTCGGTCTTCATCCCAGTGCATGCCGGCCGCCTCTGCGGCCCGCGCCAGCACGGTCTGCCCATAAGCCAGGCCGGCCAGGGTGGCCGTGTCAAAGGTGCTGAAGGGGTGGAAGGGATCCCGCTTGATGCGATTACGCTGGATGGCGGCGCGCAGGAAGCCGAGGTCGAAGCTGGGGTTGTGTCCCACCAGGATGGCCCGGGTGCAGCCCGTGTCGCGCACAGCCTTGCGCACCGTCTTGAGCACGTCCCGGATGCCGTCACCTTCGTCCATGGGGAGTCGTTTCGGGTCGTCCGGGTCAATGTGATTAAAAGCCAGCGCGGCGGGGTCGATCCTTGAACCGGGGAAAGGTTTCAGGCACCGCAGGAGGCAGGTTTCCTGCTCCAGCTCGCCTATTTTATTCATACGCAGGGTGAGAGCGGCAATCTCCAGGATGGGGTTGCTTTTCGTATCAAAGCCGCCGGTTTCCAGGTCCACCACCACGGGCAAAAAGCTGCGGAAACGTTGGGCGATGTAGAGATTTTCCGAAGGTTCCTTCATGATGGTTTCCGAATGCGCCATGGACAGTTGGCTCCGGCCGCCAGGGGGATCAGTTCCCCGCCTTCCTCCAGGGGCAGTGCGGAGGGCAGGGTCCAGGACACCCGTTCCAGGGTGATATTGCCTTGATTGCGCGGCAGGCGGTAGAAATCGGCGCCGCGCTCGGAGGCAAAAGCCTGCAGCTGTTCCAGGCGCCCGCCTTGCTCAAAGACCTGCGCGTAGAGCTCCAGGGCCGCACAGGCACTGTAGATGCCGGCGCACCCGGCGGCGCTTTCCTTGGCGCTGCGCGGGTGTGGGGCGCTGTCGGTGCCCAAGAAGAAGCGTGGACAGTCCCCGGTGGCGGCCTCGCGCAGGGCGGCGCGGTCGGTGGCGCGCTTCAGGGGAGGCAGGCAATAATGATGCGGACGCAGGCGGCCCCCCAGGAACAGGCTGTTGCGCTCCAGCAGCAGATGATGCGCGGTGATGGTGGCGGCCAGGCGTTCCGCTCCGGAGCGCACGAACTCCACTCCGGCGCGCGTGCTGACATGCTCCAGGACCACGCGCAGGGCTGGAAAGTGCCGCACCAGGGGCTCCAAGGTCCGCTCCAGGAAGACTTCCTCGCGGTCAAACACGTCCACTTCCGGGGCGGGATCCTCGGCATGCACCAGCAACGGCAAATCCACCTCCTGTAAAATTTCCAGCACGGGATAGACGCGCTCCGCCCTGCGCACCCCGGCCCGTGTGTGCGTGGTGGCGCCAGCAGGGTAGTATTTTACCCCGAGCACGTGTTCGGCGGCAGCGGCCTTCCGCACCTCGGCAGGCGTCATGTCTTCGTGCAGAAACAGGGCGGCGAGCGGTTGGAAATCCGTGTGCGCGGGGAGCGCGGCCAGGATCCGTTCCCGGTAGGCGGCGGCCTCGGCGCAACTACGCACCGGGGGCTGCAGATTCGGCATCACCAAGGCGCGGGCGAAACGCGCCGCGCTGGCCCCGGCCACGGCGCGCAACAGGGCGCCGTCGCGCAGATGCAGGTGAAAATCGTCCGGGCGGCGGATGGTCAATGCTTGCATGGTGTCCGGTTCCGGGGCGCCGGTGCCGGTTCCGCAAGCTGCCGACAGCGGGTGAAGCCTTTTTAAGATATACTATGATTATAATACATCGTATTGGGGGCTGCCTTGGCACACAGAGGTTGGCTTGGTGCCGTGGTCTGCACCGGGTACGTTGCCGGAAAGCGGATGCGGATGCTCTGAACCGGCTTTCTAAAACTTGATTGCTGAATTGATTGCTGAATTTGCCGCGAAACCTAAGCTTCTGAGGATGATTGCCGATGGCCCTGCAACTTGGAGATATAGCGCCCGATTTTGATGCGGAGACCACCGAAGGAAAGATCAATTTTCATGATTGGCTCGGTGGCACCTGGGCGGTGTTTTTTTCACACCCCAAGGATTTCACCCCGGTGTGCACCACCGAGCTGGGTGAAATGGCGCGTCTCGCACCGAAGTTTAAGCAGCGTGGAGTCAAAGTCATCGCTTTGAGCGTGGATTCCCTGGAGGATCACCATGCGTGGGCCGAGGATATCCGGGAAATACAGGGCTACGCGCCCAATTACCCGATGATCGCCGATGAAGATCGGAAGGTGTCCAATCTCTATGGCATGCTTCACCACAAGGCCAGCGACACCCTGACCGTGCGCTCGGTGTTCGTGATTGACTCGGAAAAAGTGATACGGCTTATGCTCACCTACCCGGCGAGCACCGGGCGTGACTTTGACGAACTTCTGCGGGCTATCGATTCGCTGCAGCTCACCAGTTCGCACAAGGTGGCGACTCCGGTCAACTGGTGCCGGGGCGATGACGTGATTATCCTGCCGTCGCTCTCCGACGAGGAGGCCGAGAAGCGTTTTCCGGATGGCTGGCGCACCTTGAAGTCCTATTTCCGGGTCGTAAGGGATCCGGAGTGACCGCTCCTCCGCCGCGGCGCCTGGGGGCGAACGGCCCTGAGGTAAGCCGCGTTTGCCTGGGCACCATGACCTGGGGGGAGCAGAATAGCGAGGCGGAAGCGCACGCCCAGTTGGATTTGGCGCTGGAAGCCGGTGTCAACTTTATCGATACCGCCGAACTTTACCCGGTGCCTCCAAGAAGCGAAACTCAAGGCCGCAGCGAGGAGCATATTGGGACTTGGTTGGCGGCGCGCGGCGGACGCGACCAGCTGGTACTCGCAGGCAAGGCCAGTGCACGCGCCTCCTGGCTGCCCTACCTGCGGGACGGTCAGGCCTGCCTGGATCTGCCGAATCTGCGCCGCGCCGTGCAGGACAGCCTGCGCCGCATGCGCACCGACTACCTGGACCTCTACCAGATGCACTGGCCGGAGCGTAAGACCAACTTCTTCGGCGAACTCGGCTACAGGCGTTCCGAGGGAAATGACGGCGTGCCCATTGTGGAAACCCTGCAGGCGCTCCAGAAGTTGGTACGCGAGGGCCTGATCCGCTATATCGGGATCAGCAACGAGACTCCCTGGGGTGTCCTGGAATACCTGCGTTACGCCGAACGGGAGGGATTACCGCGCATCGTTTCCATCCAGAATCCATATAACCTTCTGAACCGCACTTTTGAGATCGGCCTGGCCGAGATAGCCCAACGCGAGCAGACCGGACTGCTTGCCTATTCGCCCCTGGGCTTCGGCGTGTTAAGCGGCAAGTATCTTAACGGCGCCCGTCCGGAGGGCGCCCGCCTGAGCTTGTTCCAGCAGTTCCAGCGCTACCTGGGGGAACGAGCCGAGCAGGCGGTCGCGTCCTATGTTGAGCTGGCGCGTGAGCACTCCCTGGATCCCGCGCAAATGGCCTTGGCTTATGTCCATTCACGTTCTTTTCTAACCAGCACGATCATAGGCGCCACTTCCATGGAACAACTGCAGAGCGATCTGGACAGCGCGCGGCTGCAACTGTCGGATGAGGTGCTGGCTGGTATTGAGCGGATTCACCTCGGCGATCCCAACCCCTGCCCCTGAGCCGGGACGCCGTCCGCCTCCACTGGGTATCCCGGTCGCGTCCGTCAGCACCCACATGAGTGTCCCCATGAGTCCCCTGGACGCACTTTCCCCCCTGGACGGACGTTACGCCGGTGAGTGCTGGGAACTGGCCGCCCTGTTTAGCGAAAAGGCCCTGTTCCGGCAGCGCCTGCGGGTTGAGGTGGAGTGGCTGCGGCACCTGGTCGCGCACGCCGCGCTGCCTGAATTGCCGCCGTTGCGGCCGGAGGACGAGGACTTCCTGCGTGCCTTGCCTGGGGATTTTGATGATGCGGCTGCAACGCGCGTCAAGGAAATTGAAGGCCGCCTGCAACATGACGTGAAGGCCGTGGAGTACTACCTTAAGGAGCGTTTGATCGGGCACCCGCGCCTGGGGAAGACGCTGGAGTTCGTGCACTTTGGCTGCACTTCCGAGGACATCAACAACCTTGCTTACGCCTTGTCCCTCGGGGAGGCCCGGGCGGTGCTGCTGCTGCCGGCCTTGCAAAGCCTGTTGGATGACCTGGCGACGCGCGCCGGGACCTGGGCTGAACTCCCCATGCTGGCCCGTACCCATGGCCAGCCCGCCTCACCCACCACCCTGGGCAAGGAACTGCTGGTCTTTGAGCGCCGCCTGCGCCGCCAGTGTGCGACATTCAAGGCAGTGCCGACGCTGGGTAAGCTGAACGGCGCCGTGGGGAACTACAACGCGTTGCTGGCCGCTTACCCGGAGTGTGACTGGCCGCATCTCTGCCGGGACTTTGTAGAGCGTCTGGGCCTGGAGTGGAATTCCTGCACCACTCAGATCGAGCCGCATGACTGGATCGCCGAATACTGCCATGCTCTGGTGCGCTGTGCCGGTGTGCTTCTGGACCTGTGCCGCGATCTGTGGGGCTACATCGCACTCGGCTATTTCCGCCAGCAGGTGCACCCCGGTGAGGTGGGTTCATCCACCATGCCGCATAAGGTCAACCCCATCCATTTTGAGCGGGCAGAGGGCAACCTTGGGGTTGCGATCAGCCTGCTTGAGCACCTGGCCCGCAGCCTGCCGGTATCACGCTGGCAGCGGGACCTTTCTGACTCCACCACGCTGCGTAACCTGGGGGTGGCCCTGGGACACCTGTTACTGGCCTGCAACGCCTGTCGCCGCGGCCTGAAACGCATAGAAGCCGACCCGGAAAACATGCGGGCCGAGCTACGTGATTCCTGGGAAGTCCTGGCCGAAGCCGTGCAGACCGTGATGCGACGCTATGGCCTGGAGCAACCCTACGAAAAGCTCAAGGCACTGACCCGCGGCGGCGAGAAGGTGAAAGCCGGGGATCTGCGACGCTTCATCCGCGCCTTGCCGCTTCCCGGGGAGGCTCGGCAACGACTCCTGGCACTCACGCCGGAGAGCTACACTGGAAATGCCGCCGCCCAAGTGCGTGCAGCCCGTGACGAGGCATCCTGAGCTGCACCTGAATGCCGCTCACGCGGGTATGCCTTTCACTCGGGTTGTGACGCCGCTTTACTGCAGGGCGCGCAGGGCATGGAGGGATCGGGCCCGGAGCTTGATCGGGGATCGAGAGGCTTCCCAACGATAGACGGTGTTCACGGAGACACCGATGCGCCTGGCGAATTTGGCTGCGGAGAGTCCACTCTGCCTGCGCAGTGCGCTGATGGTCTTGCCGCTGTATGTGCCGCTGCGCTTGGGATGGCTTTGGGTCTTTGTCTGAGCTGAGGGCCGCCCGGTGGAGCCCTTGGGCATGGTATCCAGGGCGCGGCGGGAGAGCGCCCGGAGTTTGATCGGGGATTTAGAGGTTTCCCAACGATAGACGGTGTTCACGGAGACGCCGATGCGCTTGGCGAATTTGGCTGCGGAGAGACCGCTCTGCTTGCGCAGTGCGCTGATGGTCCTGCCGCTGTAAGCGCTGCCGCGTTTGGGATGGCTTTGGGTCTTTGTCTGGGCTGAGGGCCGCCCGGTGGAGCCCCTAGGCATGGCATCCAAGGCGCGGCGGGAGAGCGCCCGGAGTTTGATCGGGGATTTAGAGGTTTCCCAACGATAGACGGTATTGACGGAGACGCCGATGCGCCTGGCGAATTTGGCTGCGGAGAGACCGCTCTGCTTGCGCAGTGCGCTGATGGTCCTGCCGCTGTAAGCGCCGCCGCGTTTGGGATGGCTTTGGGCCTGGCTTTGGGATTGGCTTTGGGTTTGGGCAGAGGACTGCCCGGTGAAGCCCCCGGACAGTGCATCCAGTGCGCGACGTGAGCGCGCCTGTAGTTTGATCGGGGATTTAGAGGTTTCCCAACGATAGACGGTATTGCCGGAGACACCGATGCGCCTGGCGAACCTGGCTGCGGAGAACCCGCTCTGCCTGCGCAGTGCGCTGATGGTCCTGCCGCTGTAGGTGCCGCCGCGTTTGGCCTGGCCTTGGGATTGGCCTTGGGCTTGGGCGGAGGCCCGCCCGGTGGAGCCCCCGGGCAGTGCGTCCAGTGCGTGGCGGGAGCGCGCCCGAAGTTTGATCGGGGATTTAGAAGTTTCCCAACGGTAGACGGTATTGACGGAGACGCCGATGCGCTTGGCGAGCTTGGCGGCGGAGAGCCCGCTCCGCCTGCGCAGGGAGGCGATGCCTTTACCGGTAAGACGAGAGGTGGATAAGGAGGTCATTTTATTTGAACGCATGGTACATGCCTTTTGAGTGATCGGTTTAAAGAAAGTGCGAAATGCCGGAATAGATTATGGAGTGAGAGTCTCGAGTGTCTTTATCTTTTATCGCCTTGGCACTCTTTACCGGTTGCTGTTCATCCTTGCCAGGAGGCGCTGGTGAATCAGCGCCTTAAAGCGGTTATCCGTTGGCCGAAGTTTTCCGTATCACTATACTATAGTTCTCCATATAATATACTATAGTTACCTATAATAACTATAATTGTTTAGTTTTCTACGGTTTTCATCATCTGAAGACAACTGCCGCGGGTGAGTGCCCGCGGCCCTGTGCAAGCCGTCTCAGGGGGCTCCTGCCTCTTCGCGTTTTGGATCACATTGCTGCAGGGCGCGCTGCAGGCGGCGCAGGCAGGACTTTCTGCCAAGCAGGGACAGCGTGATGTCAATGGGTGGAGAAACGGCGCTGCCGCACAGCGCTACCCTCAAAGGTTGGGCCAGCTTGCCAAAGCCGACCCGCAGTTCAGTCGCGGTGGCGCTGAGGAGTTCGTGTAACGCGGGGGCCTGCCAATCGTGCAGGGCGGTCAGGCGCGGCTGCAAGGCGCGCAGATGCTCCAGGCCGGAATTGTTCAGGAAGCGGGCGGCCGCCGCGGCCTCGTAGTGTTCGGGATCACGGTAGTAGCACTCGGCCGCCGCCGCCATTTCACCCAGGGTGCAGAAGCGCTCGCGCAGCACTTCCACAAGCCGGTTCAGGGGCGGACCCGCGCCCGGATCCAGGTCCAGGGCGCGCAGGCGTTTGACCAGGTCCGCGGACAGTTTGTCGCTGGATGAACGCTTCAGATGTTGCCGGTTGATATGGCGCAGTTTTTCGGGGTCGAAGCGCGCCGCGGAACGCTGCACCCGTTCCAACCGGAAGAGCCTGATCAGCTCTTCCGGGGTAAACAATTCCTGGTCCCCATATGACCAGCCCAGGCGCGCCAGGCTGTTCAGCAGCGCCTCCGGCAGGTAACCCGCGTCGCGGTGGTGCAGTATGTCGGTGTCAGAGCGGCGCTTGGAGAGCGGGGCGTTGTCCGTGCCGAGGATCAGCGGCACATGCGCGTAGCGTGGTGTTTCCCAGCCCAGCGCTTGATAAAGATTGACTTGGCGCGGTGTGTTATTCATGTGATCCGCGCCGCGGATGACATCCGTCACAGCCATATCCATATCGTCCACCACGACCGTGAAATTGTAAGTGGGGCTGCCGTCGGTCCGCGCGATGATGAAGTCGTCCAGCTCCCTGTTGTGGTACCGGAGTTCACCCAGTACCTGGTCCACGATGCACAATTCACCGTCCAATGGATTGCAGAAGCGCAACACGTGGGGGCGGTCGTTTCCGGCGCGGGCGCTACCCTGCCGGCAGCTCCGATCGTAGCGCGGTTTCTCATCGCGCTGGATCGCACGCGCACGCATTTGCTCCAGTTCCCCCGGGGTGCAGTAACAACGGTAGGCATGCCCTTCGGCCAACAGCCGCTCCATGGTTTCCCGGTAGCGCTCGCCGCGCTCGCTCTGCCGGAACGGTCCTTCATCGGCGTGCAGACCAAGCCATTGCAATGCCTCCAGGATGGTGCTTTCAAAAGCGGTTGTGGAGCGTTGCCGATCGGTGTCTTCAATGCGCAGGATGAAGCGCCCGCCGTGGTGACGTGCGTGTAACCAGGAGAAGAGCGCCGTGCGGGCTCCGCCCAGATGCAGGGGGCCGGTGGGGCTGGGCGCGAAGCGCGTGCGGATCATCAGCACACTATAACAGCATGGCGAACGGTCGCCGCATGGTGCGCCGGACTGGGGGCGGGCTTTTCCGCACGCTTGGAATTCCATTCGGAATCCCCTAGAATGAGCAGCCGGACGGTGCCCGATTGGCATTGCCGTCACGCGGTTTCGCGTACCTGGGGCCATAGCTCAGCTGGGAGAGCGCTACAATGGCATTGTAGAGGTCGGCGGTTCGATCCCGCCTGGCTCCACCAGTCTTCCCTGCACTTTCAGAGTGCTCCCAGCGTCTGGGTTTTTAGCACACACCGTTTTGTCCCCATCGTCTAGAGGCCCAGGACACCGCCCTTTCAAGGCGGCAACGGGGGTTCAAATCCCCCTGGGGACGCCATCTTGCCGTGCGCACGACAGGTCTGCACCGCTTGATTCGTGATGCACTCATTCCGCGAAGCATTTTGCAGAAATAGCAATCAATAGCACAAGCAAAAACCACTCCCTGGAATACAGGATGCGCGGTGTGCGCTGGCGGCCGGCATGATCACGGAACGTTGCATTTCGGTGGTCGGTCTTGGCTACGTGGGGTTGCCCCTGTTGCTTGCTTTCGCCAAGGAAAACCGCGTCATCGGTTTCGATGTGAATACGCGGCGCGTGGCGGAATTACGGGACGGCCGGGATCGTTCCGGGATCACGTCGCCGGAGCAGCTGGCAACGCTGCGGGATTCGCTCAGCGCGGATGCCGCCTGCCTGGAGGAAGCTGATTTCCATATCGTGGCAGTGCCGACACCTATCACCGCCACGCGTGAGCCGGACCTGGGGCGGTTGCGCATCGCCTCCGAGACATTGGGCGCTCGTTTGCGGCACGGTGCCATCGTGGTTTATGAATCCACCGTCTATCCCGGGGCCACTGAAGAGGAATGTCTGCCCATGCTGGAGCAGGCCTCCGGTCTGTGTGCCGACAGGGATTTCCATGTCGCTTATTCACCCGAGCGCGTTAATCCGGGGGATAGTGAGCACAACCTGGAAAACACCGTGAAAGTGGTGGCGGCCCGCGATGCGCGGACCCTGGAGCAGGTGGCCGCCCTTTACGCCCGGGTGGTGCGGGCCGGTATTCACCGGGCGCCGTCCATCCGTGTGGCCGAGGCGGCCAAGGTCGTGGAGAATACGCAACGCGATCTGAATATCGCCCTGATGAACGAGGTGGCGCTGATCTGCCGGACCCTGGAACTGGATACCGGGGATGTGCTGGAGGCGGCGGCCACCAAGTGGAATTTCCTGCCGTTCTCGCCGGGCCTGGTGGGAGGGCATTGTATCGGCGTGGATCCTTATTACCTCACGCACAAGGCGCGCCTGAATGATTATGTGCCGCGCGTCATCCTGGCCGGACGGGGGGTCAACGATTCCATCGGCGTGTACGTGGCGCGCATGGTCGCAAAACGCCTGGTGCTGGCCGGGGAACGGGTGCGCGGTGCGCGTGTCACGGTGCTCGGCTTTTCCTTCAAGGAAGATGTGCCGGACGCGCGTAATACGCGGGTCGCGGAGCTGGCCCGGGAATTGGCCTCCTTCGGGGTGGAGGTGCAATTGCATGATCCGCTCGCGGATGCCGAGGCCGTCCACGAAGAATATGGCTTGCGCCTCCTGGAGCGTACCGCCTTGCGCCCTGCCAACGCGGTGGTGTTGGCCGTTCCGCATCGTGTTTTTCGGGAGGCCGGTTGGGTCGGAGTGAGCTCCCTGTTGGAGGGGGGAGTGGGAGTCGTGTTTGACGTGAAGTCGGTGTTGCCGCGCGCGGAGCTTCCGGACGGGGTGGATCTGCAGAGACTTTAGGGGGCGGGCGTGGGGCGCGGATTCGTGCCCGGTGACGTTGGGGGGCCCAGGGGCAGGGGGGAACCGGAGACCTTGCGTTGGGCTGCTACGACCGGGTCGTCCCAGCTGCCGGTGATGCGGTACTCCTGGCGCAGAGTCTCGTCGATCCTGTCCGGCAGGTTGAGCAGGACCCTGTCCAGCAGCGACTTAATGGCCCGGCCCAGACCGCCGAGGGGGCGGGTGAACCCCTTGATTACCCCCGACCCCAAGTATGGGGTAAACACCGCTGTCTGATCATAGTCCCGCGCGGTTAACCCGGTGCGCCCGGTTATCTCCAGGTGAAAGTTATCGGCCTGCACCCGCAGGTTGCTTTCTCCGACACCCTGGGAGAAAGCCATGAGGCCTTTGACCGATTGGAAGGAAGTGCCGCTTTCGCCGAAGAGTTCATTGAAATCCAGTCTGAGGATGTCAAACAATTTTTTGAATTGCAGCAGGCCGAGCAGGCGCAGGGAGATGGGATCGATGTTGGTGACGCTTCCCGGACCGACCTCAAGGCGCAAGTCTCCGTGCGCCTGGTGCAGGGAGAAGTCAGGCGGCGCGCCGCTCCAGCCGGCCTTCAGCGACAGTGCTGTTTCGCCGCCCTCGATGATCCCGGGCTCACGGCGTAACAGGCGCAGCACGGTGGCGCCCTCCGGTGCGCTTAGTTCCAGGGACAGGCGGGTTTGTTCATCCGCGCCGCCCGCTCCCTCCCAGGCGGCTTCGCCCTGTAATTGAAAGTCCTTGCCCTGCAACCGGAGATGTTTCAGCAGGGCGCCGTCGTGATGTCCCAGGAACAGGGCCTCCAGTCCGCCGTAATGGGTGGACTCGCTGTGTAGCTCACCGATGCGCAGGTGGATGGGCGGCAGGCGGCGCGCTTTCCAGGAAGCCTTCGGGCGCCGCGGTACCTGTTTTCCAGGAGGAACGCGCGCCGTTTCAGCCGTTTCGGTCGTTGTCTTCCGGGGGGGCAGCCGCAGGCGTTCCAGTTCAACCAGCAGGATCGCGTTGGGCTGGTTTGGCAGTTCCCAGGAGCCGTCCGCGTGCTCTGCCGCCAGGGTGCCGCGCAGGTTGCCGAGCGCGTCGCGTTCGGCATGGAGGCGCGCGCTTCCCAGGTGGAGCGGGCCGTAACCCAGTTGTTCGGTTTTCAGGGTGAGGCGTAAGGGCGGGGAGGGAGCGGCCCTGGGCGAGGGCGGCAGGGAATCCGCCCACTCCGACCAGACGGGCAGCCACTTCCCCACCGGCAATTCGGTCGGGCGCAGGTCCCATGTCGTCACCAGGTGTCCCGCTTCCGGACGCGTTTCGGAACGTAATTGCAGGGCCTCACCCAGGTCGATCTCCAGGCGCTGCTCCGCTTCGGCCCGGCGTTGGTAGTCAAGGCGCAGGTGCAGCGCCGTGTCGCTTTCCTTGGCAAGGGGCGTGGGGAAGTCGCTGGCCAGACCCCGCAGATCGGAACGCAGGCGCAGCGTTTCCAGGCGCTGCGCACTCCGGTCCAGGCCGCCGATGCGCAGCGCGGCGTTCCAGGCCGCGGCGCCGTGCAGGCGCCCGCCCTCCAGGAGTCCAGCGAGGGAGGAGGAGTGCGCCGAAAGTCGCCGCAGCTGTTCCACGTCACTCCGCCCGTGCGCGGTGATGTTTAATTGCCCAGGGGTGCGCGTTGCGTAATCCAGGTCTAACAGTAATTCCAGTCCACGCCAGCGGCCCCGCAACTCCCGTGCGCTGAAGCCCGCCTGGGTAAGCTCCAGGTCGCCGTTCAATTCTTCCAGCAGGACTTCCCGGTCCTCGCCCAGGCGTAAGCGCGCGTCCTCGAGGCTTAAGAGTCCGCGCCATGTTTGCAGGTGCTGTGCGAGCAACTCTAATTCAAGTCCCAGGCGCAGTTTGCCGTCCAGCGCCGTGGTGCGCAGCCATTTGCCGTACGCGGTCGGCAGGGGAGCCTCAAGCAGCAGGCGATGCAGGGCCTCCAGTGAGCCCTGTGTGTCGGCCCGCACCCGGAGCAGGTTTCCATCGTATTCGGGCAGTTCTATATGCCCCCGCAGCTTGAGTTCCCCGCGTAACCCGGCGTCCTGGATATGCACTTGCAGGGAGCGCGTGTCCATGATCAGTTCCGCCTGGGTTTCGGTGAGCGGCGGCCAGTCGGGGTGAAAGTGGAATTCGCCGTCGGCCAGCTTCAGGCGCACCTTGAAATCGCCTTCGGGGAGAGGCCATGCACCAGGTGTTCCGGCGATCTTTAACAGGGCGTGTTGCACGCGTCCACGCGGCAGGGCGCCGCGCAGCCAGGCCAAGAGCTCCGGAGACAATGTGCCGGAGGGCAGGTGGCGCAGGAACTCCTGGATTGGAGCGTCTTCCAGGGTCAGGTTGAGGTTCATATCCCCGAGGGTTGAAGCATCCAGGGCCAGGCTGCCACGCAAGCGCAGGGGCAGTACTCCGAGGCGTGCTTCTACCCGCTTCAGTTGCAGTATGAGAAGCTCGGTATCCAAGTTCCAATCCAGGGAACCCCGCACCTCGTCCAGGGATAATGGCTCTTCCGGATAGAGTTCGGGCAACAGCAACCGCATCCTGGGGGCTTGGAATTCCATGTTGCCGCCGGCGCCGGCACCCTGAACGCGCCCGTGCAGACCCTGAAAAGCCAACCGCTCGTCGGTGCCGTCCCGGTGCAGATTCTCCACCAGGGCGCTCCAGGATGAGGTCGCGGAAGCCTGTTCCGAGCGCCGCCAGCGCAGTTCCCGCAGCCTGCCGCGCGGCAGCTGCCCTGGGAGTTGGAGCCGCCGTTCGTCTGAAAGCGGCAGCAGGGGCAGGAGGTCAACGGCGGTTGCCAGCTCCAGGGCATCGCAATGCAGTTCCAAGCCACCGTGCGGGTCGCGCGTCACGCGCAGCAGGGTCTTCGGCCAGTCGCCGGAGGCCGTGCGCAGGCTCTGCAAATCCAGGGCATAGCGCTCGTGGCCGTGTGCGTCGCGGCGCGCGGACAAGCGCAAGTGCAATTCCCGCAGGGTGAGCCCCCGGCCGCGGTGGGCCAGTTCCAGGTGGGTGCTTTGCAGATCGGCATTCGCCCGCCAACCGCGGCCGGTTCGCCAGCGGCCCTCAAGGCGCCCGCGTACCCGGCCGGTGCCGGCTTGCGGAAGATACTTAAAGCCCGCGTCGCGTAACAGCCGCAGCCAGAATTCCGCGCCCCCGTCCTGTATGGCAATGCGCGCCCGCAACGTTTCCGGGCGCCGCTGGTTATGCCACAAGGCCTCTGCTTCAAAGTGCAGCTTTTCCGGCGCATCCGCCATGGCTTCCAGGTTGCCCCGGGCGTGGAGCGTGTGGCCCCGGCGCCACAGCGCGACACGCCGCGCGCGCCAAGCCTGTTCTGCGCCGCGCTTCTCGCCGCTTTTTCCCGGGAGGCGCCAGCGCATCTCCAGGTCGTCGATCCTGATCTCCGTGGGCCAAAGCTCCGGCCGCGCGGAGCCCGGCCGCGCGTCTTCAGCTGAGGGCAGCCCGAGCGGCGGCGTGTCTGAGTGCAGGCGCACGCCACGCAGCAGCAACAGGGAAAAACGAGGTTCGCGCAGCAGCAGGGAGCGCAGTGGATTCAGCGCCAGGTCGGCCTCCCGGATCTCCAGGAGGAAATTTTCGGAGGCGTCCCTGGTGCGCACATCCTGAAGGAACAGGACCGGTTGCCAGAGGCCGCGGATCTCGGCCCGGATGGCTCCAATGTGCACTGGCCGTCCCCATTGCGCGCTGAGCAGGGCGGTCGCCCAAGCGTGATCCGGGAGAGAAACCGCCGTCAGGCGCATCCACAGCGAGAACAGGGCGCAGGGGATGAGCAGGAGCGCCGCCACCAGCAGCCAGGGAGTGTAGATCAGCCGCAGGATACGCTGCGGTGACGGCCTTGCGGAAGATCCCTGGGTTGCTTTTGACATGCGTTGGGAAGGAGCCCCAAGGGAATTCGTGGAAACCTGCCCGACACTTATGGGGAGCACCGACTGTATGACCTGGCGCGGCACTTCCCGGGGCAAAGCGACGATGTTAGCACGTCCCGCGGCCGGGCGCTTCATCATGCCCCGGCCTGTTTCGTGCGCTGTTTGGAGTAGGCGTTAAAATAATCTTTAACATGGTTGCCCAGCTTTCCAGCTCTGTCTCCAGAGGCCGCGAATTGCTGCGACGGCTTGCCGAAATCCTCCCCGCGGAAGCGCTGATTTCCGACCGGGAAGGCATGCGGCCTTACGAATGCGACGGCCTGACCGCTTACCGGAGGTTGCCCTTGTGCGTGGTGTTGCCGGATACGGTGGAGCAGGTGCGCGCCGTGTTGCGTTTGTGCCGGGAGCTGGAGACGGTGGTTGTCACCCGCGGCGCGGGCACCGGTCTGTCCGGTGGCGCCTTGCCGCATGCCGAGGGTGTACTGCTCGGCCTGTCACGCTTGAACCGCATCCTCGAGTTGGATGTACGGGCCCGCCTGGCGCGCGTGCAACCGGGGGTGAGCAACCTGGCATTGTCCGAGGCGGCGGCGCCGCACGGCCTGTTCTACGCCCCGGATCCCTCCTCCCAGGTGATCTGCAGCATCGGGGGCAATGTGGCGGAGAATTCCGGGGGAGTCCACTGTCTTAAGTATGGCCTGACCGTGCATAACATCCAGGCGCTGAAATTGCTTGATTGTGATGGAGAAACCCTGGAACTGGGACGCGGCGCCCTGGATCAGGCGGGCTACGACCTGCTCGCCCTGCTGTGCGGTTCCGAGGGCATGCTGGGCGTGATCGTTGAAATCACCGTGCGTCTTTTGCCGCGCCCGGCGTGCAGCCGGGTGTTGTTGGCCGGTTTCGGACATGTCGGAGACGCGGCGCGGGCGGTGGCGGATGTGATCGGCGCCGGCATCATCCCGGCCGGCCTGGAGATGATGGATCAGGGTTGCATCCAGGCGGTGGAGGCGTACATGCAGGCCGGTTACCCCACCGAGGCCGCCGCGTTGCTCTTGTGCGAGATCGATGGCGAGGAAGAGGAAGTGGAATCCGGACTGCAGCACGTCGCCGACATTTTTCGCAAGCGGCGAGCCACTTCCCTGCGCACCGCGCGCGACGCGGCGGAGAGTGCGCGCATGTGGGCCGGGCGCAAGGCTGCCTTCCCGGCGGTGGGGCGCCTGGCGCCGGATTATTACTGCCTGGATGGCACTATTCCCCGTCACCGTCTCGGCGCGGTGCTGGAACGCATCGCCGAGCTGTCGCGGCTTTACGATCTGCGCGTGGTGAATGTGTTTCACGCCGGGGACGGGAATTTACATCCCCTGGTGCTCTATGACAATCAACGTCCCGGGGAATTGCAGCGGGTGGAGGAGTTGGGGAAGCGCATTCTGGAACTTTGCGTGGCCGAAGGCGGTACCGTGACCGGTGAGCACGGTGTGGGCGTGGAAAAGCTGGATCCGATGTGCAGCCAGTTCAGCCCGGTGGAACTGGCCCAGTTGCATGCGGTGAAACAGGCTTTTGATCCAGCCGGACGCCTCAATCCCGGGAAGGCCGTACCGCTGCTGCGGCGCTGCGTGGAACTGGGCGGCATGCATGTGCACGGGGGGCGTGTGCCCTTCCCCGAACTGGAGCGCCTGTAGGTGGGCAAAGTGTGCGCCGATGCTTCGGAGCCGCCGCGCGAGCTGCCCGTCTGCACGACGCATTGGGAAAAGCTGCTGGAAGAACTACGGCCGGCATCCGTGCTTCTTGTCGGCGCCAGGGAAGACTTTCCTTGTTGTTTGCCGGGCAACGTGGAACTGGAGCGCCTGGATGTGCCGCCTTGCGTGTTGCCGCGCCTGGGCCGGGAATTCGACCTGGTACTGCTTGCGGTGCGTTCCGAAGTGCTTTCCGAGGGCAGCTCGGCGACCGCCTGGCATCAACTGGTGGCGCGCCTGCGCGATTGTTACGCCCGTGAATTGTTGCTGGCCGTACTCGGAGGGGAATTCCCGGAGGGCGCCCAATGGCATGCCGACCTGTTGGGCCTGGGGTTACGCCTGGAGTTGTCCTGCCGTACTTCGGATGGTGCTCCAGTTTGTTTTTACCGTTCTTCACGCGGGACACCCCGGCCCGTACCGCGTTGGTTGAATAGTCGTCACTGGGCGCATCCCGAGCGCTTTGGCCGTTGTCGCTGGTAGGGACAGCAGGAGCGTGCGGGGAAGTCGTACCGCCGCACCGGAGAGGCGCTTTCTCCAAGGCTTCCGAGGAGCTGCTGGAAAGCTTGCGCATGCAACTGCGCGAGGCGTGCGCGAGTGGCCGGGCGGTGCGCATAGAAGGCGGCGGCAGCAAAAGTTTCTACGGCCGTCAAACCAGGGGGGAGGCCTTGCGTGTCGGGTCCTACCAGGGCATTGTCAGTTATCGCCCGGAAGAATTGGTGGTGGTGGCCCGTGCCGGCACATCACTCGCTGAACTGGAACAGGTGCTCGCCGATAAGGGACAGATGCTGGCCTTTGAACCACCGCATTTCGGGCCCGGCGCGACCTTGGGCGGCACCGTGGCTTGCGGCCTGTCCGGCCCGCGCCGTCCTTACGCCGGTGCCTGCCGCGATTTCGTGCTGGGAGTGCATTGTTTGAACGGCCGCGGCGAAGAGCTGCGCTGCGGCGGCCAGGTGCTGAAAAATGTGGCTGGCTACGATTTATCGCGTCTGCTCACCGGTTCACTGGGCACCCTGGGGGTGTTGCTGGAGCTTTCCATACGGGTGCTGCCTGTTCCAGAGATGGAAGTCAGTTTGCGACGTCCGGCCCGGCCGCCCCAGGCGCTTGAACTGTTGCGCACCTGGGAGGCGCGTGGGGCGCCCCTGTCGGCGGCTGTGATCGACGGAGAGTATCTGAATGTGCGGCTCAGCGGCGTGGCGCGCCTGGTGGACTCTGTAGCTACCCGCCTGGGTTTGGAACGGCACCCGGATGGGTTGCGCTACTGGAGTGAATTGCGCGAACAACGTCTGCCTTTCTTCGCCGGAGAACAGGCCTTGTGGCGCCTTGCGGTGCCACCCGGCACTCCGTTTCTTTCCCCACCGGGAAAGTGCCTGCTGGATTGGGGCGGCTCCCAGTATTGGATCAGGAGTGCCGTGACGCCCCGAGTGCTCCGGGCCCTGGCGGAAAAAGAGCATGGTCATGCCACCTTATTCCGGGGCGGGAATGCGCGTGGTGAATTGTTTCATCCTTTGCCGTCGCGGCTCGCGGCCCTGCACAGTCGTATCAAGGATGCCTTTGATGGACAGCGTATCCTCAATCGAGGTGCCATGTACCCGGGACTCTAAGGTTTTGGACGACGGTTCTCCACGCATCGAGGCATCGCGGTCGCGACAGGCCGCCGACTTGTTGCGCGCCTGTGTGCATTGCGGGTTTTGTAATTCCGCCTGTCCCACCTACAAGGTCACGGGGGATGAACTGGATGGACCGCGCGGGCGCCTCTACCTGATCGGGCGGTTAATTGAAGGCCAGGGCTCGCCGCAACGCGCGCTCCGCCACCTGGATCGCTGCCTGACCTGCCGCGCCTGCGAGGGCGTCTGTCCTTCCGGGGTGCGTTACGCCCGCCTGCTGGATTACGGCCGGGAGCGGGTGGAGGCTACCCGCCCGCTACGGGGGCGCTTGCTGCGCCGCTTGTTGTGCCTGTGCCTTGGTTCACGCCGCTTCCTGGCCCCGGGAGTGGCCGCGCTGCGTGTGGCGCGGCCGCTGTTGCCCGGGCGCTATCGCCGGTTGCTGCCGCCCCGTACCGCGGCGGCGCGCCCGGTGTCCCGCTCACGGGAGCGTCGCCGGATGTTGCTCTTTGAAGGCTGCGTCCAGCCTGTGCTGGCTCCTTCGATCAACCTTGCCGCGGCGCGCCTTTTCGGGCACCTGGGCATTGCCGTGCCGCGGGTGCGCGGTGAAGGTTGCTGCGGTGCTTTGCATTACCACCTGGGATTTCCCCGGCAGGCCTTACGCCGGGCGCGCGCCAACCTGGACGCCTGGTGGCCGTGGCTGCAGGGAGGGGGAGCCGACGCCCTGGTGGTGACGGCCAGCGGTTGCGCGGCCATGATTCGCGATTATCCCCGCCTCCTGAAGGATGAGCCGGATTACGCCGGGCGTGCCGCGGTGGCGGCGGGTTTGTTAATGGACCCGGTGCAGGTACTTGCTGACTTGGAGCTTTCGGGGCCGCGGCGCCTGGGGCGTGGCCCGCGGCGGGTGGCGTTGCATGTGCCTTGCACCCAGGCACATGCGCTGGCTTTGCCTACCCAGGTGGGGGAACTCATGCAGCGCATGGGTTTCGAGTTGACGCCGAACTCGTCCGTGGGAGATTGCTGTGGCTCCGCCGGCGCCTACTCGCTGCTGCATCCGCGCATGGCTGGGGCGTTGCGGACGCGGCGCCTGGAAGCATTGACAGTCGGGCAGGCGCAATGCATTGCCACGGCCAACATCGGTTGCCTGTTGCACCTGCGCCGCGGCACCCCCTTGCCGGTGCTGCATTGGCTCGAGTTGCTGGCCCCGTTGCTCGATCGGTGAGGCGCGCCGTGCAGGAAGCCGTTCAACGCAGCTTATTAGGGGGGAGGAGGTCCCCTCGGTGTGGGGGAAGCGGGAGAGCCGTGGGAGCCTGGGAGACTTCAGTGCGGCTGGAAGCCGCCCGATGAAACTTTCAGTGCGGCTGGAAGCCGCCCGGTGAAACTTTCAGTGCGGCTGGAAGCCGCCCGATGAAACTTTCAGTGCGGCTGGAAGCCGCCGATGAAACTTTCAGTGCGGCTGGAAGCCGCCGGTGAAACTTTCAGTGCGGCTGGAAGCCGCCGATGAAACTTTCAGTGCGGCTGGAAGCCGCCGGTGAAACTTTCAGTGCGGCTGGAAGCCGCCCGG
>JABAAT010000034.1 GCA_014238615.1 Gammaproteobacteria bacterium | reverse complement strand
TTGCCCGCCCCCGTCGGTGGGGTCGACATTGCGCCAGAAGACGCGCAGCAGTTCAGCGTAGCTGAGTCGTTCCGGATCATAGAGCACGCGAACCACCTCGCGGTGCCCGCTGTCGCCCGCCGACACATCTTTATAGCTGGGGTTCACCTTGTGGCCGCCGCTATAGCCGGAAACCACGCTGATGACGCCGGGCAACTTCTCAAGATCGGCTTCAATGCACCAGAAGCAACCGGCGGCCAGGGTGGCGACGGCGTGCCCTGATTCCGGCCCGGGTGCAGGTGAATCCTCGGCCCCGACCGCCGCCGGGGTCATGCCGATGCAACAGGCCGCGTACAGCAGGAGCGCGCTCCAGGCCGCCGCGGCACGACCGCGGTACGAGGGGGGCTTGCCTGGCGCGCTGAAATGTGCATATTTTGTGTACATGAGTGATTCCTCCATCACCGCGCCCGAGAGCACGGCGTTCGAAAGGCATTATCTGAACGGCCGCCGCATGCTGCCGCCTTTTCCGGCGGACTGCCGCAGCGCCCTGTTCGGCATGGGCTGCTTCTGGGGCGCGGAGCGCTGCTTTTGGCGGCTGTCTGTTTACGGCACCGCGGTTGGTTATTCCGGCGGTCACACGCCGAATCCCTCCTACCAGGAGGTGTGCGGCGGCCAGACCGGGCATGTGGAGGTGGTGCTGATCGTCTATCAACTGCGGCTTCTGGACTACGAAACCCTGCTACGCTGTTTCTGGGAGCAGCACGATCCCACCCAAGGCCTGCGCCAGGGGAATGACCATGGCAGCCAGTATCGCTCGGCCGTTTATGCCTGCGAGGCGGGTCAGGAAGCCGCCGCGCATGCCGGCCGCGCACGCTACCAGGCCGCCCTGAAGGCGGCCGGGCTCGGGGCGGTGACCACCGAAATCGCCCCGGCTGGACCATTCTACTACGCCGAGACCGAGCATCAGCAGTACCTGGCGAAGAATCCGGGGGGTTACTGCGGGTTGCAGGGGCTCGGAGTGCCTTACCCGGAACCGGCTTGAGGACTCCGGGGAGCTTTCTCGTGCGTACTTTTCCAGTGAAACTACTGCTGCCGCTGGTGTTGTGGGGTGGCTTCGGGGCGCTCTCAGCGCTTGCGGAGGAGGGTGCCGCCGCGGTGCCGGGACTGGGCGACATGGACGCGCTCTACGCCGAGGTAGAGGTCGAAAGGCGCCTGCTGGACCGGGAGCTGCGGACTCTGCGCGGGCGTTTACGGGGTTTGAAGCTTAAGCATGGGGAGGCGCGTGAAGTTGTCAGGGCCATACGCCGTGCCCGGCACCTGTTGAAAGAGCCGCGTCTGCGCGCGGCTTTTTCGGACAGGGAGGAGCTGCGCGAAGAGCTGGCGGCCGTGGAGCGGGCCCGACGTCATCTGCAGCAGGCGGTGGAGTTGACCCGCGCCAGGTAGTTGGTGCGGGCGCCGCCCGTATGCGGGCACCGCCCGTATCCCTCTATTCGGGCCAGTGCGGCACCAGCTCTGGACAGGGCAGGGTGCGCTGCCAGGGACGTCCTGGGCGGCCGGGATAGCCGGCGATGGCCTGTTCCGGTTTCGGGAACCCGTGGAAAACGAGGATGCGGGCGTCGGCATGGGGCAGTCGCGGTCGGCGCCACAGGTTGAGCGGGAATACCGGGCGACAGTGACGCTTGAAACTGCGGATCCAGGATTCGGGCCAGTAGTGCATGCGTCGTGCCCCAACCGCATGCGACAGAAAGGCCTGTTCGTTCCGGAAAGCGGTTTTGGCATACTCCTGGTTGTCCAGGAACTGTTCCAGGACATCCCCCAGGGCGCCCGCTTGGAAGCGGTACACCGAGGAGTTGCCGACGCCCGGCCGGATACGTCTCTGGATCCAGTTGTGAATGATGCAAAACTCCCCCGGGTAGCGGAACAATTCATCCAGGGAGTTCAGGATCAGCAAGTCCAGATCCAGGAACAGGCAGTTCCCTTGCAGGCCGGCATCCGGGTGCAGCAAGGCCAGCTTGCACCAGATGCCGGGTTCCATGCGCGGATCAAACAGCAGTTCCTCCAGCTGACGGGTTTCCACTTCCGGCCGGATATCCCGGACATCATCGGTAAAGCAGATGAAGCGGAATTCGCCGTGCAGGTGCCGCCTGACGCCTTGGTAGAGGCGGTTCACGTAGTGGGGGCCGTACAGGTCGCCCCATTTCAAGCAGATGACGGAGCGCGGTGCGGTCGGGGAAGGCGTCGGATGCGGGGCTGCAGCTTTCACGCCGCGGCCCCGTTGCGGACCATCGTTGCCTGTAATCGTGGAGGGAACGTTGTTGTGCTCTGCAATGGGAGGTGTCTCGCGTTCTTCAGGAAAGTCGTTTTTGTCGGGCGCCCCGCCCGAGGCACCGCCCGAAATATACCACAGCCGCCGCCTGTCCGCGCAGGCGTCTGTTCAGGAGCTTCGGGGGAGATTCAGGCCGCATGCTCCGGTTCATTTCAGCCTGTTGCGGAACAACAGGCATTTTTCCACGGCCCGGGAGGCCTGTGACATGTCATCCCTCCTGTTCCCGGGGCTGTTACAACATGTAGTTCCGTGTAGATCTTCGTGTAGTCTTTTTGTTGTCAGCCACGGGTGGATAGGTGATAGAAAGGGTGTAGCAACAGGTAGCAACAGGTTGTAGTAGTAGTGCAGATAAAGGGTGGCAACCCGTGGGGTCGGAACGGCCGCGTCACATGGATCGATAACCTTGCCTGCACGCGGTGACGGCGGGCCGAGCCATGCAGAAAACCTGTTGCTATTTTCGTGCGGCGCAACATGCCGGCCTCCGGTGAGGAATTTTTCGCATGACAACTGGTATAAGCTGCAGGATCGCCGGTCTTCCAACGCGCCCTATATCCTGTAGGCGGGCAGCCACGCCACTATGCTCATCCTGTATTTTAACCGGCCTCCTTGTCACCAGGTTTAGTCCACCGTTGTGCCGTAACAGGCGGCCCGGGGACTGAGTGACGAGGGGCACTTGCCGAAACATGGCTTTTCATGCATAATCAGCATCGTAAGATCTTAAACATGCGGTTACCGGTGAGTTGACATAGCGGTGGGTGTCGGCTGTGGGGCCCCCCCCGCCGGGGGCCGGGAATTCCACGAACCCTGGAAGAGTTGGCTGACCTGATGGTATATGTGGAAAAGGGGTCCGATGTGTCTGACACCGGGCCTGATTATGCAGCCCTGTTGCAGCGCCACGGCGTACGGCCGACCTCGCAGCGCCTGGCTGTCGCCCGGGTGCTGCTTGATAAGGCGCGGCATTTGTCGGCCGACCAAGTGATGTGGCGGGTGAAGCGGGAGCGTCAGTGCGTCTCCCTGGCTACGATCTACAACACTCTGAAGCTGTTTCGGCGCCGCGGCTTGGTGAGCATGGTGGTGATCGAGCCGGGCAAGGTTTACTACGATTCCAATACCGAGCCGCACGACCACTTCTACAACGAGGACACCGGAGAGTTAATCGATTCCAGTGGACAGATGACGCTGCGGGGGGTTTATCCCCTGCCGGTCGGCACCAAACCGCTGGGTATGAACGTGGTCGTGCGAGTGTGTTCCCACGCGCGCTTTCGGAAAAACCCTCCCGAGGGGAGCGAGACCGCCCTCCTCGAAGGTTCCGAGGCCGCCCCCACGCATGTGCCGGAGTAGCTCAATCGGTAGAGCAGCGCATTCGTAATGCGCAGGTTGGGGGTTCAATTCCCTTCTCCGGCACCAGCTGACTCCCCGCCCCCGCCCTTTCCCACCTGGTTCACGGGCGCTTTTTAGTCGTGTCGCCGAAGTCGTGGCGGGATTGCGTCGCCGATCTGGCGGCGCTCTGGGTGGAGTTCGTGTTGCGGCGGCGCGCCTTGGTACTTGCGGGTGCCGCGTTGCTGGTGCTCGTGGCGGCCTGGTACACGGCGACCCATCTGCGCTTCAACCTGGACACCCGCGACATGTTGTCGCCGGAACTGCCTTGGCGGCAGATCGATCTGGAGCACGCCAATACCTTCCCGCAGTACCGGGACACCATCCTGGTGGTGCTGGAAGGGCACCACCGTGACGATGTGGCCGCCGCCGCACGCCGGGTGCGCGGCCGCCTGCGCGCCCATCCGCAGTGGTTCCGCAAAGTGCACTATCCGCCCGTGGAGCTGTTTTTCCGGCACAACGCTTTCCTTTACCTGGACTACGAGGAGTTGCGGCGGCTCAGTGGTCGCCTGACGCGCGCCCAGCCTTTCCTCGGTACGTTACTGCGGGATGCTTCCCTGGGCGGTTTGTTTGATCTGCTGGGGCGCGCGGCTGGGGCGGCGCCTGGGGCGGATACCCTGGAATTGCTGGAAGAACAGGTGGCGCATGGCCTGGAGGCATTGCGCGGCGGGGAGTCCTGGCGTCTGCCCTGGAGCACCTTGGCCGGTGCGGTGCCGCTTGGCGGCGGGGACGGGCGCCGCGCCATCCTCTTGGTCAAGCCGCACCTGGATTACGGTAGTTTGTCGCCGGCGCGGGCTCCGGTCGCCTACCTGCGCAGCTTACCAGCGGCACTGGACCTGAAAGCTGACGGCGTGCGCATGTCGCTCACGGGCGACGCCATGCTGGCCCACGAGGAGTTACTCAGCGTGAGTCGCAACATGGGCCGCGCGGCCGCCCTGGCGTTGCTGCTGGTGTTGTTGATCCTGGGCGTTGGGCTGCGTTCGCTGCGCATGACGGCGGCGGTGCTGGTGACCCTGTTGGCCGGCTTGGTGTTGACCGGTGCTTTTGCTGTGCTCACGGTGCGCGAGATGAACCTGATTTCCGTCGCTTTCGCGGTGCTCTATATCGGGTTGGGGGTGGATTTCGCCATCCATTACTGCTTTTATTGCCGGGAGCAGGCGGCGCACCGGGCGCGCCTTGATGCGCTGGTCGGTGCGGCGCGTGCCTGCGGTGGCTCGCTGTTTCTCTGTGCCTGCAGTACGGCGCTGGGTTTCTACGCTTTCCTGCCCACCTCCTTCAGCGGGGTCGCGCAGCTCGGCTGGATCGCCGGTTGCGGTATGTTTATCGGTTTGGCCGTGACTTTTACGCTGCTGCCGGTACTGCTTTCCCTGGTGGGCGGGATAGCGCCCTGGACGGTGCCGGATGCTGTCTCGAGTGCTCCGGGCTGGCCGGAGCGGCACCGGCGCCCGCTCTGCGTCGCCGCCCTGGTACTGGCTTTGCTCGCGGTGCCGACCGCCGCGCGCTTGAATTTTGACCCTGACATGCTGAACCTGAACGATCCCAACAACGAATCGGTGCAAACTTTCCGGCATCTGCTGCGCGTGGCTGAGGACTCACCGCGCTCCATCTCGTTCATCGCGCCCGACGGCGACACGGCGTGGGATTGGCAACGGCGCCTGGAAGTCCTGCCGGAAGTGGGTGAGACCTTCTCCCTGGGTGATTATGTGCCCCCCGACCAGGAGGAGAAGCTGGAACTGTTAGGTGACCTGGAACTGTTGCTGGCGGGCAGCCTGGAGGTGACCGCACCAAGGCGGCCGGTGGTTGAGCGGGAGCTCAAGGCGCTCCGTGATTACCGGAACCGGGCCTGCGTCGAGGCGGCGGTCGGCGGCGCGGAGCGCTCCGCGCCGAGGCGGCGGCTCTGCGCGGCCCTGGGAACCCTGCTGGAATGGCTGGCCGGGGTTGCGCCCGCGCGCCGCGCGGCGTTGCTGGAGCGGTTGCGGAGCATGCTGTTTACGCACTTGCCCGCGCTGGCGGAAGACCTGCGCCTGGGCCTGATGGGGCGTTCCTTTGCCCTGGAGGATCTGCCGCCCGAACTAAGGGGCCGTTGGGTGAGTTCGGAGGGTCGTTGGCTGGTGCGCGTGCAGCCGGCCGGAGGCCTTGAGGATGAAGCACGGCTGCGGCGCTTCGTGGAAGCGGTGCGCACCGTGGCGCCCGGCGTCAGTGGTCCTCCGGTGGCGATGCTGGAGGCTGGTGACGCGGTGACCAAGGCTTTTCTGCAGGCCCTGCTGGGCGCATTGGCTGCCGTCAGCCTGCTGCTGTTTTTGATCTACAGGCGCCCGCTGGACATACTTTGCGTGTTGCTGCCCCTGGGGTTGGCCTGCCTGCTGACCTTGGCCGGCGCCGCCCTGCTGGGGCTCGCCCTCAACTTCGCGAACATCATCGCATTGCCCTTGTTGCTGGGGCTGGGCATCGACAACGGCATCCACCTGTTGCAGCGGCGCATGGCCGGTGCACCGGGGAGCATGCGGCTGTGGCGCTCCGCGAGCGCCCGGGGCGTCGTGCTAAGCAGCCTGACGACTGTTGCCGGGATAGGCAGCCTGGCCTTGTCGGCGCATACCGGAACCGCCAGCCTGGGATTGCTGCTGGCCTTGGGAGTGGCGCTCTCCGCGCTGTGCGCGCTGTGCCTGGTGCCGGCCTTGAGCGCCCGGCGCCCGGCCCCCGCGGCCGTGGAGTCGAGGCGTTGAGTGCCGACGTCCGTCCGGCGCCGGACGTATGGCTGGGCCGGGTCCTGGCGCGCCTGTTGAGCTGCACTCCGGTGACACCCAACCAGCTCACGCTGGTGGGTCTGCTGGTCGCCCTGGTTGCCGCCGCGTTGCTTCTGAGGGGAGATTATTGGTCCTGCCTGGCGGGGATGTTGCTGTTCGCCGTGCGCGGCGTTTTAGACCACGCCGACGGCACCCTGGCGCGGCTCAAAAATTGTTGCAGTGAATTCGGTTACCGGTTGGACTACGCCTGCGATACGCTGTCGCTGGGCTGCCTGGTGCTGGCCGCTGGTTTTGGCCAGGCGGCGTCCCTGGGGCCGCACGCGGTGTGGCTCGGAATCGTCGGTTCCGTTGGCTGTATGGCCGTTTACCTGGTGCTTTTCGTGTGGGAGGCGCGGCTCGGCAAAGAACTTGTGCGGTGGCGCTTCCAGGACAGGTATGAGAGCGATGACCTGCTTTACCTGCTGCCGTTGTTCGCCCTGGCTGATGCCATGCCGCTGTTTTTGTGGTTGACCGCAGTGCTGACACCGTGCGTCACCCTGGTGCTGATCCTCGTGCCGGGGCGTGCGTCATGAGGATGCTGGTCACGGGCGGTACGGGCTTCGTCGGCTCCGCGGTGGTGCGCGTGCTGCTACGGGCCGGCCACGAAGTCTGTGTACTGGCGCGCTCCGGCGGCAGCCCACCCAACCTGCGTGGCTTGAAGGTGGAATTGCGGCGGGGGGACCTGGAGGCGCCCGAGACCCTGGGTCCGGCTCTGCGCGGCTGCCAGGGGTTGTTTCACGTGGCCGCCGACTACCGCCTGTGGGTGCCGGATGCGGCGCGGCTCTACCGCGTCAACGTGGAGGGCACCCGGGAACTGCTGCGGGCCGCGGCGGACGCGGGCCTGGAACGGGTGGTTTACACCAGCAGTGTCGCGGCCCTGGGTCTGGGTGTCGGAGGGGAACCCGCCGACGAGCGGACACCGGCGCACCTGGAACACCTGGTGGGTCCCTACAAACGCTCCAAGTTCCTGGCCGAGCGCGAGGTGTTCAAGCTCATCGACAGCCGTGCCCTGCCAGTGGTGCTGGTCAATCCATCCACGCCGGTGGGGCCGCGTGATTTGCGGCCGACACCCACGGGACGCATGCTTCTGGATGCCGTGCATGGGCGGATACCGGCCTATGTGGACACGGGTCTCAACGTGGTGCATGTGGACGATGTGGCGACCGGGCATCTGCTTGCCTTTGAACGCGGCCGGGTCGGGGAGCGCTACATCCTGGGGGGCGAGAACCTCAGCCTGCGGCGCATCCTGGAGGAGGTGGCGCGCTGTTCCGGGCGGCGCCCGCCGCGCTGGCGCCTGCCGCACGCCGTGGTCTGGCCTTACGCCCTGCTCTCCGAGTGGCGGGCACGGTGGCTGGGGGGCGAACCGCGTGCCACCCGGGACGAATTACGCATGGCGCGCAAACACATGTACTTCTCTTCCGACAAGGCGCGGCGCGAACTGAATTACCAGCCGCGCCCGGCCGCGGAAGCGCTGCGCGACGCGGTGGCATGGTTCCGTGACTGGGATGCGACCCGGGGCGCATCGTGAGCGTTTCCGGGGAGCGAAGCGTTTCCAGAGTTGATCCGTTACCCGAGGGCCGCTATACTGAAGCCGTGCGGCCGGTATTCGCCCCGCTGACGCGCGCCGCCGTCCGCCTGGCCTGCTGGCAGGCGTTGCTGGGGCTAGCAGCCGGGGTGGTGCTCTACCTGGCCGGGCGCGGGTTCGCCGGCCTCATCGCGGCCTTGGGCGGCGCTGGTTTCGCCGGTGCCGGTACCTGTTGCGTGGCGGGCTTTTTCCTGCTGCGGGGGGACATCTCCCCGGAACGCATGCTGCGGCGTTTCTACCTGGCTGAATTCACTAAATGGGCGCTCATGGCGCTGTTGTTCCTGTTGGCGTTTCGCTATTCGCAGTTGGAGGCTTTGTCTTTGTTGATCGGTTTCATTGCAGCCCAGTTCGCCGCCTGGCCGGCCTTCATGTACGCGCCTCCGAAGGAACGGCATGGCCGCTGAAGGCCAGGGTGGATCGGATGCAAGCGCCTATATCCAGCACCACCTGACCAACCTGAGTATTGGGGACGGGTTTTGGACCTTGCACCTGGATACCTTGCTTTTTTCCATCGTGCTGGGAGTCTTGTTCATCTCGCTGTTCCGCTACGCCGCTTTGCGGGCTGTAGCCGGTGTACCCGGCAGGCTCCAGAATTTCGTGGAGGTGATGCTGGAGTTCGTCGAGCATCAGGTGCGCGGCAGTTTTTCCGGCCGAAATCGACTCATGGCGCCGCTCGCCCTAACCATTTTCGTCTGGGTTTTCCTGATGAATCTTATGGACCTGGTGCCGGTGGACCTGCTGCCCTGGCTGGCCTCCCAGGGCGGCGTGAATTACCTGAAGGTGGTTCCGACCACGGATCTGAACGCCACCTTCGCCATGTCGCTGAGCGTGTTCGCCATGGTCATCTACTACAATTTCCGCAGCAAGGGCCTGCTCGGAGTAGCGCGGGAATGCTTTCTGCATCCGTTCAACACGATTTTTCTGGCGCCTTTCAACCTGCTCCTGAAGGTGGTTGAAGAGTTGGCCAGGCCGCTTTCCCTGGCCTTGCGGTTGTTCGGTAATCTGTACGCTGGCGAATTGATCTTCATGCTCATCGCCTTACTTTCCCTGGGAAGGGTTCTGGGTGACTTTGCCCAGCTCGGGCCTATCGCCTTGTTCGTGAGCCAGCTGTTGCTGGGTATTGTCTGGAGCCTGTTCCATATCCTGGTGATCACCCTGCAGGCCTTCATCTTCATGATCCTGAGCATCATCTACCTGAGTACGGCCCAGGAAAGCCATTAAGTCAAAACCCATTAAGTCAAAAATCGTTAAGTCTCCGGGGCCGTCGCCGGCTGTCCTGGTTTCCTGTTTACCTGAACATTCAAAGTCGGAGGATCGAGTATGGAAGAATTATTCATTCAGGCTGCCGCCGAGGTGGAAAGCGCCACCGCGCTGACGGCCGGCATCATACTGGGCCTGGGCGCCGCCGGGACAGCCATCGGCTTCGGCCTCCTGGGCGGCAAGTTCCTTGAAGGCGTGGCGCGTCAGCCCGAGCTCTCACGCAGCTTGCTGCTTAACATGTTCATCGTCGCGGGGCTGTTGGATGCCGTGGCTATGATCGGCATCGGCTTGATGCTCTACTTCGTGTTCACCGACTACTTTGTCACTGCTTTGGCTGCCGCCGTAGGAGGTTGATGCGATGGCTCTGAATGTCACGCTGTTCGCCCAGGCCGTCGTTTTTGCCTTCCTGGCGTGGTTCACCATGCGTTACATCTGGCCGCCGTTGATGAGTGCCCTGGGTGATCGGGAGCAGCGCATCTCCGCCGGCCTGGCGGATGCCGACGAGGGTCGGCGGATACTCAAGGACGCGCGGGAACTGCAAATAGGAATGATGGAGGAGAACAGGCGCAAGGCCGAGGAGATCGTCGCCCAGGCGCAGCGGCGCAGCACGCATATTGAAGAAGAAGCGCGCCGCAAGGCCGAGGAGGTGTCTAAGTACATCGTGGCCGAAGGCCGTGCCGAAGTGAGACGCGAACGGGCCGCGGCGCGGCGCGAACTGGGCAGCCAGCTTGCGACGTTGGCCCTGGCGGCGGCTGGGCGTATTCTCGGACATGAGGTGAACGCCAAACGCCATGCCGGAATGCTCAGCGAATTGACACGGGAGTTCCCTGGCGGGGCCGGGGATATCGCCGATGGAACGTCATAAACGCCTGGGAATCGCCCGGCCCTACGCCAGGGCGCTGTTTGAACTTGCCGTGGAGCGCGGCGAGCGGGAATCCTGGGATCGGGCCCTGCAGGCACTCAGGCTGCTGGCGGCTGATCCCTTGTTTCCGCGGGTTTTGCACCATCCCCGCCTGAGCGGTGCGCGCCTGCTGGAGTTCTGCCGTGCGGTCTGCGGCCCTTTCCTGGAAACGAACGTGCAGCGTGATTTCCTCACCCTGCTGGTGCAAAGCGGGCGCCTGGAATGCGCCCTTGAGATTTGTGAGCTGTATTTTGAGCTTTGCCGCACCGCCGATGAGGTGGCGGCCGTGACGGTGACCTCGGCTTACCCGCTCCAGAAAGCGCAGCGGCGACAGTTGGAGGGCTGGTTGAAGCGGTACCTGAAGCGGCGCCCGGAATTGACCGTGTCCGTGGATAAGAGCCTGTTGGGAGGGTTGCTTGTACGCACCGGCGATCGGGTCATCGATGCGACCGTGCGCGGTCGGCTGCGCGACCTGTCCCGGTATGTCACGGTCGAGGCGGCGCGCGCGTGAACAGCTGCATCCCGGCCCATGGTCTTTCAGTCGCGCCGCCCGGACCGGGGGGCGCCATGATGTTTGATTCCCGGAGTCTCGTTACATGAGTATCAGCGCCAATGAAATCAGTGAGCTGCTCAAGCAGAAGATCACGGAATTCGATGTCGCCGTCGAAGCCCACACCGAAGGTACGGTGGTCAGCGTCGTGGACGGCATCGCTCGTCTGCACGGGCTCGGGGAGGTCATGCAGGGTGAGATGATCGAATTTCCCGGAGACACCTTCGGACTGGCGCTGAACCTGGAGCGGGATTCGGTTGGCGCCGTGGTGCTCGGAGAGTATCAGCATATTTCCGAGGGTGACACGGTGCGTTGCACCCAGCGCATCCTGGAGGTGCCCGTGGGGGAGGCGTTGCTCGGACGGGTGGTGGACGCGCTCGGCCGGCCCATCGACGGTCGCGGGGAATTACGCACGGAACACAGCGAGCCGCTGGAGAAGATCGCGCCTGGGGTCATCGCCCGCCAGTCGGTGAGCGAGCCGGTGCAGACCGGGCTCAAATCCATCGACTCCATGGTGCCCATTGGGCGCGGCCAGCGCGAGTTGATCATCGGCGATCGCCAGACCGGGAAGACGGCGCTTGCCGTGGATACCATCATCAACCAGCGCGACGCCGGCATCAAGTGCATCTACGTGGCCATCGGACAGAAAGCCTCCTCCATCGCCACGGTGATCCGCAAGCTGGAGGAGCACAAGGCCATGGAGCACACCATCGTTGTGGCCGCTCCCGCTTCCACTCCGGCGGCCCTGCAATACCTGGCTCCCTACGCGGGCTGTTCCATGGGCGAATACTTTCGTGATCGCGGGGAGGACGCGCTCATCATCTACGACGATCTGACCAAGCAAGCCTGGGCCTACCGCCAGATTTCCTTGCTTTTGCGCCGTCCGCCCGGACGCGAAGCCTACCCCGGCGATGTCTTCTACCTGCATGCACGCCTCTTGGAGCGGGCTTCTCGTATTAACGCCGAACACGTGGAGAAGCTGACTGAGGGCCGGGTGCGGAAACGTACCGGCTCCCTCACCGCCCTGCCGATTATTGAGACCCAGGCCGGGGATGTTTCGGCTTTCGTGCCCACGAATGTGATCTCCATCACCGACGGCCAGATCTACCTGGAATCGGATTTGTTCAACGCCGGGTTCCGCCCCGCTGTCAACGCCGGCCTTTCGGTGTCGCGGGTGGGCGGTGCGGCCCAGACCAGGATCATCAAGAAACTTGGCGGCGGGGTGCGCCTGGCGCTGGCCCAATACCGCGAACTGGAGGCCTTCGCCCAGTTCTCTTCCGACCTGGACGAGACCACCCGTAAACAGTTGGAGCGCGGTCAGCGGGTCATGGAACTGATGAAGCAGAAGCAGTACTCGCCGCTCAGCGTGGCGCAGATGGCGCTCAGCCTGTTCGCCGCCGAGCATGGCTACCTGGATGATGTGCCGCTGGCCGATATCGGTGATTTTGAGGCCGGTCTGCACCTGCACTTCAAGGAGCGGCATGCCGACTTGCTGGAGCGCATCAACGAGTCCGGCGATTACGATGAGAAAGTCGAGGCCAGGCTGAAGGAATACCTCACGCAGTACAAGGAGCAATACAGGTGAAGCCGCGCCGCATCCGGTTCGGCGCGGTCGTGCACCCGGCAGGCTGGGTCAATGGCCGTTGGTAAGGAAATACGCCTCAAGATATCCAGCATTCGGAACACCCAGAAGATCACCCGGGCGATGGAGATGGTAGCGGCGAGCAAGATGCGCAAGGTAAAGGAGCGCATGCGGCGCGCACGACCCTACGCCGCCAAGGTGCGTGAGATGATCGAGCACCTGGGGCGGGCGCATTCCGAATATCGGCACGATTACCTGCAGCCGCGCACCGAACTGAAGAACGTGGGCCTGGTGGTGGTGAGCACCGACCGTGGCCTGTGCGGCGGCCTGAACGCCAACCTGTTCCGTATCGTGCTGCAGCGTATGAAGGAATGGAACGCACAACACTGCGAAACCCAGGTCTGCGCCATTGGAAGCAAGGGGGCCGGCTTTTTCCAGATGTGCGGCGTGCGCCTGCTTGGCCAGGCGACCCGGCTGGGCGATGCGCCGGCTCCGGAAACCTTGCTCGGCGTGCTCAGGGTGATGTTGGACGCTTACCGCGCGCGGGATCTGGATCGGGTGTTCCTGGTCTCCAACCAGTTCGTGAATTCCATGGTGCAGCGTCCACTGGTTGAACAGCTGCTGCCCATCCGGGAAATGTCCGCGCGGGAGCCTCCCGGGGAGGCGGCCGGAACGCGCGCCGGGTTGCCTGCTTACTGGGATTACATTTATGAGCCGGAGCCCGGGGATGTGTTGGACCTGTTGCTGCAGCGCTACGTGGAGTCGCTGGTGTACCAGGCCGTGGTGGAGAATATCGCTTGTGAGCAGGCGGCTCGCATGGTGGCGATGAAAAGCGCCTCGGATAACGCCGGCAAGCTCATTGACGAGTTGCAACTGGTCTATAACAAGGCCCGACAGGCCGCTATCACCCAGGAGCTGGCCGAGATCATGGGCGGCGCGGCGGCCTTGTGACAGGGGCTGTTCCCAGGCGGCGGCGTATGGCGCTCCGTTTCGTTTCAAGTAGTCAAACAGTCTAAGTGAGAGAAAAGTGAGAGAGGTTTTATAACATGCCGACAGGTCAGGTTGTGCAGGTCATCGGAGCGGTCGTGGACGTGGAATTCCCGCGTCGGGAAGTGCCGCGTATTTACAACGCGCTGGTGTCTGAAGATGCCGATTCCGCCTTGACCCTGGAGGTGCAGCAGCAGCTGGGGGACAGCGTGGTGCGCACCATCGCCCTGGGTTCCACCGACGGCCTGCGCCGCGGCCGGAACATGCGTGATACCGGTGCGCCGATCAGCGTGCCGGTGGGCGAAAAGACCCTGGGGCGCATCATGAACGTACTCGGCGAGCCGATTGACGAGGCGGGGGAAATTGAGACTGAAGAGCGGCTGCCCATCCATCGTGCAGCCCCCGAGTTTCTGGAGCTTGCTCCCACCGCCGAATTGCTGGAAACCGGCATCAAGGTCATCGACCTGATCTGTCCTTTCGCCAAGGGCGGCAAGGTGGGTCTGTTCGGCGGCGCGGGCGTCGGCAAGACCGTGAACATGATGGAGTTGATCCGCAATATCGCGATTGAGCACAGCGGTTATTCAGTGTTTGCAGGTGTCGGCGAACGCACCCGCGAGGGCAATGACTTCTATCACGAGATGCGCGAGTCCAAGGTATTGGACAAGGTTTCCCTGGTGTATGGCCAGATGAACGAGCCGCCCGGGAATCGCCTGCGGGTCGGCCTGACCGGGCTCACCCTGGCGGAGAAATTCCGCGATGACGGGCGCGATGTGCTGCTGTTCATTGATAATATCTACCGTTTCACCCTGGCCGGAACCGAGTGTTCCGCGTTGCTCGGGCGCATGCCTTCGGCAGTGGGCTACCAGCCGACCCTGGCCGAGGAAATGGGGCGTCTGCAGGAGCGCATCACTTCCACCAAAACCGGTTCCATCACCTCCATACAGGCGGTGTATGTGCCCGCTGACGACCTGACCGATCCGTCGCCGGCCACCACCTTCTCGCACTTGGATGCCACCGTGGTGCTGTCGCGTCAAATCGCCGAGCTGGGGATCTACCCGGCCGTGGATCCGCTGGACTCCACGAGCCGCCAGCTGGATCCGCTGATGGTCGGCGAGGAGCATTACGCGACCACACGTGCCGTGCAGAACACCCTGCAGCGCTACAAGGAATTGCGCGATATCATCGCCATCCTGGGCATGGATGAGCTCTCCGAGGAAGACAAGCTGGCCGTGTCACGGGCGCGCAAGATTCAGCGCTTCCTGTCGCAGCCCTACTACGTGGCGGAAATTTTTACCGGCCGTTCCGGAGTTTACGTGCCGCTCGCCGAGACCATCCGCGGCTTCCGCGAGATCGTGGACGGCAAGCATGACGCGTTGCCGGAGCAGGCTTTCTACATGGTGGGCGGTGTCGAGGATGCCGTGCAGAAGGCGAAAAGCCTCTAAAGAGCGCTTCCTGTGGCCGAAAGGACTATCCACGTTAATATCGTCAGCGCCGAGCGCGAGTTGTTTTCCGACGATGTCGGCATGGTGTGTGCGCCGGCGCTGCTTGGTGAAGTCGGTATCCTGCCGGGCCACGCGGCCTTTGTCAGCATCCTGGGACCCGGCGAGGTGCGCGTCGAATGGCCCGATAAACGGCAGCAGGCTTTTTATGTCTCCTCCGGACTGCTGGAGGTGCAGCCCGACCTGGTGACCGTGCTCTCGGACAGCGCAAGCCGCGCCGAGGATCTGGACGAGGCGGCGGTGTTGCGGGCCAAGGAGGAGGCCGAACTCGCTTTCCGTGAGCGCGATGCCAAGGTGGATTACGCCACGGTGCAGGCCCAACTCGCGCGTGCGATGGCCCAATGGCAGACGATCCAGCGCTTGCGCCGCCGCGGTCGTTCCTAGGCGAAGGAGTGTGTCAGTGCCGCTCAGCGTAGTCATCCTGGCCGCCGGTCGCGGCCGCCGCATGCACTCCGAGTCGCCCAAGGTGCTGCATCTGCTGGCCGGCCGCCCGTTGCTCTGGCATGTATGGCGCAGCGTCGCGGCCTTAAAACCGCGCGCGGTTTACGTGGTGCACAGCGGCACCGCGCGGACGTGGCGCGCCGCCTTGGACCAGCCCCGGGAGGCGTCCTCCCCGGAAATATGCTGGGTCGCGCAGAAAGAAGCGCTCGGCACCGGCCACGCCGCGCGTCTCGCCCTGGAACAGATGCCCGCCGGTGATCGGGTGCTGGTGCTGTGCGGTGATACGCCCCTGCTGCGCCCCGCGACCCTGCACCGCCTGCTGGAGGAAGGCGTCGCCGACGGACTGACGCTGCTCAGCGCCGTCCCCGCGGAGCCGACCGGCTATGGCCGTTTGCGCCGCGATTCCGCCGACCGCCTGCTGGGCATCGTGGAAGAAGCGGACGCGACTCCCCGGGAGCGCGAGCTGCGGGAAGTCAGCGCCGCTGTGATGACGGCCCCGGCCGCGCTGCTGCGCCGCCTGCTGGAGGGTCTAAAGCGGACCAACGCGCAAGGCGAATATTACCTGGGGGATGTCGTCGGCCGAGCTCTCGGTGAGGGTCTGCGGGTGGATGTCGTCCGCGCCTCGGACGCGCGGGAGATCGCCGGCGTGAACACGCACGCCCAGTTAGCCGTCGCCGAACGTACCTGTCGCCGCCGCCGGGCGCTGGAATTGATGGAGCAGGGACTGACCCTGCTGGACCCGGAGCGTTTTGACCTGCGTGGTGAGCTGCACTGCGGCCGTGATGTATTGATCGATATCAACGTCGTGCTGGAGGGGGAGGTGCACCTGGGCGATGGAGTGCGTATCGGCGCCCACTGCTGCCTGCGTGACGTCAAGCTGGAGCAGGGAGTTCGAGTGCTGCCCTTCAGTTTGCTGGAGGAGGTATGGGTGGGCCGGGGCGCGCGGCTCGGCCCCTACTGCCGGGTTCGTCCCGGCACCCGCCTGGAGGCGGGGGCCCGCATCGGAAATTTCGTGGAGTTGAAGAACTCCCGCGTGGGCTCCGGGGCCCGGGTGAATCACCTGAGTTACGTCGGAGACAGCGAGGTTGGCCCGAACGCCAATGTCGGCGCCGGCGTCATTACCTGCAATTACGACGGCCGGAGCAAACACCGCACGGCCGTGGGTGCGGGCGCCTTCATCGGTTCAGGCTGTCAGCTCGTGGCACCGGTGAAGGTGGGCGCGGGGGCGACCGTGGCGGCCGGTACCACCGTCACCAGGGATGTGCTTCCGGGCAGCCTGGCCATCGGCCGGACGCGCCAGCGCAACGTGGCGGATTGGCATGGGGTGGGCGCTTCCCAGGCAGAACGAGAGACGGACAATGGAAGATCTTAAACTGCGCGTCGCCTTCTACCAATACCGGCCGCTTTTCGGACGGGTGCGCCGCAACCTGGGCAAAATCGTCTCGGCGCTCAGCACACTGCGCGCCGACCTGGTGGTGCTGCCGGAACTGGCGTTTACCGGCTATTTTTTTCAGAACCGGGATGAATTGTTGACCTTGGCCGAGGATCCGCGGCGTTCGACCATCGTGGAGACGCTCCGCGCACTGTGCCGGGAGCGCGGGTTCCGCATCGTGACCGGTTTCGCCGAGCGCGCCCGGGATCGCTGTTTCAACAGTGCACTCATGCTGGGGCCGCAAGGCGTGGAGCGCACCTATCGCAAACTGCATCTATTCGGCTCCGAGAAGCACTATTTCGATCCCGGCGACCTGCCCCTGGAGGTCCATTTCCTGGGGGATGCCCGTATCGGCATGATGATTTGTTTTGACTGGCTGTTCCCTGAGACGGCACGCATCCTGGCCCTGGGCGGCGCCGACCTGCTCTGTCATCCCAGTAACCTGGTGCTCGGCGATTGCCAGGAAGTCATGCGCACGCGCTGCCTGGAGAACGGCGTCTATGCCGTGACGGCGAACCGCACCGGATCCGACATACGGCCACACGGCACCCTGGGCTTTACCGGGCGTAGCCAGATCACGGCGCCTGACGGCTCCGTACTCCTCCGCGCCCGCATGCGCGGCGCGCACTTGGGCGTGATTGACCTGGATCTGCAGCGCGCCCGCGATAAGCTCATCACTCCGCAAAATCACAAGCTGCACGACCGCCGTCCGGATCGTTACCGGGCGCTCACCCGGATCTCCTGAACGCGCCACGCGCCCGCACGATGTACCCAAGATGCGATGGAACTCCATCAAGGATTACGAAGAAGCGGTGGACGAGCTGGTTAACCCCGAATTGGGGCCGCTTGCCAAGGTTTTCACCAGGCATCGGCAAGACCTGAGACAGAAAAAAGAATACCAGAAATTCACGGATAGGCTGAAACGTTCATGGGCCATCGAGACCGGCCTGCTGGAAGGAGTCTATAGCCTGGATCGGGGAACCACCGAGACCTTGATTGAGCACGGCTTGAAGGCTGATATCCTGGGCTCCCACGGCGGTAAAAACCACGCGGACGCCATCGCCATGATCCGGGCGCAGGAAGACGTGTTGGGACAACTGATGGACCTGGTCGGCAAGCGGAGGAAACTGAATACTTCCACGATCAAAAGCTTGCACCAGGGCTTGCTCCGCAACCAAAAATACGTGGAAGCCGTCGATCCCGGGGGCCGTCCAATGAAAATCGAGCCGCTCCTCGGGGAATATAAAAAGCAGCCGAATAATCCCACTACCCAGGGAAGCGGCGTTCACGAATACTGCCCACCCAAGCAGGTTGCCTCCGAGATGGATCGCCTGCTGGAGTTACATCATTCCCCCAAACATCAGAAAGCGCCTCCGGAGGTGGAAGCCGCCTGGTTGCATCATCGCTTTACCCAGATCCATCCTTTCCAGGACGGCAACGGCCGCGTGGCGCGGGCGCTCGCGACCCTGGTTTTTTTAAAGAAAGATCTGCTTCCCCTGGTTATCAGCCATACGGCCGGTCAACGTGTTTCATACCTGGATGCCCTGGAAACAGCGGATCGCGGTGACTTGAGAAAGTTAATCGCTCTGTTTGCCGAGATCCAGCGCAACGACCTGCTGCGGGCGATCGATATTGCCGAGGAGGTCTTGCAGGAAGGTGGAAAGATAAAGGAGATCATCCAGGCCATTGCCCGGCGCAGGCGGGACGAAGAGAGAAAGTTACAAAAAGAGCAAGAAGGAGTCATGCGCATCGCCGGTCAGTTGCATGAACAGATTGTCGAACAGATGCAGCAGACGAAGGAAATGGTGCGGGAAGAACTGGGGCAATGGCTTAAAGAGGATGCTCGGCTTGAGGTGGACTTCGAAAAATGGGCCGAAGGATCGCAACGCCGCCACTGGTTTCACTTCGAGATAGTCCGAGTCGCCAGGGAACTGGGTTATTTCGCCAACAGGAACATTTATCATGCCTGGGCGCGCCTGAAGTTACCCGATCGCAAGTGGGGGCATTCCTCGATCGTTGTCTCACTGCACGGCTATGGCCAGGATTTTCGGGGGGTTCTCGCCGGCACCGCGTTCTTCTTCTCTCGTACCCGCGAGGAAGATACCCTCCACGAAGGTTCAGGTCATTGGGTCTCTTCCGAGCCCACGAGTCTCTGTGCCGCGTGCTTCCAGGTGAATTACAAAGATCGCCCGGATAGCGCCCGGGAACGCCTCGATCGTTGGCTCAATGATGTCTTGAGCACCGGCCTGGTGGCCTGGGATAAGGGCCGGTGAGTTTCCTCCCCGGGGAGGCCGTTGCGCCTGCCCCCGCCTCCCGGGAATGGGTTGCTGCATGGAGTTCATCGGTTTAACTTGCGCCATGTCCTCCAACCCCGTTCCCAGCGACCCCGCACCCGCTTTCAGCACCGCCGACCTTTGCGACCTGGTGGAGAATTCAGGGGAAGAGTTACGGGTGGCGGAGCCCGTGCTACGCGACTTCGGCGGTCTGCTGGCCTTTCACGGCTCCATCGCCACGTTGCGCTGCCCCGAGGATAATTCCCTGGTGCGCGGCGCCCTGGAAAACCCAGGCGCGGGCCGCGTGCTGGTGGTGGACGGCGGTGGTTCGACGCGTTGCGCCCTGCTTGGCGATCAGCTTGCGGCGCTGGCCCTGGAGCGTGGGTGGAGCGGCGTGGTGATCTGGGGCTGTGTGCGGGACAGCGCGGCCTTGCGCCGCATGCCGTTGGGCGTCAAGGCCCTGGCGGCCCAGCCGTGCCGCAGCGCCAAGCGCGGTGCGGGCCAGGCCGGGTCGGTGTTGCGCTTCGCCGGAATAGAGTTCCAACCGGGTTGGCATCTCTACGCGGATGCGGACGGCATCGTGCTGGCCGCCCGGGCGCTGCACGCCGTCGCGGCCACCGGGGGCGGGGGGCCCGGCGCGTGAACGAGAAGCTGGCCTGGCTCTTCGGTTTCGTCCTGCTGTACTGGTGCTATTGCATTTACTGGGGCGTGAAAAGCTCCCGCACGGCGCACACGGCCAGCGACTACTTCATCGCGGGGCGGCGCATCGGCCTGTGGGTGTTCGTGCTGGCGGCGACCGCCACCTCCTTCTCAGGGTGGACCTTCATGGGGCACCCCGGGCTCGTTTACCGGGACGGTTTTCAGTACGCCTATGCTTCCTTTTACGCCATTACCATCCCGTTCACGGGCGTGCTGTTCCTGAAACGCCAGTGGCTTCTCGGCAAGCGCTTCGGCTACGTCACCCCGGGGGAAATGCTGTCCGACTACTTCCAGGGGGACCTGATCCGCATCCTCACGGTACTCGTGGCCCTGTTGTTTTCAGTGCCTTATCTGGGGGTGCAGCTCGGAGCTTCCGGCTTCCTGTTTGATATTTTGAGCGACGGCCTCATCGACCGCACCGCCGGGATGTGGCTGTTGTCCATGGTGGTGCTGATCTACGTCGCTTTCGGCGGTCTGCGCGCGGTCGCCTACGTGGATACCCTGCAATGCGTGCTGTTGGCCCTGGGCATCGTCATCACGGGCTGCATTGCACTCTATTTCGTGGGCGGCTGGAGCGGTCTGAACGAGGGGTTTGCCGGACTGGCGGCGAGCGGGGTCGGCAAGTGGGGCGTCACCGGGGATTACGGCGGCGGCGACTACAACGCCTATTTCGCGATTCCCGGAGCCATCCAGTTCACCGCCGGGTTGGGTGTTGAGAGTCCGATGGGCGGCCTCTGGACCGGCTGCATGATCCTGACTTACATGTTCGGGCTCATGGGCATTCAGTCTTCCCCGGCCTTTTCCATGTGGGCCTTTGCCAACAAGGATCCACGGCCTTTCGCCCCGCAGCAGGTATGGGCCTCCTCCCTGGGCATGGGTGCGTTGCTCATCCTGTTCATCGCTTTCCAGGGCATGGGTGCGCTGCTCCTGGGCGCCAGTCCCGCCGTGAACGAGGCTGGCCTGGCGGTTTCGGAGGTGCTGAACAGGCCGCTCCCGGCAGGCCTGGACATCTGCGAACTGCTGGGCGCGGCGGCGGGTTGCCCGGAAGCGGCCTTCGTTTCCTCCGCGCAGTTGATCGCCGCGAAACCGGATGCGCTGGTGCCCCATTACTTCAACCTGATTGCCGAGGCGGCGCCCTGGCTGGTGGGGTTGCTGGCGGTGTGCGCGTTGGCGGCCATGCAGTCCACCGGCGCTTCGTACATGTCGACCGCCGGCAGCATGTTGACGCGCGACCTGTATAAGCACTTCCTGCACCGGCGCGCCGGCCACGCCACGCAGAAGCTGGTGGGGCGCCTCGGTGTGGCCGTGATCGTGCTGTCCGCGCTTTTCGTGGCGACCTTCTCAAGCGACGCCCTGGTGCTGCTGGGCGGTCTCGCCGTGGCTTTCGGCTTCCAGATGTGGCTGTCGCTGATCGCCGTCTGCTGGTGCCCCTGGATCACGCGCCAGGGCGCCACCCTGGGGTTGATCGCCGGGTTGCTCGGAGTGTTCTTCACGGAGAAGGTGGGCCTCGGGGTCGCCTCCTGGATCGGGCTGGAGTTGCCCTGGGGCAGGTGGCCCTGGACCATGCATGCGACCGGCTGGGGCATGTTCTTCAACGTCCTGGTTTGTCTCGGGATTTCAGCCGTCACGCAGTCTCCACGAGACACCGAGCACCGCATGGGCTTCCACAACCTGCTGCGCCGCCATGCCGCCCTTCCGGAGCGGAAACGGAAATTGAAACCTTGGGCCTGGGGCCTGACCCTGTTCTGGTTTTGCTTTGCTATCGGCCCGGGCGCGGTGCTCGGCAACTGGATTTTCGGCGCGCCGGACGCGGGCCGGGATGGATGGCTTTTTGGCATCCCCTCGATCTGGGCCTGGCAAATCCTGTTCTGGCTGCTCGGCGTTTTCATGATGTGGTTCCTGGCTTACAAGATGGAACTATCCACCGTGCCGCATGAAGAGGTCGAGGCGCTCGTGGAGGATGTGGGGGATGTGCAGGGCGAGGCGCCGACGCGGGAGCAGGGTGATGCGGAACATGCTTGAGAGGCTGCATCGTCCCGTGCGCCTCGGTCGCTATGCCTGGCTGTCGGTGGTGCTCTGCGGCGGGGGTTTGCTATACGCTTTGGTCGCGGGCGCGGTCTTGCACCGGCCGCCGGGCGACCTGGAAACGGAACTCGGCGGCCAGCGCCTGGAGGACGGGCGCCATGCCCAGGCCCTTGCCTACTTTGAGGCTGCCCTGCAGCGTGCGCCGGAGCATCAAGGCGCGCGCATGGGAAAGGCCCTGGTGTTCATGCAGACCGCGCGTCCGCACCAGGCCCTGGCCGCACTGGACACGCTGATCGCGCGGCTGGAAGAGCGCCCGGAGGCGAAGGACGCCACGGGCCGCGCGGTCCTGGGCGCGGCCTACGCGAACCGGGGCATGGTACGGGATTCCATGGGCCGGCATCGGGCCGCGCTCAGGGACTACCTGCATGCTTTGCACACGGATGCGGAGGCCGTATCGGGACCGGGCCTGGTGCACAAGCTGCTGCACGGCGGGGAAGGGCTTTCCACGGTGCGCGACCGTGCGGGCTATCTCTATCAGCAGTTGCAGCTGCCCGCCGCCGAGCGCATCCTGCGCATTCCGGAGCTGGATGCCCGGCAACCCATGTATAAACCCTGAAGCCGCCGCCACGGGGGCAACACTGTACTTCACCGTGGCATGGGTATAAGATCGTTCCCTTATCTCCCTTCCATGGA
>JABAAT010000036.1 GCA_014238615.1 Gammaproteobacteria bacterium | reverse complement strand
TGCCCGGCCGCCGGGCGCCACGCCAGGTTCCAGGACAGCCCCTCGCGGCGGCCGTTCAGGACACTGCTGAAGGGCTCGCCGTCGCTGTCCGGCTGCGCCGGCCCGTTTTCAAAATGATGCTTCCCGCGCACATGCCAGAGCAGGAAGCGCTGCTCCCAGGTCCCCCCGGACGGACGGTGCAGCAGGCGCAGGGAAACCAGGCCGCGCCGCCGCCGCTGCCGGTAATCCGCGTCGTCCACCACGCCGACGGTGTAATCATCCAGGTCCGTATCCGCCGCCGACCAGCGCAGCGTCCCCCCCAGCTCCAGGCCGGGCACGGGGCGCCACGAGGGTCTGAGCTGCAGGGTGTATTGCAGGTGTTCGTCCCGCTCCCGGTGACCCGCCGCCGGGTCGGCGACGTAGTCGCGGGCGCCGACCACCCCCAGGCCGACGCGCAGCGCCGCCCGGTCGTCGCCGATCCCAAAAGCGAAGCGCCCGCTCCCGCCTCCCAGCGTGTCCAGGAACAGCGAGCCGGCTGTATCCCCAGCACCCCGCGCCCCACGCAGATGCACCACTCCGCCCAGGCCGGGCGGACCGCTCCAGTGCGCGCCCGGCCCCCGCAGCAGTTCCAGCCTTTCCAGATCCACGGGGTCCAGCAGGGAGAGGTCAAAAGCATTTCCCGGAGCGTTGGGCTCGTTCAAGGGCACGCCGTCCAGCAGGAACAGCGTGTCTCCGGACCCGCCCCCGCGTACATACAGGGAGCCCAGGCCGCCGCGCCCCCCGGTGCGCGTGACCTGCAGTCCCGGAACACGCGCCAGCAGTTCGGCCGGGGACAGGCCGGGCCAGTACGCCCCCTCCCCCGGATCAAGCAGGGTGTGCGCAATGCCCGGAGGCCCGGAAAACGCCTCCGAGACGGCCGTGACCTCCAGCGGCTGCCCTTCAGCCAGCACCCAGGGCATCCCAAACACCAGGCAGCACAGCACAAGAAAGAAGAAGAAACAATGTTTTACAGTCAGTATCATCAACCTGGTTTCAAGCTTCCCCTTGTTGCCGCCTGCAGGCGATCACCGCCTTTCGAGACTCCCCCTTGAGCTCCGTGGTATGACGGTATAACATACTCGTTCCTACTAGGGAGAGTATTCCCCCATGCACCAAGAGCCCCCCTTAGTACCCAGCTTTTAAACAGTCTATGCACAGACTTGTCCAGCACTTATCCACAAAGGTCGCGGCGCACCGCCATCCTCATCAAGCGTTGAAGCGTTGAGACAAGCCCATTCCTGGTGCCTGGTACTCAAAATTAAATCAGCCGAAAAACTCAAAATCCAACCAATTGTATCCAACCAATTGTTAAGGGGTTCTCATGTCATGACATCAGCAGCACATAGCCAGGTGGAAATCATTTCCCTGGATCCCCAGAACCACAAGGTCATACGCCGAAACGGCAAGATCACGATTTTTGCCGAGAACAAGATCAGTATCGCCATGACCAAGGCGTTCCTGGAGGTGGAAGGCACCCAGGCCGCGGCCTCCAGCCGCATCCACGAGAAGGTCAGGCTCCTGAGTGGACAGGTCGTGGCGGCCCTGGCCAGGCAGCTGCGCCGGGGGCCGATCGACATCGAGGAGATCCAGGACCAGGTGGAACTGGCCCTGATGCGCGCCAGCGAGCACAAGGTCGCGCGCGCTTATGTCATTTACCGGGAGGACCACGCCCGGAAGCGCGCGCAGCTCGCTTCCACTGCTCCGGAGGCGAAACAGCGCCCGAAACTCCCCAGGGTGCGCGGGGCGGACGGCGTGCTGCGCGCATTGGACACGAAGCGCCTGCTCCTGATCATCCAGGAGGTCTGCCAGGAGCGGCCGGGCGTGTCCCCGGAGCAGGTGCTCGAAAAAGGTCTGCAGGCGCTCTACGACGGCCTGGATGAGCAGGAGGTGGGACCGGCCCTGGTCATGGGCGCGCGCACCCTGATCGAACAGAACCCGGATTACTCTTTCGTGGCGGCGGGCCTGCTCCTGCATTGCCTGCGGCGCGAGGTGCTGAGCCGCCTGGAGGGCGCTCCACGCGAACCCTCGCAGGCCGAGCTGGGCCGGGAATACCCCGGCTACTTCCGAAAATACGTGTCCAACGGCGTCAAGCTCGGCCTTCTGGACGCGCGCCTGGCGGAATGCGACCTGGACAGGCTGGGACAGGCCCTGCGCCCGGAGCGCGACCTGCACTTCAGCTACCTGGGCCTGCAAACCCTCTATGACCGTTACTTCATCCATGACGGGGGAAATCGCCTGGAACTGCCCCAGGCCTTCTTCATGCGCGTCGCCATGGGCCTGGCCTTGAACGAATCGGAGTGCGAGCAACGGGCCATCGAGTTCTACGAGCTGCTCTCCAGCTTCCGCTTCATGAGCTCCACACCCACCCTGTTCAACGCCGGCACCTGCCGCCCGCAGCTCTCCAGCTGCTTTCTGACCACCGTGGCGGATGACCTGAAGGGCATCTACTCCTCCATCCGGGACGACGCCCTGCTCTCCAAGTTCGCCGGTGGCCTGGGCAACGACTGGAGCAACGTGCGGGCCATGGGCGCCCACATCAAGGGCACCAACGGCAAATCCCAGGGCATCGTCCCCTTCCTGAAGGTGGTCAACGATACCGCGGTGGCGGTGAACCAGGGCGGCAAGCGCAAGGGCGCGATCTGCTCTTACCTGGAGAGCTGGCACCTGGACCTCGACGAATTCCTGGACCTCCGGAAAAACACCGGGGACGACCGCCGCCGCACCCACGACATGAACACCGCCAACTGGGTGCCGGACCTGTTCATGAAAAGAGTCTGCGAGGAAGGCTCCTGGACGCTCTTCTCCCCGGACGAAACACCGGACCTGCACGACCTCTACGGCCGCAAATTCGAGGCGCGCTACCGGGAATACGAGGAAAAGGCGGAGCGCGGCGAACTGCGCAACTTTCGGAAGCTGCCAGCGCGCGACCTGTGGCGCCGGATGCTGTCGATGCTCTACGAGACCGGACACCCCTGGCTGACTTTCAAGGACCCCTGCAACCTGCGCTCGCCGCAGCAGCACTGCGGCGTGGTGCACTCCTCCAACCTGTGTACCGAGATCACCTTGAACACCTCGGAAGAAGAGATCGCGGTCTGTAACTTGGGCTCGGTGAACCTGGTGGCGCACATGGAAGACGGCCAACTGCGGCACGAAGCCCTGCGCGACACCCTGCGCACGGCCATGCGCATGCTGGACAACGTCATCGATCTGAACTACTACACGGTGCCCCAGGCGCGGCGCTCCAACCAGCGCCATCGCCCGGTCGGCCTCGGCCTGATGGGCTTCCAGGACACCCTCTACGAGTTGCGCATTCCCTATGCTTCCAAAGAGGCGGTGGAATTCGCCGACCGCTGCATGGAGGCGGTCAGCTATTACACCATCGAGGCCTCCGCCGCACTGGCCGAGGAGCGCGGCGCCTACCCCAGCTTCAAGGGTTCGCTCTGGGCACAGGGCATCCTGCCCCTGGACTCCATCGCCCTGCTGGAACAAGAGCGGGACGGCTACCTGCGCATGGACCGCTCCGCGACCATGGACTGGGACAGCCTGCGCGCCAAGGTGCAGCGCGGCATGCGCAACTCCAACTGCCTGGCCATCGCCCCGACCGCGACCATCTCCAACATCTGCGGCGTGACGCAATCCATTGAGCCCACCTACCAGAACCTCTACGTCAAGTCCAACCTCTCCGGCGAGTTCACGGTCGTCAACCCCTACCTGGTGCGGGACCTGAAGCAACACAAGCTCTGGGACGAGGTCATGGTGAACGACCTGAAATACTACGACGGCGGCGTCCAGGCCATCGACCGCATCCCGGGGGAACTCAAGAAACTCTACGTCACCGCCTTCGAGCTGGACCCCCGCTGGCTGGTGGAAGCGGCTTCCAGGCGCCAGAAATGGCTGGACCAGGCCCAATCCCTGAACCTGTACCTGGCCAGGCCTGACGGCAAAAAGCTGGACAACCTCTACAAGCTGGCCTGGATGAGCGGCCTGAAGACCACCTACTACCTGCGCAGCATGGGTGCCACCCGGGTGGAAAAGAGCACCCAGAAGGAGACCCGGGACAGCCACTTGAACCAGGTCGCCGTCCAGGGCAACGGCCCCGCGGCCAACGGCGACGCCACCAAGGAAACGAAAGCATGCTGGCTGGACGACCCCGAATGCGAGTCCTGTCAATGACACAAACACTGGAGCAAGCACGATGCAACATTGGGATGACCCTATAGCGACGCTTCGCAATCCGCCCGCGAACACCCCCCCGCCCAAGCAGACCCCCGCCCCGACCGAGCGGGAAACGGCCCTACCGGACGACGCGCCGGCCCCCACCGCCACCGGCCTGGAGCAGGTGGACTTCGGCGCCCGCCGCATCCGGGTCGACGACAAGAGCATGATCAACTGCCGCGCCGACCTGAACCAGCTGGTCCCCTTCAAGTACAAGTGGGCCTGGCAGAAATACCTGGACGCCTGCGCCAACCACTGGATGCCCCAGGAAATCAACATGAACGCCGACATCGCCATGTGGCGCGCCGAGGCGGGCCTGAGCGAGCAGGAACGCCAGATCATTAAGCGCAATCTCGGCTTCTTCGTCTCCGCCGACTCCCTGGTCGCAAATAACCTGGTGCTGGCCGTCTATCGCCACATCACCAATCCCGAGTGCCGCCAGTACCTGCTGCGCCAGGCCTTCGAGGAGGCCGTGCACACCCACGCCTACCAGTACTGCGTGGAATCCCTGGGCCTGGAGGAGTCCGAGATTTTCAACATGTACCGGGAAGTCCCCTCGGTCCACGACAAGGCGGCCTGGGCCCTCCCCTACACCCAGAGCCTGGGCGACCCTGACTTCCACACCGGCACCCCGGAGAACAACCAGCGCCTGCTCCGCGACCTCATCGCCTTCTACGTGGTGTTCGAGGGCATCTTCTTCTACGTCGGCTTCGTCCAGGTGCTTTCCATGGGACGACGCAACAAGATGACCGGCTGCGCCGAACAGTTCCAGTACATCCTGAGAGACGAATCCATGCACATGAACTTCGGCATCGACGTCATCAACCAAATCAAGCTGGAGAACCCGGACATCTGGAACCAGGAACTCAAGCAGGAAGCCCACAAGATGATCCTCTCCGGCGTGGACCTGGAGACCCGCTACGCCCACGACACCATGCCCCAGGGCGTGCTGGGACTGAACGCCGACATGTTCGAGGAATACCTGCGCTTCATTGCGAACCGCAGGTGCACCCAGATAGGACTCCCCGAGCTCTACCAGGGAGCGACCAACCCCTTCCCCTGGATGAGCGAAGTCATCGATCTGAACAAGGAGAAGAACTTCTTTGAGACCCGCGTCACCGAATACCAGACCGGCGGCTCCCTGCAATGGGACTAGGAAGACGAATGTAAAAGGACAGGAGCTGGATCTAAATGTAAAAAATGCGGGTGAAAGTGACGGAAAAAGACCCGCACCAGGTATAGTTAAATAAGAATAAGCATTCTTTGCAAGGTATTCGCTTAAGTAAGGCGTACTTGGTTAAAGTAAACCTCAGCGAAGCCGACCTCAGCATCGCCGACTTCCACGCAGCCGATCTCAGCGAAGCCTACTTCCAGGGCGCAGAAAATCTGACCGAAGAGCAACTCCTTATCTGCTTCCTGGGTTCGAGGAAGGGAGCCTCCAGCACTACCTGGTTACCTTGCAGCTCTGGATGTGAACAGAATGGGGGAATCTATATTCCCGATGTGAGGAACACCCCTCAAGCGGGGTAGGAATTCCCCCAGCCAGATGGTTTCGTGGTAAAGCAAGTTGGTTGAGACGCTTCGGCCCCCTGTTTGGAGTACTTGGAGCGTGCCTCGGGCCCGGGGTTGCCCCGCACAACGGAAATGTAGAGGGTCCGGAGAGCTTGAACGACCAGGTCTTCGCCATGGTCGTTTACATTTCCCAGATGGTTCCGAAAATCCCCCAAAACCATTTAGCCTGTCAGGATTTCTCCACTGACATCGGCTCCCCGGGGTCTCCTGGCTGCCGAGGGCTTTCCCCGGTTCAGGACGGGAGATTCAGGTCGACCACTACAGGATGTCGAATGGCTAACACTTTGGCAGGCAGGGCCAGGTGGAACCTGGCAACACCGGGCCCCCGCTGACCGTGCGAACCGCACTACAAGCTGACCAAACTGCAGGTTGACCCAACCAGCAACGCCACCACCACCCGGGGCAGGCAATAAAGCGTGGCGGTTTTTTATGCGGTCCCACTTGCCGTCCGCCGGACTGCGGTCCAGGGGCTGAAGTCCATGCTTGGGCCGGTGGCTTCCTTGGGTTTCCGCCTGGATTTCGGTGGCGGCGGCGGCCGGGGCTGGCAGCGGGCTCCGGCTGACGCGGACCGTACCTACTTTAGCGCCGCCCGGAGGCCCCGTCCCGGCAGCGTCTCGGGGCTTGGTGGACGAGCGGCCAGGTCGGTCCGCATCGCGGGCGTACTCCCGTCCTTCCCCGCCAGGTTGGAGCTGTGCCATGGGCGGTGGAAAGCGGCAGGCTCCGGCCGTGGGGTTCGCACCTTTTCCAGCGCCCCCCCGGCTCTCCCGCTCCAGCAGCATTCCAAGGTTCAGCGGACGGGCGACCGAGCCGAGGAAACCCTACAGCCGCATGGTTTTCAGGCCAACCGCGGCGGCGCGTAAACGCTACAGCCATTGATTGCCGGGCTGGGTGGACGGGCGCGGCGGCAGGCACCGTCTCTGGACAGGCGGCGGCGGCATCAGTTAAAATCGCCATGGCTCAGGCGGGGGGCGTTCGGGGGCCATTCAGAGCGTTGCGGGCGCTTTCCAGGCAGGCCGTCGGCTTGCCATCGGTTCGGTCTAGCAGGATTGCTTGAGATTCCAAAGGCCCGCTGCCACGCAATGTTTAAGGAGGGAGCAGCCCCCCGGGGGCGCTCCCTCTTTTTATGAGCGAAAGCAGCTTTCCCGGCGTGCCCCGGGCGCGCCCGGCCCTGCTCGCCCTGGAAGACGGCAGTGTGCTCCGCGGACAGGCTCTCGGCCATGCCGGTCGGAGCACGGGGGAAGTGGTTTTCAACACCGCCTGCAGCGGTTACCAGGAGATCCTGAGCGACCCCTCCTATCACCGCCAGATCGTGCTGTTCACCCAGCCGCACATCGGCAACGTCGGGGTGAACTCCGAGGACGAGGAGGCCGGGCGGCCTCATGTCGCCGGCCTGGTGGTGCGGGACGCGCCCGCCCTCCACAGCAACTGGCGCGCCTCGGACGGTCTCTCCGCCTACCTGGAGCGTCACCGCATCACGGGCATTTGCGGCCTGGATACGCGCCGCCTGACCCGCCTGCTGCGTGACGGCGGGGTGCAGCGCGGCTGCATTGACGCAAGCGCCGCGCCGGACGCGGAGACCGCCCTGGCGGCGGCGCGCGCGACGCCCTCCCTGGAGCACCAGGACCTGGCCCGGGAGGTCACCACCCGCAAGGCTTACGCCTGGACCGAAGGCTCCTGGGGCGCGGGCGCAGGCACGGGCGCGGCCCCGCCCCCCACCGGAACGGCGCGCTACAAGGTGGCCATCTACGACTTCGGCCTGAAACGCAACATCGCCCGCCTGCTGGTGGATCTCGGCTGCGAGGTCACGGTGCTGCCGGCGCTCACCCCCGTGGAAGAAGCCCTGGCCCTGCGCCCGCACGGCATCCTGTATTCCAACGGGCCCGGAGACCCGGCGGCCTGCGACTATGCGATCCGGAACGCGCGGGCACTGCTGCAGCGCCGCGTACCCCTGCTCGGGGTTTGCCTGGGACACCAGATCCTGGCGCTGGCCGCCGGCGCGCGCACCGTCAAGATGAAGTTCGGCCACCACGGCGCCAATCACCCGGTGCGCGACCTGGCCACCGGGCGCGTGTTCATCAGCAGCCAGAACCACGGTTTCGTGGTCTCCGGGGATGCCCTGCCCGAGTGCCTGGAAGTTACCCACCGCTCGCTGTTTGACGACAGCGTGCAGGGATTGCGCCATCGCCAGGCTCCAGCCCTGGGCTTCCAGGGGCACCCCGAGGCCAGTCCCGGTCCACACGACCTGCGCCCTTTCTTCGGGCGCTTCGTGGCATTGCTGGCCGCGGGCTCCTGAAAAGCGTCATGCCGAAACGCACCGACCTCGAATCGATCCTGATCATCGGCGCCGGCCCCATCATCATCGGCCAGGGCTGCGAGTTCGACTATTCAGGGACCCAGGCCTGCCGGGCGCTGCGCGCCGAAGGTTACCGGGTGGTGCTGATCAACTCCAACCCGGCCACCATCATGACCGACCCGCAGGTCGCCGACGCGACATACATCGAGGCACCGCACTGGAAGACGGTGGCGTCTGTCATCGAAAAAGAGCGGCCGGACGCCCTGCTGCCCACCATGGGCGGTCAGACCGCCCTCAACTGCACCATGGACCTGGAGCGGGAAGGCGTCCTACAGGCACACGGCGTGGAAGTGATCGGGGCCTCCCGGGAGACCATCGAGAAGGCGGAGAACCGTGACCGCTTCCGCTCCTGCATGCAGCACATCGGCCTCAAGGTGCCGCGTTCCAGCGCCGTGCGCTCCTGGGAGGAAGCCGAGGCGCTCGTCGGGCGCTTCGGGTTCCCCCTGATCGTGCGGCCCTCTTTCACCCTGGGCGGCGCCGGCGGCGGCGTGGCGCGCGACCTGGATGAATTTCGCCGTGTCTGCCGGCACGGCCTGGATACCTCGCCGCTCGGCGAGGTGCTCCTGGAGGAGTCCCTGCTCGGCTGGAAGGAATTTGAGCTGGAGGTCGTGCGCGACCGCGCCGACAACTGCATCGTGGTCTGCACCATCGAGAACCTGGATCCCATGGGCCTGCACACCGGGGACTCCATCACGGTGGCCCCGGCGCAGACCCTGACCGACAAGGAGCACCAGCGCCTGCGCAATGCCGCGATCGCCATCCTGCGCGAGGTCGGGGTGGAAACCGGCGGTTCCAACGTGCAATTCGCGCTGCACCCGGAGCACGGCGAGATGGCCGTCATCGAGATGAACCCCAGGGTGTCCCGCTCCTCCGCGCTGGCCTCCAAGGCCACCGGCTTCCCCATCGCCAAGGTGGCGGCCCGCCTGGCGGTGGGCTACACCCTGGACGAAATGGCCAACGAGATCACCGGCGACCTGATGCCGGCCTCCTTCGAGCCGGTGCTGGATTACGTAGTCACCAAGATGCCGCGCTTTGACTTTGAGAAGTTCCCGAGCGTGGACGACCGCCTGACGGTGCAGATGAAGTCGGTGGGCGAGGCCATGGGCATCGGCCGCACCTTCCAGGAATCCCTGCAAAAAGCGATCTGCAGCCTGGAGACGGGCAGCCACGGCCTGGACCTGGAATGGCCCGGGGACATGGACGCCGCCGCACGCCTGGAGCACTGCAAGAGCCAGCTGCGCGAACCGCGTGCCAGGCGCCTCTGGTACGTGGCGGAGGCCCTGCGGCTGGGCCTGGGCACGGAGGAAATCCACCGGCAAAGCGGCATCGACCCCTGGTTCCTGGCACAGCTGCACGAGCTCGTGCAATGCGAGGAGGAGGTACGCCGCCGGGGCGCCGCCTGCCTGCAGGACGCCGGGCTGCTGCGCGAGCTCAAGCGGCGCGGCTTCTCCGACGTGCGCCTGGGGCAACTCACGGGCATGGAGCAAACAGAGCTGCGCCGCCTCCGGCACGCCCTGGAGGTCCGCCCGGTCTTCAAGCGGGTGGATTCCTGCGCGGCCGAGTTTCCCACGCCCACCGCCTACCTCTACTCCAGCTACGAGGAAGAATGCGAGGCGGCACCGGGCACGCGCCGCAAGGTGGTCATCCTGGGCGGCGGCCCAAACCGCATCGGCCAGGGCATCGAATTCGACTACTGCTGCGTGCACGCGGCCCTGGAGCTGCGCGCCCAGGGCTTTGAGACCATCATGATCAACTGCAACCCGGAGACCGTGTCCACCGATTACGACGTCTCAGACCGGCTCTACTTCGAACCGCTGACGCTGGAGCACGTGCTGGAGATCCTGGCGGTTGAGAAGCCCTGGGGCGTGATTGTCCAATACGGCGGCCAGACCCCCCTGAAACTGGCCCGCGCCCTGGAGCGCGAGGGCGTTCCCATCCTCGGCACCTCCCCGGACTCCATCGATCTGGCGGAAGACAGGCAACGCTTCCAGGGCCTGTTAAAGGAGCTGGGACTGCGCCAGCCTCCCAACTGCATCGCGCGCAGCGTGGAAGAGGCGGTGCGGCACGCCGGCAAACTGGGCATGCCCCTGGTGGTAAGGCCTTCCTACGTGCTCGGCGGCAGGGCCATGGAGATCGTGCGGGACATGGAGTCCCTGCGCTACTACATGGGCGTGGCGCTGAGTCATTCCCCGGACACCCCGGTGCTCCTGGACCGCTTCCTGGAGGACGCCGTGGAGGTCGATGTCGATGCCGTGGCGGACGGCGAGCAAGTGCTGCTGGGCGGCATCCTGGAACACATCGAGCAGGCCGGCATCCACTCCGGCGATTCGGCCTGCTCCCTGCCGCCCCGCACCCTGGACGCCGCCATGCAGCAGCGCTTGCGCGCACAGCTGGAGCAGCTCGCCCGGGCCCTCAAGGTCAAGGGCCTGATGAATGTCCAGTTCGCCATTCACCGCGGCAATATCTACGTGCTCGAGGTCAACCCCCGCGCCTCACGCACGGTGCCCTTCATCGCCAAGGCCACCGGCCTCCCCCTGGCCGCGATCGGCGCGCGCTGCATGGCAGGCATCCGCCTGCGGGAGCAAAAGGACCTGCAACCCTCCACCTGGCGCGGCGTGGCCGTCAAGGAAGCAGTGTTCCCGTTTGACAAGCTCCCAGGCGTTGACCTGCTGCTCGGCCCGGAGATGAAATCCACCGGGGAGGTGATGGGCCTCGGCCGGGACTTCGGCGAAGCCTTCCTGAAAGCCCAGCGCGCCGCCCAGCACCGGGTGCCGGACCAGGGCCTGGCCTTCATCAGCGTGCGTGACGCCGACAAGCCGGCCGCCTGCGACATCGCCCGCGGCCTCGCGGAGCTCGGCTTCACGCTCTGCGCCACGAGGAGCACCGGGGCGGCGCTACGCAAGCTCGGCCTGCACTGCAAGCACGTGAACAAGGTGCTGGAGGGTACGCCGCACATCCTGGGCCTGCTGGAAGAAGGTGCCATCCAGCTGATCATCAACACCACCGAGGGACGGCAATCCATCGCCGACTCCTACTCCATCCGCCGCACGGCCCTGCAGCGGCGCGTGTTCTACACCACGACGATGGCCGGCGCGGAGGCCACCCTGGAGGCCTTGCGACGGCGCGACACGGCGCGCGTCATCCGCCTGCAGGACCTGCACACCCCGCCCCCACCCCAACCCAACCCTCCAGGAGAACGAAAAGCATGAACAGGCAACCCCTGACTCAGCAGGGAGCGCAGAAGCTGCGCGAGGAACTGCGCCGCCTGAAGCAGGAAGAGCGCCCCAAGGCCACACGCGCCATCGCCGAGGCCCGGGCGCACGGCGACCTGGGCGAGAACGCCGAATACCACGCGGCAAGGGAACAGCAATCCTTCCTGGAAGGCCGCATCCAGAAGCTGGAGCAACTGCTCTCAAGCGCAGAAATCATCCGCCCCGCATCCCTGGGCCCACAGGAACGGGTGGTGTTCGGCAGCACCGTGGCGCTCCTGGAGACGGAAACCGAACGCAAGCACCGCTACCGCATCGTCGGCGAGATGGAGGCCGACATCAACCAGAACCTCCTATCGGTAAATTCCCCCATCGCCCGGGCCCTCATCGGCCACACCCCGGGAGAGGAAGT
>JABAAT010000033.1 GCA_014238615.1 Gammaproteobacteria bacterium | reverse complement strand
TTGGCGCGGCGTTCAGGCGGCGGCCCTGTAACCCAGCCAGGCCAGGCGTTCGGCCAGTTCCGGGCAGTCCACCGGCCAGCAGGCGCGTGGCCGGGGATGGTGGCAGCCCGGTGCGATGGCCAGGGGCCGACAGGACAGCAGGCAGTTCAGCCAGACCTCCGGCCAGACCTGGGCGCCGTGCACGGCACCCAGCAGGGCGCCGGTGAGCGCCGCGCGCAGGGAGTGGCCGCGCCGCGCCGCGGCGCGCAGGAGTGCGGGCGCCGGCTCCTCGGGGTGCAGCAATTGCCGGAAGGCGTAGGCCAGGTGGCGCGACAGGGGGTCTTGGATGCCTGCGGTGGGGGGGTGTCGGCGGGAGCGTGTGGTGCCGCCCGCGGAGCTTTCCAGCGCTCCCAGCACTTCTGGATGTAGCGCTTGGGAGCGCGCCCAGGCCAGGGTTTTCTTGTAGAGCGTGTTGCCGTCCGCGGCCTCGCGCACCGCCAGGGTCAGGGCCACGCAGTAAACGGCACAGGCGTCCGCGGCGGCGGGGGACGCGTGACTCAGCGCGGCGTCCCGATGAGCCATGGCGGCGACTGCGCTGGTTGCCAGGGAATGGCCGTAGATGCCGAGCGGCGCGGCCCGGGTCAGGACGATGCCGTGCGCGTGGTCGGTGGGTGGCGGTTGACTGGCCTGCCACCAGGCATGGGTTGCGGCGATGTCCCCCGGGGAATAACCTTCCGAGTCGGTGAGTCCGCGGGCCAGCATCAAGGCCGCTTCTCCAATGGCGCTGGGCTGTCCGGGCAGCAGGCGCGGTGCGGTCGTGGAGCTTCCCAGGTAGTCTCCCAGGCATTGCCCAAGCAGGCAGCCTTGTGCCCGTTCCAGCAACCCGGGGTCGGTGCAGATCCGCCCCGGCAGGGTGCGCAGCAGGTCATGCGGCCGTGCGCGCGGCGGGGGCGGCGGTGCGCCTCCCCAGGTCAGTCCCGCGAGGCGGTGGGCGAATCCCGTTTGACCTCCGACGCAGTTTCCCACCGACCTCAGGCCGTCGCCGCTGAAGCGCAGGGGACGCGGCCGCGGCGCGATGTGGAACAGGCTGCGCCGCGCGCCGCGCAGCAGGGCGGCGGCGCCGGCCACGTCCAGTTCCCGCGTGGTCGGATGGGTGGAAAGCGCGGCGGAGTGTGCCCCGATCGCCGCCAGCGCCAGTCGGTAGGCGATGCTGGGCAGGGCGCGGTAACGGGCCGGCGCACACAACGGCAGGTAGTGTTCTCCCTGCCGGTTCGCCCCGGCGCTGAGCAGCAGTATCCCCGTGGGAGCTTCCCGGTAGCGCGTCGCCGGGGGCCGGTCATTGCGCAGCAGGGTTTCTCCCTCGGCCCAACTGAGCAGGTCACCACGGCCGGCCCGGGTGTTATAGGAGTATAGGACGCCGAGCACGGGCCGGGTGCCGCGCAACAGCGCGATGGACACCGCGCTCCCGCGCAGCCCGCGCTGAAAGGAGTTTGTGCCGTCGTTTGGATCGACGATCCAGGTATGCCTGCGCCGATCCCGCGCCGCGCGCCGCAGACCGGGCACTTCTTCCCCGCAGAAACCGTATTCAGGGAAAGCCGCACCCAGGTGTTCGTGGATCAGCTCTTCCGCCTGCACATCCGTCGGACATTTTCCGGGTGGTCCGAGGGGGCCGCCGGGCCGCTGAAACGCCTCCAGCAGCACGTCGCCGGCGCGCCGCGCCGCGGCCGTGGCCGCCGCCAGTTCGCGCCGGTAGGCGCCGCCCATCAGACTGCGCGCGCGCCGCGCATCTTGAAACCCGCCCGGATGCGCTTATTTAATCCACGAGAACGAAGTGTTTTATATTGCATTCTGTTGCAGTCGTTAAACAGCGGTCGCGTGACGATCGCGGGAGTATCAAGATGATTAGTTTAGTGGATTATGAACCCTTTCAATTGCTGCGGCAATTCAACGAGGCTTCCGGGCTGCCCGGCCGGCCGTGGACGGGCAGAGTTGGGAAAGACGCAGTGCGCAACGATTACTGCCCGCCGGTGGAGATCCTCGAGGACGCAAAGGAATTTGTGCTGGAAGCCGAAGTTCCTGGAGTGGCGCCCGATCAAATCGAGGTGAGCACGGAGAACAGCGTGTTGTCCCTGAAGGGAGAATGGCGCAGCGCTCCGGGGCAGGAGGGCGAAGACACCGCGAAAGACCAGGAGCGGGAGCAGCGCCGGGAGCAGCGCCAAGGGCAGAGGTTTACTTTCGGCCGTCGCTTCAACCTGCCGGAGAGCGTGGATCAGGGAAAGATCCGGGCCCGGTGTGAGCACGGCCTGTTGCGGATCGTTTTGCCGAAGCGGGCGCAGAGCCAGGCGCGGCGTATTGCGATCGATCCCTCCTGATGATGGCGGCGGCGTTTGCTGAGAGGCGCCCTCCAGGTTGTTCTCTCAACATGTTCCCGGGAGTCCCGCCGCGCGGTGGGGCTTCCCGGAGTTTTCCCGCCGGGGCGGCGCTCATGAAGCAGGATGTTCAGAAACGCCGTGCCCTGGGGTTGCTTGTGCCGGGTTTGCTTGTCCTCGGGATCCTGACGGGGACGGCGCTTGCGGCGGAGGAGCCAGGCGGCATGCGGCTGCCGAGCCTGGCTCCCATGCTGGAGCGTGTCACCCCCGCCGTGGTGAATGTCGCCACCGAGGGCAGGGTGCAGCTGCGCCAACATCCTTTTTTCTCGGATCCTATCTTTCGGCGCTTCTTTGGATTGCCCGGACAACGCATGGAGCGCAAGACGCAGAGCCTGGGTTCCGGTGTCATCGTTGATGCCGAACGCGGCCTCATCCTGACGAATTACCATGTGATCGCCAACGCCACCCGGATCATGGTGTTTTTACACGACGGCCGGGTGCTGGAGGCTGAGCTGGCCGGCGTGGATCCGGAAACCGACGTGGCGGTGCTGCGGGTGCAGGATACGGAGTTGCAGGCGCTGCCCCTGTCCGCCTCCGAGAACCTCAGGGTGGGTGATTTCGTGGCAGCCATCGGCAATCCCTTCGGCCTCGGCCAGTCCGTGACTTCCGGTATCGTCAGCGGCCTGGGCCGCAGCGGCCTGAGCCTGCTTGGCTACGAGGATTTCATTCAGACCGATGCTGATATCAACCCCGGGAATTCCGGCGGTGCCCTGGTCAACCTGCGCGGAGAGCTGGTCGGCATCAACTCCGCCATCTACTCGAGAAGCGGCGGCAGCATCGGCATCGGTTTCGCGATTCCCATCAACCTGGCCCTGCAGGTCATGGAACAGTTGCTGGAGTATGGCGAGGTGCGGCGCGCCGACCTGGGACGCGATGTAGGTCTGCTGGTGCAGGATATCGGTCCCGACCTGGCTGCCGCCTTCAAGTTGCAGAACAACCGCGGAGTCGTTGTCAGCCGGGTTTTCGATGACAGCCCGGCGGAGCGTTCCGGGTTTCGGAACGGCGATGTGATCCTGTCCGTGAACGATCGGCCGGTGCGCAGCGCGGCGGAACTGCACAACCAGCTGGGCATGACGCAGGTCGGCCGGGAAGTGCGCTTCCAGGTTCTGCGGGACGGCGCGCCGCGCCCCCTGAAATTGTCCCTGGAGATCGCGTCCCGACCCCAGCCCCAGGGGCACGGGGTCTCTACCCCGCTGCTGCGGGGATTATCCCTGGAGGAACTTGAACAGGGGGGCCTGCGCGTGGTGCGGGTGGAACGAGGATCCCCTGCCTGGCGAAGCGGTATGCGCCCCGAGGATCGACTGCTTTCGGCGAATCGCGAGGCGGTGAACGACTTGCAGCACCTGCTGCGCATCGTGGACGGGCAGGAGAGCCTGTTGTTACAGATGCAGCGCGGCCAGAGAGTGTTCTTCCTGCTCCTGCGTTAACTGCCTTTCGTTAACTGCCCTGCGCTAACTGCCCTGCGCTAACTACCCTGCGTTAACTACCCTGCGTTAACTACCCTGCGTTAACTACCCTGCGTTAACTGCCCTGCGTTAACTGCCCTGCGCTAACTGCTCCTGCGTTAACTGCCCTGCGTTAACTGCCCTGCGTTAACTGCCCTGCGTTAACTGCCCTGCGTTAACTGCCTTTCGTTAATTGCCCTGCGTTAACTGCCCTGCGTTAACTGCCCTGCGTTAACTGCCCTGCGTTAACTGCCTCGGCAGGCGCTTCGTGCGGCGTGCTGAATGGGGCCGCCGGTTGCTACAGCGGCAGCGTGGCCGGAGCGGGGTCCTGTTGTTCCGGCACCGGGTGTGCTGTCTTTTCCGGCGCCGCGCCCAGCAGGATTTCCAGGAGTTCCGGGGTGACCAGGCTGTGCCCGTGCGCGGCGCCGGCCAGCACCTTGAAAGGCTGTCCCGGCTCGCCCAGTTGAT
>JABAAT010000032.1 GCA_014238615.1 Gammaproteobacteria bacterium | reverse complement strand
CATCAGGGTGTCCTGGCGGCGGCGCCTGGTGGCTTCTTCCGCATCCCCTCCGCTTTGCCTAAGTTCCCGGTTCAGGTCTTTACGCGGCATCTCGACGGCCTGGCGGCTGCGCTCGGTGGCTTCCTGCGCCTTTCGCCTGCTTTGCTCAAGCTCCCGGTTCAGCTCCTCGTGCAGTATCTCGGTGGCCTGCTCCGCGTTGAACCACCAGTCCGTGGACCATACGCGCAGGATTTTCCAGCCCAGGCGGACCAGGATGCCTTCGCGCACGATGTCCCGGTCCCGGGCGGTGGCGGATCGGTGGTAAGTGGCACCGTCGCACTCAATCCCCGCCAGGTAAGCTCCCGCGCGGTCCGGGTGCACCACGCCGAGATCGATCCGGAAGGAAGAGACGCCTACCTGGCTGTGCACGATCCAGCCTTTCGCCCTTAACCTGCCGACCACGGCCGCCTCAAAGGGCGACTCAACATCTCCAACCGAACCCTGCACGGCTTCGGCCAGGGCGCGCCGCCCGCGCTCGGCAAAATCCAGGAAGTATTTCAGGTCCCGAACACCCCGGGCATCGCTGCGGGAAAGGTCGATATGATCGGAGCGCATCGAGGAGTAAACGCACAATTCACTGCGCGCCCTGGTGATAGCGACATTCAAGCGTCGCTCCCCGCCCTGGTTGTTGATCGGGCCGAAGTTCATAGACAACCGCCCCCGCGCATCCGGCCCATAGTTCACCGAGAACAGGATGATATCGCGTTCATCCCCCTGCACGCTCTCCAGGTTCTTCACGAACACGGGCTCGTTGTAATCCTCCGAGTAGTTAAAGTATTGCTCCAATTCCGGATACTCGCGCCGCTCCTTATCCAGGAGATTCTCGATGAGATCCTGCTGTGCGGTGTTCAAGGTGACAATGCCGATGGATTTCGGCCGGGTGCCGTCCCGACCCAGCAGGTGCCCGCGCACATGCTCCACGATCGCCTCCGCCTCGGCCCGGTTCGTCCTGGACTTCCCGCGGTCATAGACCCCTTTCTCCAGGTAGTTAAGGCAAACGGCGCGGTCCTCGGTAACCGGCGAGGGGAAGGTGATGAGGCCGCCTTCGTAGTAGTGGTAATTGGAAAAGGTAATGAGGCTTTCGTGCTCGCTGCGGTAATGCCAGCGCAGGTCCAACTTCGGCAGCCCGGCGCCCAGGCATTCGTCGAGAATGCTCTCCAGGTCCTCCTCCACGGTCTCGTCGGCCTCCTCGTCCGACCTCTGGAAGAAACTGGTGGGAGGAAGCTGCTTCGGGTCCCCCACCACGACCACCTGGCGCCCGCGCGCCACGGCATCCACGGCGTCCCAAACCGTGATCTGCGATGCCTCGTCATAGATCACCAGGTCAAAAAGTGGATGCTCGGACGGCAGGTACTGGGCAATGGAAAGTGGACTCATCATCAGGCAGGGCTTGATCCGAGACAGGTCCGTCCCCAGTTCGGATACCAGTTGGCGCACGGGCTTGTGGCGCCTCTTCTTCCCCATTTCCCGCTTCAGCACCCCAAGCCCGGAAGCACCGGCCTCACGCTCCAGGTCGGGAAGGGCTTTCTCCAACCGGGCCTGTATGTAGCGGCGGGTCAACTGCGCATGCCGCGCATCGGATTCCCTGAAGGTGCGCAACAGGTCCTCATACTCCTCGCGCATGAAGCCACGCAGCAGATCGTCTTCGTCCACGACCTTTTCCAGCCACCAGCGGCGGTAGCTCAGCTCAAACATCTCCCGCACCTGGCTCTCCTCGATCCGGCCCTGCTCCACGGCACGCGCGAATTTCCCGATACCCGCCTCCCCGGCCTCGGCGTAGGCACTGCGCCAGGCGCACCAGTTCCTCAGGTAACGGCGCTGCTGCACGAGCTCCCGCATGACCTGGGCCACGGCACCCAACCAGCTTCCGGAGGACGGGGCCTCCACAAGCTCGTGGGACGCAACGCCTGCCAACTCGGAGTAGCCATCCAGCCGCCGCTGCAACTCGCTCCAGGACTGCACGGCGGCTGCACAGGCGCGGCCGATGGCCGCCGTCGGCGCAAGCAGCGCGTTCGCATCTTTCATGATCTTCTCCAGGCCCTCGCGCAACGACACCAGGACCTCGGACGTTGACCCCAGCACCGCCACGGCGCTGCTCAATTTCTCAAGGTGGTCCAGGATCTCCCGCGTGCTCTCAACCCTGGTATCGACACCTTTCCAGCAGTCAACCCGCCCGGCGAGCGGCTGCAGTTCCTGGATGCGATGCTCCAGGTCCTCCAGGATGCCGAAGCTTGCCAGGTCCCGCGCACAATCAGGCTTGTCCTGGCAACCACCGCGCAGCATCAGGGCCTTGATGACCGGCTGCCTGGCGAAGAAAGAGAAAGGCCACCACTTTTTCTCAGCGGCGTTCCACTGCTTGGTGAGCAGCCCCACTTCCACGCGATGCCATGGATGCGCCACGTACGTCACCGACAGTTGCCCAAGCGCGCCCTGGTACTGCTCCAACAGCTCGAACCCGTTCCGCAGCGCGGCGAACACCTGGCCGGCACTGGGATGCAGACCGACAGACAGCTTCACCCGGTGCGCGACCGGCAACACCTCCGCCAACCGCGCCAGGGCCCCGGCGGCTTCCCGCGTTGCCGGACAGACCTCGATCCCCAGGCTCTCCAGCAATCTCCGGAATTTCCACTCGCAATCCTCGGCGGCGGCCGCCAGGTTGCCGGCGGCCTCGCACAGCTCCCGCTCCCAGCTTGGGGCCCACTCGCCGCGCCGCACGGAGAAAAAGCAGCGCTGGTACTCCGGGCCGGCTTTCCCGGCGTATAGCTCCAGGCGCCGCGCAACCTCCCGCAGACGTTCCAGGAGCTTCGCATCATACAGCTCCGCGCCCGGCCACTCAAAGCCGACCTCCGGCTTCCCGGCGCCGCGCAGCACATCCCCGATCGCATGGTACACGTTCAGGCCGTTGGGGTGCTGTCGCAGCAACCGATCACCCATCCCGTTCAGGGAGTCGCGCAACTTCCGCAGCTGCTCACTCTCCCGCTCCCAGTCATGGCAGTCCGAAGACGAGCCCTCCAGGGCCTCACGAAACTGCTGCAACACATCCAACTTGCGGGACTTGGAGGAATGCAACTCCAGGCAGAACTTGCCGAACCCAAGCTCCCGCAACCGCCGATAGACCACTTCCAGGGCCGCGATCTTCTCGGAAACGAAGAGTACGCTCCGCCCCTTGCCCATTTGATGGGCGATCATATTGGCGATGGTTTGTGACTTCCCCGTGCCGGGCGGCCCGATGAGCACAAAGTCCTTGCCCTTGTCACAGGCAACAACGGCCGACAGCTGCGTGGAATCCGCGGGCAAAGGCGTCAACAGCTCCCCGGGCGCATACTCCTGGTCAAGCCGACCGGGCTCGGGAAACTTCAGTTCCGACTGGTGCAGAAAGGGAGCGGTGGGCGTATGCAGCAGGTGCCGTATCACTGGATTCTCAGACAGCTTATCCGTCCGGTTCTTCAGCACTTCCCACATCAGGTACTTGGAAAAGGAGAAGCGTCCCAGCGCCACATCACTGACCACCTCGAAGCCGGCCATGTCCTTGCAGGCCAGGCGCACACTGTTCCAGACCCCCGCCACATCAATGCCGTGTTCATCTCGTGGCAATTCCCCGTCCAGGCCGGGAATCTCCACCTCGAAATCCTGGCGCAACAGCTGCAGCAGCGTCGTGTTGAAGCGCACCTCGTCCTCACGCTGCTTCAGCGCAATCCGAGACCTCGCGGTGCGCCGTACAAGCTCCACCGGCAGCAGGATCAGCGGCGCCCGGTACAGGCGCTCCTCCTTGGCACTACGCTTCCAGCGTAAAAACCCCAGCGCCAGGAAAATGGTGTTAGCTCCCCCCTCCTGCAGGTCCGTACGGGCCACCCGGTAGAGCTCCACCAGGCGCCGCGCCAGCTCCGTCTCATCCAGGGGCGTCACCACTTCAGATCTTTTCAGCGCCTCCCTGGCGTAGGAAAGATGCAGATCGTCCCCGGTCCTCTGCGTATATAGCTCCTTGGAGCGCCCCCCGGCGGTCATGGGCGGCAGGGGCCTCACCTGGAAGAGCCCCCCATCCGCCAGGCGATCCTCCAGCAGCGGCGGATCAGGACAGATGATCGACACGACCCGCTTGGCATCCGGGGGGGAATTCAGGAGCCGATTGCGCAAAGACAGGTCCAGCAAGCGCCGCTGCCAGCGATCCAGCCGCGTCTCCGGAGTCAGCTCTCCCCCGGAAACCGAAACGGTCTCCACATCGGGCAAATCCAGGGATGGAGCGCCAGCCTCCCGCGTGACGGGCCGCTCCAGGGACGACCGCTCCAGCGAAAACACCAGCGGCCGTATCTTCTGCATGCGCGCCCGGCGCACATCCAGCGCCATGAGGAAGGAGGACTCCTTGTCCAGGTCCACCTGGGCACGGGCTTTCCGGACGGCCTGCTGCAGCGCCACCCTCGGCCGCTGCGTGAGCAGGGTCGTCTCAAACAGCAACATCTCATGCAGATCAAAACGCTTCCGGAGCGCCTCCGCATCCTCAACCGCCAGCGCACTGGGCTGCTGCGGCTGCAGCCACACACCGGTAAAGGCATGACCCTCGGTAAATACCACGAGGGGATTGAGACCCGCCTGCTCACAGGCGGCCGCGAGAAACAGGGCCAGGTCCAGGCAGGTGGCGCTACCGCTTTTCAGGATATCCGACGGAGAACGGATCTTTTGTCCCTCCTGCTCAAAGCTTGCCGGAGGCAGCGCGTAAGAGATGGAGAGATCGCACATGGAATGCCAGATCGCGGAGACCATCTCCGCCACCCGGCTGGAAGAGTTGGAAGCATAGCCATCCAGCTGCACGTCCCGGCCATGCTTCTCCAGCAGGCGGGAAGCAGCGCTCAGTAGCGAGTCGACAGCCGGATCATTCGGCACACAGAAAGCCGCCAGCAACTCCGGCATGGTAGAGAGACCGCCCCATTCATTCCGCGCCAGCAGCTCCACGGGCACTCGATGCGAGCAGAGTTCCTCCTCGCCGTGCCGCAGCACAAGGCGCAGTTCCCCCTGCAACGCCTCACCCAGGTCCATGAGCATCTGGGCATTCAGGGAAACCTGCAGATCAGGCAGCAGCATGGACGAGCCGGCCGCCAGCCGATCGATCCTCCACGCACGAGTCTCCACGAAAGCGGGAAAGCAGGAGAGCGACAGCTCCAGGGACTCCAGGTCGGACGATCCACGGTTATGCACCCGCAGCCAGCGAATCAGCGGCACATCATTCTGCTGCGAGGCAAAGGTCACACGCCTCGAAACGGTAGCTTCGATCTCAACAATTCCAGGCATCTCGCAATCCAATCAATGAACCCGCGCCAATGAAGTCACTTCCGGCACGACCCCTCCTAAAATAAACGAAGCCACTGCAGGGCGGCTCCCGCTCTCATCGAAGCACCTTCCCAAGACAAAGCCACCCGGCCCCAGGGAAGCACACACCAATGAATCCATCCAGTATCATAAAGACCCAGGTGGATGTCAAGAAAACAGCCACGCAGACCGACTCCCACGCCACGTATCCCACGCGCACTCCAAGGCGCACGCCCTGACCTTGGGAGAGCCGCCGTCTGCTTGCCGCGCGGCGCGGCTTCTGCTAACCTGAGGCATCGCGAAAGGACAGGCTCCAGGCGCCCCGACGACGCTGCGGCGTACGCCCTTGGAAAGACACGACACTCCGGGCGGGACTGACTGACCAAGACATGAAGGAGTCTCCGGAGAGATGGCCGAGTGGTTGAAGGCGCTCCCCTGCTAAGGGAGTATGGGCTCATACCCCATCGAGGGTTCGAATCCCTCTCTCTCCGCCAATCCACGAAAACCCGGCTCTCTGAAACCGGCTGTGCATGAACCCCGCTATTCAGGCCGACATGCCCTGCCACCGGCTCTCCACGTGGATATCGCTTTCCCCCGCCACCCGCCGGACATCCGGGGAGTTACCTCTCGCGCCGGTCCCTTCTGGAGAATTCACGGGTATCAGCCGGGCATGCCGGGCTTCATGAACTGGAACCCGGTTATCTCGGAGGCAATCTGATCGATAAACTGGTCAGTTGCATGCTCAATGAATTCCGTTAAAAGCCAGTTTTCATATCCGCCAAGGTAGCGATTAAGGCCACTGGGATCATACCTTGAAAGTGAGCTTATCCGGTGCATTGCCGCAAAAATGATCACCAATCCACGTATTCCCTGTAGATTGTTTCCCTTAATACATCTTTTCAAATAACAGGGCTCCGGATCACCGCTAATCATGACAATATCCCGCCTGGTTTCAGTATGGTAATTGCAAAGCTTAACGCGTGCCTCTTCTTTCTCTTTCCCGGTCACTCCATCCTGGCGCCACTTGAAATATTCAGTCCTGTAGATATAGGTTTCCACGCCATTCTCAGAACATTTAAAGGAAGAAGGGATGTCGTTGAAAGAACCCTCGGCGCTATAGCGAGGGGAAACCTGGGCCACGAACCGACCCCCGATGGCATTATCAAGAACAACATAGCAGGCCCTTTCCAAGGGAATAAATAATTCCTCTGATTCCGGATACGTATGGAGAAATGCCTGGCGCACAAACGGCAAGTTCCAAAGTAGCTCTTTCAGGCTGTATATCTCTGAAGAAGCTATATCGCCAAGATATGAACATAATGCCGGCAGGACGCCCTCGGGATGAAATAGCACTTTTTCATCTTCCAGGTTTCCATTTTCCCGGTAAGGCCTCGCGGGTTGAGATTGTAACTCTGCACTTCTCAAGGAACCTTCCGTGGACTGGGCGCGTCTCCTTGCAATTTCTAGGGAAATCTCCGCGGATTGCAATTCCTTCTCTGCTTTTCCTTTGGAAGCCTTTGCAGATTTCAATTTCTTCTCTGCCTTTCCTTTAGAGATTTTTGCGGATTGCATCTCCATCTCTGCCTCCTTCCTGGAAGCTTTTGCGGATTCTAGTTGTTGCTTTTTCTTGTCCTTGGAGGTCTTTGCGGATTTCCATTTTTTCCTTGCCGATTGGTATTGTTTCTCTGCGTCCTCCGGTGAATCCTTTGAGGATTGAGCCCGTGTATTTTCACTTCCCAAGGAAACCTCCAAGGACTGGGGTGATACCTTCTCTTTTTTTAGAGCATTCCCCGCGATTTGACGTTGTCTATGCTTGTCATGATGGACATCCATTGCAGATTGAGCTTGTGCCTCCGCACTTTTCAGAGAAGCCTCTGCGGATTGAACCTGTGATCCTATGCTCTTCAAAGAATCTTCGGCGAACTGGAGTCGTGTCTTCTCTTTTTCCAGGGAAGCCTCCGCAGATTGGATTTGTGACTTTGCACTTTCCAAGGATTTCCCTGCGGATTGAACTCGTGTCTTCTCTTTTTCCAGGGAATTCTCTGCGGATTGAGCTTGTTCCTTTTTATTCTTAAGATCGGTTCTCGCGGTGACTGTTACTCCTCCCGCCCCTCCGACACCATGCAGATTTGTATATGTCTCTGAGTGGACCTCAAGTAGAGCCTTGGTGGCGTTTAGGAATGCATAATACAAGGGAAGTGGCGCCGCTTCAGTGCTCATACTTGAAGCTGCTTCGGAGAACCTTTTGGCTTGAAGCCAAAATGCCAGGGCATCTGTCTTTCTGTTGCTCTCTAATTCACTACGCTTCAGCCAAAGCTCGACAAACCGCCAGGGATCATTGCTAAAGACGCTTTCAGCCTCAAAGTTAGGATGCCTTATCGATTTATGTATGCAGAACCGGCTTCTCCAAGCCTTTGTCTGCTTTCCTTCAGTCGGCTTCTCGAACTCAGGCTTTAACAAGCCGGCCTCCTTTATGCATTTTGACGTTCATACCTTTATAGTTTTAGAAACCAGTCTGGATCTACTGTGACCACCTCAACTTCTTTCGTCTCAGTTATTACTCCAAGACCAAGCTCCTTGAGTTTGTCAGCAAGGAGGTCGCCATCGATCAAATCGATTGGTGTCACACCATCACGGCTGGCTTCCTCAATCGCCGGCTTGGTAAAGCTCCCGGTTGTAATGAATAGACCTCTATCAGAACGGCCGACAGTCGCACCACGAAAATTACGAACTTCCGAAGCGCTAACTGGATCTTTATATTTTTTTCACTGGAAGGCGATGTGGAAACTCATGATCCCGTTGACTCGAGCGATGCATTTACCGTCAATGCCGCCGTCACCTGTACGCCCTGTCACCTTGACATGAACGAAGCCGGACTCGCGTAGCAGGCGTTGAGTCAGGCGTTCGAAGGCGTCCGGCGCTATTCCTTTAGTCAAGACATGATGCAACTTCTCTCGCCATGCAAAGTCATCCTCCGGCAAGTCATTCATCACAGTGGTTAGAGCTTCTGGTTCTTTAGCTCCCATGTCATTAAAGCGAAGGAATGAACGCTTATAGATTAAACGCACATTGTTGATGACTTCACGGCTATTAAATTTCCTATCCTGTCTTGCCTGTCTTGCTTTTTCTGTGAGTGCCCAGACACCGCGGGATGAATTTTTGAGGTAACCGGCCTTCTTCAAATAGGTACGGGTCCAAGCTAGTTGATAGTGGACCTCCGTCTGTCTACCTTTCCCCGGATTGTGGGGAACGGCAAGTATTTCAGCGTCGAAATTCTCGAGTTCAACCACTTTCTCATAGATTTCATTAATACTCCCCGAGCCACCTAATTCATTCAGGGCTCTAAGGAGAGGCTCCATAAGTTGCTCCATATCAGGCATTACCTTCTTCATTTCTTCCTTCTGCACCGTTCTCTTCCTCCGGGCTTAACGACTGTCACTCCAGCCGTTGCTCATCAATTCAGTAAAATCCCTGCGTGAAAGCACTTTAGAGCAATCCCGCCAATCCTTTTCCGAGGGGGCCATTGTTGCGTTATAACGAAGGTCAAACCCGGTGGCTTCTTTCCGGGCATTGATATATTCGTCCATTTTTTCGCCCAGTGTCTCAATATTATCAATCCATTCGTCCTTGATGGTGTCGGGTAGTGAGCCGAACAGGTTGTAGCGGTCACGCATCCGTTCTGAAAGGCGCTCGTAAATCTTCTCATCCACGGTCTGCTCGTTGACGAGGTTCAGCATGTCGACTTTCTCACGTACCTGTCCAAGGCGTTTGATACGTCCGAGGCGCTGTTCCAGGCGAGTCGGATTCCAGGGGAGGTCCATATTGATCAGCGCACCCAGCGTTTGCAGGTTCAAGCCCTCACAGGCGGCATCAGTCGCGACCATGAGGCTGGTCTCATGTTCAGCGACCATCTTCTTCAGTGTCTCACGCTGAATATGAACGCTGTCGCCTTTCTGGTAGAGTCGGCTGCGGCCGGCACCCGCATATAGGCCAACGGCTTCATCGGGGTAACGTGCCGCAAGTTCATCGGCGACCCACCTGGCGGTGTCGTAATATTGACTGAAGATGATTACACCATATGTACGCCATTGCTCTTTGTCCAGGTAATGAACGACCGCCTGCATCTTCGGGTCTTCTGTGATTTTCTCCAGTCGATCAATCATTCGTTCGAGTACGGCACGTTCTTCCGCGCTGTTTTCAGTCTTATCAAGCTGAAGGGCAATCTCCTGTTCGTCAAGCTCCTGCTCGGCCTCATCCACCTGGAAGGTACGGCCCTCAAGCAGCGTCCGGGCAGTCTTCTTTCCTGCAACAATACTGGAGCAAATGCGCTGCTCCATCAGGTTCTTCATGAATCCACCGCCCTTGCCACGCTTTGCCAGTGCCTTGCCGAATCGTCGGGCTTCGGCGTATGCCTCACGAAAATCCTCACTGATTCGTAGTGCGTTGCCTTCAAACAGGGCATCAAACAGGCGTACTTCTTTCACTAACCGCCGGCTTGGGTGAATATCTACACCGATCTTGGTGAGCAAGCCTGAGTTCTCCAATGAGGCGCGTTTGCGTAGAACGATGTGGCGAACAAATGGATTTTCCTGTTGAAAGAATGTGCCTCCGGAAATCTCGTGTGACAGCGCGTCTTTCAGAATTTCGCGGGTGTCGTTCCTGAGATCAGTGAGATTTTTCTTTGTCTGCCACTTGTTTGGGGCGAGCCTCAGGTCCTCGCGAACGGCGTTGTATAACTGTCTCGCCTTGGGTTCCTCTGTTGATTTGGTCAGCGGCAGGGGCGAACGCAGTAATTCCCACGCAGGGAAAGAATCAGTCACTTCCCGTTCACCAAAGAGGATAGGCAACACCTCTTTGGGACGAGACCACATGGCAAAGTCGTTACCTAATACAAACCGGCCTTCACCCTGATGCAGAATGCCGAGCAGATTCCAGAGATCTTCGGGATGCATCTGGATCGGTGTCGCCGTACCAAGCAATACATGAGTCGAGTTTGCGGCAATCTTCCGCATAAAATCCAGTAATTTGTTAGGCGAGTCAGCATCTTTGCTAAACCCCTGTCGCTTTCTGGCCTTATGTGCTTCATCGAGTATGACAGCACCGAATGATAGATCGAGAAGGTATTTTTTCTCCTCCGAATCCCGCATCATCAGGCCGATAGAGATAATCCCTATGCGTAGCGGGCATTTAGTAATCTGCTCTCTGCCGCCAGGAGAGATAATCCCTTCCTCGTGGTTTATCCAGACCTTCTTTTGGGTCTGCCACCGGGCACAGGGGATACCTAATTTATCGATCATCTCGGTCTGCCACTGTTCGCAGAGCGTGGCCGGAGCAAAGATCACGACAGGCCGGCGCGCCTTGGCTTCCTTATCACTCAACAGGCAAAGCGCAAGTGCGGCAGTGCCCATTGAAAGCGTCTTACCAAGCCCCACCTCGTCCGCCAGCAGGAGGCGCACGCTGCCGTGGTTTTGATAATGACGCATGCACTCCGTAATAAAGCCCTGTTGCCAGGGCTGCAGAGACAACCCTTCCCGATAGAGCGGCGACTCGACCAGTGCGGCTGGCGCCAGGTCATCATCTTCATCGATCTCATTCAACATCACTTCGTGCCGGTTACCACGGCGGCGCACCTCACGAGTCACTACACGCGGCAGTTCCCTGGCGGCATTCCAAAGGTAGTTGAATTCCTCCTCGATCCAGGCCACACCCTCTGGAGATTCGTCTTCCCAGAGGATCTCGTAATGGCTTTGCCAGCCGCTACGGGTTTCATTCATTGAGCCGATAAACCCGAGCTTACGCCCATCAGCCAGTTCAATCACGCCGGCCTTCCCGTGAAGAAAGCCACAAACACTATCCGGGGCCACCCTGACGGCCTGGCCGTGTTTTTTCAGAAACTCGTACAGCCGAAGATAACGGTCTCGGTTTAGCAGGGCTTCGGCCTCAATGGCTTTTTCATTCCAGCGACTAATCATCTTTGATTCGCGCAGCTGAGCCACCTTCAGGTCGTCGGGATGAATATCCACGTTGCAGACTATCTTGACCTCCGGAATAGCCTCCAGAAGCTCGTTCGCCACCTCGAATAGCGAGCTGGTGAAATAACCGGCAATCCGCTTGTAGCCGCGGGCGCCTTTTAGATGCTTGAGCAGGAAGCTGCTATCGAGTCGTTGGGTGCGGGAAGAGAAACGTCTGATAGGTCCGATATTCATTCGGCGCGCCTCTTGTTATTGGCTCAGGGCGCGTAGATTACGTAACCGGGCGCCCAGTGTTTCCGCCGCCTGACACACCTCATGCTCGGGGGCTGTCTTTTCTATGAAGCAAAGCAGATCGATCAACAGGGGTCGAACCTCCATGAAATCCGGAAAATCCGCCTGGAGTTGCCCGATCACTACCTGCGGTTCCGTCTCGGCCAATAGTTGTTGCAATCCGATGATCAAGCCTCCCAGCCAGGTGACGCCCAGCTCGGTGCCTGGGGTCAGGTCTCGTGAGACAAAATCGGTGACACGCTTGAGGCGTGCCTTGTTAGCGGTCATGCTGGCCATGACGCGAGTGTAATCTTCTACACGGAAAGCCTTGGCGAAGTTCTGGTAGTTATCCAGCTTGGAGGCACCCGTGCTCTCCATATCCATCATGCGCAGATAGAAGCGCTGGATGCCTCTTAGTTTCCGCCAGGTAGCGGTGTGGAGTCCTTCCGGCACCAACAAGCTGTTGGCGGCCTCCGCGGCTTGTTGAACGATTTCATCCACCACCGTCACTTCACCTCGCCGGCGCGGGCGCATGGCGAAGGTCGTGACATCTTCACCGCCCACCTGAGTATAGGCTGTCAATACCTTGAGCGCGGCGGCATAACCACCCATCTGCAGATCGGAATCATTGAAGACCGGCTCGCCCATCTTGTCTTCCACCTCATCGTTGAGATGCATCATGGTCGAAATCTGGCGTTCCACCTCGGTACGTACGGCTGGCAGGATGCGTTGCTTGAAGCCTGTCTTTTCTCCAGCCGGGCGCTTGCGCAGCAGCAAAAGCACAGTGCCCTGAACATAACCGCCTTTCTTGAGTTCAGAAGTTGTTTCCGTGGCGATATACCAGGCTGCAACCACCTGGAGCCCCGCCGCCCAGAAGATACCGGTCATGTCTGACCAGACTGTCGTATCCTGGTGGGTAAACATCACACATTGCAGGCCATCGGCCGGCATGTGTTCAGTCATGGTACGGTAAGCCTCGATCATGCCACGCCGGAAGTCATCACCAGACCCTTTAATCGCCAGTGCGCGACGAGAGTCCCATATCCAATCCTGGAACTCTTTGGGTGGGTTTTTACGAAGCCACGCAATAAAAAACTCGGTAATCTCATGGTATTGCACCGCATCCGCATAGGGTGGATCCGTGATCCATAGTTCACAAGGCTGCGTAGCTTGAGTGGCTGTATCAGAGACAATTCTTCTTTCCACCGGGGGAAGGACAACATCAGCTATCTTGAAAAAAGATGGTCCATATCCCATCCAGGCGCGCGTCGCGTAATTGTAGAAAGTATTTAACGCCTGATTGTAAAAGACGCCTACTGGCCCATCTTGAGAAGGCTTCCAGCGGCAAAGTTTGGAATTAAAATCAGTCATTTTAGCGATCTTGAGCCAGCCAAGCGGGGTATCCGATGACTCACGCCATGCCTTGATCGCAAATGATTGCAGCAGCAGCTGACGGGCATTAAAGAGATGGTGCCAGTGCGTCCAGCCGCGCTCCCGAATAGGGTCATCCGTTTTATTACCAGGCTCAATCTCCATATCCGGCGCTAATCCGTCCGCCTGCCACCTGGCAAGATTCTCAGCAACAATGCCTTCAACCTTTCGCTCCCGCTCCATGTCAGCGTCAGTCACGCCTCGGAAATAAGTAACCTGGCGTGGTCCGTGAATGGTGTCTCTTGTGATCCACTGGATGGCATAGAGGCGTTCCTGGAAGATGTCACCCTCGCGGGGGATGAAGTCCGATTTCTCCCATCGGCGAAGTCTGTTCTTAGAGTTGCCTTTGGAATCTCGGTAGTCCCCGCGTAGTGTTTTCGCCGGTGTGCGGTGAGTGTTCCCATCCAGCTCATAGACCAGCTCACCGTCTTGCATGGTGCCCGTTTTAGCTGCCTG